>NZ_FMDF01000218.1 GCF_900091955.1 Streptomyces sp. Ncost-T10-10d
CGTGTCGGGCGGGGCCTTGGTCGCGGTGTCGATGTCCTTGGCGGAGGACTCCTTGCCGTCCGAGACCTTCCCGTCGACCTCGTCCTTGATCTTGTCGGCCTTGCCGGACTTGGAGAACTTGTCGGCGTCGTCGAGGTTCTTCGGCGCCTGCGCGTCGATCGCCTTGTTCACCGCGTCGATGAACGCCTGCTTGTTGAACTCACCCGGCTTCGCCGCGTTCATCTTCTCCGCGTTCGCCGCCTTGCCCTGCGCCTCCCTGTCGTCGGGGGGCGCGACCGCCGCGTCCTGCGCCGACTTCGACTCGGTGGCGGCCGGGGCGTGGTGGGCCAGGCGGACCTTTTTCGCCGCCACATCGGCCTTGACCTTGCGGAACCCAGGGGCCTGGGCCGGCGATGGCTTCACGGGGGCGGTATAGCGCTGTGCGACCAGCCGCGACACCGCCGCATTCCCCGCCACGCGTTGCAGGCGTTGCAGGCTGCGGGGGTCGGGGCGGGGCGGTCGCCCGGTGGGCGGTGGGGTGGGGGTGCCTGCGAACGTGACACTTCGGGCGTGAGTGTCACGTTCTCCTGACGGGGGGTGCCCCCGCGGCCGGACACGGAGGCATTGTCGGGAGAGTCCTTCACCGCAGCGTGCCCTAGTACCCGGGGTACGAGCGGACATCATCGATCTGACCGAGTGTCCCCACCATGTGGCAAGTGTGGGGGCGAGAACGGCCGGAAGCGCGGGCGCCGGTGTGGAGGCCCGGGCAACGAGAACTGCCCGATGGGGCAGGTGTCCGGGCCGGGAGCCGCCCGGTCGTTGCATGGGCGACGGTGCGCCGAACCGGTCAGTGGCCGGGCGCGGTGTCCAGGGCCAGTGCGGCGAAGGTGGCCGGTCAGTGGTCCGTGCAGGCGCAGTGCTCGGCGCGATTCAGTTGCCGCCGGACGGGCGCCCGGTGGTGTTCCTCAACGACCATCCGACGAGGGGGGTGCCCGGTTGTCGGTGTCGTGCACGAAACCGCACTCGCGGGTGCGGCACAGACGGTGCCGGGAACCGGGTGCGGTTTCGTGCGGCCGGGCTGAGGACCGGCCGGCCTCGGCCGCCGCAGCCCCGTGCGGCCGGGACCGTGCGGCTGCCCCACGCCACCGTCCTACGCCGCAGCCCTGAACCCCCGCAGCCGCAGCGAGTTGCCGACCACGAAGACCGACGAGAACGCCATTGCCGCGCCCGCGATCATCGGGTTGAGCAGGCCGGCCGCGGCGAGCGGCAGGGCGGCCACGTTGTAGGCGAAGGCCCAGAACAGGTTCGTACGGATGGTGCCCAGCGTCTTGCGGGAGAGCCGGATGGCGTCCGCTGCGGCCCGCAGGTCCCCGCGCACCAGCGTCAGGTCACCGGCCTCGATCGCGGCGTCCGTGCCCGTACCCATCGCCAGGCCCAGGTCGGCCTGGGCGAGGGCGGCCGCGTCGTTGACACCGTCACCGACCATGGCGACCGAACGGCCCTCGGCCTGGAGGCCCTTGACGACGTCGACCTTGTCCTCCGGCATGACCTCCGCGTACACCTTCTCGATCCCGACCTCGGCCGCGACCGCCTCGGCCACCGCCCGGTTGTCGCCGGTGAGCAGGATCGGGGTCAGACCGAGGGCACGCAGCCGCTCGACGGCCTCCGCGCTGGTGTCCTTCACCGCGTCGGCGACTTCGAGGACCGCCCGTGCCTCGCCGTCCCAGGCGACCGCGATGGCCGTCCGGCCGGCGGCCTCCGCCGCGGCCTTCTGCCGGGCCAGTTCCACCGGCAGGTGGATCTCCCACTCGGCGAGCAGCTGCTCACGGCCGACGAGGACGGCGTGCCCCTCGACGATGCCCTGGACACCGAGTCCCGCGACGTTGGCGAAGTCCTCGGGGGTGGGCAGGGCGGCGCCGGTGCGCTCGGCGGCACCGGCGGCGACGGCCTGGGCTATGGGGTGCTCCGAGGAGTGCTCCAGGGCGCCCGCGAGCCGCAGCACATCGCTCTCGTCCGTACCGTCCGCCGTGTGCACGTCCAGCAGGGTCATCCGGCCGGTGGTGACCGTGCCGGTCTTGTCGAGGACGATCGTGTCGACGCGGCGCGTGGTCTCCAGGACCTCCGGGCCCTTGATCAGGATGCCGAGCTGGGCGCCGCGTCCCGTACCGACCATGAGAGCGGTGGGAGTGGCGAGGCCCAGGGCGCAGGGGCAGGCGATGATCAGTACGGCGACGGCGGCGGTGAACGCCGCGGTCAGGCCGGCGCCGTTGCCGAGCCAGAAACCGAGCGTGCCGAGCGCGAGGGCGATGACGACGGGGACGAAGACGGCCGAGATCCGGTCCGCGAGACGCTGGGCCGCGGCCTTGCCGTTCTGCGCGTCCTCGACGAGCTTCGCCATCCGGGCCAGCTGGGTGTCGGCGCCGATGCGGGTGGCCTCGACGACGAGCCTGCCGCCCGCGTTCAGCGTGGCCCCGGTGACGGAGTCGCCGACGCCGACCTCCACGGGCACGGACTCACCGGTGAGCATCGACGCGTCCACGGCCGATGCGCCCTCCACGACGGTGCCGTCGGTGGCGATCTTCTCGCCGGGGCGGACCAGGAACCGGTCCCCGACCTGGAGGTCGGCGGTCGGCACGGTCACCTCACGGCCGCCGCGCAGCACGGTCACTTCCTTGGCGCCGAGCTCCAGCAGCGCCTTGAGGGCCGCGCCCGCCTTCCGCTTGGAGCGGGCCTCGAAGTAGCGCCCGGCCAGGATGAAGGCCGTGACTCCGGCCGCGGCCTCCAGATAGATGTTCCCGGCGCCGTCGCTGCGGCCGATGGTCAGCTCGAACGGGTGGGTCATGCCGACCATGCCCGCCGTGCCGAAGAACAGTGCCCACACCGACCACAGGAACGCGGCCGAGGTGCCGACCGAGATCAGGGTGTCCATCGTTGCCGCGCCGTGCTTGGCGTTGGTCCAGGCGGCGCGGTGGAAGGGCCAGGCGGCGTACGTGACGACGGGGGCCGTCAGGGTCAGCGAGAGCCACTGCCAGTAGTCGAACTGGAGCGCCGGGACCATCGACATGGCGATCACCGGCACGGCGAGTGCGACGGCGGTGAGCAGCCGCTGCCGCAGGGGCCGCAGCTCGTCGGCCTCCGCGGCCCCGGGGGCGTCGTCCTCGGTACGTACCGGGGGAGCGGGCTCGTGCGCGGTGTAGCCGGTCTTCTCGACGGTGGCGATCAGGTCCTGTACGGAGATGTCCTCGCCCCGGTAGCTGACCTTTGCCTTCTCGGTGGCGTAATTGACGGTGGCCTCGACGCCGTCCATCCGGTTGAGCTTCTTCTCGATACGGGCCGCGCAGGAGGCGCAGGTCATGCCGCCGATCGCGAGCTCGACCTCTGCGGTGGTGCCGACGGCTGTTCCGGTGCCGGTTGTGGCGGTGTGCGCGGACACGGTGTCCTCCCTGGCGGAGAGTTGATACCCCTAGGGGGTATGCATTGCTGGTTCAGGTATACCCCCCACCCCTATAAAACGCAAGGGTGATCCGCCGTCGGGGCCCGGAGTGTGCGCGTCCGATCGCCTGATATGCGTCTGACCTCACGTATCTTCACGTCACGTCGAGGCTGCGCCCTCGACCGGCCGCCCCGTAGGCTGGTCATTGGACTAGACCTATTTTCATCGCTGCTTCCTGGAGGATTGGGATCACATGAGCAACCGTGCAGTCCTGGAGGTGATCGCTCTCGACGCGGGGGACGCGGTCGCTGCCCAGGAGGGTGGTGCAGACCGGCTCGAGCTGGTCACCGACATGGCGGCGGACGGTCTGACCCCGTCCTGCGCGACCTTCGCGGAGATCCGGGCGGCAGTGGACATTCCGCTGCGGGTGATGCTCAGGCTGGCGGACGGCTTCGCGGCCGGTGACATCGATGTGCTCGTGGCCAGGGCGCACGAGCTGCGGGCGGAGGGCGCCGAGGAATTCGTCCTGGGCTTCCTGGACGCCGAGGGCCACCCGGACCTGGTCGCCGTCGAGCGGCTCGTCGCCGAGCTGGACGGCTGCCGCTGGACCTTCCACCGCGCGATCGACCGGGCCGCCGACCGGGACGCCCTGCGCAAGCAGCTGGCGGACATGCCGGGCCTGGACACGTACCTCACGGCGGGTTCGCCCAAGGGCGTCGACGACGGCATCCCGACGCTGCTGGCCGAGGCGGCGCGCAAGGGCGAGCCCGGCTACGAGCCGCAGATCCTGGTGGGCGGCGGGCTCCGCCTGGAGCACCTGCCGGAGCTGCTGTCCGCGGGCATCGACGCCGTACACATCGGCGGCGCCGCGCGCCCGCACGGCTGGTCGGGGCCGGTGGACGCGGCG
Source organism: Streptomyces sp. Ncost-T10-10d (assembly GCF_900091955.1). GTDB lineage: Bacteria > Actinomycetota > Actinomycetes > Streptomycetales > Streptomycetaceae > Streptomyces. Next base: position 4,320 of record NZ_FMDF01000218.1, read on the forward strand.
GCGGTACGCGAGTGGCGGACGGTGCTCGACGCGTAGCGGGGCGGGGCGGTGCGGGGCGGGCGCCCCGCGACGGGCTTGTTCCCCGACCCGCCCCTTCCCGTAACCGGGGCCCCGCCCCGGACCCCGCTCCTCAAACGCCGGAGGGGCCGGAACGCGCCGCGCTACACCAGGTGAGCCGGCAGTTCCGCCGCATGCACCACCGTCAGCCCCGACACCGCACGCGTCAGCGCCACGTACAGCCGGCGCAGCCCCGTGCGCTCGTCCGGCTCGCCGTCCACCACCGCGGCCGGCTCGTCCAGTACCACGTAGTCGTACTCCAGGCCCTTCGCCAGTGACGCCGGGACCAGGGTCAGCCGGGACTCGGCGCTCGTCTCCTCACCGGGGGAGAGGAACGCGTGGCCCGCCGCGGCCAGCGCATCGGCCAGCGCCGGAATCCGCGCATCGGCCGCGATCAGCCCGATCGACCCCTCCTGCCTCAACGACTCCTCGCACGCCGCCACCACCGTCGCGTCCAGCTCCGCCGGATCGCCCACCTCCCGTACCTCCAGCGAACCCGGCGACTCACGCACCGACTCCACCGCCGCGAGGCCCGGCGAGATCACCGGCAGCAGCCGTGAGGCGTACGCGATCACCTCGCGCGGCACACGGAAGCCCGCCGTCAGCTCCTCCACCACCGCGTCCGACTTGCCCAGGTGGTGCAGCGCCTGCGCCCAGCTCTCCGTCGACCACGGCGTCGTGCCCTGCGCGAGGTCACCGAGAACCGTCGCCGAACCCGTCGAGCAGCGGCGGCCCACCGCCCGGTACTGCATGGGGGACAGGTCCTGCGCCTCGTCGAGCACCACATGGCCGAGCGAGTGCGTACGCGCCACCAGGTCGTTCGCCTCGTCGATCAGCACCGCGTCCGCCGCCGACCATTTCGCGGACTTCACGCTGCGGACCGGCCTGGTCCACAGGATCGTCTTCTGCTCGTCCTCGGTGAGCAGCCCCTCCGCGTGCGCGGCCAGGAACTCCGCGTCGACGAGCAGCCGCAGCACCAGCTTGGCCGGTTCGACGGCCGGCCAGATCGCCTTCACGGCCGCCTTCACGGCGGGGTTACGGGCCACCGCGTTCTGCACCCGGTCGTCGGGCGCCTCGCCGGCCTCCTCCATCCGGACCAGGACGGAGTGCGCGATGCGCTGCGGAAGCGCCTCATGGGCGGCCCCGTACCGCATGTCGCGGGCCAGCAGTTCGGTGACGATCTCCTCCAGCTCGTACGCCGGCACCCGCCAGCGGCGCGAACCGCGCACCACCATCACCGGCTCCGTCGGCAGCGTCACATGTGAACGGATCGCCCGCCGCAGCACCTCCGCCATCCTGGCGTCGCCCTTGACGACGGCGGCTGCCGCCGAGTCCGTGCCGCGCACCTCGATGCCCGCCGTCACCAGATCGTCGACGGTCGCCTGCTTCACCTCCAGCTCGCCGAGGGCCGGGAGCACCTGCTCGATGTAGTGGAGGAAGGACCGGTTCGGCCCGATGACCAGCGTGCCGGTCCGGGCCAGGCGCTCCCGGTGGGCGTAGAGGAGATACGCGACACGGTGCAGGCCGACGGCCGTCTTACCGGTGCCGGGCCCTCCCTGCACGCAGACCGTCCCGCCGAGACCGCTACGGACGATCTCGTCCTGCTCCGGCTGGATCGTCGCGACGATGTCACGCATCGGACCGACACGCGGCCGTTCGATCTCCGCCTGGAGGAGCTTGCTGGTCTGCGCGGCCTCGGTGGGGTCGCTGAGGTGCTCGTCCTCGTACGCGGTCAGCTCACCGCCGGTGTAGCCGAAGCGGCGGCGCTGGCCGACGTCCTGGGGGTCCTTCTTGGAGGCCCGGTAGAACGGCTGCGAGACGGGGGCACGCCAGTCGATGACCATCGGGTCGCCGTCGGCGTCATGGACGTGGCGACGCCCGATGTAGAACTGCTCTCCCTCGGCACCCTCGGCCTGCTCGGCGCCGACCCGGTGCAGATAGTCCAGGCGGCCGAAGAAGAGCGGGGTGTGGGCGAGATCGGCGAGGGACTTGATGCGCTCGTCGATCTGGGCCTGCAGGACGGCCGCGTTGACCCAGTTCGCGGTGACATCGCGGATGTCGAGGGCCTGGGCGTCCTCGCGCATGGCGCGCAACGCGGAGCGGGACGCGGCGAGATGGGCGCGTTCACGAGCCAGGGGATCGGTGGTGGTGTCGCTTTCGTGTTCGTGCGCGGGCACGGTGTTGCCTCCGGCTTTTCAACGCAGGACGGCGGACCGCACCTCGCCCCCGGTTACGGCTCGGGGGTGACGCGGTCCGCTCGGGGATCGATCACGGGGTACGCACGCGGGTGTACGTACAGCTGTCGGCCGGTTTCCGTCCGGTCGGCGGCGCTCCCCCGGCTGCCGGCGATGGCCGGTACCACGGTGCGGGAGGCGGGCAGACCGGCGATTGTATCGACCGTCCTCGTCACGGTCGAACGGTTTTGATGCCGGGTCCGTCCCGTAGGGGACGCCGTGCGACCGGAGACCTACGCGCACCCCTTCAGGGTTCCGTCCGCAGGTCGATGCCTTCACGGGCCGGGCGCAGGACCATGGAGTACATGAGCACCGTCTCTCTGAACCCCCGCAGGACCGGCCCCGCGCACGGCGCGACCGCGGCCACCGGTCACCCGCACACCCATCGCGTCGGCGACGCCCTGCGTGCCGTCAAGGTCTACGCCCGCGCCGCGTTCGGCGTGCTCGTCCTCGGCGAGTACGCGGAAGAGGCGGGCGTCCACCGAGGCGTCCACCGAGGCGTTCACCGCCGCGAGCACTGAGTACGCACAACCTCCCCGGTGTGAGTATCCGACCGGAGGCGTCGCGGCCCTGCCCCGGGGCGCCAGGGCCACCCGAACATCATGTGGACCGCCGCCCGGGCGATTCCGTACATGACACCTCCGGGCCTGTTCGTCACCCGGGTTCTGCCGTGGCGCTCGCGCCGGACCGCGGCCCGTCGACGGGCCGCGGCCTTCGCGCCGCTGCCGCACGCGGCGATCGCGGCGGACCTGCTGCCGCTGTTGATCTTCCGTCACTGACCGGCGTACGCGGGCCGTTCACCGGCCTCAGCTGTCGGCCAGCAGCTCGTCCGCGTCCACGATCCGGTACGCGTACCCCTGCTCGGCCAGGAAGCGCTGGCGGTGCGCCGCGAAGTCCTGGTCGATCGTGTCGCGGGCGACCACCGAGTAGAACCGCGCCTCGTGCCCGTCCGCCTTCGGCCGCAGCACCCGGCCGAGCCGCTGCGCCTCCTCCTGCCGCGAGCCGAACGTACCCGACACCTGAATGGCGACGGTCGCCTCCGGCAGGTCGATGGAGAAGTTCGCGACCTTCGACACCACCAGGACGCTGAGTTCACCCTCCCGGAACGCGTCGAAGAGCTTCTCGCGCTGGGCGTTGCTCGTCTCGCCCTTGATCACCGGGGCGCCCAGATGCTCACCCAGCTCGTCGAGCTGGTCGATGTACTGCCCGATGACAAGGGTCTGCTCGCCCCGGTGCTTGCGCACCAGCGCCTCCGTCACCATCCGCTTCGTCGCGGTCGTCGCACAGAACCGGTACTTCTCCTCGGTTTCCGCGGTGGCGTAAGCGAGCCGCTCCGAGTCCGTCAGATTGACCCGCACCTCGACACAGTCGGCGGGCGCGATGTAGCCCTGCGCCTCGATCTCCTTCCACGGGGCGTCGAACCGCTTGGGCCCGATCAGCGAGAAGACGTCCGACTCACGGCCGTCCTCACGCACCAGCGTCGCGGTGAGGCCGAGACGGCGTCGGGCCTGCAGGTCGGCGGTGAACTTGAAGACGGGCGCGGGAAGCAGATGCACCTCGTCGTAGATCACCAGACCCCAGTCGCGGGAGTCGAACAGCTCCAGGTGCGGGTAGATGCCCTTGCGGCGCGTCGTCAGCACCTGGTAGGTGGCGATGGTGACCGGCCGGATCTCCTTGCGCGTACCGCTGTACTCGCCGATCTCGTCCTCGGTCAGCGAGGTCCGCTTCACCAGCTCGTGCTTCCACTGCCGGGCCGAGACGGTGTTCGTCACCAGGATCAGCGTGGTCGCCTTGGCCTGGGCCATCGCACCTGCCCCGACCAGCGTCTTCCCCGCACCGCAGGGCAGCACGACGACACCCGAGCCGCCGTGCCAGAACCCCTCGACGGCCTGCTTCTGGTACGGCCGCAGCGCCCAGCCGTCCTCCGCGAGCTCGATGGGGTGCGCCTCGCCGTCCACGTAACCCGCGAGGTCCTCGGCCGGCCAGCCCAGCTTCAGCAGCGTCTGCTTGATCTGCCCGCGCTCCGAGGGGTGCACGGCGACGGTGTCCGGGTCGATCCGTGCCCCGACCAGTGGCTGGACCTTCTTCGACCGGAGGATCTCCTCCAGCACGGGCCGGTCCGTGGAGGTCAGCACCAGACCGTGCACCGGATCCTTGGAGAGCGTGAGGCGGCCGTACCTGGCCATCGTCTCGGCGATGTCGACGAGCAGCGCGTGCGGAACGGGATAGCGCGAGTACTGCACGAGCGCGTCGACGACCTGCTCGGCGTCGTGCCCGGCAGCGCGCGCGTTCCACAGCCCGAGCGGGGTCAGCCGGTAGGTGTGGATGTGCTCGGGCGCCCGCTCCAGCTCGGCGAAGGGCGCGATCGCCCGACGGCAGGCGTCGGCCTGATCGTGGTCGACTTCCAGGAGCAGTGTCTTGTCGCTTTGAACGATGAGGGGTCCGGTCACGCGCTTCGGCCCTTTCTGCTGCGGGAACGGCCGGGAACGGCCAAACGTCCAGTGTGCCGCATGTGGGGGCCATGGGGCGGTGTGCTGCTCCACACAGGGACGTACGGTCCAGGGAGGACCGATGCCGCCACCGGGGCGACGGCCCCGGAACGATCGGACCGGCCGGACGACCGGAGTTCGGTGGCTGCCGTCGCCGCCGCGCCCGGCTTGAGCGACGTGAGCCTCAGGACGTGGCGTCGTCGGCCAGTTCGGCGACGCCGGTGATCCGGTGCAGCGGGTACGTGCGGACCTCGTCCGCCGTGTGGTCGTACGCGGTGACGAACCCGCCCTCGACCCGGACGGGGGCGATGACGCGCTGGCTGGCCGCGCCGTCCGCGTTGACGTAGCCGATCCAGAGCGCCGAGCCGGTCATCGCGGCGGCCTGGACGGTGGCGAGGGTCTCGGCGGAGGTCGTACGGGGCAAGGAGCCGGACGAGGCCGGGGGCGCGTCGGCCGGGTCCTTGCGGACCACCGTGGCGGCCGTGTCCCCGGCACGGATCGCCCTCACTGCCGCGCCGAGCAGGGTGGCGTCCGGGACCGGAGGGCCCTCGGGCACGGGGACGGGAGCCGTGCGGGGCGGGGTGCGGCGGGCGCCCGCGCGGGTGATCAGGACATCGCCCTCGGCGGACTCGGCGGCCGGCGCGTACCCCATCTCGCGCAGCCCTTCGAGCAGGGACGCCGGGTCGACCTGGGCGGCCAGGGCCGTCGGTGCGAGGCGGCGCAGGCGCAGGGTGGCCGAGCGCCGGTCGGCGAGGATCTCGTTCAGCACGGCCTCGTCGTCGCAGCGCACGTACGAGGAGGCGGCGCCGATCCGCAGATGACCGTGGCGGCGGGCGACGTCGTCGATGAGGTAGCTGAGCGGCTGCGGCACCGGCGTACGGCTGTGGGCGGCGAGGAACGCGTGCAGATCGGCCGCGGACTGTCCGGCGTCCAGGGCGCGGCGTACGGACCCGGGGGTGAACCGGTAGACCGTCGCGCCGCCCTTCGACTCGATGTCCGCGAGGGCGGAGAGCATGTCCGCCAGCGGGCGCTCCAGCGGGCCGGGGGCGACGGCCGTCAGGTCGGCCTGGAGCAGGACGTGGTTCAACGGCTCCGGGATGAGGGGCGCGAGCAGCGCGGCGGCCTCGGCCGGCCCGGAGTCGAGCAGGGCGCGGGTGTGCGCGGCGAGCGCGCCGCGGCCGGTGATGCCGAGGAGCTCGGACTCGTTGAGCGTCCACAGGGCGATCCGGGACCGCAGGTCGGTGGTGTCCCCGGCGGAGGCGGAGGCACCGCGCAGGGGGCGTTCCCAGCGGAGCCGGGCGAGCACGGTCTCCGGGTCGGGGGCGGTGCCCGGTTGCAGGGCGGCGAGGAGGGCCAGGACCCGGTGGCGCACCTCGGGGGCGGCGGAGCGGTCGAGGTCGGGGCCGAGGGCGGACAGGGCCCGGCCCTTGGCGTCCTGGCCGCCGACCAGACCCGGGGTACGGGTGGCGGCGAGCCAGGCGGTGGCGAGATGCACCCAGCGGTCCTGGGCGGGGAGTTCGGCCCAGTCGTCGTACGCGGGCGTCGGCGCGTACCGTTCGTCGGCCTCTCCGTCGGAGGCCAGCAGCCCGGCCGCGTAGGCGAGTTCGACCCAGAACGCGGCGACGGGCTCGGAGACGTCGAGGGTGGTGGCGGTCCTCTTCAGCTCGCGCACACTGAGCCCGCCGGAGCGCAGTATCGCGGGGCCGCCGCCGTTCCAGCTCTTCAGCAGCTCCTCGACGGTGCTCACCGCCAGGAACGCCTGGCCGGCCGCGGCGCTGTCCACGGCCTGTGGATCACGGTTCGCGACCGCCTCCACGGCGGGCGGCTGCGGTTCCGGCACGCGGTGGGCGCGTCCGGCCCGCAGATGCAGGGCGGCCTCGCGGGGCAGCACCACGGTACGGGTCGACACGGGCAGCAGCAGCCCGCGGTCGCGCAGCCATTTCACGGGCGGGGTGGGGTTCGGGGTGATCTCCCCGTACGGCGGCCCCCACACCAGCCGGTCCAGTACGGACAGGGCTTCGGCGGGGGCGGTGTCCAGCAGCTCACCCATCCTGGCCCGGTCGGTGAAGAGCGCGGACAGGGATGTCACGGCGGAGACCGGGTCATGGGTGGCGGGCAGTCCGGCGGTTGCCAGGATGTCCTGGAGGCGGCCCGGCGACATTCCGGCGGTCGCCTCCGCGACGGTCGGGCCCAGACCGGTCGGGGAGGGGTGCTGCGGGGAGGGCGCGAGGAGTTCGCGCGCGGTGCGCACCAGCCGCAGCCGGTCGTCCTCGCCCCAGACGAGGGCCTGTTCGCGCAGGGTGGTCAGGGCGGCGGGCAGCGCGTCCCCGATCGCCGTGTCCGCGTCGCCGCGGTGCTCGCCGTCGTCCCTGCCGTCGCCGGTGAGGAGGCCGAGCAGCGTCTCGTACGGGGCGGGGTCGGGGGCGACGGCGAGCGCCTCGGCGGTCTGCAGAGCGAACCGGTCGAGGTGTTCCAGGGCGCGTACGACGGAGGCGCGCGTGCCGGCTCTCGTCGCGAGCTGAGTGATGTCGCCCGGTACGGGGGTGAGGAGATCGGGGCGGGCACGCAGCAGCCCCGCCAACGACTCGTCGTCCCGGGCGCGGAGAGCTTCGGCGAGCGTCCGCGGTGGTGTGGTCATCCCCATCCGTCCCACGGTAGTCGCTCCGGACAGGCCCGAGGGCGCTACCGTCGGTGCAGGGCGCCAGAGGGGAACCATCGCGTGGGGATCGAGAGCGACCAGCTCGTCTACGACTATCTGAGCCGGATCGGGGACCTGGCACAGCAGCAACAGCTGTCCTCGGGGACCCGGATGAGGCTCGTTTCGACTCTCCGGGGCGAGATCGACCGGCAGCGCGGAACGCAGTCCGCGGACACCCCGGCGGCGGTCCGCCGCATCATCGGGAGGCTCGGGACACCGGACGAACTGGTCGCCGCTGCGGCCGCGTCGGCGGACGGGACGGTGGAGCTGCCCCAGCAGCCGGAACCCGCCGTGGGGGAGGGGCGCGGCATTCCCCGTCCGCGCAAGGGGATGCTCCGGAAAGACAGTTCCGGCAAGGGCGCGTCGCAGGCGCGGGCGGAGGTGCCGGACGGGGAAATGGACGGCGCGGCGGACTCCGTGGCTCCGGAAGCGGCGGCCGGTCGGGTGCCTTCGCCGCCGCACATGGCCGGTACGGACGAACTGGGGCCGTCCGGGAGCGAGCCCGACTGGTGGCGGATCGAGCCGGAGCCGTTCGGTGACGGGGTCGATGTGCCGGGGTTCGTCGGCGGTGTCGAGATCCCGGACATGATGAAGCCGCCGCCGGCCCGGGACGCCGTCCCGCGCCCGCGTACGGGCGACTCGGCGGACGACGGTCCGGCCGAGGACGTCGGCACCGACGAGGCCGCGCCGCGACGCCGACGGCTCCCGGGTCTCCGCCGCCGCGCCCCGCGCGAGTCGAGGGCCCGGGGTTTCTCCCACCCCTTCCTGCTGCTCGCCGCCGGGCTGCTGGTCGTGGGCGCCGTGATGGGTTCCTGGCTGGCCCTGGCGGGTGGCTGGCTGCTCGCGTACAGCTCGCGCAAGTTGTCCCGTGCGGAGGCGAAATGGGCCGCGATGGGGCTGCCCGGCGTGGTCGTGGCGGGCGCACTCGTCTGGCTCTGGGGCCGGACGGAGGGCCGCTGGGGCGAGCCGATTCCGCAGGACGGGATGGCGGAGGCGCTGAGCGGGGTGTGGCCGGTGGTGGTGCGCACGGCCGCGGTGGCGTCGGCGGTGTTCCTGGTGTGGCGGGCGCGGAAGCGGGTGGGGTAGGCGCGGGTGAGGGTCTCCCGGCCGGCCGGTTCCGTCCTCAGACGCCGGGCGGGCTTGATTTTGCCGCGCTTGCGGGGCACCGGTTCGCCGGGCAACCGTCCTGCCGGGTACCCGTCCGGGCCGCGCCGGAAAGCGGGGCGCGGGTCACGACGCCGGCGCGGCCTGCCAAGGAGCCCCCGGCACCACGAGCGGCGAACCCGTCACCGGGCACGGGACGATCACCGCGTCCAGGCCGAAGACCTCGCGCACGAGACCGGCCGTGACGATGTCGTTCGGGTGGCCCTCGGCGACGATCCGGCCCGCCTTCATGGCGACCAGGTGGTCCGCGTACCGGGCGGCCTGGTTGAGGTCGTGGAGCACGGTGACGACGGTCCGGCCGCGGGTGCCGTCCGCCGCCGGGGCGGTGAGCCGGCGCACCAGGTCCAGGACCTCCACCTGATGGGCGATGTCGAGGTACGTGGTCGGCTCGTCGAGCAGCAGCAGATCGGTCTCCTGGGCGAGCGCCATCGCGATCCAGACACGCTGACGTTGCCCGCCGGACAGCTCGTCCACCGACCGGTCGCCGAGCGCGGTGATGTCCGTACGCTCCATCGCGTCCGTCACCGCCCGCTCGTCCTCCTGGGACCACTGCTGCCACCAGTGCTGATGCGGCTGCCGGCCGCGGGCGACGAGGTCGGAGACGGTGATCGCCTCGGGGGCGACGGGGGTCTGCGGCAGCAGCCCGATCGACTGGGCGATCTTCCGCGTGGGGATCTTCGACAGCTCGGTGCCGTCGAGGAGCACGGCCCCGCCGCGCGGCTTGAGGAGCCGGCCGAGCGCGCGCAGCGTGGTCGACTTGCCGCAGGCGTTCGGGCCGACGATGACGGTGACCTGTCCGTCGGGAACGGCGAGGTCCAGCTCGTGGACGACGGTGCGGTCCTCGTAGGCGAGAGTCAGCTCCCGCACCGTGAGCCGGCTGGTCGCGGTCGCCGTGGTGTCGGACGTACGGGTCGAGCTCATGCAGTGCCTCCACTACGGCCGCGACCGCTGCCGTGGCCGCGGATGATCAGCCAGATCAGATACGGGGCGCCGACCGCCGCCGTCAGAACGCCCACCGGCAGCTCGGTGGGCGAGAAGAGCCTGCGTGCCAGCAGATCCGCGAAGACCACGATCACCGCGCCGAGCAGCGCCGAGCAGAACAGCGGGATCTGCGCGGTACGGGTCATCCGGCGGGCGATCTGTGGGGCGAGCAGCGCCACGAAGTCGACGGGACCGGCCGTCCCGGTCGCCACGGATGCCAGGACCACACCGAGGGCGACGAGCCCCAGCCGTACCCGTCCCAGACGCACCCCGAGGGCCGTCGCGGTGTCGTCGTCCATCGAGACGGTGCGCTGGGCGCGGGCGGCCCACAGGACGGCCGGCAGCAGGATCAGCAGCGTCCAGCCGATCGGTGCGGCCTCGGACCAGCCGCGGCCGTTGAGCGAGCCGGTCATCCAGATCTGAGCCTGCTGGGCGACCAGGTAGTCGCCCTTCGTCAGGAACAGTGTGGTGACGGACCGCAGCGCGATGGCGAAGCCGATGCCGATGAGGACGAAGCGGGTGGCGTGCAGCCCGCCGCGCCAGGCGAAGACGTACACCAGCGCCGCCGCGGCCACTCCGCCGATGACGGACAGATACGGCAGCACGGTGTACGAGGTGACGCCGAAGGTCATCGCGCCGACCGTGAGCGCGCTCGCCCCCTGGCTGATGCCGATGATGTCGGGGCTGGCCAGCGGATTGCGGGCGACGGTCTGGATCAGCGCACCGGCGATCCCGAACGCCGCACCGACCAGCAGCCCCACGACCATCCGCGGCAGCCGCAGCGTGCCGACGACCAGCTCGTCGGGGGACGGCCGCCCCAGGATCACCTTCATGACCTCGCCGGGTGCGACGAAGCTCTCGCCGACGCAGAGGTACGCGATACAGACGCAGGCCAGCAGGACGACGAGGACGGTGGCGACGACGGCCGCCCGCCGGTGCAGCAGGAACCGGCCCCGCGCCCCGATCCGTACGACGTGGTACCCGGCGGGCCGCACCCGGACAGTGGTGTCGCTCATGCGGGCACCGCCTTCCGGCGTACCAGAGTGACCAGGAAGGGAACGCCGATCAGCGCCGTCATCACGCCCGCCGGGACCTCGCTCGGCGGGAAGAGGATGCGGCCGATGACATCGGAGACGAGCAGCATGACGGGTCCGATCAGTGCCGCCATCGGCAGGACCCAGCGGTGGTCGCTGCCGACGATCGCGCGGGCGATGTGCGGGACGGCGAGTCCGATGAACGCGATCGGGCCGGCCGCCGCGACGCCGACACCGGTCAGCACGGTGGCCCCGATGCCGCCGACGATCCGTACCGTCGCGACCTTCTGCCCGAGCCCCTTCGCCACGTCCTCGCCGAGCGCCAGCGCATCGAGCCCGCGGGCGACGGACAGCACGAGCACGGTCCCGACCAGCATGAACGGCCAGATCTGCTGGGCCACATCGGCCTCGCGCCCGGCGATGGAGCCGACCTGCCAGAAGCGGAACTCGTCCAGCGCGGAGGCCTTGGTCGTCAGCACCCCCATCGTCACCGACACCAGCAGCGCGTTGATCGCGGCGCCGCCGAGGGCGAGTTTCACGGGGGTGGCGCCCCCGCGTCCGCTGGAGGCGATGGCGTACACGGCGACGGAGGCGATCGCCGCCCCCGCGAACGCGAACCACACGTATCCCGTCAGGGTGTGGATCCCGGCGTACGCGATGGCCAGCACCACGCCCACCGAGGCGCCCTGGCTGATGCCGAGGATGCCGGGGTCGGCGATGGGGTTACGGGTGATGCCCTGGAGCACCGTGCCCGCGAGGGCCAGTGCCGCGCCGACCATCAGCCCGATCAGGGTGCGCGGCACCCGCATGTTCCGGATGACTTCGGCGGCGTCGGAGTGCCCGCCGTGCAGCAGGGCGTCGAGCACCTCGGACGGGGGTATGGAGCGGGCCCCCACGGCAAGGCTGAGAAGTATCGCCACCAGCAGCGCCGCGACAGCCGCCGCCGTCGCGAGTGCGCGTCTGGAGCGGCGTGGTGCGGCGGCTGACATCGGACCCAATCGAAAGCGAAGCAAAGTTAGGCTTGGCTAAGTCTAAGCACCGCCATTCCGGGGCCCGAGGCCCGTACCGGGACCGCCGCCGTGCGCGGCCCCGTGACAATGGATTCCATGCCTGCGCACCCACTGACGGTCGGTTTCGACCTCGATATGACGCTCATCGACTCCCGGCCCGGTATCAAGGCCGCCTACCTGGCGCTTTCTGCCGAGACCGGGACGCCGATCGACACGGATCTGGTGGTGAGCAGGCTCGGCCCGCCGGTCGACGACGAACTGCGGAACTGGTTTCCGGCCGACGCGGTGGCCGCCACCGCCGACCGCTACCGGGAGATCTATCCCACACACGCCATCGTCCCGACCCCGGCGCTGCCGGGTGCCCGGGAGTCGATCGCCGCGATCCGTGAGCGGGGCGGCCGGGCGATAGTCGTCACCGCCAAGCACCTGCCGAACGCCGAGCTGCACCTGGCGCACCTCGGGATCGAGCCGGATGCGGTGATCGGTGGCCTGTGGGCGGAGGCCAAGGGCCAGGCGCTGCGCGAGCACGGGGCGGATGTGTACGTGGGCGACCACACCGGCGACGTACGGGGCGCCCGCACGGCCGGGGCGCTCTCCGTCGCGGTCACCACGGGCCCGTGCGACGCGGAGGAGCTCCGGGCGGCGGGGGCGGACGTCGTCCTGTCGTCGCTGACGGACTTCCCGTCCTGGCTGGTCGGGTACCTGGACGGGGACGCGGCGTAGGGCCTTCGGCGGGGGCGGATTCACTGAGCGCCGGCCGACAAGTGGGGTGTCGCGGACCGTTCCCCGAAAAGGTCGTCCGGTGCGGGGTCGCCACCCGTGTCGGACGGGGCCCCGAGACAACCTGATCGTGATCCGGAACATCTCCTCTCACAAGCCCGCACCACACCGGTGCGGGACGGTGAACGAGGAGCTGCCGGAGCATGGCCCGACGCCCCATCCGCCCCATCCGCCCGATCCGCCTTCGCGGGCTCCGTGTCGACTACCCCCGCCGGGGAAGAAGCAACTGGCGCCGCTGGGTCCCTTCGTGGCGGCAGGTGCTGAGCGTGATCCTGCTCGGATCCGGAGCGCTGGCCGGGCTGTTCGCCGGGGTCTACGCATCCGTCGACATCCCGGACGAGAACGCCGAGGCGCGCAGGCAGGGCACCGTCTACTACTGGGCGGACGGCAGCCAGATGGTGAGCGTGGGCGCGGTCGATCGGCAGAACGTCACGCTCGCCGACATACCCGATTCGGTGGAGCACGCGGTCATCGCCGCCGAGAACGAGACCTTCTACTCCGACCCGGGGGTATCGGCGAAGGGGATCGCCCGCGCGGCCGTCAGCATGGTCAAAGGCGGTGAGACCCAGGGCGGCTCCACCATCACCCAGCAGTACGTGAAGAACACCTATCTCAGCCAGGAGCAGTCGGCCACCCGGAAGTTCAAGGAGTTCTTCATCTCGCTGAAGCTGAGCAACAAGCAGAGCAAGAAGGAGATCCTCCAGGGATATCTGAACACCAGCTGGTTCGGCCGCGGCGCCTACGGCATCCAGGCAGCGGCGCACGCGTACTACGGAATCCCCGCGAAGGATCTCGACCCCAGCCAGGCGGCGCTGCTCGCGTCCCTGCTCAAGGGGGCGGAGCAGTACGACCCCGCAGGCGGCAAAGGCAACCACGAACGCGCCGTCGCCCGCTGGAAGTGGATCCTCGACCGTCAGGTGGAGATCGGCGCGATGACGAAGGCCGAGCGGGCCGCGTACCAGAAGTTCCCCGAGCCGAGGCCGGCCGCCAAGCCGACCAGCCTCGGTGGCCAGACCGGCTATCTCGTCGACATCGCCAACAAGTACATCAAGAAGCGCTCGGGCCTCACCGACAAGGACCTCTTCCGGGGCGGCTACCGGGTGCACACCACCTTCGACAAGGCCAGGGTGGGGCAGCTGGAACGGGCCGTGCGGAGCGTGCGCAAGCGCGACCTCGACCCCGAGAAGCGCCCCGAGGACAAGTACGTGGAGGTCGGCGCCGCATCCGTGCGGTCCGACGGGGCCGTGGTCGCGGTGTACGGCGGAGCCGACGCGGTCACCCACTTCGCCAACAACGCCGACACCGCGGGCGTCCCTGTCGGCTCGGCCTTCAAGCCCTTCGTGCTGGCAGCGGCCCTTCAGCACGGCGACGGGATCACCCTGGACAGCGGCTACGACAGTGAGGGGCGTCTGATCAAGGACGGCCCCTACGCGGCGCCCCCCGCCCCGCCGGGTGCCGGTCCCGGCCAGGTGATGGTCACGGCGCCGACGACCCTGCGCGATGCGCTGGTCAAGTCGTCCAACGCAACCTTCGCGCTGCTCGGCAAGGGCATCGGGCTGAAGAAGGTGAAGGAACTGACGGTATCGGCCGGGCTGCACGAGGAGAGCCTGGCCCGCCTGGACAAGTCCTTTCCCCTCGGCACGTCCACACCGAGCGCGGTCAGGATGGCGGACGCGTACACCGCCTTCAGTAACGACGGTATGAGGGCCGATCCCTACTCGGTGACCAGGATGACCCGGGACGGCGAGGCGGTCGAGGGCTTCGGGAAGCCCGAGCCGCGGCGCGCGATGGACGCCTCGGTGGCCAACGATGTGAACGACACCCTGGGGATGGTGGCCTGGACGCGGCTGAGCCGGGACGGGAAGTTCGCCGCGTTCGCCAGGCCCAAGGCTGCCGACGACCTCTCGGCGGGCGCGACCGGCGAGGACGACCGGATGAAGTCGGCCTGGTTCATCGGCCACAGCAAGGGGCTGACCACGGCTGTCACGATGTTCCGCAGCAAGCCGGGCACCCCTCAACTGCTGGGAATGCAGGGCGTGGGCGGACCCGATTCGGGGCGCGGCAATGTCTTCCCGCTCCGGATCTGGAGCGCCTACGCCATGGGGACGTAGGCCCACCCCCGTTCGCGATCCCCCCCGACGAGGGGGTCGGACGGTCGCGGGGCGGCCCGACCAGCACAATCCACCTCGCCGGTGAAGGCGGCTGCCGCCCCTTGGTCCTTCTGCTCACGCAGGGCCGGTGGGGCGCCGCCCTGCAGATGATCGAGAGCCCGGTCACCCCGTCCTGACGCCCCTGGACAACGCCCCTCACCGCCCAAGTGGGCGACCACGCCGGGGCCGTGCGGGGCGCCCGCACGGCCGGGGCGCTGTCGGTGGCGGTCACCACGGGCCCGTGCGACGCGGAGGAGCTCCGGGCGGCGGGGGCGGATGTCGTGTTGTCGTCGCTGACGGAGTTCCCGTCCTGGCTGGACGGGTACGCGGTGTGGGCCTTCCGGCGGGAGCAGGAGCGGGAGCGTGTGCTTTCACCCACGTCCGTCGCCCCACCCGTCCTGGGCCCGCTCCTCCGTCTTGGCCGCGCACTCCACCCAGAGCAGCTTTCCGCCCTGCCCCGGCAGTCCGGTCCCCATGGGGTACGCACCCCAGCTCTCGGCGTAGAGGGTGACGAGGTACAGCCCCCGTCCGCGCTCGGCGAGCTCCGCCGGGGCTTCGGCGCTCCATTGGAAGGGGGCGGGGATGTGCGGGTTGGTGTCCCAGACGCTCAGCCGGATACGACTGCGCCCGGCGTCGCGCAAGCGGAGGGAGTACGGCCCTGAGGAGTGCAGGTAGGCGTTGGTGACGAGCTCGCTCGCCAACAGTTCGGCGATCTCGGTGAGTTCGCGCATGCCGTGGACGCGCAGGATGGTGCGGAGGGTGGAGCGGGCCACGCCGGGGGCGCGGGGATCCTGCGGGAGTTGGAGGGTGTATGTCCAGGGCGGGGATACCGTGGCACTGGCCATGGAAGTCTCCGTTCACGGAGGGAAGTTGAATCACGGGTTTCCGGTTGTCCGGTGACGAGGCCGCTCCGTCGAGCGGGGTACTTCCGGGCGGGTGGCCTGGATCCAAATTAGCGGCACGCGACATAAAATATTTGCGAGATCGGCAATCGGTTGAGATATGCACTCGTGTGAGTGACGTTGCCAACATGTTCCTGATTAAGGAGAGTTGACACATGGCGTCCAGAAGCACCCCCGGCGTGCGACGCCTGCGCCTTGGGGTCGAGTTGCGTCGGTTGCGAGAACGCGCTGGGCTCACGGCCACTGAGGGCGCCCGGCTGCTCGGCATCAGCCAGGCCCAGCTCAGCAACATCGAGGCGAGTCGCTTCGGTGTGAGCGCGGAACGGCTGCGGGCAATGGCTCGCAACTACCGCTGCTCGGACTCCGCATACGTCGCAGGGCTGCTCGATCTCGCCGGGGAACGCTCATCGGGCTGGTGGGAGACGTTCCGCGAGGTCCTGCCCTCCCCTTTGCTGGACATCGCGGAACTGGAGCACCACGCGACCGGGCTGCGGTCCGCCAACACGTCCCATGTCCCGGGTCTCCTCCAGACCACGGACCATGCTCGCGAGATCTTCCGGCAGGTGGTGCCGGAGTTCTCTCGTTCGGACATCGAGCACCGCGTGAGTCACCGACTTCAGCGCCAGGTCCTCCTCGACCGACCGAGCCCGCCAACGTACCGGGCAGTCATTCATGAAGCTGCTCTCCGCGTGCCGGTTGGCGGCTCGGTCATCGCCAGGAACCAGCTTCGGCATCTGCTTGAGCAGGGCGAGCGGGAACACATCACGATCCAGGTAATCCCGTTCGCCATCGGCGCCTATCCCGGATCCGGGCAGACCATCCTGTACGTGCACGGCTCGGTGCCCCGCCTCGACACGGTTTCGCTGGATCAGTCACACGGCCCTGTCCTGGTGGATGCCGAGGCGGAGTTGGAGGCCTACCGTCTCCTGCTGGCACGCATGGAGGCCGTGGCGCTGGCGCCGGACAAGTCCCGGGACTTCATCCACAGTCTGATTGCCGACCAGTGAAGGAACCGGATATGCACCAGCACCCATGGCAGAGGTCCTCGTACTGCGGGCAGGGCGAATCCTGCCTACACGTCGCCGCGAGCAACAGCACAGTCAGCCTCACCGAGAGCAGCGACCCCACCGGGGCGATACTCCGCACCACACCCGCCGCCTGGGCCGCGCTCGTGCGCACCCTCAAGGAGAACCGCGCCCATGGCTGACATCCCCAGCGGCCTCACCTGGATCCGCGCCGCCCCCGAGGGCGAGGAGGGCCCCGGCCCCTGGATCGAGATCGCCTTCGGCCCGGACGAACTCGTCCACCTTCGGGAGACCGGCGACCCCGAGAACGTCGTGACGACGACCATGACGAAATGGGACGCCTTCACCAAGGGCGTCCTGGCCGGGGAGTTCGACCACTTCGCCGAGCTCGACGGCGAGGGCACGGTGGCCCCGGCCTGACCTCACCGGACAACGCCCCCTCATCGTCCAGCGTGGGCGACCACGCCGGGGACATGCGGGTCGCCCGCACGGCCGGGGCACTGTCGGCCGCGGTCGCCACGGGCCCCTGCGACGTGGAGGATCTCTGGGCGGCGGGCGCGGACGTCGTCCTGCCGACGCCCCTCCTGGACCTTGCGGAACTGGAACACCATGCCGAATGGTTGCGCAGCACCTCCTCGACATGAGCGAGCCGGACCACATTCGTGCTCCGGCTCCCCGAACAGATGCCGCCGTGCCTGGCAGTGCTCCTCGGGCGATCACGGCGATTTGGCAGAATCGGGCCGGACCGGATATCGCAAGTTGCCGTCAGCAGAAGGAACGTGCGGGCCGGCAGCCGACAGGATGCGCCCGTCGAACCAGACGGGCAAGACAGCTAGGAAGTCGCCATGGATCGATACCCGGCGGACCGCGTCGACTACCACGACGACGGCCTCAACTACCTGGACGATGTGCCCTTCACCGGGGTCGCGTTCACGGAGAAAGATGGCGCCCTCAAGTCCGAGGCGACCTACCGGGAGGGCCTGCGATGGGGGCCCACGAAGGAGTGGTATCCGTCGGGGCAGCCCATGGCGGACTCGACGTTCGCACGGGGGGAGCTGCATGGACGGGCCCGGGAGTGGCACAGGAACGGGCAGCTCGCAGAGGACGGCGAGTACGAGTACGGCATTGCGTTGTGGGCGAAGCAGTGGGATGAGAACGGTGTCCTCGAGGACGACTACGTGCTTACGGAATCCGACTCGGACCATCAGGCGCTGCTGCACTTCCGGGCGCTCTACGGCGGAGCGGCGTGACCGTGACAGGGCTGCCGCTCACGTGTCCTTCATGCGCGGCTGGAGTGTGCCTCGATGGCGTCGTTGATCTCGGGCCAGAGTTCGCGGGGGCGGTCGTGACCCATATCGGGGATCAACAAGAGCTTCGCTCCGGGCACGAGATCTGCGGTGCGTTCCCCGCCGCTGGGGTCGATCAGTGTGTCGTCCAGGCCATGGATCACCAGGGTCGGGACCCGAAGCTCCCGGAGCGCATGTGCGCGGGAACCACTGAGGATCAGCGCTCCGAGTTGACGTCCGACTCCGGCTGGGTAGTACGCGCGGTCGTAACTGTTGGCAGCCAGTTCACGAAGGGCTGCGGGGTCGCCATAGCGCTTGGAGGCCCATACCAGGTCTCTCTCCGCCGCTGCGATGTATCCCTCACGGTCCGCCGGCTTCGGACTGGAGATCACCGCCTGGGCTTCGGGAGTGGACCGGCCGTATTCGGGTTCGCCGGTCGAGGACATCATCGACGTCAGGGTCAGCACCCGCGTCGGCCGGCTGATGGCCATCATCTGGGCGAGCATTCCGCCCATTGAGGATCCGACCACGTGAGCTCGTTCGATTCCGAGCGCCGTGAGCAGGGCGAGGCCGTCGTCGGCCATGTCCTGAACCGTGTAGGGAACCATTGCGAGAGCGGACGGAATGTCTCCCGAGCTCACAGTGTCGATGAGTCGGCCCGTATCGACGGGATGACCATCGAACTTGGTGGACAGCCCGCAGTCGCGGTTGTCGTACCGGATCACGTAGCGGCCACGATGGGCGAGTGCGCGGCAGAAGTCCTCGTGCCAGGCGATCATCTGGGCGCTGAAACCCGTCACGAGCAGGACAGGTGTGTCGGAGGGGTCACCGAAGGTCTCGTACGCGATGGACACTCCGGGCGAGACTTCAACAATCGGCATGCTTGGAGTTTCCCAGCTTCGGCTGTCGGAGCGCACCCAGAATATCGGCGGCGCTTGACCTTCACGTCCTTCACTCAGGTCGCCGAAACCCTGCTCACTCCTCCTGCCGGGCGCCGTTCAGGTGATCGTTGAGCTGCTGGAGGCGCTGCCAGGCGGCGGGGTCGGTGCCGTCGCCGAGTGCGTAGTGCAGAGCGGGCCGGGTGGCCGGGCCGAGCCGGGCAGGCGTGATGCCGTCAAACACCCAGTGGTCCTGGTCGAGGCCGCGGTCGGCCACAGCGTCGGGGCCCAAGGTGAGGCCGACAGGTACCGGGGGCGGCTCGTAGTGGGCCGGGGTGGTCAGATCCGCGCGTGCGGTGCGGAGTTGGCTGATCATCGTGGCGAGGTTGCGCCCGGTCGCCAGGGACTCGGCCAGCTCGGGCAGGGCGTCCACCGGAGTGCTCTGGTCTGCATCGCAGCCGATGGCCAGCGTGATGTGCTCCTCGACGCCGGCCTGAGTACGGGCCGTGCGCACGGTGGCGATCGCCGGGCGGTCGGGCGCGCCGACGGCGACGATCCAGGTGGGCAGGGACTGTTGGGCGCGGGTGCGCGCCAGGTCGGTCAACTGTCGTGGCGACCAGGGGACGTTGATGGGTTCGGAGGTGGCCCACCCGGCGGGCGGGGCCCCGGTGAGCGTGCGCCATGCCTGCTCCAGAGCGCCGCCCAGGACGAGCCGCTCGTCAGCCGGGTGGATCGTGCGGATGGAGAGCAGCAGCTGCCGTTCTCCATCGGCGCCGGGGCGGGGGCGGAAGGCGTCCGCGATCCGGGGGCCGTCGCCGACGACCGGGACGAATCGCTCGCTGTGCCAGTGCAGCACGGCTCCGGAGAGCCCGTCGTAGTAGCCGCACTCGGGGTCGCGCACGACCCAGCGGGAGGGCAGCCCGTCCAGCAGTGTGCGGGCGGGGAAAGTGAGCCGGGTGCCGGGCGGGGTGACGAGTTGTAGTTCCCGCCCGGTGCGGACCGTGTTGCGCACCACGTCGGTCAGCCAGGTCGTGGCAGCGACGACGGGGCGGCCCTGGATGACGACGGCGGCCCTGTCGGTGAGCATGTCGACACCCATGGGGGCCGCCTCTGTGACGGCGCCTGCGAGATCGGTCACGACATCGGTATGACCGGCCTCGCGCGGCCAGACAGTGCCACCGTGCACAGCCGCCAGGCGCCCGGCGACGGACCCGGCCAGCCGTCCTGCCTCCTCCATAGCCGTGGTGGCCCGCGCCTCGGTCCACCAGACGGGCGACTCCGCATCCACGGCCGGTCCGAGCAACCGGCTGACCTCACCCGGCACTTGGACGTACCGGGGTGCTTCGAGCGACACCAGTGCCTGCCCGGCAGCGGTGCACAACTGAACGACGGACCCACCACCCGCCCGGTTCACGAGCAGATCGGGGCCACCGGCGTGCAACCCGGCAAGCAGCGTCTTGGTGTCCGGCATCTGCGGGGTGAGGGCTATGACGTCCTGAGTCATTGGCTGCTTCCTGGCACGAGAAATGGGGGGTGCGGGGCAGGTGTCAGTACCGACCCGACAGCTCTTCCAAGGCGTCCAGGGACGATGCCCCCTGGGGGGTGTCTTCAGCGATCACGCCGATCTCGGGTCGGGTCGGGCACTTGGCCAGCCAGTCCAGTGCCGCGAGCGGGGCGAGCCCTCGGTCGTGCGCTTCTCGCAAGCTCAACAGCCAAGCCGCTCCCACGTCGAACGCCTCGTCTCCGGCCGCAGTCCGAGGTACATAACCGGCGGCGGCGTCACCGACGGAAGCCCAGACGAAGCCGAGCGTCCGCCCGTCCCGCTGAATGGTGAAGTACCGGACCGGGTGCTCGGTGATCTGCTCGTACTCGTCTTCGGACTGTGGAATACGGGACTGCAGCAGATCTGCCCGGTTGAGGCCTTCGAATGTCCCCCAGGAATCGTCGTAGGCAGGACCCCTGCCCCTCAGGTCCTTGAAACCGGTCTCGTTTGGTGCCGCGTGGCGATTCTCGTCCCCGGGTTCGGGCGCACTGCCAAGCAGTGCCGAGACGCCCTGCAGCGCGGCAGCGAGCCGGGGAGCGTTCGCCGCGTACACCTCGGGCTGTTCTCGGTCGCGTGTGTCCATCGTCAGCCAGGAATCGGAGTAAGTCTCCAGCGTCAAGGAGAGCAGGCTTCCGCCCCAAACCTCCAGATGGATGGCGAACAGCTTCTCCGCGCGATGCTTGACCCCTGATTCCAGCCAGAGACCGGGACATTGGATTCGGACAATGACGAGATGGTTGCCCTCAAGTGCGTCTGCCTGCGCCACAGCTCGCGAAAGGTCCGTTCCGGGGCGGAGGGGCTCGGGCTCCAGATCCAGGCCGCGGAAATCGATGAGAACGTTCCGCTTATCCTCCATGGATAGAACCGACAGTCCAACTTTTCCTACGGGAACTGCAAGCTCGTTGGCGGCCAGGATGCCCCAGACCGCCAACGCGATTTCCGCCGCGCGAGCAGGCTGAAATCGACCGGTGTTCGGCCTGATTTCCCAATTCCATTCGCCAACAAGGCCTGAGGTGATCACAAAATGTCCTTGGGGTCGAGCTTGCTGCCGGGCGGGATCACGAGATTTCCATCCTCCAGGCGTATGACAAATGCGAGGCCCTCCCCCTTCGGCCCGCGCCCGCCGCGATGGATGTCCATCAGGGCATCGTACGAGCCGTTGGAAATCCAGTCTGCGAGAGTCCCTCGGCCACCGTCCACGAGCAGCACATGGTGGTCAGCTTCTGCTCTCGCCAACTGAAGCAAGTTATGGCCTCTGGTGATTTCGCTGACCGGATCCATGGGGTCGTTGAGGTGCTTCATCTGGTAGGCGTAGACGGCACCGGACTCGTCCTTGATGCGGATGTCCATGTCGGCACCGACCGGAACCTTCTGCTCAAAGTCGATGGAGTGCGCGGGCACGCCGCTCCTGACCAGGTCGTCTGCGAAGATGAGCTGGTCGGCACTAGGTTGGAACATTTGTTCCCTTTTTGCCCCCAAAGATGATATGACCTGCCCGAACTTGTCGCTTTGATTGAATTGCCCAGAGGCGATGACATCAGCGACCCGCTGGCCGTCGGGTTCCGAAGCGAGCCGGTCGAACACCCTGTCAAGGACATTGGGCTTCGGTCGTTCCTTGCCAGGGATTCCCTTGATCGCGTCACGAATGCGTTGTTCTGTCTCACCCCCGCGAACCATGGGTTGTCCATCGCCGTCCGGCGACGGACCGTCAGGCGTCGCGGGAACATCCCCGTCGGACCCACCGCGGCCGCCAGAGCCATGGGATGCGCCCGCTCCGTCCGGGGCTCCGTCGTTGGGGTGGCCGTCCGCGCCTCCGTGTTCCCCACCCTGCCCCTCACCCAGTGGATCAGCGTGATCACCATTTCCGCCGGGTGTGTCACGGCTCGCCTGTGGCGACCTGTGGTCGTCCGCGCGTGCCGAGTTCTCGCCTGTCCGAGCGCCCACACCGACCGGTTCGCGCTCGCCCTGCGGCCCGCCGACTCCCCGTTCGGCTGCCGAGGGTTCGTGCTTGGCCGGGTCCAGGTGGGGCTTGCCGTCCCGGTCGAGCGGGATGAAGTTGCCGTCCTTGTCGACCCGATAGCGGTCGCTGAGGTCGAGGGCGCCGTCCGGGAACTTCGTCTTCGGTATCTGGAGGTGGTCGCTGACGTTGGCCAGCACCTGGGAAACCTTGGGCAGGTCCGAGAGCGCCTTGGCGGCCTTGAAGGCGCCGCCGAGCGGGTCGAGGGCATCGCCGATCTTCGCCATGGTGCCGGCCGCCTTCGCGAACGTGCCGCCCTTGCCGAGCTTCGAGGCAGCGGCCAGCGGGCCGGAGGCGAGCGTGAGCAGGTTGAAGGAGACCACGGCATGGGCGCGGGCGGGATCCTCCTCCCACATGTCGTACGCGATGAACTGCTTGCCGAACTCCTTCGCGTACGCCTTGCTGTCGCGCTGCCAGTCGGACAGGTGCTCGTCCTGGCCGAACAGGTCCATGCCGTAGGCGTAGCCGCCGACGGCGGTGCGCTTGAGGCCGTCCCAGGCCTGGTCACGTTCTTGCTCCCCGTGGAAGCCGATCAAAGTGCCCAGGCCGTCGATGCCGCCCCAGATGCTGTCCTTGGCGATGCCGTCCCACGCCCAGCTCTTGGCGCCGTGCCCCCACCACTCCAGGCTCCAGCGCTCGTAGGTACGCTCTTCGGGGCTGCCCCACGGCAGATCCTTCACGTCCTTGAGCGCGTCGGCGGTCTGGCCGTACATGCCGAGTCCGTGCGTACCGTCGTCCACGACCCACTGCGGGCGGCACACGCCCGGACTGATCGCGTTGATCTTGTTGGCGGCGTTGCGCTCTGCCTCCTGGAAGCCCTCACGCGCCGCCACCACGCCATCCAGCAACGCCTGATGCGCGTCGGTCTTGCTCTGGTCCTCGGTCCAGTCGTCATCGCCCCGGACACTGTCGACAAAGGTGAACGCGTCCAGCTTCAACTGCCCCAGCCGGTCCGCGTGCGGCTTGGCCTCGAAGATGAACGTGTCCAGGGCATCGGCCAGCGCCTCGATGTCCCCGGCGAACTCCTCCGCCGTGTCCATCACCGGCTGCGTGGAGGAGAACAGCTTGTCGGCCTCGGGAGCCTTGTAATAGGCGGCCGTCGCCTGGAAACGGGAATGAACGTCCTTCCCGCCCGTCCGAATGCCCGCGGCGTGCGTACGCAGACTGGACGCGGCCTTCTCCAGCTGACCGAAGTCACCCGTGTACTGCGGTATCCCACCCGGTTCGATCACGCCCGCTACTCCCCGCCCCGGTGGCCGGGCTTCTGCCCGACCGCCCTGATCTCGGCGGGGGTAGGGGCCTTGGCCGCGTCGCGCTGGGCCTGGGCGGCCATGGCGAGGTCGCCCTCGATGTACTCGGTGGTGGCCTTGACCGTGCCGTCCATCGACTTCTTCGTCCGGGCCGCCATGAACCTGATCCGTTGCTGGGTGTCGGACACGAAGTTCGCCACCGCGGCACCGACCGGCCCCGCGGGCGCTTCACTGCAGTACGGACCACTGATCGTCCCCGCGTGCAGTGCGGCGTCCTCCACGCTCTCGCCGTAGCCCCTGACGTCCTTGCTCAGGTCCTCGGCGGCAAGCCCCACCAACGACAGAATGGACTCCACCCCACTCGGCCTGATGTCCCACCCCGTCATGCCAACCCCCCGGCCGATACGTTCGTCGACTGCCCTCAGTGACACGCATGCCACTGAGGGCAGGATCTTCATCTGTATCAAGGCACTCGTAGCATTGGCAACGCACTTCAAGCCAAACGCGGATCGCGTTGAGCGCGCAGCGTTGTCGTCGGGATGGTGCGACGACCGAGAACCAGCGCCGGATGAGCAGCTCGCGCCGCACTCCCCGTCCCTTTCCGCTGTCCCGCGTGACGGTGGTCGGGCGGCCGGGTCGGACGGTCTTCGGTGTTTGCGGCAGGGAAGATGCCTCGGGGGCGCCCCGCCCTACCGCTTCGGTGACCCGGCCCGCACCGAGCGCACCACGCCCGCCGCGGCGATCAGGAAGCCGACGCCCATCAGCATGCACAGCGACCACGCGATGGACGGAAGCGGATGGGTTCCGAGGAACAGCGGGGCCATCGTGGCCAGCGTGGCCAGTGCGCCGATGAAGAAGACGATCGCGCCGATCCGGACGAGCCGGTCACCTGCGCCAGAAGGAGTAGTGCTCACCCCGCCAGGGTAGTTCCCGACACGGATGACGCACCCCACGGCAGGCGGCGCGCACAAGCATGCACCGTTTCTGGACAGCAGTCCGGATGACCAGGCTTGACGAGGGGTACTTCACCTGGGGAGGCTTCTGCCAGCAGGGGAGCACCACCACTGGATAGCCTGACCTGCTGAGGCTTGTTCCGGCATACGGGTTGAGATGGGGTGCGTGCTTTGCCGACTGGCAAGGTCAAATGGTTCAACAGCGAGAAGGGCTTCGGCTTCCTCTCCCGCGACGACGGCGGTGACGTCTTCGTGCACTCCTCGGTGCTTCCCGACGGCGTCGAGGCACTCAAGCCCGGCCAGCGCGTCGAATTCGGCGTCGTCGCAGGTCAGCGAGGAGACCAGGCACTCTCGGTGGCGATCCTGGACCCGACCCCGTCCGTCGCGGCCGCACAGCGCCGCAAGCCGGACGAGCTCGCGTCCATCGTGCAGGACCTGACCACCCTGCTGGAGAACATCACGCCGATGCTGGAGCGCGGCCGTTACCCCGACAAGGCGGCCGGCAAGAAGATCGGCGGCCTGCTGCGCGCGGTCGCCGATCAGCTCGACGTCTGACCCCGGCCTCCCGGCCGATCTCAGACGAACGACAGCGCATCCGGGCCGAGGGGCGGTACCAGCCCCTCGGCCGCGGCGCGGGTCAGCAGTCCGCGGATCGCCGCGTAGCCGTCCTCGCCGAGGTCGGCGGTGAACTCGTTGACGTACAGCCCGATGTGCTGGTCCGCCACGGCCGGGTCCATCTCCTGCGCGTGCTCCAGCACGTAGGGCCGTGACGCCTGAGGGTCGTCCCAGGCCATCCGTACCGAGGTGCGCACCGACTCGGCGAGCAGCTTCAGCGTGTCCGAGCCCAGCGACCGCTTGGCGATGATCGCGCCGAGCGGGATCGGCAGCCCGGTCGTCTCCTCCCAGTGCCGGCCCATGTCCGCGAGGTTGTGCAGCCTGTAGTTCTGGTACGTGAAACGGGCCTCGTGGATGACGAGACCGGCGTCGACCTTCCCGTCGCGCACGGCGGGCATGATCTCGTCGAACGGCATGACGACGATGTCGCCGACCCCGCCCGGCACCACTTCCGCCGCCCAGAGCCGGAACAGCAGATAGGCCGTGGAGCGCTCACTCGGCACGGCGACGGTCCTGCCCGTCAGATCCGTGCCCGCCTCCTTCGTGAGGACGAGCGGTCCGCAGCCCCGACCCAGCGCCCCGCCGCACGGCAGCAGCGCGTACTCGTCGAGCACCCAGGGCAGCACCGCGTACGAAACCTTGAGCACGTCGAGTTCGCCACGCTCGGCCATTCCATTGGTGATGTCGATGTCGGCGAAGGTGACATCGAGGGCGGGCGCGCCGGGGACCCTTCCGTGCGCCCAGGCGTCGAAGACGAAGGTGTCGTTCGGGCACGGAGAGAAAGCGATGTGCAACGGATTCGACGGGTTACGAGTCGTTTCGTTCATGGTGGGTCCAACCTTCCAGTACAGGGATGAGCTTCCCGAACGCCCCGGTGAGTGCGGCCAGCGCGTCGCCGATGCGCCAGGCGTCCCGGTCACGCGGGCCGACGGCGTTGGAGACCGCCCTCAGTTCCAGCACCGGTACGCCCGTCCGTTCGGCGGCCTCGGCGACACCGAAGCCCTCCATGGCCTCGGCGGCGGCCCGAGGGTGCGCGGACAGCAGGGCGGCGGCGCGCTCGGCGCTGCCGGTCACGGTGGAGACGGTGAGGATCTCACCGGTGAGCGCGCCGGTGGCGGCGGCCACGTCCCGTACCAGCGACCGGGGCGGGAGGTACCGGTCACGGCCGAAGCCGAGTGCGGTGACGGGTACGAAGCCCTCGGGAGTCTCCGCGCCCAGATCCGCGGCGACGATTCTCCTCGCGACGACGAGCGAGCCGACCGGGGCCACGGGCGCGAATCCGCCGCCGATCCCGGCCGAGACGACGAGGTCGTACGGCCCGGAGGCAAGGCCGAAAGCCGTCGCGGCGGCCGCGGCGGCCGGTCCGGCACCGCCCGCGAGGACATCGACGACGACGTTGCGGCCGCCGGGGGCGTCGACGCGGTGGAGCCGAGCGCCCGGCACCTCGCGCGCGGCCACCTCGGACACGTCCCCGAACGCACGCGTGACCGCGTCCCGTTCTGCTGGGACAGCGGTCACGACGAGCACACGCACGGGGCGAATCCTCCGAGGTCAGGAGGGGGAGGAGCGAGGGTCAGGAGGTCTTCTTCAGCTCGAAGTGCCAGATGCCGGTGAGCTTCTTGCCGGTGGTCTCCACGATGCTGATCTGCGTCTTGTTGCTCGTGGTCTCGCCGGTCTGGCTGGAGAAGAAGGCGCTGCCCGGGATGGACCGGTAGGTCTTCTTGTACGGCTCCTGCTCGGCCTGCTGGCCGTTGATGAACAGCGTCCAGCCGTTGTCCGCGATCTCCGGGTCGACGCCGAAGCGGACCTTGTCGTCCATCGCGACCTCGACGGACTTCTCCGCCTTCTTGTTGAGGCAGCCCTGGATCTCGGACTCCTTGAGGGCCTTGCCGTCGTTGTAGCAGGAGGCCTCGGTGCTCACCACGGTGCCGCCGACCGTTACGGTCGCGAGCGGCGTCGGCTTGTCGCAGGCGGAGAGGACAAGGAGTCCCGCGGACACGGCACCAAGAGCGACGCCGATTCGACGGCCCTTACCGGAGAAGAACGCAACGGTCATGGGCCGAAGGCTATCGGTCGCTCCGGCTCACGCCACGCGGGGGTGCGGCGAGCCGCGTCGCGCGGCGCTCAGCAGCCCCCGTACGGACGTGGCGGCGCCCAGGGTGAGGATGCCCGAGGCGACCGACATGCCCAGTACGCCGTTGAGGGGGAGGGCGATGCCGATACCGCCGCCGATCACCCACGCCATCTGGAGCACGGTCTCGGACCGGGCGAACGCGGATGTCCGTACCTCTTCGGGCACGTCGCGCTGGATCATCGCGTCGAGCGAGAGCTTCGACAGGGCCTGGGTGAAGCCCGCCGTCGCGCTGAGCGCGGCGACCATGACGGTGCTGAAGAAGAGCGCGGCGAGCACGGCGACGCCCAGGGCCAGGGCCAGTACCGAGGCGACGATCATTTCGGGGCCGCGAGCCCGGAGCCAGGCGCCGACCGCCGTGCCGAGCGCGTTGCCGGCACCGGCCGCCACGCCCACGATGCCGAGCGAGACGACGGCGCTCTGCCCGGCGAGCGGCTGCTCGCGCAGCAGGAACGCCAGGAAGAAGATCAGGAAGCCGGAGAGGGCGCGGTGCGCGGTATTGGCCTGGAGCCCGTTCAGTACGGACGGCCCCACGGACCGCAGCCCCGGCCGCTTCTCGCTGTTCTTCTCGCGGCCCTTCGCCTTCCCGTTCGCCTTCCCGTTCCTCTTCGGTTCGGGCCGGGGGCCGTCACGCCGTACGGCGGCACCAGCTGGGCCTTCCGCTCGCCCTTCGAGGAGTCGACCTTGCGCGGCAGCGTGAAGGCGAGGACGGTCCCCCCGATGAAGATCACGCACGCGCCGTACAGCGGCCAGGCGGACCCGATGGTGTGCAGCCCCGCCCCGATCGGGGCGGCGATCCCGGTCGCCAGGAGTCCGGCCAGGGTGACCCGGGAGTTCGCCTTCACCAGGGAGAAGCGGGGTGGCAGCAGACGTGGCACGACAGCGCTGCGTACGACTCCGTACGCCTTCGAGCAGACCAGGACGCCCAGCGCGGCCGGATACAGCTCCAGGCTGCCGGTGGCGACCGCGCCCGCCATGGTGAGCGCGAGCACCGCACGGGCCAGCATCGCACCGGCCATCGCGGCGCGGCGGCCGTGCGGAAGATGGTCCAGGAGCGGGCCGATCACGGGTGCCAGGAGGGTGAAGGGCGCCATGGTGACGGCGAGGTAGAGGGCGACGCGGCCGCGGGCCTCGTCCGTCGGTACGGAGAAGAACACCGTCGAGGCGAGCGCGATCGTGATCATCACATCGCCCGCGCCGTTCACGGCGTGCAGTTCGATCAGTTTGCCGAGCCCGGACTCCCCGGCGCCGTGGGCGTGCGTCGCCTTCCGGATTCCTCTCGCGGTGCCGGTGAACGGGGTGCGGAGGGCATGACCGATCGTCCGGCCCGTCCTGCGGAGCGGGCCGGAATCCTTGTGCGACCTGGCGGAAGTCACTTCGTCATAGTGCCCCAGTCACTGCGGTGACGAACCGGGTTCGGTGAGGGGCACGGTGCACTCCGCCCTGTCGGGTCAGTGGTCCGCCCGGTCCGGGCACGGCCTGCCCGGACCGGGCAGGCCGGCGATTGTGACGGTTCCGAGGCGGACTTTGCACGGGACGCGACGCCGGATACGGCCTTGATTGGGACGGGCAGGTGGGCGGGGGGCGGCGGAGAGGGTAGCGTGCGTAGCGCGCCACCGGCGGTTGTTCTCGGCCGCGCGCCTATCGGCGATCCCGCAGAATGGATAGCAGAAGGTGCGCCCGAGGCAGGCACAACGGGTGTGGACGTCGACGCGGCCCTCAGGTCCGCTCCGCCCGCATCCGTCATGGCCGAATCGATGGATGTGCTGGCGCGCTCGTGAGACTGGCGTAGGAGAGAAGCGAGACCTGTGAGTGCTGCGACGACGCGAAGCCGTACGGCCCGTACCCCCGTTCCCGACCGTCTGTGCGCCGAGGCGGTAGACCTCGCCCGCGCTGCGGCCGAGGAAGCAGCCGCGCCGGGGGTCGTCGGTGAGCATGTGGCCGTGGTCTCCGAGGGGGACCGGGTCGTCACGCACTTCTTCGAGTGCGAGGAGCCGGGCTACCGGGGCTGGCGTTGGGCGGTGACCGTCGCCCGGGCGTCCCGCGCGAAGAACGTCACCCTCGACGAGACGGTGCTGCTGCCCGGCAGCGACGCGCTCCTCGCTCCGGAGTGGGTGCCGTGGAGCGAGCGGCTGCGTCCCGGGGACATGGGGCCCGGCGATCTGCTGCCCACCGAGGCGGACGACATCCGCCTGGAGCCCGGCTACACCGGCGAGGACGAGCCGCCGCCGAACTCCGTGGTCGCCGAGGTGTCACGTGAGATGGCCGACCTCGTCGACGCGGAGGACGCCGAGCTGACGACGCGCCCCGCGACGACGAGCCGGGGCTCGATGGCGGCGGTCGCGGAGGAGCTCGGCATGCGGCGGGCCCGGGTGCTGTCGCGGTACGGGCTGCACACGGCGGCCGACCGGTGGGACGAGGCGTTCGGTGCGAAGACGCCGATGGCCCAGGCGGCTCCGGCGTCCTGTGTCACCTGCGCGTTCCTGGTGCCGTTGGCGGGTTCGCTGAAGCAGGCGTTCGGGGTGTGCGCGAACGAGTTCGGTCCGGCGGACGGGCATGTGGTGTCGCTGTCGTACGGGTGCGGTGGGCATTCGGAGGCTGCGGTGATGCCGAAGCCTCCGAAGCCGGCGCCGCATGCGCTGGACACGATGCAGGTGGACGAGTATCCGTTGCGTCCGGCGCGGGACTCGGGCTCGGTCCCGGCGGAACCGGACGGCCCGACGGAGGACCTCGGCCACTCCTGACGGGGAGGGCGGGGCTCCCGGGCCTTCCGGGCGCGCCCGGAAGGCAAGCCTGCGGGCCCGCCCGGCGAACCGTTCTGTCCTCAATCGCCGGACGGGCTTGACTGTGCCGCTCGGGCTTGATTCCGCTGCCCGGGTACACCCGATTTCGCTGTCCGGGTACACCCGGCTCGTCCGGGCAAACCCCAGGCCGTCCACGTCGCCCCCGCGTGGAGCGCCGTTCGCGACACCCCGTCCGGCGAGAGGACCCGGTACCTTCAGGCGCACACTGGCGGCACGGGCAACGCGTAACCGGAAAGAGCGGAGTCAGAGCGTGAGCATGAATGCGACCGAGGGGGCCGACCCGTTCGGGACCGCACGGCTGCGACGCGGCGTGCTCGACGCCTGGGGCGCCGGCCCTGCCAGATTCCGCGAGGACGCCAACGCCGAGGAGGACCTCGCGCTCGGCGGCTACCGCGACCGCCTCGTCGTCGAGCTGGCCCAGAACGCCGCCGACGCCGCCGCCCGCGCACAGGTCCCCGGCCGGCTCCGCCTCACCCTGCACCCGGCGACCGCTGACGCCCCCGCCGCACTCGCCGCCGCCAACACCGGCGCCCCCCTCGACGCCACCGGCGTGGAATCGCTCTCCACCCTGCGGGCCTCCGCCAAGCGCGAGGGTCACGAGGGGGCCGTCGGCAGGTTCGGCGTCGGGTTCGCCGCCGTGCTCGCGGTGAGCGACGAGCCCGCCGTCGTCGGCCGGCACGGCGGCGTCCGCTGGTCCCTCGCCGAGGCCCGCGACCTCGCCGCGAAGGCGGCCTTCGCCAGCCCGGGGCTCGGCGACGAGCTCCGCCGCCGCGACGGCCACGTACCCCTGCTGCGGCTCCCGCTGCCCGCCGAGGGCACCGCACCCGACGGGTACGACACCGTCGTCGTCCTCCCGCTGCGCGACGGCGGTGCCGAGGACCTCGTGGTCCGGCTGCTCGACGCGGTCGACGACGCGCTCCTGCTCACCCTGCGCGGCCTCGACGAGATCGTGATCGAAACCCAGGACACCGTACGGACGTTGCGCCGGTCGCAGCACGGCCCGTACACCCACGTCGAGGACTCCGCGCACGGTACGCACCGCTGGCGCACCGTCACCCGGCACGGCCCCGTCGAACCCGCCCTGCTGGCCGACCGGCCCCGCGAGGAACGGCTGCGCCCGCACTGGTCGGTCACCTGGGCGGTGCCGGTGGACACGGAAGGCGCCCCGGTACGCCCCCGCACCGTCCCCGTCGTCCACGCGCCGACCCCCACCGACGAACCCCTCGGTATTCCCGCTCTGCTCATCGCGTCGCTGCCGCTCGACACCACCCGCCGCCACTTCGCACCGGGACCGCTCAGCGACTTCCTGGTGCAGCGCGCGGCCGATGCGTACGCCGAGCTGCTCGCCGACTGGCAGCCGGTGTCCATCGACACCATCGACCTCGTCCCCGGACCGCTCGGCAAGGGCGAACTGGACGGCGCCCTGCGCGGCGCGATCCTGGAGCGGCTGCCGCGCGTCGCGTTCCTGGAGCCTGCCGCCCCGCGCGCCGCCACCACCGAAACGGACCGGTGGGACACCTGGGACGCGCAGGCGGACGGCATCCGCGAGACCGCCACCACAGCGCTGCGCCCCATCGAGGCCGAGGTGCTGGAAGGCGTGGGCGCCGAGACCGTACGGGTGCTCGCCGAGGTCTTGCCGTGCCTGCTGCCCGCCGGGCTGGAGCGCCGCAGCGAACTGCGCACCCTCGGTATCGCCCGCGTCCCGCTGACCGAGGCGATCGACCGTCTCGCCGGTCTGGAGCGCGACCCCGGCTGGTGGCGGCGGCTGTACGACAGCCTGTCCGGCATCGACCCGGACCGTCTCTCCGGGCTGCCCGTCCCGCTCGCCGGTACACCGGAAGCACCGGACACCGAGACCCCGACCGCCCCCCGCACCGCCATCGGCCCCCGCCAGGTCCTCCTCCCGTTCCCCGACGCGCTCACCGGCCCCGTCCTGGGCCGCCTCGCCCGGCTCGGGCTGAAGGTCGCGCACCCGGACGCCGCCCATCCGCTGCTGGAGAAGCTGGGCGCCCTGCCCGCCACGCCCCGCGCCGTGCTGACGACCCCGCAGGTGCGGGCAGCCGTCGCCGGATCGCTGGACGCGGGCGAGATCTGGGACGAGGACGCACTGGACGCCGAGGAGCTCGCAGAGACCGTCCTCACCCTTGTGCGGGACGCGGAACTGGCACCGGGTGACGAGCCCTGGCTCGGTGCCCTCGCCCTTCCCGACGAGGACGGCGAACCGGCACCTGCCGGTGAACTCGTGCTGCCCGGCAGCCCGTTCGCGGCCATCATGCGAGAGGGTGAACTGGCGCTCTGCGACCAGGAACTCACCGACCGCTGGGGCGAGCAGCCGCTCACAGCCTGTGGTGTGCTTGCCACCTTCGCCCTCGTACGGGCCGCCGATGTCGTCCTGGATCCGGACGAACTGGAGCCCCGCGAGGGCGACTTCGCCGAACCCGACGACGCCGGGCTGCTCGACGCCGTGGACGTGTGGTGCGAGGACATCCTCGACCAGTTGCCCGACACTCCGGTGCCGCCGGTCGCGACCGAACTCGTCGCCGTTCGCGACCTGGACCTCGTCGACGACGACGCCTGGCCGCAGGCGCTCGCCCTGCTCGCACAGCCACCGTTGCGCGACGCGCTGACCCAGCCGGTGCGGGTGCTGCTGCCCGACGGCACGACGCGGTCCGTCCGCCCGTACACGGCCTGGTGGCTGCGCGACCACCCCGTGCTCGACGGCCGCCGCCCGGCCGGTCTGCGGTCCGCGGGCGGCGACCCGCGGCTGGACGGACTGTACGACTCCGCCGACGCGACCGGCTTCGACGACGCCCAGGTGCTGCGTGCCCTCGGCGTACGGACGTCCGTGACCGCCCTCCTCGACGAGCCGGGCGGCGCCGCCGAACTCCTCGGCCGGCTCGCGGACGGGGACCGTGTGGTCGGCC
This sequence comes from Streptomyces sp. Ncost-T10-10d, assembly GCF_900091955.1. GTDB lineage: Bacteria > Actinomycetota > Actinomycetes > Streptomycetales > Streptomycetaceae > Streptomyces. Next base: position 37,245 of record NZ_FMDF01000218.1, read on the forward strand.
CCGTACAACTGCACTCCCTGTACACGGCCCTGGCCGATCTCGACCCGGAACAGGTCACGCTGCCCGACGAATTGCGGGCCGTGGTCGACGGCGAGGTCCGGGTCGTCGACGCGGCGGACGCCGTGATCGCGGACGCCCCGGATCTGCTGCCGCTCGCCGGAGGACTCCCGCTGCTCCCGGTCGCCCCGACACGCGCGGCCGATCTGGCCGAGCTGTTCCAGGTGCGCAGGCTCGGCGAGAGCGTCGAGGCGGAGGTGACGACGGAGGGCGAGGAGCACCAAGTGCCGGATTCGGTGCGGGTCCTGCTCGGCGCCGGAACCCCGGACGCGTACATCGAGCACGTCGAACTGCGCGCGGGCGGCGTCGAACTGGACTGGCGCCACACCCCCGACGGGACCGTGCACGCCGCCACGCTGGAAGGCGTCGCTGCGGGCCTGGCCTGGGCGGCGGGGCAGTGGCCGCGCCGCTTCGAGGTCGCGGCACTGCTGGAGGACCCGTCCCGTACGGAGGAACTGGCCCGGGACCGCTGGTTCGACTGACCGGCCGGTGAGGGGCCCGAGCACATCCGTGCCGGAGCCCGGGGCACCTGCACAAGAAATCCCCAACAGGCGCACAACCGTTCACATGTCCCGATGGTCTCTCCTGTGAAGCCATCAGGCTTCACAGACGATCTCGGGCCTGTGGGCGGACGACCTCCGCGGGCCCCCTTCTCCTGTTGGGGAATGAACATGCGCATTCGTGCCACCGTGGCCGCCGTAACCGGCGCCCTGGCTCTCTCCGCCCTTGTCATTCCGTCGGCGGCTCAGGCCGACGACGCGCACCGCTCGACCGTCAGCGACGTCGCGCGTGCCGCTCAGTCCACCGCCGCTGCCGGCTCCGGCGCCAAGTCCGGCGCGCGCTCCCTCGCGGCCGAGAGCACCCCCGGTCAGCTCGACCTCACCTTCTCCAAGTTCACGGTGAACGGCGGCAAGCCGATCGCCGTGGGCACCACCGCCACGAAGACCGTGCCGACCACGTTCACCGTGACGCACGCCGCCGATGTGAACATCTTCGCCTCGGACTTCAAGCTCGATGTCAACCTCTACCGTGGCTCGTTCGATGCTCCGACGAACGAGCTCTACGGCGATGTCGACCCCACCTGCAAGGCCGTGTCCTCCACGGTCGCCACCTGCAAGGGGCAGATCGCCATCTGGCCGCAGTACGACCTGATCGGCAACGCCGACGCCACGACGTGGAAGGCGACGGGCTTCGCCGTCGATTTCAACGGCGAGGACCCGATGAACCCCGACGTCAGCAAGATCGGCTTCGCGCTGCAGGACGGCCTGGGCACCACCCGTGTGCAGCGGCTGTCGAAGCTGACGGTGAACGCCGCTCCGGAGCCCGTGAAGAAGGGCGGGACGATCACGGTCACCGGCAAGCTGTCGCGGGCGAACTTCGACGACCTGAAGTACCACGGCTACGCCACGCAGCCGGTGAAGCTCCAGTTCCGCAAGAAGGGCAGCTCCACGTACACCACGATCAAGACGATCAAGTCGAGCAGCACCGGCACCCTGAAGACCACGGTCAAGGCGTCGGTCGACGGTTACTGGCGCTACAGCTTCGCCGGTACGTCCACCACCCCGGCCGTCTCGGCCGCGGGTGACTTCGTAGACGTGCGGTAATTTCCGTCGCGCCACATGCACCACTTCGGGCCGTGCCCGGGGACGGCTTTCGTTCCCGGGCACGGCCCGCCGCGTGGGTCGCCGCGTTTCTCACTGCGGGACGACACACTAGAACTCCACTGTGCGTACAACCCTTCACATGCGTAAGAGGTCTGGTCTTTCGAGTCAGCAGACTCTCAGACCCAACGGCCCCGCCCGGGTCGCACCACGTACCCGCGGGGCCCCTTTCTCCACTGGGGAAACATATGCGCATTCGTGCCACTGTTGCTGCCGTCTCCGGCGCCCTGGCCCTGTCCGCTCTTGCCGTTCCGGCCGCCCAGGCGGGCGACCACTCTGCTGCGAACCTGCACAAGCCGACGTCGGGTGCCGAGGTCTTCGGCACCGCCGCCAAGGGATCGTCGAAGGCCGCCGCGGCCACCCGCGCGGCCACGGCGGAACCCGTCATCTCGAAGGTCGTCGTCAACGGTGGCAAGGACATCGTCCTGGGCACCACCGCTTCGAAGACGATCTCCGTCTCGGTCACCGCGTCGCACGCGTCCGGTGTCGTCGACGCCTATGTCGACCTGTGGCACGGCACGGACCCGTCCTCCGAGAACACCATCGACGGGGCCATCCTGCCGAACGACCCGGCGAAGTGCACCAAGGTCAACGCGACGACCTCGACCTGCAAGCTGACCTTCACGGTCTACCCGCGCTACGACCTGTACAAGAACTCCCTGGCCGGCACCTGGCACGTCAGCGCGGGTGCGCTCGCCGGTAACGAGACCGACATCGCCTTCACCGACTTCTACAGCACCGCCCGCGTGCAGCGGCTGTCGAAGCTGACGGTGAACGCCGCCCCGGAGCCCGTGAAGAAGGGCGGGACGATCACGATCACCGGGAAGCTGTCTCGGGCGAACTGGGAGGACCACGCGTACCACGGCTACACCGGGCAGTCGGTGAAGCTCCAGTTCCGCAAGAAGACCAGCTCCACGTACACCACGATCAAGACCATCAAGACGAACAGCACCGGCAACCTGAAGACCACGTCCAAGGCCACGGTCGACGGTTACTGGCGCTACAGCTTCGCCGGTACGTCCACCACCCCGGCCGTCACGACCGCGGGCGACTTCGTCGACGTGAAGTAGTAGTTCCCGAAGCAGTTCCCGCGTACTTCCACGTACGCACCAGCACCACCACGCAGCACTCCGGGCCGTGTCCGGGGACGGCTTTCGTCCTCCCGGGCACGGCCCGTTCGCGTCCCGGGCCGCGGTCGCCGCAGGGCGCTACGCCGGGAAGCGGCGGCTGACCAGCCGCCAGGCGAACTCCAGGCCCGCCGCCGCCACCACCGCGATGCCCACCGCGGTCCACGGCATCGCCGCTCCCACCAGCTTCAGCGCGAAGAAGTTCTGCAGCCACGGCACCACCAGCACGATCACGAACGCCAGCCCCATCGCCGCCACCAGGCAGATCCGCCACCAGGTGTACGGGCGGGCGATGATCGCCAGGACCCACATGGAGACCAGGAACAGCGTGAGCGTGGCCACGCTGGTCTCCGCGTCCAGCGCACCCGTACCGGAGTAGTAGTGCCGGGCGATCAGATACGTCACGAAGGTGGCGACGGCGGCGATGACGCCCGACGGGATCGCGTACCGCATGACGCGGCGCACGAAGTGCGGATGGGCCCGTTCCTTGTTGGGGGCGAGGGCCAGGAAGAACGCCGGGACGCCGATCGTCAGCGTCGACAGCAGGGTCAGATGGCGCGGCAGGAACGGGTAGTCGACCTGGAAGCAGACCACCAGGATCGCCAGCAGCACCGAGTAGACGGTCTTGGTCAGGAACAGGGTGGCGACCCGGGTGATGTTGCCGATCACCCGCCGTCCCTCGGCGACGACGGACGGCAGCGTCGCAAAGCTGTTGTTGAGCAGCACGATCTGGGCGACGGCCCGGGTCGCCTCGGAGCCCGAACCCATGGAGACGCCGATGTCGGCGTCCTTCAGCGCCAGCACGTCGTTGACGCCGTCGCCGGTCATCGCGACGGTGTGGCCGCGGGACTGGAGCGCACCGACCATGTCCCGCTTCTGTTGCGGGGTGACCCGGCCGAAGACCGCGTTCTCTTCCATGGCCGTGGCCATTTCGTCCGGGTCGGTGGGCAGCCGGCGCGCGTCCAGGGTGTTCTCGGCGCCCGGCAGGCCGAGCTTGCCGGCGACCGCGCCGACGGAGACCGCGTTGTCGCCGGAGATGACCTTCGCGGCGACCCGCTGGTCGGCGAAGTAGGCCAGCGTCTCGCCGGCGTCCGGCCGCAGCCGTTGTTCCAGGACGACCAGTGCGTTCGGTACGGCTCCGGCGGCGATGTCCGGCCCTTCGAGCTCACCCTGCGCGCGGGCCAGCAGCAGCACCCGCAGCCCCTGCTCGTTGAGCTGCTCGATCTCGGCGAGCGCCGGGTCCTGCTCGGGCAGCAGCACATCGGGCGCGCCCAGGAGCCAGGCCGACGCCCGGCCGCCGCCCTCGTCGAACGCGGCGCCGCTGTACTTGCGGGCCGAGGAGAACGGCAACGATTGCGTGCACTGCCACACCTCCCCGTCCGGGTAGGCGTCGACGATGGCCTGCAGGCTGGCGTTGGGCCGGGGATCGGACGCGCCGAGGGCACCCAGCACGCGCTGTATGTACGTGTCGTCCGCACCGCCCAGCGCCCTGACCTCGGTGACGTCCATGCCGCCCTCGGTGAGGGTGCCGGTCTTGTCCAGGCAGACGACGTCGACGCGGGCCAGCCCCTCGATGGCGGGGAGTTCCTGCACCAGACACTGTTTGCGGCCGAGCCGTACGACACCGATCGCGAAGGCGACCGAGGTGAGCAGCACCAGGCCTTCCGGGATCATCGGGACGATGCCGCCGACGGTCCGGGCGACCGACCCCTTGATGTCGTTGTTGTTGACGACGAGCTGGCTGATGACCAGGCCGATCGCGGTCGGCACCATCATCCAGGTGACGTACTTGAGGATGGTGGAGATACCGGTGCGCAGCTCGGACTGGACGAGGGTGAAGCGGGACGCCTCCTCGGCGAGCTGTGCGGCGTAGGCCTCACGGCCGACCTTGGTGGCGGCGAACGAGCCGCCGCCCGCGACGACGAAGCTGCCGGACATCACGGGGTCGCCGGGCTGCTTCAGCACCGGGTCGGCCTCGCCGGTGAGCAGCGATTCGTCGATCTCCAGGCTGTCGGCCTCGGCCACCGTGCCGTCCACGACGACCTTGTCGCCGGGGCCCAGCTCGACGAGATCGCCGAGGACGATCTCGGAGGTGGAGATCTCGGCCGAGACCCCGTCGCGTCGCACCGTGGGTTTGGCCTCGCCGATGACCGCGAGGCTGTCGAGGGTCTTCTTGGCCCGCCACTCCTGGATGATGCCGATGCCGGTGTTGGCGATGATCACGAAGCCGAAGAGGCTGTCCTGGATCGGTGCGACGGACAGCATGATCAGCCAGAGCACGCCGATGATCAGGTTGAACCGGGTGAAGACGTTCGCGCGGACGATCTCGCGGACGGAACGGGACGAGCGGACGGGTACGTCGTTGACCTCACCGCGGGCGATCCGCTCGGCCACCTCGGCCGCGGTCAGCCCGCGGGTGCTCACGGCCGGGGCCGGCAGTTTCATCGGATGGACCGGATCGAGCTCGGACCCGGCGTCGATCATGGCCGGCCCGGGGCGGCCGGAAGTACCGGATGCCCCGGGGATCTGCTCGCCGAAGGAGTGGGGTGCCCGCTGCGTCATGGTTCCGACGGTACGGGTGGATCGTCCGATTCGGCCAATGGGGGTCCGAAGATCAGACCGGAGGAGGAGGGGATTGGTCCTGCGGTGGTACGGAGGCCCTGATGCCGGGCGGTGCCGGGCGGTGCCGGGCGACGGCACCCGAGGTGCCGGCCGGTTTCACGCCGTGGCGCCCGGCGTGCCCTCCGTATCCGTCCCGGCGCTCGGCGCGGAGGCCGCAGCCGCGGCTGCCCGCTTGATCGCGGCGTCGCGCCCCCGTACGTACCAGATGCCGATCAGGCCGAGCCCCGCACCGGCCAGGCAGGTCCACACCCACCACAGGTGCCCGTGGGCGTCGAACCAGCCGTAGAACGGCAGCTGGACCAGGAAGAGGACGAACCAGAGGATCGTGCCGCCGGTGATGGTGGCGACGACGGGCCCCTCCAGGGGCGCGGGTGCCTCGTGCTTCGGTGTCCACTTCGCCATGACCTCAGTGTATGGGCCCACCTGCGGCCCCCTCCCGTAGCCCGTAAAGACGCATGCGTAAAGACCGGCAGGCCAGCTGACGCAAGGGTCTACGCGCGGAGATAGCGATCTTCGCCTTATGTATTCATACTGAATCTGCTTACGGCTGACTCGAATTATTCGTGTGAAAGTCCAAAGCTGACCACTTTTAACCCCCCCTCTACGTACGACTGAGGTCATACATGTCCCCCTCGGCCACCGCTTCGGTCGACTCCAAGCAGTCTCCGGCTCCTCAGCCGCACAACGGCCTGGATCGTTTTTTCAAGATCTCCGAGCGGGGGTCGTCGGTTGCGCGCGAGATCCGCGGCGGATTCGCCACGTTCTTCGCAATGGCGTACATCATCGTGCTGAACCCGATCATTCTCGGTAGCGCGAAGGACATGTACGGGCATCAGCTCAACGGGGGGCAGCTGGTCACCGCCACCGTGCTGACCGCCGCGTTCTCCACGCTCCTGATGGGTGTCATCGGCAATGTGCCGATCGCGCTGGCCGCCGGCCTCGGCGTCAATACCGTCGTGGCCCTCCAGCTCGCTCCCAGGATGAGCTGGCCGGACGCGATGGGCATGGTCGTCCTCGCGGGCATCGTGGTCATGCTGCTGGTCGCGACCGGGCTCCGCGAACGTGTGATGCACGCCGTACCGAAGTCGCTCCGCAAGGGCATCGCGATCGGTATCGGCCTTTTCATCCTGCTGATCGGCCTGGTCGACTCGGGCTTCGTCTCCCGTATCCCGGACGCCGCGCACACGACCGTGCCGCTCCAGCTCGGCAGCGACGGCCACCTCACCGGCTGGCCGGTTCTGGTCTTCATCCTCGGCGCGCTGCTCACCCTCGCGCTGATCGTCCGCAAGGTGTCGGGCGCGATCCTGATCTCCATCGTCGCGATGACGGTCGTCGCGATGATCATCGATGCGGTCGCCCATCTGCCGGGCGAGGCGTGGGGTCTGACCGTCCCGCAGTGGCCGGGCAACCCGGTCGCCACCCCGGACTTCGGGCTGATCGGCAAGGTCAGTCTGTTCGGCGGCTTCGACAAGGTCGGTGTGCTCACCGGCATCCTGTTCGTCTTCACCGTGCTGCTGTCCTGCTTCTTCGACGCGATGGGCACCATCCTCGGCGTCGGCGACGAGGCGAAGCTGACGGACAAGGACGGCAACTTCCCCGGCATCAACAAGGTGCTGTTCGTCGACGGCATCGCGGTCGCCGCGGGCGGTGCGAGCTCCGCCTCGGCGGGTACCTGCTTCGTGGAGTCCACGGCGGGTGTCGGCGAGGGTGCCCGCACCGGCCTCGCGAGCATCGTGACGGGTCTGCTGTTCACGGTGTCGCTGTTCCTGACGCCGTTGGCGACCATGGTCCCGTCGCAGGCCGCCACCCCGGCGCTGCTGGCGGTCGGCTTCCTGATCATCTCGGGTTCGGTGCGGGACATCGACTGGAGCGACTACACGCTCGCCATCCCGGCCTTCCTGGCCATGCTGATGATGCCGTTCACGTACTCGATCACCAACGGCATCGGCATCGGCTTCATCGCCTTCTCCGTGCTGCGGGTCGTGGCCGGGCGCTGGCGCGAGGTGCCGGCGGCCATGTACGTGGTGTCGGCGGTCTTCGTCTTCTACTACGCGATGCCGGCCCTCGGCCTCACGTGACCTCTTCAGCCCTGATCCCTGCGGTCCCTTCCGGGCCGTAGAACTTCTCCGTCTCGTCGACGGCCGCCTTGAAGCGCTCGTCGAAGTCATCGCGAATGAGCGTCCGGACGACATAGTCCTGGACGCTCATTCCGCGTTTGGCGGCATGCTGCCTGAGCCGGTCGAGCAGCTCACCGTCTATCCGCAGGCTGAGCACAGTCGATCCCATGGCAAGCAGGGTTACGGCCCAGGAGGTCGTCTGGCGTCACTTTCCGGATCCGACTCACTCGTTCGGGTGATCGATTGGGTGATGTGGCTCTCGCGCGTGTAACACGAATGGTCTTTAGAGTAGGTAATGAGTTAGGCTAATAAACATGCCTGACCTGATCCACGACGGCGACAGTGCGGCCGCCGTGAGCTCCCTTCGCTCCGCCGTGATGCTGCTCGGCCGACGCCTGAAGCACCAGCGCGTCGACGAGTCGCTGAGCCCCACCGAGATGTCGGTGCTCGGCACGCTCGCCCGCTGCGGTTCGGCCACACCCGGTGAGCTGGCCCGCAAGGAACATGTGCAGCCTCCGTCGATGACCCGCATCGTCGCGCTGCTGGAAGCCAAGGGACTGGTCAGACTGGAACCGCACCCCGATGACCGTCGCCAGAAGATGGTCAGCCAGACCGAACAGGCGGAAGCCATGCTCGAAGAGAGCCGCTCCAAGCGGAACGCCTGGCTGACCACCCTCGCCGAGGGCCTGGACGAGGAAGAGTGGGAGACGCTGCGCAAGGCGGCGCCCGTGCTGGAGAAGCTCGCCCACCTGTAGCGGGGCCGGCCGCGCCGGACCACAGCCGGCGCACCGCCCGCACCGCCGCATCCCGTCAGTCAGCGAAATGTATACGCCCGAGGAGGCGAACCCTTTTGAGTACGGGATCCGGAGCAGACTCCGCCCCCGCACCGACTTCCACCCACGAGAGCAAGCCCGGCGGGACCTTCTCGTCGCTGAAGATCCGTAACTACCGCCTGTTCGCCACGGGCGCCGTGATCTCCAACACCGGTACCTGGATGTCCCGCATCACGCAGGACTGGCTCGTCCTGAGCCTCACCGGATCCGCCGCCGCCGTCGGCATCACCACGGCCCTCCAGTTCCTTCCGATGCTTCTCTTCGGCCTGTACGGCGGTGTCATCGCCGACCGTCTCCCGAAGCGGAAGCTTCTTCTCGTCAGCCAGGCGGCTCTCGGCCTGTGCGGGATCGCCCTCGCGGTGCTCACGCTCTCCGGTGTCGTCCAGGTGTGGCACGTCTACCTCATCGCGTTCCTGCTCGGCATGGTCACGGTCGTCGACAACCCGGCCCGCCAGTCGTTCGTCTCCGAGATGGTGGGTCCCGCCCAGCTGCGGAACGCGGTCAGTCTCAACTCGGCGAACTTCCAGTCCGCCCGGCTCATCGGCCCCGCCGTCGCGGGTGTCCTGATCACCACGGTCGGCAGCGGCTGGGCCTTCATGTTCAACGGCCTGTCCTTCGCGGCCCCACTGGTCGGCCTGACGCTGATGCGTACGAGCGAGCTGCACAAGGCCACCGTCGTGCCGCGCGCCAAGGGACAGCTGCGGGAGGGCCTGCGCTATGTCTCCGGCCGCCCCGAGCTGATCTGGCCGATCGTCCTGGTCGGCTTCGTCGGCACGTTCGGGTTCAACTTCCCGATCTGGCTCACGGCCTTCGCGGACGAGATCTTCCACGGCGGCGCCGGGATGTACTCGTTCTTCAACATCCTCATGGCGGCCGGCTCCCTCGCCGGCGCCCTGCTCGCCGCCCGTCGCCGCTCCTCAAGACTGCGGATGCTGGTGGCCGCGGGCACGGCGTTCGGCCTGCTGGAGATCGTCGCGGCCCTGTCGCCGTCCGTCTGGCTCTTCGCGATCCTGCTGGTCCCGATCGGCATGATCGGCCTGACGACCAACATCAGCGCGAACACGAGCGTCCAGATGGCCGCCGACCCGGCGATGCGCGGCCGGGTCATGAGCCTGTACATGATGGTCTTCGCCGGTGGTACGCCGGTGGGCGCCCCGATCGTCGGCTGGGTCAGCGACGCCTACGGGGTCCGTACGGGCATGGTGGTCGGCGGTGCGTTCTCACTGGTGGCCGCACTGGGCGTCGGTTTCATGCTGGCCCGCGTGGGCGGACTCCGCCTCAAGGTCGACCTCCGCCCGGGCCGCCCGCACGTGCGGTTCGTCCCGCGTGAGGAGCTGGCCACGGCGGCCTGAGGGCCGCCCGTGCGGCACACGGCACGGCCCCGACCGGTACCCACCCGGTCGGGGCCGTCCCGTGTGTCGGGGCGCGGTCAGTCGCGGGGGAACGTGTCGGTCCGGAGAGTGAGGCCGACGACAGTGTCGGTCAGGTCGATCGGGGTGCCGAAATCGAGGCTCAGCACACTGCGGTATTCGTCGTCCTTCGGCAGCGTGTGGAGGTGCCACGTGCCGGTGTATGGGTCGGCGATGACGTACACCGGGACGCCGGCGGTGGCATACGTGGCCTTCTTCGGGCCGTAGTCGTTGGCGGCGGTGTCCTTGGAGATCACCTCCGCGACGAACTCGATGTCCTGGTAGCGATACCGCCCCTTGGCGTCATGTGCGGCGTCCTCGGCCAGAGCCACCACGTCCGGGGCGAGGCCGTTGAGACGGCCCGGAAAGTCGAAGCGGACATCGGATGTCAATTGCTCCTCCCCGTACCTGGAGAGCAGCTGCCTGATGAGCGCCAGGATGATCCGCCAGTGGATGTCCCGCTGCGGCGACATGTAGATGTTCCCCTCGACGATCTCTACCTTGAATCCCTCGGGGGTGGGCTCAAGCCACTCGAACATCATGTCCAGAGTGCGCTCGTCGCTGCTGTCGGCCATCTCGATCCTGTCGGTCTCTACGACGGTCATCGTGCCGCTCCTCCCCGCTGCCGCACGGGCGCGGGCAGCCGCGTAGTACAACGATACGCACGGAGCCCGGGACACGCCGTTACGGTGCGACACTCTGCCCATGAGCAGCCTCAGACTCTTTGTCGCCGTTCTGCCGCCCGACCGGGCAGTCCAGGAACTGCGCCGTGCCGTCGACCCGCTGCGCGCGCTCCCCGGTGCCGGGAAACTGCGCTGGACCGGTACGCCCAGCTGGCACTTCACGCTCGCGTTCCTCGGGTCCGTGGACGAGGAGGTGCTGCCCGAGCTGCGTGCGCGCCTCGAACGGGCGGCCCACCGTACCGAGCGCTTCTCGTTGCGCATCCACGGCGCCGGCCGGTTCGGCGGGCGGGCGCTGTGGGCGGGGGCCGCGGGTGGGATCGACACATTGCGGCTGCTGGCCGAACGAGCCGACGCCGCCGCCCGCCGCACCGGCATCCCGATGGAGGAGCACCGCCGCTACAGCGCGCACCTCACCCTCGCCCGCAGCCGCACCGACGCCGACCTGCGCCCCTTCGTCGAGGCTCTCGGAGGCTTCGAGGGCACCCCGTGGGAGGTGGGTGAGCTCGCCCTCGTACGCAGCAACCTGCCGGTCGCCGGGGTGCGGGGCGAGAAGCCGCGGTACGAGACGATCGCATCCTGGTCGCTGGATCACTGAGACGGGCGGTTACGCTCGGAGGGTGGACCCGAAGACCAGAAACCGCATCATGGCCGCCGTGCTCGTGCTGATGTTCGTCGTCGTCGCCGTGGCAGCCGCCGTCGGAGCGTGACGTCAGCGGCCGTGCCCCGGGCGGCCGATCCGGACGACGGTCGCCGGCCGGGTGAAGAGGCCCATGACCGCGGCAAGGGCTCCGGCGACCACCAGGAGCGGTACGAACCGACCCATGCGCGCGATCCCGGGCCCGTCGCGTCCGACGCGTACCCCGCCGTCTCAGGCGTTGACGGCCGACGCCGTCTCCTTGGCGAACGCCTCCGGGTTGTCCAGCATGATGTTGTGCCCGCAGTCCGGGACGGCCACGACCCGTACCCCGTTCTCGATCAGCGTTTCCTCGCCGGGCAGCGGTCCGTTGTCCCGGGGGCGCAGATACGTACGCGGAATCTTCAGGTCCAGCAGTAGCTCGCGCATCGTCGGCGTGGTCCCGCGGGCGAGATGCACGGCGGTGCGGTGGAGTGCCTCGGGACCCGCGAGGCGCATGGTCGCCCACCAGTGGGGTCCCACCCGGTCGCGCACTTCCTCCAGGCCGCCGGCCAGGAACTCCTCCTCCGTGTACCGGGCGAGGCCGCTGCTGCCCGGCCGGGCCGGGTCCGGGGCGACCGGGTCCAGATTGGCGTCGACCAGCACCAGCCGGGCCACCAGCTGCGGGTGGCGGGCCGCGAGCACGATGGCCACCGCGCCGCCCATGCTGTGCGCGACCACGTCCGAGTCGTACGCGTCGGCCGCCTTCAGCGCAGCCGCCACCGCGTCGGCGTGTTCTTCCAGGGTGTAGCCGAAGTCCGTGGGGCGGTCGCTGATTCCGAAGCCGAGCAGGTCCATGAGCAGCGACCGGCTGTCGGCCAGCAGGGGATGCACGGCGCTCGCGGTGAAGTACGGGCCGGACGAGGCCCCGAGCCCGTGCAGATAGACCCGGGTACGGGGCGTGCCGGGACGGCCGGGGAGCTCCACCCATCGGATGCACGCACCGTCGGCCGTCACCTGAGCGTTCTGCATGTGTCCTCCTCCTGGCCCCGAAGGCGCTTGTCTCGGCGAGACTATATATCGGCACCGATGTATAACGCCATGGGGGAGGATGCTTGCATGCTGGAACTGGCCATCCTGGGATTTCTGTACGAACAGCCGCTGCACGGCTACGAGCTGAAGCGTCGGGTCGCCCACCTCACCGGACATGTCCGCCCCATCGCGGACGGCACGCTGTACCCGGCGATCAAGCGCCTGGAACGAGCCGGATGGCTGGAGCGCCGGACGGAGCCGGGCAGCAGGGCTGCCCCCCGGCACACGCTGACCCTGACCGAGGAGGGGCGCGAGGAGCTGCGGCGCCGGCTGCGGGAGGCCGACGAGACGGACATCAGTGACGAGAACCGCTGGTTCACCGTCCTCGCCTTCCTGCGTCATCTGTCGTCCTCGGCCGAGCAGGCGGAGGTGCTGCGGCGCCGGCTCGCGTTCCTGGAGGAGCCGAGCAGCTTCTTCTACGAGGGCGAGCAGCCGCTCGGCGCCGAGGTGTTCGAGGACCCGTTCCGGCAGGGTCTGCTGAGGATCGCCCGCGCGACCAGCCAGGCGGAGCTGAGCTGGCTCGGGGAGACGCTCAAGGAGCTCGACGCCTCGCTCTGACGCGGACACACAACGGGCCGCCGCCCCGTCCCCCGTTCGGGGGCGAGGGCGACGGCGGCCCGTACGTATCGGACGGACAGTCCGTCAGACCGTCCTCACCAGGCGAACGCCTCCGGCGACGGCCCCGGCCCCGGGAAGATCTCGTCCAGCGACGCCAGCATCTCCGCGGAGAGTTCAAGCTCGAGCGCCCGCAGCGCCGAGTCCAGCTGTTCCTGGTTGCGCGGTCCGACGATCGGCCCCGTCACCCCCGGCTGCGCGAGCAGCCACGCCAGGCCGACCTCGCCCGGCTCCAGGCCGTGCTTGTCGAGCAGGTCCTCGTACGCCTGGATCTTCTCGCGCTGCGCCGAGTTCTTCAGCGCGTCCGCGCTGCGGCCGGAGGCGGAACGCCCTGTCGTGCCCTCGCGCTCCTTCTTCAGCACACCTCCCAACAGCCCGCCGTGCAGCGGGGACCACGGAATGACGCCGAGGCCGTACTCCTGCGCGGCCGGGATGACCTCCATCTCGGCGCGGCGCTCCATCAGGTTGTAGATGCACTGCTCACTGACCAGGCCCAACGAGCCGCGCCGGGCGGCCAGTTCGTTGGCCTGGGCGATCTTGTAACCGGCGAAGTTCGACGAACCCGCGTAGAGGATCTTGCCCTGCTGGACCAGGACGTCGATCGCCTGCCAGATCTCCTCGAAAGGGGTGTTCCGGTCGACGTGGTGGAACTGGTAGAGGTCGATGTAGTCCGTCTGGAGCCGCTTCAGCGACGCGTCGACCGAGCGCCGGATGTTCACGGCGGAGAGCTTGTCGTGGTTGGGCCAGGCCTCGCCGTCGGCGGCCATGTTCCCGTACATCTTGGTGGCCAGGACCACCTTGTCGCGGCGTTCGCCGCCCTGGGCGAACCAGGTGCCGATGATCTCCTCGGTACGGCCCTTGTTCTCACCCCACCCATAGACATTGGCGGTGTCGAAGCAACCATTTTGACGCCATGAGGTTGATTGCATATTGTCACCTCTTGTGCACTGAAGGTGCCGCAGGGGAGAGGGAGAACGAGCATGGCGAGAGTTCTGGGCGTGATTCGTTTGTCGCGGGTGTCCGACGAGACCACGTCACCGGAGCGGCAGCGTCGGTCCATCCAGCGATGGGCCGACCAGGAGGGGCATGTCGTTGTCGGGTGGGTCGAGGACATCGACGTGTCCGGCGGAGTCGAGCCATGGAAGCGCCCGGAATTCGGCAAGTGGCTTCCCTCGATCATCGGGAAGGAGGCAAGTGCGATCGAGCACCGGATCGCGATGGAGGAGTCACGGGCGGACGAGTACGACATCATCTGCGCCCTGAAGATCGATCGTCTCTCGCGCCGCGTGCTGCATGTGCACACCCTCCTGGAGTGGTGCGAGAGGAACGGCAAGGAGGTCGCGACCGTCGAGGACGGGATCAACCTCAACACGCAGATGGGGAAGCTCCTTCTGAGCCTGATCGCTTCCTTCGCGGAGGGGGAGCTCGAAGCCATCAAGGCAAGGGCCAAGTCGTCCTACAACCACCTGGTGAAGGAAGGCCGCTGGCGCGGGGGCCGCACACCGTACGGCTACCGTGAGGAGAAGCAGGACACCGGCGAGGGCTGGAAGCTGGTCGTGGACGACTACGGGACCAACACGGCCGGAACGCTCCGCGAGATCGTTCGCCGTCTCATCGAGGGCGAGTCGGCGAACAGCATCGCGCAGTCGCTCAACGAGGACGTGACGAAGACGCCGACGTCACTCGACGCCCAGATGATCCGCAGTGGCAAGACCCCGAAGGGGAGCCGCTGGACAGCCGCGAACACGTCGAAGGTCGTGCGTTCCCGTTGCGTCCTGGGGCAGATGGAAGTGACCGAGGAGGTGATGGTCGACGGGGAGAAGGTGAAGCGCCGTCGAGTTGTCCGGGACGCGGAAGGCCAGCCACTCCAGCGCGCGGAACCCCTCATCACACAGGAGGAATGGGAGCTGGCCAACAAGAAGCTGGACGAGAACACCAGTAGGCGGAAGGGCAACCGTAAGGGCGGATCCCCCTTGCTCCGGGTCGCGTTCTGCACATGCGGGGAGCCCGCGTACCTCGGGCCCGGCCGTAGCTGGCCCTATTACCGTTGCGCTTCCCGCACCACGCACAAGCCGTGTCCGACCGGAAGTAAGGGGATCGCGGCGCACACCCTGGAGGACGCCGTGGAGAAGGCGTTCCTCCTTGCCGCCGGAGATGTCGAGATCGTCCGGAAGGTTTTCCGTCCGGGCGTGGACTACACGCGCGACATCGAGGAAGTGAACCGAGCTCTGGCAGATCTGCGGGAGGACCGTGAGGCGGGTCTGTACTCCAGTGAGCTGGGCAAGCAGGAGTACCGGGAAACCTACAAGCGGCTGGACGCACGGCGCGAACAGCTCCTCGCGCAGCCCACGCGTCCGGACGCCTGGGAGGAGATCCCGACGGGGGAGACCTATCGAGAGCGGTGGAGCAAGCTGTCGACGCAGCACGAGAAGGGAAAGGAACTCCGTGCCGCAGGAGTCAAGGCGGTCATCCACGCCGAGTCGATCACCGGGCTGACCGCCGCGCAGCTCATGGCGCCCGAGGGCCATGACGGGATGTGGCAGCACCCCGTCGAAAGGGTCCAGGTTCTGATCCCGATGGACTTCAAGCAGCGACTGCGCAACATGGCGGCGGTCCACAGCGAAAGCTGATCGAGGACAAGAAGCGATAGCGAGGGGCCCTGTGATCCGGGCCCCTCGGCGTTTGTAGGATGCCAAACAGGTCGCCGCCGTCGCTCCCGACTGCACGAGACCGAGTCCGGGCCCTACACCTCGGGCCACACCTGTGAAGAAGACCGTGCCGACCGTGGCCGGTCCACCCCCGCGAATAAAGGGAGGCACATGTCCCGCCGTCCGGCGGGGGCACTGGCGTACCCGTGTACGCCGCACAGGAGGGGAGCCGCGAACCTGTGGCAATCAACTTTGGCCATGACCGTCCTTGGGGCGGAGTCAGTCAGCGTGAGTATCGACGCATGGCGGAGAACGGCGCTCATCCGCTCGCGTACCGGGTGCACTTCGCCGCTCTCGGATGGGCGGATCGACAGGGGCATGCGGCATTCGACCCTGGCAGGCTGGCGCGCCTGCTCGGCAAGGACGGCAAACCCCTGTCCGACCAGAGCATGAACAATGCGATAGCCCGGGCGAAGAAGCTGGACCTTGTGTCACCCCGATCCGGCGCCGCTTGTCTCGTCCTTCCGCCGCACCTGTTCCAGAAGGGGAGGGGCGCACCGGTTCCGTGCCGTCCTCACCGTGACCGGTGACGGAATGTCGCACGTGTAGTCGGCACACACCGGACGTGTACTCGCATGGCGTCTGACCTAGGGAAACGTTCGTCTCCTCTCTTATCTTTTTGGGGTAAGTGGAAGGCGCGGCCGGAGGCCGCCGCAACGGGAAGACGGGAAGACGTAGCGCGGCCCCTTCGGGGTCGACAGGGGTAGCCACTTAGGTCAACGGCAAGCGGGGCGCGGCAGCGCCCCAGAGAAGCAAGCGACTCAGCGGAAGGGGCGGCCGGTAGGCCGCCGCAGGAGGAAGACGGCAAGCTCCTTTGCGGCCCCTTCCGGGGCCGACAACGAGCAGGACAAGGAAGCCGGCTGTGTGTAGGGCGCTGCCGCGCCCTCAAGCAGGAAGTGCCGAGGGCAAGGAGCCAGCGCAATGGGGCCGCTACGCGGCCACCTGGCCAAGCCTCGCAAACCGTTCACTCGGCGCAGCCTTTGACAGCCTTCCGCCGCTGAGCAGATGGCCTGGTAGCCGCGTATCGACCGAGGCGCCTCGGCGGCAGGGTGAAACTGCCGGCGAAGCGCTGTGGGCAAGGGGGAGTTTGTAATGCCCATGCTTTGGGGAGGGGGGCGTTCGTGCGGATCAGATCCATGAAGCGGCCTGAACGTGTAGCTGTCATCGGAGTTGGCATCCTCGGCTCCTGTGTGGGATGGAACCTGGCTCGGCATGGCGTCGAAGTGGTTTTCATCGACGAGGGGCAACCGGGCGAAGGCGTCACCAACTGGTCTTTCTCCTGGGTCAACGCCAGCAACAAGACGGTGCGCAGGTCCTACTTCGATCTGAACGTCGCGGGCATGGCGGCCTACCGGGAACTCGCCGACGTCATCGGGCCGGACTTGTGGTGGCATCCCGGCGGACATCTGCGCTGGGCGGACGAACCGGCGGCGGAGGCGAAACTCCTGGAGACAGCCGAGCTGCTGGCGGGCTGGGACTACCGGGTCGAAGTACGGACGGGGGCCGAGGTACGCCACCTGGAACCTGCACTAGCCGTACCCGACGAGGTTCCGGTCGCGTTCTATCCCGACGAAGCCTGGGTGCAGGGACGTCATGTAGTGGGCCGCCTGGTCGACCTGGCTGTCGCAGCTGGGGCCGAGCGCCGGTTCGGCACTGCGGTCCGCGGGATCGGAACCCGTTCCGACGGGGCCGTCCGGACGGTCGTCCTGTCCGACGGAAGCCAACTGGAGGTCGACGCCATCGTGAACGCGGCAGGCCCCAACGCCTCCCACGTCGCCGGGCTCGTCGCACGGCAGCTGCCGATGCGCTGGGAACCCGGAGCTGTCACACGGGTCGAGTGCGCCCAGGTCCCGGTTCACCACCCCATGCACGCACCTCACATCGAGATCCGCCCTGACGGAGACACTTCCATGGTTCTCCACAGCCGCGAGATCGACGCACTCATCGACACCGGCAAAGACTCAGCAGAACTCGGACGACTGCTCCACGAAGTGGCGCAACAAGTCGTTCCCGAACTCGGCAACGCCCGCATCACCCGGACACGGGTGTCCAACCGTCCGATTCCGGCCGACGGATTCCCCTCGGTGGGAGCAGTGCCGTCCGTGCCGGGCTACTACGAAGCCGTGACCCACAGCGGCATCACCCTCGGTCCCGTCATCGGCAGGCTGCTCGCCGCAGAGATCCTGAGCGGGAAGAGGGACGAGATGCTTGCGGACTTCCGCCCGGAGCGGTTCCTCACGTGACAGCCCAGACCTATCGTTGATCGGCATATCGCCTACGGGGCGTCGACGGGGGAACTCGGTCGCCGACTGGACGTCTGGACCCGCTTGAAAGCCCTGGAACCGTGGCAGATTCTGAGCTGCCAAGACACGGCGGCCGGTCACCTCTCCTTCCAGGGGTCATACCCCCTCCCCTTGTGCTGCCGTGGCCTCTACGCTCCGGCGCATGATCAAGCTGACGTGGGCCCTGGTGGGCGAGCATATGGACGAGTGGACCGGCGACGACGTCACGGAGGGACTGGCCGTTCTCGAAGCGAAGGTGAGCGCGGGGGTCGACGCGAGCGGGATGCAGGAGAGCGCCGTACGTCAGTGGCGTACGGACTTCCTCACGCCCGTGGTCGAGTCGCTGCGCGCCGAAGGGATGGGCGCTCTCGCACGGGGCGAGTCGTGGAGCAAGGCGGCCGGTCCGTTCCTGGCGTGCGCGTCGCCGGTCGCCTGACGTCCTGTTCGCGCCGTCGCGTAAGCGTGTCGCGCAAACGGTCGGTTGTGCGACAGTGCGCCACCCTCCTTCCTGTGTCCGGTTCGCCCCTGCCGGACTGTCGCATAACCCGTCGCGAAAGGTCACGTCCAGGTCTAGCTTTCACGACACGTATGTGCGACAGTCCCGGCGTGATCACGAACATCCCGGCCGAACAGGTCGAGCGCCACGACTGCCCCAAGTGCCAGGCTCCCGCCGGAAGCCCCTGCCGTACGGCTGCGGGCAAGGTGGCGTCCAGCTACCACATCGGGCGCTTCGCCCTCGTTCCCGCCCTGAAGGCGGAACTCACCGTGAAGACCCCCGCCGACCGCCACCCCGGCAAGAGGTGGACGCAAGGTGCCCCCGCCCCGCAGGCCCCCGACGTCGTACCAGGCGCAGCGATCCGGCTGGGGTACGCCCGGACGTCGACCGCCGGCCAGGAACTCCAGTCCCAGCTGGACGCGCTCGCCCGTGCTCACTGCACCCGCGTGTTCTCGGAACAGGTCAGCAGCCGTGTGAAGGAACGGCCCGAGCTTTCGAAGGTGCTCACCCTGGCGCGGGAGATCAAGACAGCCGCACCGCATCAGCCGGTCATCCTGACCGTGCTGGAAATGAAGCGACTCGCCCGCAGTGCAGCCGAGCTGATGACCCTGTCGTCCACCCTCCAGGCGGACGGCATCCAACTCGAACTCCTCTCCGGCCCGCTTCAGGGGGTCTACGACCCGCACGGCGCGGGAGCCATCGTCTTCGCCGTGCTCGCCGTCAGTGCGGAGGTGGAGAGGGAGGGTATCCGCGAGAAGACCATGGAAGGGCTCGAAGCCGCCGCCCGTAAGGGCAACGTGGGCGGACGCCCATCCGTCATGGACGACGACAAGCTAGCCGTGGCCCGCGCCCGGCACGCCAAGGGCGAAAGCGTCACATCGATCGCTAAGGGCTTGGGAGTTCACCGGGCCACCCTGTACCGCCACCTGGCGGAAAGCGCCTGAGGCGGGTGCAAAGACGTTCTGATGGACCCCTGGCGTACGCGTCGGGGGCATTGTCATGCCAGGCATGGGAAAGCCCCTGCCAGCCACGGGGCGACTGACAGGGGCTCTTGTCCCTCACCGCACACCGGACGGTGGTACGGCACCCCGCATACGAGGGCGGACCGGGGCGAGAGCCTGAGCACGTCAGCTCAGCCGGAGACACGTCCTGTCTCCTGCTCAGGGCTTGTCCGGTCGGGGGACAACTGGCCTGCCCCTACCGTCTCGCGCCGCTGCGATCACGGGAAGGGCAGGAGTTCGGCGTCACTCCGTCCGCACCACCAGGGCGAACGACGTGCAGACCCGCCGGAAGGACGTGTGTCCCGTCCGGCCGGTGTGACTCATGCACTCCACGTCCACCGCCGCGCCGTCCGGCGACGCGTTCGCCGTCCACTCGCAGGGGTACGCCAGGCACTCCGCTTCAAACGTGACGTCCGTGTCCGGGTGCTGGGTGATCCGGTGCTTCACGTAGCGCAGGATGGTACGGCTCACCGTTGCCCCCGTGTCCGGTGCGGATGGTTGCGGATCTCCACGTCCGCATCCGTCGCGGCCGACAGATCGCCCCGGTCCCTGGCAGCCTGCCTCTGTGCGGCCAGTGCGGTGCACACCCCGCAGTCCGGTGCGGGTGCGGGTGGAGTCCGGGGCAGGGACAGATGTACCGGCCCGTTCATCGTCGTTCTCGGATTGCTCACGCTTGCCGCCTCCCCGACCGAATGCCCTGAGCGAGCAACCAGTTTCAGCTGGAGAGCCGAAGTGGCCCACTTTTATTGGTGTTGTCGGGTAAAGATCACGCCCATTCCGCAAGGAGCGCCCGGCATTCGTCGCCCCATACCGCGTATCCCTCGTACCGCTGGAAATCCTCCCGGTACGCACTCACGTCTCGGTGGTCCCGGAGTATCAGCGCCCCGGTTCCCGTCTCCACGGTGGCCAGACGGCGGTCATAGACCGTGAACGTATTGAGGGGGCGCTCCGGGATGTGTCCGCCGAGGGGAATCACACCGAGGCGCACGTTCGGAATCCGGGAGACGGACACCAACCGGTCCAGCTGCATGGCCATCTCGATGGGCGGAAGCAACGGCCACCGTGCGGCCTGCTCCGTGAGCAGGAACGTGAACCGCTTCTCCGGATTGACCAGGACGCTCTGCCGCTCAAGCTTCTTCGCGATGGTCTTGGACTGGTCTCCAGGAACGTCGGCGATGCTCGCGCGTACGTACTCAGGGGTGGCGAGCAGGCCGGTAATCATGGAGAGCAGGAAGTAACGGAACTCCGTGGACACCGCCTCCAGGCGGGCAAGTTCGTTCTGTTTCTTGTCCAGGCCCCGACGGCGTGAGTTCCAGTGGTCCTGCCACTCGGTGTTCGCGGACCGGGCGAGAGCCAGGATCTCCGCCGCCAACGCCCCTTCCGCCCCGAGGGCGTCCAGGATCAGCTCGACGTCGACCAGGGCAGGGGTCAGCTTTCCGCTCTCGATGTTGCTGACCTTGGTCTGGCTCATGTTGCAATGCCTGGCGAGCCGGACCTGCGTCCATCCGGCTCGCTTCCGCTCTTCTTTCAGTGCCGCAGCCAGGTCCGATCTGGACTGGCCAAGGGCCGCCGGCTCAAAGGTCAAGGTCCTTCACGTACTCCTCGAAGGGGACCGACTCCTCGACCGCGATTCGCTGGAACTCGATGAACGGTTCCACCTCTCCCACATGCACTTCCCGGCTGATCTGCCTGCCGTCCGGGTGGTAGTTCATGAGCACCACTTCGGAGTGGTCGAACATCCAGAAGTCCTGCGCCCCAGCCAGGGGGTTGGGCCGGTCCGTGACATCGAGAATGCGGATCTGTTCCCCGGCCATGGCATGGGCCCTGTAGTAGTGATGAAACTCGAACCGCAGATACTCGGACAGCGGACGGGTGACGACGTGGACACGTCCTTGCACCCGCCCCTCGGCGGCC
Source organism: Streptomyces sp. Ncost-T10-10d (assembly GCF_900091955.1). Taxonomy (GTDB): domain Bacteria; phylum Actinomycetota; class Actinomycetes; order Streptomycetales; family Streptomycetaceae; genus Streptomyces. The sequence goes on from NZ_FMDF01000218.1 coordinate 58,475, forward strand.
TGACGGCGAAGCCGGTCGATGTACTCGTTGGCCACGGTCGCGGGATCGATCCGAACGCCCGCCCTGAACGCAGCGAACTCCTCTTCCTCCTGCGGCATGAGGTACTGCGGCAACGTCTCCAAGCGCCACGCCTCCCGCGCGAAGCGCTCGAACCGGACCGCCCACTCCTCACCAGCCAAGAGCACGGAACGCCTCCCTCAACGTCTCCTCCGGGATCTCCACGAGCCCTTCCCCCTCCGGGGCAGCGAACACGTCGGACACATCACCCTGGACGACGAACGAGCCGGACGCGGTCCGGTAGACGTTCGGGCAGTCGTCCTTGCCGCACTCCCCGCTCCCGTTGCCGGTCAGCCGGGTCAGTTCCTCACGAGCCATGATGAAACCCCCTGTCCCGCGCGCCCCCTCGCAGGACGGCAACACGACCGTACGGAGGGGGTGCCATCACCGTCTATGCGCTCACACCAATATTCGCGATGTCGCATAAACAGGGACGGCCGACCGAGCGGCTCTTGCCTGGAGTGAGCTCAAAGCAGTTGGCTTGTGCTTCATGAAGTACACACAGCTCGGACGCACCGGACTCAAGGTCAGCCGCCTCGTCCTCGGGACGATGAACTTCGGCCCGCAGACCGACGAGTCCACCAGCCACGGCATCCTGGATGCCGCAATCGATGCAGGTCTGAACTTCGTAGATACCGCGAATGTGTATGGCTGGGGCGAGAACAAGGGCCGCACCGAGGAAATCATCGGGACCTGGTTCGCCAAGGGCGCGGAGCGCCGCGACAAGACGGTCCTGGCCACCAAGGTCTACGGCGGGATGGCCGGTGACGGCGAGCCCTGGCCCAACCACGACCGGCTCTCCGCGCTCAACATCAAGCGCGCCGTCGAGGCTTCGCTGAAGCGCCTGCAGACGGACTACATCGACCTGTACCAGTTCCACCACATCGACCGGCGGACGCCGTTCGACGAGATCTGGCAGGCCATCGACGTACTGATCAAGGAAGGGAAGATCCTCTACGCCGGGTCCTCCAACTTCCCCGGCTACAAGATCGCCCAGGCGAACGAGGCGGCCGCCCGCAAGGGCATGGTCGGTCTCGTCTCCGAGCAGTGCCTCTACAACCTCGCGGAGCGCCGCGCCGAGATGGAGGTCATCCCGGCCGCCCAGGAGTACGGCCTCGGGGTCATCCCGTGGTCGCCGCTGCACGGCGGTCTGCTCGGCGGCGTCATCAAGAAGGAGTCCGAGGGCAAGCGGCGCACTGCCGGCCGCTCGGCCGACGCCCTGAAGAACACCGAGGTCCGCGAGCAGGTCCAGGCGTACGAGAACCTCCTCGACAAGCACGGCCTGGAACCCGGCGAGGCCGCCCTCGCCTGGCTCCTCACCCGCCCCGGCGTCACCGGCCCGATCGTCGGCCCGCGCACCCAGGAACAGCTGGAGAGTGCGTTGCGGGCGCTGGAACTGGAGCTGTCGGAGGAGGTCCTGACCGGGCTCGACGAGATCTTCCCGGGTCCAGGGCCGTCCCCGGAGGCATTCGCCTGGTGAAGCAGGGAAGCTAAAAGAAGGACCGCTGCCTTCCGCCTGCCCCAAGGGCAGTGTGAGGCAGCGGCCCAACTGCGCTCATAGGCAGGCGCCCAGCCAAGACGACACTGTCCGCAAGCGAACTTGCAGACTGGCGTCAAAGTTGAATCTTGGAAGTGTCGAAGAAGTTCAGGCCCGTGTCCAGCGCCGCGTCCATGATGGCGTGGCTGTCCACCTCATTGGTCTGCGGGCCGAAGTTCATGGTGTCGAGGACGAGGCGGCTGACCTTGAGTCCGGTGCGTCCGAGCTGCGTGTACTCCATGGGCACCAAGCCAACGCCTTCGAGTCCGCTCGAAGCAAGGGTGACCCCGAACGCGCCCTGCCCCCGGCGGAGTGCCGGGGGCAGGGCGTTACGCGAATGCCTTACGCGAATGCCTTACGCGAATGCTTCGGCCGCTTCGGTCACTTCAGGTAGACGATGCCGTCGGTGGTGACCGTCGGCCGGCCCGATGTGGCCACGACGACGATCTTGACAGTGTGCTTGGCGCTGCTCGACCAGCTCTTCGTCCACAGCGCGTCGCGGTACTTGGTGGTGCTGGACTTCAGGTCCACCGTCGACACCTTCACACCGTCGACATAGACGTACACCTGGCCGGAGGTGGCGGCCCTGGAGGCCACCAGGGCGACCGAGCGGCCGGTGAACGTCCAGCTCAGGCTCGCGCTCTTCGACGAGCTGGAGTACGACTTGCCGCCGAGGTAGCTGGACGAGGACTTCGTCGTCCAGGTGCCCGTCTTCGTCGCCGAGCTCTCCTGGACGATGACCGGCGTGCCGGAGACCGATGCGGCGGCGGTGTTGCCCGCCTGGTCGTACGCGGTCATGGCCCAACTGGTCGCCACACCCGACTTCGCGGTGTGCGAGGCGCTGGTGGTCGTCGGTCCGTAGGTCTTGGCGAGGGGGGCGGTGAGCCTGACCTCCTTGAGCGAAGCGGCGTCGGTGGCCTTCCACTTCAGGGTGATGGGGACGGCCGTGGTGTTCACCGTGCCGGTGCCCAGGGCCAGGTTCGGCTTGGTGGTGAAGGCGGGCGCCGTCTGGTCGGCGACCACGGTGGCCGCGGCGGACGTGGTGACCTTGCCCGACTGGTGGGTGGCGCGGACCTGGACCTGGTGGCTGCCGACGGCCAGCGTGGCCTTGGCGGAGGTGGCGGTGCCCGTCGTGGTGGCGACGGACTTGCCGTCGACCAGCAGCTCGTACTTGGAGATGAACGCGCTCGGGGTGGTCGCCGACCAGCCCACGGTGACCGTGGACTTGGTGTAGTACGTCGTGCCCGAGAGCCCGGCGCCGGTCACCGACTTGACGGCCAGTCCGGTGACGGGGCCCGCGGCGAGGCTGCGGATCGCGGGCAGCTGCCCGTACAGCTTGGTGCCGGGGCACTCGGTCGCGAAGCCGTCGCGGTGGCCGGAGATCTGCTTGAAGGAGTACTGCGTACCGGCGGTGAACTTGGTGCCGGCGAGGTTGCTGCCGGTGGCGCCCGCGGTGAGCATGGTGCTGCCCGCCGGGTCGCCCTTGTACTGGCCCAGCTTCCAGGCGGCGATCCGGGCCACCGAGGTGGTCACCGCACTGGGGGCGGTCGTGTCCGTGTACGTGCCGAGGACCGCGATGCCGGCCGTCTGCCGGTTGAAGCCGTAGGTGTGTGCGCCGAAGACCGGCCGGTCCACCCCGCCCTTGCGGCCCTCGAAGACCGTCCCGCACTTGTCGACCAGGAAGTTGTAGCCGATGTCCTTCCAGCCGTTGGCCTGGACGTGGTACGCGTACACGCTGCGCACGACGGCCGCGGAGTCGGCGCACGAGTAGGTGTTGGTCCCGGCGGTGTGGTGGACGAAGACCGCCTTGACGGTGTCCGTGTACTCCGGTGCCTCAGGGCTTATCGACTCGTCGGCGCCCCAGCCTGCACGCGAGGTGATGGGCGGCTTGGGCACGGTCGAGGACGGTGCGGGCGGCAGGGTATCGGTCGGGGACGCACTCGCGGGCGCCGAGGGGCTCGGGCTCACCGGGGGAGTGGGCTGCACCGTGGCCGAGTCGGAAGGGCTCGGTGACGCCGGGTCGGACGGTGTCACCTCGGCGGGCGGTTCCGTGCTGTCGCTCGGCGCGGGCGGCTCGGTCGCGGCCGGGTCCGACGGGTCGGCGGAGGGGTCGGTCGTGGCATCGGCCGCGGGGATGTCGGCGGCGAAGGCCGCCGGGTCCGCGTTCAGGGTGCCGCTCCGGCCCGGGTCCACGGTGTCCAGCCGCAGCCCCGCGGGCAGCTTCGCGGAGACCTTGCCGCCCGCGTTGATCCGTACCTCGACACCGTTGGAGGGGCCCACCCAGCGAGGCTCGGTGCTCCCTCGTACGCCGGACCGGCCGGCCTCCGTACGCCCGTCGATATCGGTTTCGAGCGGCAGCCAGGACGTCCAGTTCCCGTTGGCGGCGGACCTGGTCCGTACCTCCACGGCTCCGGTGACCTTGGCCGCCGCGTCGGTCCAGGTGATGCCCAGCATGCTGAACGGCTTGGTGTCCCGCTTGCCGAGGGTGGCCGAGGTGCCGTCGCCGTCGACCTTCAGCGCGGTCGCGTGCACGTCGGCCTTGGTCGGGCCGGACTTGGCGTCGGCGTCCACCGAGGAGTTGCCCGTCACCCCCTCGAAGACCAGGGCACCCGCCACGGCGGACGTGGCCAGGGCAGCCGTGATCCAGATTCTTCGCTTCGATCTCAAGTCGTACCCCAGGGATCGTTTTCGGACATTTGGTTCGTCAGGCGCTGCGGCTGGCGACAGCTGGTCGCGAGGGGACCAGTGGGGGGTACGAGTGCTACCGCGCATGCAGCGGAGGCCTAGCTTGCCATGCCGCTCCGACAGCCGGACCCTCCCCCCCTGCTCCTGCCGTCCGCGGATGGCTCAAATTCCACTTGCGTTCACTGCCGGGCAAACCGGTCCAGCGCCGCCAGCACCGCCCGGCTCGTCGCCGGGCCGCCCAGATGCCCCGCATCGTCGATCACGGTCAGCTCCGCGTCCGGCCATGCCTTCGCCAGCTCCCACGCGGTGATCAGCGGTCCGCCCAGGTCGAACCGTCCGTGCACCAGCACGCCCGGAATCCCCGTCAGCCGCCCCGCGTCCCGGATCAGCTGCCCCTCCTCCAGCCAGGCGCCGTGGGAGAAGTAGTGCGAGCAGATCCGCACCAGCGCCAGCCGGTCGCGGCCGGGGCGCCCGCTGTACGGCGGCGGTCCGGCGTACGTCTCCTGGGAGAGCACCGCGTCCTCCCAGGCGCACCAGTCGGCTGTCGCCTTCTCCCGCACTCCGGCGTCGGGGCTTTCCAGCCGCCGGGCGTACGCGGCGAGGACGTCCGGGGTCGCGTCCCCCTCGGCCTCCGGCACTCCGGCCCGGAACAGGTCCCATGCCTCGGGGAAGATCTGGCCCGCCCCCCGGTACAGCCAGTCGATCTCCGAGCGCCGGGTCGTCGTGACGGCCGGGATCACGATCTCGGAGACCCGCTCCGGGTACTGCTCGGCGTACGCGAGGATCAGCGTCGAGCCCCAGGACCCGCCGTACAGGAGCCAGGCGTCGATCCCGAGATGCACGCGCAGCCGCTCCATGTCGGCGATCAGCCGGTCGGTCGTGTTGTACCGCATGTCGGCGGCCGGATCGCTCGCGTGCGGGGTGGAGCGGCCGCAGCCCCGCTGGTCGAAGAGGACGACGCGGTAGCGGTCCGGGTCGAAGTACTGCCGGGGCCGCTCCCTGCACCCCGACCCCGGACCGCCGTGCACGACGAGTGCGGGTTTTCCGTCCGGGTTGCCGCACGCCTCCCAGTACACGAGGTTGCCTTCCCCGACATCGAGCATGCCGTGCTCGTACGGTTCGATGGGCGGGTACTTCTCGTCCGGCATGCGGTCCACGGCGGTGGCTCCCTGGGCTCGGCGGGCAAAGGGGTCAGCGTATGGCGGGCGTAGCCTGATTGCCGTGAATTCCGCACCCCGGGTACTGGCCGTACTCGACGAACTGCTGACCGCCGCCGCCCACGACGACCGCGGTGCGCTGTGGCAACTGGCCGAGCAGGGCCGGGAGCTGGATGCCAATCTGGTACGTCTTCCGCCGGGCGCGCAAGTAGGTGAGCACCAGGAGGACGTCCTGGACGTCCTTCTCGTCGTCGTCGCGGGCAGCGGCCGGGTCGTCGCCGGGGGCGACGACGCGCTGAACCTGACGCCGACCAGCGTCGTCTGGCTGCCCCGCACCTCGCGCCGTGCGCTCGTCGCGGGACCGGAAGGGCTGGCGTACGTGACGGTCCACCGCCGCCGCCCCGGCCTGACCATCAAGCCGTCGGCCACGATGCCCCCGGTGGCGTACGAGGGCGGCGAGGCGCCCTGCATGCTGGACCGGGTCTGCCCCGGGTGCGGCCGGCTCTCGCAGGACCCGGAGCCGGTGTTCTGCAGCCGGTGCGGGGAGCGATTCGCCGACCGCTGACCGGGGCGGTACTACGCGTCGCCGCCCATTTGCCAGTCGGTCTTAGACCTCCGGTCACCCACCCGTTCGTCGCGGCGTGGATGCCGAGCCGGTGCCGTACGTTGCGCACCGTCTGATCGCTGCGCTGCAAAAACGATGGGGACATTAGCTCTCATACAGAGTTAAAATGGATTGGTGGTGGCGGGTGATCTGCCTGATGAGCTCGCCGGGCTTCTTCCCCGCATCCAGAGGCTCGCCCGGCGGCGGCTGTGGAGCGGCCTGCCGGTGCCCCGGCTGCGCGGGGCGCACGCCGAACTGCTGCGGCTGGTGGCCGACCGACCCGGCATCCGGATCTCCACAGCCGCACACAGTCTCTGTCTCGCACCCAACTCGGTCAGCACCCTGGTGAACCACCTCGTCGCCGAAGGACTGCTGCGACGGGAGAAGGACCCCGGAGACGGGCGGGCCGCGCTGCTGCATCCGACCCCCGCAGGGATCGGGAGGCTGAGCGACTGGCACGCCCGTCGCGAGGCGCTCTTCCGCGAACACCTGGCCGGACTCGACGCGGCCGACCGGGCGGCACTCGCCGCCGCACTCCCGGCCCTGCACAGACTCGCCGCCTCACTGCGAAGCGAAGAGGATGAGACCGCGTGACCACGGAAACCGCTCCCGCCCTCAACTGCACCGGTCTGAGCTACAGCTTCGGCGAGGCGAAGGCCGTCGACGGCCTGGACCTGCTGGTCGGCCAGGGGGAGGTGTTCGGCCTCCTGGGGCCCAACGGTGCGGGAAAGACCACGACGATGCGCGCGATCACCACGCTCCTGCCCGTACCGCCCGGCGTCATCGAGGTGTTCGGCCATGACGCGGCCCGGCAGAAGATGGCGGTACGGCGCCTGCTCGGCTACGTACCGCAGCAGCTGTCGGCCGATGCGAGCCTCACCGGCCGGGAGAACGTCCAGCTCTTCGCCCGCGTCTTCGACGTGCCCCGGCGCCAGCGCGCCGCGCGGGTCTCCCAGGCGCTGGACGCGGTCGGCCTCGGCGATGTCGCGCACCGGCTCGCCGCCACGTACTCCGGCGGCATGGTCCGCCGCCTCGAACTCGCACAGGCCCTGGTCAGCGCGCCCAGGCTGATGATCCTGGACGAGCCGACCATCGGCCTGGACCCGATCGCACGGGACAGCGTCTGGGACCGCATCACCGAGATACGGGTCGGCACCGGCATGACCGTGCTGGTCACCACCCACTCCATGGACGAGGCCGACCAGCGCTGCGACCGGCTCGCGCTGATGCACCTCGGCAGACTCCGCGCGCTCGGCACCCCCGCCCAGCTCAAGAGCGAGCTCGTCGCCCACCGCCGGGAATCGGGCGAGACGGGCCTTCCGTCACCGTCCCTGGAGGACGTCTTCCGCCACCACTCCGGAGCCGGACTGAACGACCCCGGCTCCGGCTCCGGTTCCGACGAAGGGAAAGGAGCGTTCCGAGATGTCCGCCGTACCCGTCGCACCGCATCCCGCCTCGGCTGAGTCCGTCCCGCCGGATCAGCGGTTCGCGTTGCTGCTGACCCCGCCGCCGCCCCGCACCGGCTGGCGCGTCGTCCCCGCGCGCGTCACCGCGATGTGCGTCGTCGAGCTGCAGAAACTGCGCCACGACCGGACCGAGATCTACACCCGCGCCGTCCAGCCCGCGCTCTGGCTGCTGATCTTCGGCGTGACGTTCTCCCGTATCCACGCCATCCCGACCGGCGGCGTCCCCTATCTCGACTTCCTGGCGCCGGGCATCATCGCCCAGTCCGCCATGTTCATCGCGATCTTCTACGGAATCATGATCATCTGGGAGCGGGACTCGGGAGTCCTCACCAAACTCATGGTCACGCCGACGCCCCGGACCGCCCTGGTGACCGGCAAGGCCTTCGCCGCCGGGGTGAAGGCCGTGATCCAGGCGGCGGTCGTCATCGTGATCGCCGCGCTGATCGGTGTCGGCATGACCTGGAACCCGTTGCGGCTGCTCGGCGTGGTCGTGGTGGTCCTCCTCGCCTCGGCGTTCTTCTCCTGCCTGTCGATGTCGATCGCCGGGATCGTCCTGACCCGCGACCGGCTGATGGGCATCGGCCAGGCCATCACGATGCCGCTCTTCTTCGCCTCCAACGCGCTCTACCCGGTCGCCCTGATGCCCGGCTGGCTCCAGGCCGTCAGCAGGGCAAACCCGCTGAGCTACCAGGTCGACGCCCTGCGCGGACTGCTCATCGGCACCCAGGCCCACCTGGGCCTGGATCTTGCCGTCCTCGCGTTCGCGGCGCTGGCGGGCATCGTCGCCGCCGGTTCTCTGCTGGGCCGCCTGGCCCGTTGAGCACTACGGAGGTGTCCCGGGAGCAGCAGCTGTTCGGTGATCAGCTCGCCTCGTCGGGAGGGAGCAGCGAGGACCGCAGCGTCTCGTGACCGGCGACCACGTCCTGCTGGGCCTCCGGTCACGCCTGTTGCGTGCGCGGCCGGTCGAACCAGATCGTCAGCAACGTAGGTACGAGACCCACCCAGAACAGCACCTGCGGAACACCCCGGTCCGCCCACGGTGCCGCCGCGATGGCCACCGCGCACAACGTCCCCAGCACCGCCTGTACCAGCACCAGCCGCGCCCAGAACATCCGCCGCAGCAACGACCGCACACTCAGCTGCACGCCCGCGCGCAGCTTCCGGTAGCGCCACCACGCGCCCAACGCCCAGACGACCCCGATCAGCGCCAGTACGTACACCCGGATGCCGAGCGGCAGCGGCAGCTCCTTGGCCTCCCCGTCGGACGGGAACAGGTCGATCGCCGCCCCCGCCAGCACCAGGCTCAGTACGGCAAGCCACCGGGTGCGGCGCAGCATCTGGAACACGGCCCGGTCCAGCCCCAGGCGCATCCGGTCCGAAGCGGGGTCGGCGGCCAGCGCGGACGCGTACACCTCAGCCCGCTGCTTCGGTTTCATGCCGGGCGCGGCAAGTTGCTTCTCCGCCTGTTGGCTCAGCGCCCAGGCGTCGTTGGGATCGATACGCAAGGTCTCGCGCACCGCGAGGTCGACGAGGTCGCTCCTGCCGTTGAGCAGCGCGGCCTTCCACAGCGAGCCGTACGCCCCGGTCTCCTCGGGCCCCAGCCGCACCGCCTCCTGCGCCGCCGCGAGCACCTCGGGCCAGCGCGGTTGCCAGGCGTTGAGCGCCTCGGCGAGCGCCATGTACGACTGCCAGTCATGCGGCGCGAGCCGTACCGCCTCCCGTGCCGCCGCCAGCGACTCGTCGGTGCGCCGCAGCCGACGCAACGCGTAGGTCCGGATGATCAGGGCGTTGACGTACTCGGGGTCGATTGCGAGCGCAGCCCCGGTCGCCTCGACGGCCTGCTCGTACTCCTTCAGCTGCTCATGGCACCGGCCCAGCTGGGACCAGGCGCGGACGTCCTCGGGGTCCTGAGCCAACCGCTTGGCCAGCATGGCCTTCGCCTCATCGACACGGCCCAGTACGAGCAGCGCGCTCGCCTGCTCGGTCAGCTCGTGCCCCGCCGTGGTCACAGCTTGCGCCTCTTCTTCAGATAGGCGAGCAACTCGTCATACATTCCGCCCTCGTTGGCGAACATCGCCACATTGCGCGCCGAGGCGAACCACGGATCGGTGGACGGCCGCACTTCCTTCGCCGCGCCCAGCAGATCCTTCATGTTGATCAACCGGACCACGCCGGTACGGGTCGAGTCGAGCAGTGCCCGCTCGGACGCGGATTCGCAGAGGTGGGCCAGATCGGCGCCGGACAGATCCTCGGTGACCTTGACCAGCTTGCCCAGGTCGACGGATTCGATCGGCCGGTCGCGCAGGTGGTAACGGAGGATCGCCTCGCGCGCGGGTGCGTCCGGCGGCAGCACGAGCAGCGTCCTGTCCAGCCGGCCGGGGCGCCGCAGCGCGATGTCCACGTCCCAGGGGACGTTGGTCGCGGCGAGCACGAACACCCCCTCGTTGGCCCCGCCGACCCCGTCCAGCTCGGTGAGCAGCTGATTGACGGTGTTACGCATCCCGCCGTGCTGCATACGGCTGCGCTTGGCGCCCAGCGCGTCCACCTCGTCGAGGAACAGCACGCACGGCGCCTGGCGGCGGGCCGTCTCGAAGACCTCGTGCATATTGCGCTCGGAGTTGCCCATCCACATGTCGAGCACATCGTTGATCGACACGGACATGAAGCTCGCCCCGAGCTCACCCGCGACGGCCCGCGCGATGAACGTCTTCCCGCACCCGGGCGGCCCGTACATCAACAGCCCGCCGCGCAGGCTCTTCCCGTACAGCCTGCCCAGTTCGGGGTTGCGCATGGGAGCCAGGAACGCCGCTTCGAGGCGGTCCTTGATCTCCTGCATGCCACCGACATCGGCGAGCGTCACGGAGCCGGGGGTGTCGACCTCCCAGGCGGTGGCGTCGCCCGGATCACCGCTGCCGTCGGCGGCGAGGGGCGCCTCGGGGGCGCCGGCCCCCGGGCCGGGAGCGGGGGCGGGGGTCACGAAGCGCGGCGGGACGGCGCCCGCGACCTCGTTCTCGGCGGCGGCCCAGTCGAATCCGGTGGAGGGGCGGTGTGCGGCGGGCTGCTCCGGCTTTTCGGCCGTCTCGGCCGTCTCGGCCTGCTCTGCCTTCTCATCGGCCGGGGCGGGCAGCCCCATGGCCCGCATCATGAGCGCCCGAGCACCCGCGTCCCCGGGCGCGTGCTGCAACGCGACGGCGGCCTCGGCGACGGCAGCCTCGCCCAGGCCCTCACCGAGCAACAACTCGGCGAGGTGCAGGCGCAGCGGTACGTCGGCGGGCGCCGCGGCGACAGCGGTTCGCATGCTCTGGATCAGGGGCGACTCGTTGGACATGCCAACACCCTACGGAGCGCGGCCGACAGCCGGTGACGCGGCCTTACTGCGCGACGTACGGGAGGAAGTCCGCCCAGGCAGCGGGGGAGAGGGCGAGGGCGGGGACGGCGAGGTCCTTGGAGTCGCGGACGTGGACGGACTCGGGGCACGTGGCGACCTCGACGCAGTTGCCGCTGTCGTTGCCGCTGTAGCTGGATTTGGTCCAGGCGACGGCAACCTCGACGCAGTTGCCGCTGTTCTCGCCGCTGTAGCTGGACTTGAACCAGTTGAGGTCGCTGCTCATACTTCCTTTGCCGCCTCTTCGATCACCTTCACAGACGCTTCCGGGCTGAGCGCCTGCGCCCGCAGAATGCCATATTTACCGAACAGGTTTCCCAGGTCGGGCTGTTCGCTGATGAAGAAGCTGCCGCCCTGGCCCTCGATGTAGGCGAGCTGGCGTCGTTCTTCCGTCTCCAGCAGGACAAATGGTCCGTCAAGGCCAACGTGGGTCTTGCGGTCTGGAGACATCACCTGAATCTGTACGTGTCGCAGCTGGGCGATCTCCAAGATGTGGCGGAGTTGCTTTCTGCGCACCTGAGGGCCGCCGATGGGACGGGTGAGAGCGCTCAGCTCCAGAACGAAACCGATATCCGGAGCGGGCTTGCGGGTGAAGAGACGTTGGCGTTCCAGGCGGGCCGAGACTCGCCCCTCGACCTCTTCGTCGTCGACCGACGGGTATGTATGGCTGAGTACCGTGCGGGCGTAGTCCTCGATCTGAAGCAGACCGGGCACCACGTGTGTTTCGTACTCATGCCGACTGGAGGCGCGCGACTCCTCCTCGGCGAACTCCGTGAACCACGAGGCCAAATGGCTGACTGGCAGCTTGGCCGCGGCGGCCAGCAGTGCACCTTGTGCACCCAAAACCTGGTCCGCGCACGGTACGAATTTCCCCTTCGGCGGCCGCTTCCCCCGCTCCACCATCGCCACCTGCGACTTGGAGAAACCAATCTTCAAGCCCAAGGCCTCCTGCGACAGCCCGACTCGGTCCCGGAAGAAACGCAACAACGCCCCGAACATCTCGGCGTTACCGCCCCCTTGACCACCGGAGTGCACAACCCCACCTCCCGAGTACACAACAGTGCACAGACGCCCTGTGTCCCTGGTCACGGTAGGTGTCGGCCGGGACGCTTTCCCCATGGAACGGAAAAGTTCACCCGCCCCGGTGCCCTCGTGGGTACCCGCGTCCGGACACGCCCTGCGATACGTCGGTATTCACTTCGACGCGGTACGGATCCCCGGCGTGCTCGGCGAGCAAGTCGCTTACGAGGTCATGCAGTTCACCGACTTCCAGGCGGGCCCGATCGTGCGGTCGAGGATCGGGGAGCGCAGCATGTACTTCCTGTTGCCACCGCGAAGCGCCCGCGCACACCGGTGGCCGTCGGGGGCGCAGATGATGGGGTGCTACGGGCAGAACGCGGCGTTCGTCGGGGTGCCTGCGCTGCACGGACTGACCTGGCCGCTCGACTGGCGCTCACTGCCCACGGCCGAGGCGCCGTTCGTGGATGCCGGCCTACTGCACGAACTGGTCCTGGAGGTGACGGCCAGGGGAGGGAAGGGGGCGTGAGGGACGTGAGATCCAGGTGAAAGGGGACAAGGCTCCCGCAGCCTGCGGTACGGTGATCGCGTCATAACGCTCTGTGTCGCACCTGCACCCAGGGCGGCCCCCGGGGGTGCTACCAACACCGCTCCGAGGGCCTTCACCACGAGTGGACAAGGACTCCACCGGGATGCTTCGGCATGCTATCGCGCCCTCGCGGCGTTACACGAAGGCTTCGCACGACGTCGTGCGCCATCCGCGTCTGGGCAGTGACGCGAAGGTTCTCCTCCTGCACGTACAGGGGCTTCCCGAAGACCAGGCCGGGCAGGCGCTCAGTGAGCATGCGAGGAAGCTCGGGATCACTGGACGGGCGTACCAGAAGGCCAAGAAGCAGCTGGCGGAGAACGGTTTCGTGCATGAGCGGCGGCGGCAGGTGGGCCGGGGGCACTGGGCCACCGACCAACTCTGCTCGAACGTCCCGCTCACGGCGGAAGAGGCCCGACGGGTCCTGGACGGGCTGGTGGTGGCGCCTGCACCCCAGCCGAGTGCGCAGGAACGGACGGTCGGTCAGCCGGGGATTCGGGCGGTCGGTGACTCACTACCGGTAGAAGAAGAACGTGAGAAGAACTATCCCCACCCACCCTCCGAAGCCGAAGCCGAAGCCGAAGCCGAAGCCGAAGCCGAAGCCGAAGCCGAAGCCGAACCCGAGTCCGAAGCCGAGCCCGGTCGCGACAGCACCCCTGACCCCGAACTGAACGTGACAGAACGGCTCCTGCTGTCACTTCGCCACGCGACACCCCAGCTGCACCTGGGAGTCCGCGAAGCCCGGGGGCTCGCCGAGCTGGCTGCGGAGTGGATTCGGCGCGGCATCACGACCACCGACTTACGCCGGGCCCTGACCAGCGAACTGCCCCCGGAGGGCGTGCGGTCAGCGGTCGGATTCCTGCGCCACCGCCTCGTACAGAAACTCCCGGAACCCCCGGCGCCCACCGATGCCCGCCCCGCGACACCACCCCGCGTCAGGGAACTCGTCCCCTGCGCCGGTCCTGGCGAGGATCACGTCTTCCGGGCGGTGGGCGACGAAACACACTGCGCCCCGTGCCGCCAGGAGGAGGCGCGGGCATCCTGGGCCACCCAAGCAGCCGCGTACGCGCAGCAGCCTCCCCACATCCCCTGGCGCGAACGAGTCGCTTCCCTCGTGGCGAACCCGGCCGAGACCGCCTGAAGGGCAGTCGGCGGTGCACCAGTATCAGCCGAGCCGGGGAACTGGGCCCTTCCCATCGGCAAGGCGGCCTGGGGACCCGCGGGCCGGTCGATGCTCGACCGTGTTCCGGCATCCGGCTGAACGTTCTCCCGCTCGCCGCTCGCCGCTCGCCGCTCGCCGCTCGGCCCGCTGCCCGGCGTCGGCGGAGGGGTGACGCCGGGCAGCGCGGATCGGCTTCCCCGCCGGGCTCGTGGCCCGGGTGGGGTGCCGCAACGGGTGTCGGGCCGGTCAGGCTTCGACAGCGGCCTGTTCAGGGGCGCGGGCCGCTTCGTCCTTCGCGGTGTCGGACGCACTGTGGCGCACCGCCGGGATGACGAGGGCGATCGCCGCGGCGACCAGGGCGACGCCGCAGCCGATGATCAGGCCGGTGCGGAAGCCGCTCTCCGAGGTGAAGCTGTGGCCGCCCGCCGTGGTGGTCAGCTGGGACAGGACCACGCCGATCACGGCCGCACCGATCGAGGTGCCGAGGGAACGCATCAGCGTGTTGAAGCCGTTGGCCGCGGCAGTCTCGGAGAGCGGCACGGCGCCCATGATCAGGGCCGGCATGGAGCCGTAGGCGAGACCCACACCGCTGTTGATGACCATGAGGGACAGCATCAGACCCCAGGCGGAGCCCATGAGGACGAGGGAGAGGCCGTACCCGGCGGCCAGGACCAGGGCGCCGCAGATCAGGGTGAACTTCGGTCCCCGGGCGTCGGTGAGCTTTCCGCCGAACGGAGAGACGATCATCATCATGACGCCGCCGGGGGCCATCCAGAGGCCCGCCGCCAGCATCGACTGGCCGAGACCGTAACCGGTGGCCGCGGGGAACTGGAGCAGCTGAGGCACGATCAGCATGCTGGCGTACATGCCGAAGCCGACGAAGATCGAGGCGACGTTGGTGATCAGCACGCGGGGGCGGGCCGTGGTGCGCAGGTCGACCAGCGGGTCACGGGTGCGCAGTTCCCACGCGCCCCAGGCGAGCAGCACGACGACGGCGGCGATGAACAGGCTGAGCGTCGTCCCGGAGGCCCATCCCCACTCGGCGCCCTTGGAGACGGCGAGCAGCAGGCAGACCAGGCCGACGCCGAGGCCGAGCGCGCCGGGTGCGTCGAAACGCTGCCCCTTGGCGCCGGCCGGGACGTCCGGGATGAGGAACCAGATCAGGGTGGCGATGGCCACGGCCAGGACGGCGGAGCCCCAGAACAGCACGCGCCAGTTCGCATACTGCGCGACGGCCGAGGCGATCGGCAGGCCGAGGCCGCCGCCGATACCCATGGACGCGCTGACCAGGGCGATGGAGGAGCTGAGCTTCTCGGCGGGGACCACGTCGCGGAGCAGGGCGATGCCGAGCGGCACCATGCCCATGCCCATGCCCTGCAGACCACGCCCGATGATCATGGGTACGACGGACGACGCGAGGGCGCAGACCACCGATCCCGCGATGAGGGGCACTGAGCAGGCGAGGAGCATCCGGCGCTTGCCCAGCAGGTCACCGAGGCGTCCGGTGACGGGCACGCACACCGCCCCCACCAGCAGGGTCACCGTGATCACCCAGGCGGCGTTCGCGGAGCTGGTGTGCAGGATCTGCGGCAGTTCCGCGATGAGCGGTGTGACCAGGGTCTGCATGATCGCGGCCACGATGCCGGCGAATGCCAGCGTGGCGATCACACCGTTCGCGCGGGTCGGTGCTTGGGGGGCTCCCATGTCGGGACTCCTCGGATGGCTGTCGGGTATCGAATTGCATCGTACATGACTTATGCATCATGCACATTATGTGCGCGATGCATAGTCATGTGAGAGGATGGAGCGGGGCCGCTCCGAAATGAAACGTGCCGGCGGCCCGGCAAGGAGCGAGAGGCAGCGGTCGCAATGGTCAGGGCTACGCAAGAGGTCGAGTACGAGCAGATGCTGCTCAGCCGCCATGGACTTCTGCATCACAGGAACGGCCGCCGCGAGGACAGCCGGCTGGAGCGGAGCGCCTACATCCTGCTCAGCCGCATCCGTGTCCAGGGGCCGATGTCCATCGGTGAACTGAGCGATGCGTTCGGGCTCGACGCCTCGACCCTCAACCGGCAGACCGCCGCGGCGAAGCGCGCCGGTCTCGTCGAGCGCATACCCGACCCCGACGGCGGCATGGCCCGTAAGTTCCGCATCACCGACGAGGGTGCGCGCATGCTCGATGAAGAGCAGGAGCGCAATACGAGCTCGCTGGACCAGATCATGTCCGACTGGTCCGAGGAGGACGTCTCGGCCTTCGCCGCGTACCTCAGGCGCTTCAACGCCGACATCGAGCGCCTGAGCGGACGCCGGTGGCCGCGCCCCTGATCCGACCCGTCAGTGGTGGCAACCGCGCGGCAGGTCCTGGAGGCGGCGGCCGCGAGCGACCCCGAGCCCGCCCGCACCCCACCCCGAACCGGACGTGACACAAAGGGCCCCCACTGTCACGTTCCCACGGGCACTCCGGTCTGCCCGAGCCGTCGCGTACGCGCAACAGCCTTCCCACACGCCGGGCGTCGCCGGTCATACCCAGGTCTGACGCCGTAATCCAGGCCCTGGTCCGATGTCGTGGAGGGGTCGGCCAGGACATGGTCGGCGGTATGACCGCCCTGCCACGGAACACCGCCCCCGACTCCTTGCCCGCAGCAACCGCGACGGCTGCCGCTCCCGCACACCCTTCCACCGCCCTCGGTCGCATGCTCCCGGTGGAGGCCATGGAGGCCTTTCCCGGCCGCTGGGTGGGCGGCGTCGCCCTGGTGCTGGGCCCGCTGCTCATGCTGGCCGGGGCCCTGGCGCGGGTCCGCTCCGACTTCTTCTTTCCCGCTCAACTCGCCGCGTACGAACGGAATCCCGGCCTGATGGCCATCTCGTACGCCCTCTTCGGCGTGGGCAATCTGCTGCTCTGGCCCGCCGTGGCCGTGCTTGCCGCCCGGATCGGGACGCGCAGTCCTGGCTGGGGCCTGTGGGGCGGAGTGCTGGCCATGTCCGGGCTGTTCGCCCGTACCTTTCACGCCGGGGCCGATCACATGGCTTTCCGGCTGACCGACGCCGAGGGCGCCGAGGCCGCCACCCGGGTTGTCTCCGAAACGTACGGTGTCTTCCAGATCTTCTCCGCGCTGAACCTCGCCATCCTGGCGGGCTGGCTGGTGCTCGCCCTCGGCGCCCGGCGCACCCGGATACTCGGCCCGGTACGCGCGTTCGCCCTCGCACTGATGGCGGCCCTGCCGTTGGGCGTGCTCAAGGGCACCACCCCGCTGTCACTGGTGGCCCTCGTGGGGCTGACCGCCGCCCTGTTGCCGATGGGCCTCGGAATGCTGCGGGAGGGCCCGCGGCCCAGCCGGGCCACCGTTCTGCGCTGGGTGCCGCTGACGCTGGTCACACTGGTGCTGATGGTCTTGCTGGGACAGGCGGGCTGAGTGGCCGGGGACAGATACGGTCATGTCATGAACCGCACGGTCGGCCGCCATCTCTACGCCGTCGACCTTGCGTCGGCTGTCGCCGTGAGCGCGATCTATGCCGGCTTTGCCGGCCTGACCGCAGCCGACGGGCAGCCGGTCTACGACGGCCCGGCCTGGCTCCTGTGGCTGATCGTCGCTGCCGTCGGTCTGCCCATCGCGTTGCGCCGCCGTTGGCCGCTGCCTGTCATGGGCGTCGTACTGGCGGCCCTCACCGCCGCTTCCGTTCTGGACCTGACGCGCGAACCGTACGCGGCGGCGGGCCTGGCCGCCTATCCGGTGGGCCTGGCGGAGCCTGCCCGCCGCTCGGTGACGGCGCTCGCCGTCGCGCTGCCGGTGGCGGCCGGCGGGGTGTATCTGGGCGAGGCGGTGATCACCCCGGCCGGGGACCGGCAGGGAGCCGCGGGCCTGGCCGCCCTGGTGCTGGTGGTGATCGGCGGCGCCTGGACGGCGGGCTTCGTCGTACGCTCGCGCCGGGCCGAGGCACAGCGGCATGAGCAGCGACGGGCCGAGCGCGCACTCGACGAGGAACGGCTGCGCATCGCCCGCGAGTTGCACGACATCGTGTCGCACAACCTCAGCCTGATCGCCGTCAAGGCGGGCGTCGCCGCCCATGTGGCCCAGGCCGATCCGCAGGAGGCCCGCGCCGCGCTCAAGGTCATAGAGGAGACCAGCAGGGCCGCACTGACGGAGATGCGCCGCACTCTTGGCGTACTGCGCACGGAAGGTGCCCCGTTGAGGCCGGCGCAGGGCCTCGGTGACCTGGCCCGACTGGCCCAGGACGCGTGCCGGGCGGGCGTCGACGCGGACCTGACGGTCCGCGGGGCGGAATCCCTCGCGGAGGGTGCACAGCTGACGGTGTACCGGATCGTGCAGGAGGGGCTGACCAATGTGGTCAGGCACGCTTCGCCGACTCGCTGCCTGGTCACGGTCGAGGTCGAGGTCGCGGCGGACGGCGGAGAGGCCGTCCGTATCGATGTGGTCGACGACGGGCCTTCGGACGGCACCCGCCCACCGGCCCGGGAACTGCCGGGCGGGCATGGCCTGATGGGCATGCGGGAGCGTGCACTCATGTACGGCGGGAGCTTCGAGGCCGGTCCGCGGACCGAGGGCGGCTTCGCCGTGTCCGTACGGCTTCCGATCGACGGAGGGAGCCCGTCATGACCGGGCCGACAGTTCCCGGGCAGGCCGGACCGGCCTCCGCGGGCCCGGATCCGGGCCCCATCCGCGTCCTCATCGCCGACGACCAGGCCATGGTCCGCGGCAGCTTCCGCGTCCTCGTCGACCACACCCCCGGCCTGACCGCCGTCGGCGAGGCGGCGACGGGCGCCGAAGCCGTCGAACTCGTCCGTCGCGCACAGCCGGACGTCGTCCTCATGGACATCCGTATGCCCGGCCTGGACGGCATCGAGGCCACCCGCCGCATCTGCGCCGATCCGTCCACGGCCGGAGCCCGCGTCCTCATCCTCACCACTTTCGACCTGGACGAGTACGTCTATGCCGCCCTGCGCGCGGGCGCTGCGGGCTTCCTCCTGAAGGACACACCGCCGTCGGAGGTTCTGAACGCCATCACCGTCATCGCCGCCGGAGACTCCCTCCTCGCCCCCTCGGTCACCCGCCGCCTGATCGCCGACTTCGCCCGCCGCCCCGAGCCGGGCCGCCCCCCGGCCCGCACCCTCGACGGCGTCACGGACCGTGAGCTGGAGGTCCTGAGCCTGATCGCCCGCGGCCTGTCCAACACGGAACTGGCGGAGCACCTGCACCTGAGCCTCGCCACGGTCAAGACCCACATCGGACGCCTGCTGTCCAAGCTCCGGGCGCGCGACCGCGCACAGTTGGTGATCGTCGCCTACGAGACGGGCTTGGTGGCCTCGGGCCGGCCCGGCCTGTGACGTTGTCGTCGGCGTGGCCCGTGGGAATGGTGTCGCCCACTCCGCCGCAGGGGAGGCGGCGACCTCGCTTGCCACCGGGTCGAAAACACGTAGAGGTGCACGGCGTCGGCGGACATGATGACGGCATGGACAATCGTGCGCTTCCCGTAGAGGCCCTGCTCGTTGTGGACGTTCAGAAGGCGGCCGTCTGCGGTGACAGGGCAGTACCCGGGACGGCCCGGCTCCTGGACCGGACGGCGGACCTGATCGCACGGGCGCGAAGGAGCGGGGCGCTCGTCGTCCACATCCAGAACGACGGGCCGGCCGGAGCGGGCGACGAGCCGCACACGCCCGGTTGGGAACTCCACCATCCTGTCGAGCCCGGCCCCACCGAGGTCGTGATCCGCAAGACCGAGGACAACGGGTTCGACGGGACTTCGCTGGGCGGTCTCCTGACCGAATCGCAGGTGCAGGCGCTCGCCATCTGCGGTGTGATGTCGGAGATGTGTGTCCAGGCGACGGCCCGCGCAGCCCTGGCGCTGGGATATCGGGTCGTCATGCCGCACGACGCCCACGCGACGCAGGACATTCCGGCGGCCCCCGGAATCAGCGACCGCATCCCGGCCGCCACGGTCTCGCGGGTCGCCGAATGGGCTCTCGGTGACGAGCTCGAAGTCACCGCTCACGCCGCAGACGTCATGTTCACGGCCCAGTCGGTAGCGCGCCCGGGGCGGGGCGCAGACGCAGCGGCAGCGGCAGCGGCATGCACACCTCAGTAGATCCAAAATTCAGACGGTAGCAGCAACGATTCGATGGGCAATCGGACTTGACCGAAGCACCGCCCTACGCGCGGCCGAGCGCGTGGCGGTGACACCACCGGCGGGGCAGAGCGTGGAGAGTGGGGGCAGCGGTACGGACGACGAAGGAGGACCGATGGTGGGTGTCGTGGCGAACCAGCGGAACAGGGCGGTGGGACAGGCCGTGGAGGGTCCGGGAGCACGGGACCGACTCCTGTGGGCCGGACGCCAGTTGTTCGCCGCGTACGGGTACGCGCACACGAGCGTCGAGGCTCTGTGCGAGCAGGCGAAGGTGCCCGTCCACATCTTCCAGCAGGAGTTCGTCTCGCGGGAGGTGCTCCTGATGGCGATCTATGACGAGGTGGCGACTTACGGGCTGCGCGCCGCCGAGAACGCGCTGATGGCCGAGGGCATGGAGGACTGCCCGACGGCGGAACGGGTCCGGCTGCTCTTCGACGCCTATGTGAAGGCGGTCACCGAGGACCCGCGCGCGGCCCGGGTGGCGTTCGTCGAGGTGCTGGGGGTGAGCCGGGAGGTGGACAAGCACCTCGCGACATGGCGGGCGATGTGGATCGACTTCCTGACCTCCGAGGCCGAGCGTGCCGTGCGACGCGGTGAGGCGGTGGCGAGCGACCACACCGTGACCGTCACCGTGCTGAACCACTCGGTGGACGAGCTCATGGCTCATCACGGCCGCCGCCCCAGGCAGGTCGACGCCGAGTGGCTGACCGATGAGCTGACGCGTCTCTCACTGGCGATGATCCTGCCGTCCTGACACACCTCGTTGCCGGTGCGGCAAATAATGGGGGGATGGATGAACAAGACGGAGAGCGCGGAGAGCGTACGGACGACGAGATCTCGTCCGTCCTGACAGGCGTCGGGCCGCGGCTGCGCGCACTGCGCCAGGAACGCGGCACGACCCTGGCGCAGCTCAGCGAGACGACCGGGATCTCCCTCAGCACCCTCTCGCGCCTGGAATCGGGCGGCCGCAAACCCACGCTCGAACTGTTGCTGCCCCTGGCCAAGGCGTACGGGGTGCAGTTGGACGAACTCGTCGGCGCACCCGCCACCGGTGATCCACGCATCCATTTCCGCCCCTTCACCCGGGACGGCATGACCTTCGTGCCGCTCACCCGGCACCTGGGCGGGCTGCACGCGTACAAGCAGATCCTGCCCGGCGGTCGCGGGGCGACGGGTCCGCTGGAGCAGCGGGTGCACGAGGGGTACGAGTGGGTGTACGTACTGGCGGGGCGGTTGCGGCTGGTGCTGGGCGAGCACGATCTGGTGCTCACGGCCGGCGAGGTCGCCGAGTTCGACACGCGTACGCCGCATGCGTGGGCCAGTGCCGGGCCCGATCCGGTCGAATTCCTCAGCCTGTTCGGGCAGCAGGGGGAGCGGATGCATGTGAGGGCCCGGCCCACGGGGTCGGAGCGCTGACGTGCCGGGAACCCGGTGACGGGCGGGTTCTCAGAGGCGGGGGCCGGGCGGGAAGCCCGTCCAGCGCAGCTCGTCGGGCAGGTGCCGCATGTCGTTGCAGACCAGGACCGACACCGGGCGGTCCGGGCTGTAACGGATGACCGTCAGTGACGCATTGCCGTGGTTCAGACCGAGCCAGCGCCATTGCGGTGCGGCCATCGCGTGCCGCACCAGCCACGCCACCAGGAAGTTGTGGGTGACGACCAGTTCGTGGACGTCCTCGTCGCCCGCCACCGGGCCGGTGTACGCCTCAAGGGCCCGGCGCGCCAACTCCGGTCCCTGGAGGCGCTCTTCGGCCGTGCACGGTTCGAGGAAGCGGAGGAGGGCGTCGGCGCAGTTCGTCGGCAGTTCGGCCCGGTCCGGGAAGTGCGGGACGTAGTCCCCGGCGGTCTCCGCCATCTGGAGGGGAACGTCGCCGAGCTGTTCGCCCATCAGCCGCGCGGTCTCGACGGCCCGGGGCAGCGGGCCGTGATGCACCGCCGAAATGGGGTGCTCGCGGAGCCGTCGGCCGAGCAGGTACGCCTGGCGGCGGCCGTTCTCCGTCAGCCCGCCGCTGTCCGTCTCCGCCTCCGCCTCGCCGTGCCGCGCGAGATAGAGATAGCGGGTGGCCATTCCTGTCATGTCCCGGGTCCTTTGGTTTCTGCGCAGCGGCTACGCGTGCCGACTACGGAGGCCGGCTACGGACGGGCCGCGTACGGGCCGCCCAGGCCCCACGCCTGGTGCATCGCGTCGGCGAACGCGGCCGCCAGCTTGTGTTCGCCGGTGGGGCCGGGATGCGTTCCGTCGTACGTGTCCTTGTGGATGTCGTACCCCGGCGGGCGGGAGGCCAGCAGGATCGGGGACATCGGGTGGTCGAGGTCGGCGACGGCCTTCGCCAGGAGATCGTTGAAACGGTCGCACTCGGCGGCGAACGGGGCGTCCGACTCGGCTCGTATGTTCGGTATCACGGGCAGGAGCACCATCTTGACGTGCGGGTTCGCGGTGCGGGCCGCCGTGATGAACGCCCTTGCGTTCAGGGCGGTCTGACCGCTGTCCGTATAGAACCCGAGGTCTATCAGGCCGAGCGAGACGAGCAGGACGTCCGTGCGGTGCTCGGTGACCGTGTCGGCGACAGCCGGGGCCATGTGCAGCCAGCCCTCACCCCAGCCGGCCAGATGGGTGCGGGCCTCGGCGGGAAAGTCCGGTGCGCCGTACTCGTGCGAGACAGGGGTGTTCGTACCGGTGTCGTACAGCTCGCTGCGCGGGCCGACGATCGCGAACGGGGCACCGAAAGCGGAAGCGAGGTGCTGCCACATCCGGTAGCGCCAGGTGAAGTCGCCGGCGCGGCCGATCGTCATGGAATCGCCGACAAACGTGAAACGCATGGCGTCATCATCGCGGATCATTCATCCGACCTGCGACGTGACGATGGACACTTGTGTCATGCGTTCGTACCTGACTGTGTCCGGAGCCGCCGCGTTCCTCCTCCTCGCCGGGGCGGCTCCCGCCGTCGCGGCCGGAGACGGAGCCGATCGGAGCTTCACGATCGAGGACCCCCGGATCACCGAGTCCAGCGGCCTCGCCGCCAGCCGCGCCCACCCCGGCGTCTACTGGACGCACAACGACAGCGACGACGGGCCGTACGTCTACGCCGTCGACTCCCGCACCGGGAAGACCGTCGCGACGATCACCCTGCGGGGGGTGGGGCAGCCGCGCGACGTGGAGGCCATCTCGCTCGGACCCGACGGCAATCTGTACGTCGGTGACATCGGCGACAACCTGAACGGCAGCTGGGACCACGTCTGGATCTACCGCTTCCCGGAGCCGAAGCAGCTGAAGGACGCGACGGTCCGTGCCACACAGTTCGATGTGAAGTACGCGGACGGACCGCGCAACGCCGAGGCGCTGATGGTCCACCCCACGACCGGGCGCGTCTACATCGCGTCGAAGAACGAGGACGGCGGCGGACTGTACGAGGGCCCGGCCGAGCTCACCACCGGCGCCACCAATGTCTTCCGACGGGTGGGTGAGGTGCCGTGGGTGACGGACGGGGCGTTCTCGCCGGACGGCAAGGAGCTGGTGCTGCGCTCGTACTTCAGCGCCCGTGGTTACGCCTTCAAGGACGGCAGGCTCGGCACCGACCACGCGGTCCAGGCACCGCTGCAGCGGCAGGCCGAGTCGGTGACCTACACGGCGGACGGCTCAGCGCTGATGTTCGGCACGGAGGGGGAGCGGAGCGATGTGGTGCGGGTGGACATCACCGGCGGCAGCGGCGGTGGTGTCAGCAAGTCGCCGTCGAAGGACGGAGGTGGTGCGTCGTCCTTCGACGGTGACGGGAACGGCGAGATGAAGGGCACCACTCTGGTCGGGGTATTGGTGCTCGCCGCCGTGGGCGCACTCGTCCTCAGGAACCGGCGTCGTCACCGCGGCTGACCGTCGGCCGGCCTCCACCGGTGCACGGCCCGGGCCCCGCGTCACCCCTTGGCGCGCCGCTCGACGAGCACTTCGAAGCCGTCGATCAGTCGTTGCAGGCCGAACGCGAAGTGGTCGATGTCGTAGCTGAACGCGTCCTCGGAGAGCGCCGCCATCAGCGGATAGTCGCCGCTCCTCATGGCCCGCTCCAGATAAGGGCGCTGATCCTCCCAGAAGGCGTCATTGCTCAACCCGGTCTGCTGCACGGCCTCGGTGGCCTGGAGCCGGGTGCGGGCGATGCCCTCCACGAAGCTGTTGACCGTGATGATCGTCGAGATCAGCTCCGGGTCGGTCAGACCCATGCCCCTGATACCGGCGAGGGCCCGTTCGAGACCCCGCAGGGCGCTGGGGCCGAGGACCGTACGCGCCTGGTTGATCTTGAGCAGCCAGGGGTGGCGGCTCAGCTGCTCCAGGTAGGTGCGGGCCATGGCGTCGAGGGCGGCGCGCCAGTCCGCCGGCCCGTCGGCCGGGGCGTCGGCCGGGGCGGCGTCCAGGGGTTCGCCCAGGACGTGGTCGAGCATCAGGTCGAGCAGCTCGGCCTTGCCGGGGACGTACCGGTAGAGCGACATCGTGCCGGTGCCCAGATCGGCGGAGAGCCGGCGCATCGAGAGGGCGGCCAGGCCCTCCGAATCGGCGATCGCCACGGCGGTGGTGACGATCCGGCCGAGTGTGAGAGCCGGTTTGGGGCCGCGGCTGGGGCGGTCGCCGGTGCCCCAGAGGAGCTCCAGGCTGCGCGCGATATCGCCGCTGCCGGCCGTCGTCCCGTCCGCCCCGCCCGCTGAATCGCTCTTCGTCATGGGTTCAGCGTAAGCCTCTGGACAAGAATTGAGTACGATGTACTCTCATCTGGGTACAGCGTACTCAATTCATTGGGTGAAGGGGGTTCCGTCATGGGTGTGAGCGGATATGCCGTACGTGCCGAAGGGGTCATGAAGCGGTACGGAGGCAAGCGCGGCGGGAAGCGGGGCAGCGAGGAGAGGAGGGCTCTCGACGGATTCGATCTGGCCGTCCGGCCCGGCACCGTGCATGGGCTGCTCGGACCCAACGGGGCCGGCAAGACCACCGCTGTACGCGCCCTGTCGACGCTGCTGCGGTTCGACGGCGGGCGGGCCGAGGTCGCCGGGCTGGACGTGGCGCGCGAACCTCGTCGCGTACGCACGAGGATCGGGCTCACCGGGCAGTACGCCGCCGTCGACGAGATCCTGACCGGGCGGCAGAACCTGGAGATGTTCGGGCGCCTCTTCCGCCTGGGCGGCGCGCACGCCCGGCGACGGGCCGCGGAACTGCTGGAACAGTTCGACCTGCGCGACGCCGCCGACAAGGGGGTCAAGGGATACAGCGGCGGCATGCGGCGCCGCCTCGACCTGGCGGCATCGGTGATCCTCGCTCCTCAGGTGCTGTTCCTGGACGAGCCGACGACAGGGCTCGATCCGCGGGGGCGGGGTGAAGTCTGGGGCAGCGTAAGGGCGTTGGTGGCGGACGGTACGACGGTGCTGCTCACCACCCAGTATCTGGAGGAGGCCGACCGGCTCGCCTCGCGCATCACCGTCATCGACCGGGGCCGGGCCATCGCCGACGACACCCCGGACGGGCTGAAGAACCGGGTGGGGGGCGACCGGATCGAGGTCGTCGCGGGCGAGACGGCCGACCTGCCCGCAGTCGTCAAGGCCGTGGAACGGGTCGCGGGCACCGGCCCTGTCGTCTCCGACGAGGTGGCCCGCCGCGTCCACGCCCAGGTCGCCGACCGGGTCGCCGCGCTCACCGAGGTCGCGCGCACCCTCCAGGACGAACGCATCGGGGTCGAGGACATCGGACTGCGCAGACCGAGCCTCGACGACGTGTTCCTGAGCCTGACCGGACACCGTACAGAGGCGCTCGAAGAGGAGGTGACGGTGTGACCGCCGTCGAACTGCACACGGCCGGCCCCGCACGCGGCCGACTTCACTGGGCGCTCGCCGACAGCTGGAACGTCACCCGGCGCAGCCTCACCCACTACCAGCGCCAACCAGCGGCCATCATCTGGCAGTTGGGATTCCCGATCCTCTCCGTGCTGCTGTACGGGTATGTCTTCGGCAGTGCCATGAAGGTGCCCGGAGGCGGCGACTACCGGGCGTTCCTGATGCCGGGCATGTTCGCCACGACCATGGCCATGGGCTTCATGAACACTGCGATGGCCATGGTGACCGACGTCGGCAAGGGCGTCGTCGACCGGTTCCGCTCCATGCCGATGGCGCCGTCCGCGGTCTCCGCCGGACGCGGCCTCGCCGATCTGCTGGTCGCCGTCGCCGAGCTGACGATCCTCGCGGCGACGGCCCTCGCGATCGGCTGGCGCGCGGACGGCGGCCCGGCTGCCGCCGTCGGCGCGTTCGGACTGCTTCTGCTGCTCCGGTTCAGCCTGATCTGGGTCGGCGTCTGGCTGGGACTCCTGGTCCCGAACGCGGAGTCGGCGGGCGGTCTGTACGCGATCGCGTTCCCGGTCATGATGATCTCCAGCGCCCTGGTCGCACCCTCCCTGATGCCGGGCTGGCTGGGCACCGTAGCCGCCTGGAACCCGATCTCGTCGACGGTCACGGCAACCCGCGGACTCTTCGGCAACCCGGTGGCGGGCGGCGGCACCTGGGTGGAGGAACACGCCCTGTTGATGGCGGTGGTGTGGCCGCTGGTACTGACCGCGGTGTTCCTGCCCCTGGCGGTGCGGCGGTTCCGGCGCCTGAGCCGCTGAACCGGGGGCGGGACGGCGCGGCGCGCGTAGGGTCGGGCACCTATGACGAACCATCGGCCCGAGGCCTTTTCCACCGAGCGGCTCGACGCACTGCCGCTGCGCGCCGCGCACGCCGAGGAGATGGCGACGGTCCTCGCCGACCCGGCCCTGCACACCTGCGCGGGCGGCGCCCCGGAGGACCTGGACGCTCTCCGGGCCCGCTACACCCGCTGGGAGTCCGGTTCCCCCGGCCCTGCCGAACACTGGTGGAACTGGGTACTCCGGGTCCGCGCCGACAGCTGCCTGGCAGGCTGGATCCAGGCCACGGTGACGGGCCCGCAGGCCGAGATCGCCTGGGTCATCGGTACCGAGCGGCAGGGCCTGGGCTATGCCAAGGAGGCGGCGACGGGCCTGGTGACGCACCTGCTGGACGGGGGCACGATCCGTACGGTCGTCGCGCACATCCACCCCGACCACACCGCATCCGCCGCGGTGGCCGCGGCTGCGGGACTCGTGCCCACCGACGAGTGGGAGGACGGGGAGCGGCGGTGGCGCCGCGCGGACGTCACTTCCGGTGCTGCCCGGCCTTGAGCAGGTCCGCGACATCGAGAGTGACCTCGGCGCCGATGGACGCAGGGAGCGTGACCTGCTGGCCCGGGGCGTACACCTGGTGGCTGTCGTACCCGTCGGCGAGGGGCTCGGTCAGGACGTGGACCCGGCCGTGCTTGCGGTCGACGATCACATAGACCGGGATCTTGGCCTCGGCGTACGCGGTGACCTTGGCGCGCAGATCGTTGTTGTAATTGCTCGACGTGACTTCCACGACGAGACGGAAGACCGCAGGGTCGTAGCAGTTGTTCTCCAGCATATGGTCGTCGAAGTCGGCGTCGACGAGGGACAGGTCGGGGATCACGTAGTCCTCGGGCCCGCCAGGCAGCCACAGGCCGATCCCCTGGAGGACCTCCGTCTCGCCGTCATCGAGCCCTGCCGCGATGAACGGCCGCATGAGCTTGGTCAGCGCACGGGCATGGGGGCCATCCGGGGGTGGGGCCACGGTGATAACGCCTCCGATGATCTCGACGCGGTAACCCGGATGCTGCTCCATGAGCCTGTTGGCCACGTCGAGCTGCGATTCCGGCTCACCGTCACAGGGGTGCTCGACTGCTGCTGCAGACATTGCGGGCCTCCTGGTGGGTGGTGTCGAGAGCATCATCGTAGGACGGTGTGCCTCCACGTGTCCCGTTGGTGATCGTCCACTCGGCCGAGTGAACGAGGCGTGCCAGGCCCTATGCGGATGCGCTCTGCGGGTGCGTGCCCGTCGCCCCGTCGATCAGCTCGCGGACGATGTCCATGTGCCCGGCGTGTCGTACGACGTCCTCCAGCATGTGGATGAGCACCCAGCGCATCGACACCTTCCGCCCGTCCCACGCCGTACCGATCGCGTCGAGGGGGATCTCCTCTATCGCCCGGTCGGCGGCGGTGCGGGCGCGGGCGTAGAACGCCAGGATGTCGGCGGTCGTCTCGTCCGGGGCGACCGTCATGTCCTGCGTGTACGCGTCGAACCAGAGCTTCTCCGTCTCGCGGCCGAACGGCGTGCAGAACCAGCCGTACTCGACCGTCGCCAGATGCTTGACCAGGCCCAGCAGATTCGTGCCCGTCGGGGTCATCGGGCGGCGCAGCTGCTCGTCGTCGAGGCCGTCGAGTTTCCACAGCACCGCGTCGCGGTGCCGGTCGAGGGCGATGTGCAGGGACTCCTTCTCGCCGCCGGTGCACGGCACGGTCTTCGTCATGCGAGGACCGTAACAACGGGCACTGACAGGCCCGTTGTCAGTGGTGGTTGCGAGGATGGCCGGACCATCGAAGAAGGGGGCGCCATGGGCACCTGGGACATCGGCCATTTCGACAACGACACCGCAGCGGATTTCTCGGGGGACCTGGACGACGCCCCGCAGGGCAAACGTGCGGAGCTGATCCGGGACGCTCTGACGGATGTCGTCCGGACCGAGGACTACCTCGATTCCGACGAGGCCGTCGTGGCCGTGGCGGCGGCCGCTCTGGTGGCCGCGCAGTGCCCGGGCGGGGAGCCCGTGACGACCGCGTACGGTCCGGACAAGCCGCTTCCGGAGCTGCCCGTGGAGCTGCGAGGCCTCGCCGTTCAGGCCCTCGACCGGGTGGTGGCCGAGCCGTCCGAGCTGCTGGAGCTGTGGACCGAGGGCGGGGACGGGGAGCAGTGGAAGGACGGAATCGGCCGGCTCCGGGCGGTCCTCGCGCAGGCGGCGGGGTGAGGAACGGCGAGGGACCCCTGGTACGGATCCGTGTACCGGGGGCCCCTCGGAGATGTACGGCTGCTCGTTACAGCTTCTCGATCACGTAGTCGATGCAGGCCGTCAGCGCCTGGATGTCCGACGGGTCGATCGCCGGGAACATCGCCACGCGCAGCTGGTTGCGGCCCAGCTTGCGGTACGGCTCGGTGTCGACGATTCCGTTGGCGCGCAGCACCTTGGCGACGGCCGAGGCGTCGATCTCGTCCGCGAAGTCGATCGTGCCGATGACCTGCGAGCGCTTCGCCGGGTCGGTGACGAACGGGGTCGCGTACTTGGACTCCTCCGCCCAGCCGTACAGGTTCCGCGCCGAGGTGGCCGTGCGGCGGACCGTGAAGTCCAGGCCGCCCTGGGTGTTCATCCACTTCAGCTGCTCGTTGAGGAGGAAGAGCGTGGCCAGGGCCGGGGTGTTGTACGTCTGGTTCTTGAGGGAGTTGTCGATCGCCGTCGGCAGCGAGAAGAACTCCGGGATGTGCCGGCCCGACGCGTGGATGCGCGCGGCGCGCTCCAGGGCCGCCGGGGAGAACACGCCGATCCAGAGGCCGCCGTCGGAGGCGAACGACTTCTGCGGGGCGAAGTAGTAGACGTCCGACTCGGTGATGTCGACCGGCAGGCCGCCCGCACCGGAGGTGGCGTCCACCAGGACCAGGGAGCCCTCGTCGGCGCCCGCGACGCGCTTGACCGGCGCGGCGACACCGGTCGAGGTCTCGTTGTGCGTGAACGCGTAGACGTCGATGCCCGCCTCGGCCTGCGGGTCCGGGTGGGTGCCCGGGTCGGAGGCGATCACGGTCGGGTCGGCCAGCCACGGGGCGAGCTTGGCGGCCTTCGCGAACTTCGACGAGAACTCGCCGAAGTTGAGGTGCTGGGACTTCGTCTCGATGAGCCCGTGCGTCGCGATGTCCCAGAAGGCGGTCGAGCCGCCGTTGCCCAGGATCACCTCGTAGCCCTCGGGGAGGGAGAAGAGGTCGCGCACGCCCTGACGCACCGCGCCGACCAGGTTCTTGACCGGGGCCTGGCGGTGGGACGTACCGAGAAGAGACGTACCGGTGGCGGCCAGCGCGTCGAGCGCCTCCGTCCGCACCTTGGAAGGACCGGCGCCGAAGCGTCCGTCGGCGGGCTTGATGTCAGCGGGAATCTGGATATCGGCCACGAACCGGAGCGTAGTACCTCACGGACACGGTCGAGGACCGTGTCCGTCGGATGAGACACCTGCTCCGGTCCGTGGACCGCGTGCGTTCCGGTCCGCGGACCGGGTGCGAGAGGCCGGGTCAGCCCAGTTCGACCGGCAGGTCGTACAGGTCGTTCTGGGTGACGATCGGCTTGTTCCGCAGCTCGGACGCCGGGACGGCGAGCTCCAGTTCCGGGAACCGCTCGTACAGCGCGGGCAGCGCCACCCCCGCCTCCAGCCGGGACAGTGCCGCACCCGGGCAGACGTGCGGGCCGTGGCCGAACGCGATGTGGCGGTTGGGGGAGCGGGTGATGTCGAAGTCACCGGCCGTCGGCCCGTGCTGCGCCTCGTCGCGGCCCAGGGCACCGAAGGAGACGATCAGCGCCTCGCCCTTCGGCAGGACCTTGTCGCCCACCTCGATGTCCTCCGTGGCGAACCGGATCAGGACATGGGACGTGGGGGTGTTCCAGCGCAGGGTCTCCTCGATCACGTTCTCCCACGGCACCTGTCCGTTCAGCACCTGCTTGCGCTGCTCGGGGTGCGTCTGGAGCGCGACGACCGCGTTCACGATCAGGCTGATCGTGGTCTCGTGACCGGCCGCGATGATCAGCTGGAGGGTGTTGACGATCTCCTCGTCGGTGAGGTGGTCACCGTCTTCGGAGGCCGCGATCAACGCGCTGGTGAGGTCGTCGCCCGGGTTCTCCCGCTTGGAGTCGACGATCTTCGTGAAGAGCGCGCCGAGGTCCGCCATCATCTGCGGGACCTCCTCCGGAGGCGTCTGCGTCGAGAAGAACTTCTCGAACAGCTCCTTCAGCCGCGGGTGGTCCGCGCTGTCCACGCCCATCAGCTCGCTGATGACGTTCATCGGCAGCGGGTACGCGAACTCCGCCTTCAGGTCGACCTTCTCGCCCCGGGGCAGCGCGGCCAGCCGGTCCAGGCTCGCCGTGGTCAGCGCCTCGATGCCGGCCCGCAGCCGCTCCACCCGCTTCACGGTCAGCGCCTGCGCGACCAGCGTGCGCAGCCGGCGGTGGTCGGCGCCGTCGACCGTGAGCATGGAGCGCCCCGGGTTGGCGAGGCCGATCAGCGGCCAGTCCATCGGTATCTCGCCGCGCTGCCAGGCACTCCAGACGTTGATGTCCTTCACGATCCGGCTGTCGGTGAGCAGCTGGCGGGCCTCCGCGTGGCGGGTGACCGCGTAGCAGTGCACCCCGCCCGGCAGTTCCACCTCGGCGAGCGGGCCCGCCGCCCGCAGCCGGGCACTCTCGCCGTCCAGGTCGGCGACGAAGGGGTCGAGGGCGATCCGGGTCATCTCTGGCCTCCGATGGCGGTGGTGACGGTGGTTCCGACGGCAGGGGTGGGCGTGAAGGTCACCGGCAGGTCCGTCAGGCCCCGCAACCACGGGGACGGGCGCCGGGTGAGCTGTTCGGCGGGGACGGCGAGGTCGATGTCCGGGAGCCGGTCCAGCAGCACCTCGATGCCGGTACGGGCGATGACCTCGGCGGTCTCCTGGGCCGGGAACGGACAGCGGTGCTCACCGTGGCCGAAGGAGAGGAACGCGTTGTTGCCGCCGGTCAGCGCGGAACCGTCGGTGCGGACCTGCGGGTCCGCGTTGGCGGCGGCGATGCCCAGCAGCAGCAGGTCGCCGGCCTGGATGTGGCGCCCGCCGAGATGGGTGTCGCGCGACGCCCAGCGGCCCGCGACGTTCTGCGTCGGGGTGTCCTCCCAGAGCACTTCGTTCATGGCCTCGGCGACGCTGTGCCTGCCGCCCGAGAGGGAGGCGGCGAACCGGTCGTCGGTGAGCATCAGCCGCAGCGAGTTGCCGATCCAGTCGGCGGTCGGCTGGTGGCCCGCGGCCATCATGACCATCAGGTCCTGGGCGATCTCCTCGTCGGTGAAGTGGCCGCGGTCGGCGATCATCCGCGAGACGACGTCGTCGCCGGGCTCGGCGTGCTTGTCGGCCAGCAGCTGGAACATGGACGAGGCGAGGTGCTGCTGACCGGCCAGCGCCCGCTCCCGGCCGTCGATCATGTCGTTGAGCGAGCCGACGAGCGCGTGGCCGATGGTGTCGCTGAAGCCGTAGATCTTCGCCAGGACGAGGGCGGGCAGCAGCATCGTGTACTCGGCGATGATCTCCGTCCCGCCCGTGGAGCAGAACCGGTCGACGAGACCGTCGGCGAACTCCTCCGCGTACCGCTTCAGCGCGAACGGGTCGACGGCCTCCAGCGCGCTGCTGATCATTCCGGCGCGCTCGGTGTGCCGCGGGCCGACCGTGTAGAGGATCGACGGCTGCTTGCGGCCGATCATCGGCAGCAGCGGCCAGTCGTCGGGGATGCGGTCCCACTGGTTCCACAGGTCGGAGTCGCGGCTGAACAGCACCGGGTCGCTGGTCAGCTGGTGCAGTTCGCGGTAGCCGAGCACGAGCCAGGCGGGGATGTCGCCGTCGAGGACGACGGGTGCCACGGCCCCGTGGTCACGGCGCATCTCCCGGTACAGCCGGGTCGGTTCGGTCTGGAACCGGGGGCCGGAGAGCGGGGCGCGGCCCTGGGACGCGGGGCAGCCGGGGGCCGGCGCCGGGGGCTGGGTCACGAGGTGGGCTCCGGGGTCTTCTCCGGCGTGATCTCCGGACGGGCGGCGGACGTGGCGGAGGCATGGCCCTGGGACAGGGCATGCAGGTACTCGACCAGCGTGATCAGTACGTACTTGCTGGACGAACGGTCCCGGGCGTCGCACTCCACCAGCGGTACGTCGTCCGAGAGGTCGAGCGCTTCCCGTATCTGCTGTTCGGTGTGGAGCGGGCCGCCGAAGTCGTTGCACGCCACGATGAACGGCGTGCCGTGGTGCTCCAGGCGGTCGATCGCGTACCAGGAGTCGGCGAGCCTGCGGGTGTCGACGAGGACGACGGCACCGAGCGTGCCCGAGAACAGCCGGTCCCACAGGAACCAGAACCGTTCCTGACCGGGGGCGCCGAAGAGGTACAACACCGAGCGCTCGTCGAGCGAGATCCGGCCGAAGTCGAAGGCGACGGTCGTGGACGTCTTCGACTGCACACCGTCGAGATGGTCGACGGCCTCGCCCGCGCGGGTCATGGTCTCTTCCGTGTTCAGCGGACGGATCTCGCTGACGGAGCGGACCATGGTGGTCTTGCCGACACCGAAGCCGCCGACGACGACGATCTTCAGTCCGTTGTCGGCCGTCGCCTGCAGGGCGGCACGGTCAGAGGTTGCGGAGTCCAACGAGCACCTGTTCCAGGATGTCGGGGTCGGGGAGCCGGTCCGCGACACGGGCGGTACGGGGGTGACGGGCGCTGATCCGGCCGGTGTCCAGCAGATCGGACAGCATGATCCGGACGATGCTGACCGGCAGGCCGAGGCCCGCCGCGATCTCCACGACCGCGGTGGGCCGCGTGCACATCCGCAGGATCGTGACGTGCTCCGACTGCATGCCGGGGGTCGGCTCGCACTCGGAGACGATCAGCGTCACCAGGTCGAAAGCATCCGAATCGGACCGGCTGCGGCCACCGGTGAGGGTGTACAGCCGGTCCGGGTCGTCGTCCCGGCCGGGACGGGGGCGGGTCATACGTTCGCTGTCGCGTCGACGACCGCGGCGGCCTCGGGGGCCGAGGGGGAACGCGGCGGGGCGCTCAGGTGCTCGCCGAGCTGCTCGACGAGTTCGCTCATGTTGTGGCCGATGAGGCCGACGTCGGCGTCCTCCGAGGCGACGACCGCGAGATGGGCGCCCGCGCCGGCCTCGACGATGAACAGCACACCGCCGTAGAACTCGGCCATCGCGGACCGTACGCCGCCGGTGCCGTCACCGAACTCGACGGACGCGCCGTGCGACAGGCTCTGGATACCGGCTGAGATCGCGGCCAGTTGGTCGGCCTGGTCGACGGAGAGCTCGGGGGTACGGCACAGCTTGAGTCCGTCCCTGGACAGGACAAGGGCGTGGCGGGTGCCGGGGGTGCGCTCCAGGAGCCCCTCCAGCAGCCAGTTGAGCTTCTCGTCGGTGGTCGCGGTCATCGGGTGTTGCCTTCTTCCGGGTGCGGGGAGTTGGCCCGAACAGCCTGGCGGAAGCTGCTGAAGCGGGCTGCCTGTTCCTTGGGGTCGGCGGTACGGGGCCGGGGAGTTGCGGTGGCACCGCCCGTGTGGGTACGGGCCTCGGCGGCGGCGAGGGTGCGGCCGCGGGGGCGCTTGGGGAGTCCGCTCTCGCCGAACCGGGGGAGGTTGCCGGTGGTCTCGGACGCGGGGGAGTCCGAGGAGCCGGGGACGGCTTCCGTTGCCGTCGCGGCAGCCGTTTCGTGCGTGGGCTCCGGCTCGGGCCTCGACTCGGACGTCGGCTCGGATGCCGGCCGGGACGCCGGCTCAGGGACCGGGGCCCGGGTGAGGAGCTCCTGCGGAAGCATCAACAGGGCGCCCGTGCCGCCGCGCGCGGACGGCCGGAACGACACGGTCAGACCGTGCTTACGGGCCAGCCGGCCGACGACGGCGAGGCCGAGCCGGGTGCCGGAAAGACCCGTCAGATCCTGGTCGGTGGCCGACACCGCGCGCTCGGCGCGGCGCAGCTGGACCTCGCTCATGACCAGGCCGCTGTCCTCGACGGTCAGGACGATGCCGGCCGGCACCTCCTCGACGTACACATGGACCTCCGCCGTGGGCGGCGAGAAGTTGGCGGCGTTGTCGAGGAGTTCGGCGAGCGCGTGCATGACGCCCTCGGCGGCGTGGCCGGCGACCGCGACATCGCTCGTCGAGTGGAGACGTACCCGCTGATAGCCGCTGATCCGGCCCATCGCGCCGCGCAGGATCGACTCCATCACGATCGGCTTCGCCCAGCGCCGTCCGGAGCGGGCGCCGGTCAGCACGGCGATGGAGTCGGCGAGCCGGCCCGCCTGGGCGGTGCGGTGGTCCAGATGGAGCAGATCGCCGAGCACGTCCTCGGCGGCGTGCCGGTGCTCCATCTCGCGCAGGTCGGCGAGCATGCTGGTGGCCAGGGCCTGCATCCGGCCCGCGGCGTTGGCGCAGGCGGCGACCGCGGCGGAACGCTCGGTGTCGCTGCGGGCGGCGCGGGCGCCGAGCCGCTGGACATCGGCGGTGAGCCGTTCGGTATCGGCGGCGGCCTGCGAGGCGATCCGCGCCGTCTCGGCCTCGGCGGCGGCCTTGATCCGGGCGGTCTCGGCGGTGAACCGCTGGCCCTCGACCGCGGAGGCGGAGACGAGCCGGCTGATCTCGCCGGTGAACCGCTGGGTCTCCGCCGCGAGACGGGCGCGCAGCCGGTTCGCGGTGGCGCGGGCATGGACGGCGGCGGCCACTGCGGTGGACAGCACCACGGCGGCGGCGCCCGCCCCCCAGGCCAGCGTGGTCCGTACCGAGTCGGGGGAGGCGACGACCGCCCACAGGCACAGGGAACCGGTGACGGCCAGTGAGATCAGCAGGGCCGGTGCGGTCGGCCGGGATGAGGGGCTCAAGTGCAGTCCTTGGGGGCGGACGGGGTAAACGGGACGGGCAGGGCAGGAGGGATCAACAGGCCTGATCGGGGCAGTTCGGTACGGCACGGACGAAAACGGCAACTGGAGCTGATAATTCCAGGGCAAGTCGTGGTCACTATATGAGAATTGACGCTCTATTTGGGAAGCTCTTGTGGCGTTCTCTGTCACGTATGTGACTACGCGTCCGACGTATTCCGACGTATTGACGTATTCGGGGGAATCGCGCGGGCGCGGGGCCGCCGAGTGACCGGATCAACGGCATCCTGGGCCCATGGCCGCACATCGCAAGCCGTCGGAATCCGCCGCACTCGCGCAGGCGCTGAGCGCCGCGGTCCGAGGAGAGGTCGACTTCGGCCCCACGGCGAGGGCGTTGACGACGATGGACGCCTCCAACTACCGCCGCGTACCGCTCGCCGTCGTCACCCCGCGCGATGCCGACGACGTGGCCGCCGCGCTCGCCGTCTGCCGTTCACACGCCGTGCCCGTGGTCCCACGCGGCGGCGGCACCTCCATCGCCGGTCAGGCCACCGGCACCGGCGTCGTCCTCGACCTCACCCGCCATATGCGGAAGATCGTCGAGCTGGACGCCGAATCCCGTACAGCGGTCGTCCAGCCGGGAGTGATCCTGGACGACCTGCGCACCGCCGCCGCCCCGCACGGCCTCACCTTCGGTCCCGACCCCTCCACGCACAGCCGCTGCACGCTGGGCGGCATGATCGGCAACAACTCCTGCGGCGCGCACTCGGTCGCGTGGGGCACCACGGCCGACCATGTGCGCGCCCTGACCGTGGCCCGCTACGGCGGCGACACGCTGCGTCCGGGCCGGGCAGGGGAGGGGAAGGCCGAACCGCCCGCCGGGCTCGCGGGACTCATCGGACTCCCCGAACTCATCGGCGAGAACCTCGCCCTCCTGCGCACCGGATTCCCCGAACTCCCGCGCCGTATCTCCGGATACGCCCTGGACGCACTCCTGCCCGAGCGCGGAACCGATCTGGTCCGTGCCTTCTGCGGCAGCGAGGGCACGCTCGGTGTGGTGACGGAGGCGACCGTAGGGCTGGTCGAGGCACCGGCGGCCCGCGCGCTCGCCGTACTCGCCTACGCCGACGAGTCCGCGGCCGCCGAAGCCGCCTGCGGCCTGCTCCCGTTCCACCCCCTGACCGTGGAGGGCATGGCCGCCGATCTCGTGCGGGAACCGGCCGGGCTGCCGCGCGGAGGTGCCTGGCTCTTCGTCGAGACCGGCGGCGCCACCCCGGCCGAGGCGCGGGCGCACGCCGGGCGCATCCTCCGTGCGGCCGACGCGTCGGCCGGCAGGGTCGTCACCGACCCTGCCGGACAGCGGGCCCTGTGGCGCATCCGCGAGGACGCCGCCGGCACCGCCACGCGGATGCCGGACGGCACGGAGGCCTGGCCCGGCTGGGAGGACTGCGCCGTACCACCCGCCCGGCTCGGCCCGTACCTCCGCGACTTCCGTGCCCTGCTCGCCGCCCACGGGCTGCGCGGCGCCCCGTACGGGCACTTCGGCGAAGGCTGCGTCCACGTGCGGATCGACTTCGACCTGCTGGCCCCCGAGGGAGTGGTCCGCTTCCGCCGCTTCTCCGAGGAACTCGCGGACCTGGTCGTCGCGCACGGCGGATCACTGAGCGGGGAACACGGCGACGGCCAGGCCCGGGCCGAACTGCTCCCCCGCATGTACGGAGACGAACTGGTCGCCCTCTTCGCCCGGTTCAAGAACATCTGGGACCCGTACGGCGGCATGAACCCCGGCATCCTCACCCACCCCGCCCGGCTCGACGAGAACCTCCGCTTCGAGGTGCTGCCGAAGCGCCCGGTGGACGTCACGTTCGGCTACCCGCGCGACGGTGGCGACTTCTCCGCGGCGGTACGCAGATGTGTGGGCGTCGCCAAATGCCGCACGGCGGAGCCGGCGGGCGCGGGCGTGATGTGCCCGTCGTTCCGGGCGACCGGCGAGGAGGCCCACTCCACCCGCGGCCGGGCCCGCCTGCTGCACGAGATGCTCGCGGGCGAGGTGATCACGGACGGCTGGCGGTCGACGGAGGTGCGCGACGCGCTCGACCTCTGCCTGTCCTGCAAGGGCTGCCGCAGCGATTGCCCGGTGGGTGTCGACATGGCCACGTACAAGGCGGAGTTCCTGCACCACCACTACCGGGGGCGGCTGCGCCCGGCCGCCCACTACTCGATGGGACGGCTGCCGGCCTGGCTGCGTGCGGCGGCCCCGTTCGCACCTGCCCTGAACGCCCTGGCCCGGGTCCGCCCGCTGGCGGCCCTGGCCAAACGGCTGGCGGGCATCGCTCCGGAGCGGACGCTCCCGGTACTGGCACGGGAGACGTTCACCCGGTGGGTCCGGCGGCACCGGGGCAGGGGGGCGGTGATCCCGCCGGGCAACCGGGCGGTCGGTCTCTGGCCCGACACCTTCACCAACCACCTCTCGCCCGAGGTCGGGCGGGCGGCGGTCCGGGTCCTGGGGTCGGCGGGCCGGACCGCCCTGCTGCCGGGCCGAGGGCTGTGCTGCGGCCTCACCTACGTATCCACGGGCCAACTGAACAAGGCCCGCAAGGTCATGCGCCGCACCCTGGACCGGATGGGCCCCTCCCTGGGCGACCCACTGGTCGTCCTGGAACCGAGCTGCGCCGCCACCCTCCGCACCGAACTGCCCGAACTCCTCCCCGACGACCCGAGAGC
Organism: Streptomyces sp. Ncost-T10-10d; assembly: GCF_900091955.1. Lineage (GTDB taxonomy): Bacteria > Actinomycetota > Actinomycetes > Streptomycetales > Streptomycetaceae > Streptomyces. Next base: position 96,550 of record NZ_FMDF01000218.1, read on the forward strand.
CGCCGAACTGGCCGCTTCGGTAAGAACATTGGCCCAGTACCTGGAGGAGTACGCCCCCGACTGGCAGCCACCCCGCCTGAACCGCCCGGTCACCGGGCAGACCCACTGCCACCAGCACGCGGTCCTGGGCGACGCGGCGGAACGCCGACTGCGCGAACGGGCCGGACTGACCGGTGAGTTGAGCGGCGGCTGCTGCGGACTGGCCGGAAACTTCGGCTTCGAGCGGGGCCACTGGGCGGTGTCGGCGGCCTGTGCGGAGGAGGCCCTGTTGCCATCGGTGCGGGCCGCGGAGCCCGGTACGGAGTTTCTGGCGGACGGCTTCTCCTGCCGTACGCAGCTGGAGCAACTGGGCGGTGTGCGGGCCCGGCACCTGGCGGAGGTGCTGGCGGAGGGACTGCCTCCCGAATCGGGCACTTCCTGCGGCTGAGGCGCGGGGCGACCGGAGCCCGAGCTTCGGGAGCCGGGAGCCGGGAGCCGGGTTTCGAGCCTCGGGGAGGGCTTGTTCACTCTTTCGTGGGTGTGGGGAGGGGCTCGGGGCCGGGTCTTGAGCTTCGGGCTTCGGGGGCCGGGGGCCGGGCGTCGGGATTCGAGCGGTGTCGTACAACCGGTGGGTGAAAGAAGGGGGTTGGGGAAACCTCCCCGCCCTCCCCGACCTGTCACGGCCAGCAAGTATGACTAATCGTGACCGACTTGCGGCGCGGATTCGCGGCTGCTTACGGTGCCCAACGTAACGACCCCGACGCGGTGTTCTCACCACCGGCCGGGGTCTGACCCCAAGATCGAAAGAGGCGATCCCGTGGCTGTTTCAGACCTTAGCCCTACCCCGCGCGCCTCCGCATCCTCGCGCTCCCATCCGAAGGCCAAGCCCGGTTACGGAAAACGATCCGTGCCGGATCAACGCCCGCCCCACGAAGGTGATTTCGCGATGCTGCCCGAGCGTGAGCGGCACATCGCCGGTTACGTGGACGCGCTGCCCGAGGGTGCGGCGATGGATATCAAGTCGCTGGCCCGGAGTCAGCCGTTGTACGGGCAGATGGCCGTCGGCAGCGCGTTGCGGGCCCTGGGCGTGGCCGGTCATCTGCGGCATGTCCGGTGCCTGAGCGGCGAGGGCGGCCAGGTCCGCTGGGTCACCCGCACCTTCTGGTCCCGGGCCGCCCGTGACAACGAGTGGTGGGACGCCTTCCTCGCCGCCGAGGAGCGACGCTCCGCGCCGCAGGAGGCCGCCGCGCCACCGCCCCCGTGGGTTCATGCCGTCCCCGCCGCGTCCGAAGCGCCCGCATCCGTACCGGCGCAGCCGCCCATCGCGGCAGTGCCGCAGCAGCGCACCGCAGAGCCCGAGCCGCAGCCGGAGCCGGAGCCGGAGGCGACCGTGGACCGGCCCTCTCCCGCTTTCCTCGTTCTGGCCCGTCTCGGCCGTACCGACTCCCGCCTGGCCCTCTCGGCGGCGGACTGTGCGGCACTGGAGCAGGCGGCTGCCGAGTGGTTCGCGCGCGGTGTGGACGCCGACTACCTGACGCGCGTCCTCACCGCCGGGCTTCCCGCGTCTGTCGACTCGCCCTTCGGCTTCGTCCGCCGCCGTCTCCGCGACAAGCTCCCGCCCCGTCTGCCCGCCGCAGCCCCGGCCGTGCCGGGAACTCCCGTACGCCGTCTGATCATCGAGTGCACCGAGTGCGGCGTCCCAGGGAGGCCCGAAGCGTTCCGCGACGGCCTGTGCAGGCCCTGCCGCCAACTCGACCCGGCCTGACCGGCCCGACCGGCCGGGCCGCGCGAACTGCTCGCGAACTTCGGACCCAAGGAGTCCGGCGCCCTGCCCCAGCTCATCGTGGACGCCGCCTGCCCGGTGAACGGCAGCGCCCCGCGCCGGACGGGTCCGGCGCGGGGCGTGAGGGTCAGCCCTGGGCGGCGTAGGAGACGAAGTCGTCCCATGCGGTGGCAGAGAGGGCGAGCTCGGGGCTCAGTTGGTCCTTGGAGTCCCGGACGTGGATCGCCTGCGTCCCCTTCGCCACCTCGACGCAGGCGTCACCCTGCGAGCCGCTGTAGCTGCTCTTGAACCAGGCCAGTTCGGACGTGCTCATAGCGCTCCTCGCAATCGCTTCAGCAGGCCCAGGGAGTCCTCTGCGGTCAGGGCCTGCGAGCGCAGTTTCGCATAGCGGTGCTGGAGGAGACTGATCTCTTTCGCGTTGGCGATCAGCCGTCCGTTCTGCTGGCCCTCCGAGTAAGCGAACCACCGGTTCTCGGGAGTCTCGGCCAGCATGATCGGCCCGTCCAAGCCCGCGTGCGTCGGCCTCCGCGTCGGCATCACCTGAAACTCCACGTTCCAGTTCCGCGCGATCAACTCCACCAAGTGGTCGAAGAGTTCCCGCGTCACCGCCTCCCCGCCCGTCCACCGCTCCAGCACCGCCTGCTCCACGATGAAGCTGAATGCCGTCGGCGGCTTCCGTGTCACCGCCAGCAGCTCCTGTCGTGCCAGTCGCGCCGCGATCCGCTGCTCCAGTTCCTCCGGGTCGGGCAGCGGCGGCACGTTCAGCGACACCGCCCGCGCGTACGCCTCCGTCTGCAACAGGCCCGGCAAGACCCGGCACTCGTACGTGTACAGGCTGATCGCCGTCGTCTCCACCCGTGCCCATTGCCGGAACCAACTCGCCAGTCCCGCCTGCCGTGTCAGATGTGGCGCCGCCTTCCGTAGCGCGCCGGTGTTTCCGAGCGCCGACTCCGCTCGCTCCACGAAGTCGCGGTCCGGCATCCGGCGGCCCTGCTCGATCGAGGCGACGGTGTGCTTGGAGAAGCGCACCAGGTCGCCGAATTCCTCGCGACTGAAGCCCGCGTGCTCCCGTAAAGCCTGGACGAACGCGCCGAACGTGCGCAGACTGTCCGACACCCCCGGCTCGGCGCCGGCTCCCGCGCCCGTTCCTCCTGCCGTCGTTCCCGCAGCGCCGTCGTCCGTGTTCTCGTAGGCCACAGTCGGCCACCTTTCGCGCGCACCCGCCCCGCCGTACCGCTTCTGACTCGGCTCCATCGTCACGCCGGGTGATGCGTACTGTCCACTGATTGTGTGCGTACGCTGACTCAGCGTACGTGCGTCGGTCCTGGTGAACCCCTTTGCGCGCCCTGTGTATTGGGCGCATGAATCCACCGTCCACCCCCGCGACCGGTCAAGCGCCCCTCACCGTAGGTGTGTTCGTCCAGCGCTTCAGCTCCACCCCGCGCGGCGCACGCCTCGCTCGCCGGCTCGTGCTGCACCAGCTCGACGCCTGGGGTGTACCGCACGGCAGCGGGGCGTCCGACACCGCCGCCGTGCTGGTCGCAGAGCTCGCCGCCAACGCCGTCACGCACGGCCGCGTCCCCGGCCGGGACTTCGAGGTCACCGCCAAGCTCCTTGGCCGGACCCTGCGCATTGAGGTCTCCGACGCCCGGGGCGAGCTCCGGCCCCCCGCCCCGGCGCGCCACGCCCCGCGATGCCGCCGCTGGCGGAGACCGGCCGGGGCATGCTCCTGGTGGAGGCGCTCGCCGACCGGTGGGACGTCCTCGACCGCGTGCCCGTCGGCAAGACGGTGGTGGCCGAGCTGGACCTGCCGCACTGACGGCCCCGGATGCCGCACCGGCGGCCCCGCACGTCGCGCTGACAGGCGCCTGTGACGTCCGGTGGTCGAGGAGTGAGCCGGGGCGGGCGGGGGCGCTCCCCCGGCCGTCCGGTCCCGTGCGGGAGTTCCTCAGTCGTCGGTGGCGTCCCGCCCCACGATCTCGCGGGCGAGCGCGGCGAGCTTCGGCAGCGCGGGGTGGCCGGGGGCGTCGCGCCGGGCGAGCAGCACCGGGACGGTCGGGGCGTCGACGAGCGGGCGGTAGGCGACCCCCGGGTGCGGGTGCATTTCGGCGGTGGACGCGGCGGAGACCCCGGCGCCGCGCCCCGCCGCGATGGCGGTCAGCCAGTCGTCGGTGTTGGCGACGGTGAGGGTCGCTGCGGGCCTGGAGTCCGGCGGCCACAGATCCACGGTGGTGGTGCCGGAGACGGTGTTGAGGACGACGGTGCCGCCCGCCAGATCGGCGAGACGGAGCGTGGCGCGGGCGGCGAGCGGCCCGTCCGCGGCGACCGCCGCCACCCGGTCCTCCTCGAACAGCACCTCGGTGACGAGCCCCGGCGCCTCGACGGGGCCCCGCAGCAACGCCGCATCGACTTCGCCGCGGGTGAGCCCGGCGGTGCGGTCGTCGATCCGCAGCAGTTCGAGCGGGGTCTGCGGATACCGCTCCTGCCAACGCCGGAGCAGGGGTGTGGTGTACGGGCCGAACGCGGACCAGGCGTGCCCGAGCCGCAGCGGCCAGTGGCGCAGTCCGCCGGAGTCGAGCGCCTCGTCGAACGCGGCGACCGCGGCGGCGGCCCTGTCCCGGAAGGCGACGCCTTCGGGGGTGAGGACGAGATGGTGGGTGGACCGGTCGACGAGCCGGATGCCGAGGTGCTGCTCCAGGGCGGCGAGGGTGCGGGAGACCGCGGGCTGGGTGAGGCGGAGGCGGGCGGCGGCGCGGGTGACGTTGCCCTCGTCGGCGATCGCGAGGAAGGCGCGCAGATGGCGGACCTCGATACCGCGGCCGGAACTCCGGCCCGCAGCGTTCCCGGTACGGCCGTCACCGCTGCGTCCAAGGCTCATGCGCGGGAAGCATAACGGGAGCCCAACGGGCATTTCACGTGCCACGCGGAGGTACCTACCGTAAGGGGAGGTACCGCACGGCGAAAGTGCAGTATATTCAATCAGCTAGTGCATTGAAATGCACTGCCGGATTCGGGAGGAACACCGCAGGTGAACGACCAGCGCAGTGCAGCAGGGGCAGCGGCCGCGGAACAGGCCGCGGCCGTCGCCGTGCCGGAGGCGGTGTCCGCCCTGGGCGGGGCGGCAGGTCCTGCACGCCCCAAGGGCCGAAGGGCGGCACTCGCCCCGGTCGCGCTGGTGGTCGCGGGCGGGCTCTCCGTCCAGTTCGGCTCCGCGGTCGCGGTCCTGCTGATGCCGCGGGCCGGCGCGCTCGGGGTTGTCAGCCTGCGCCTGGCCGTCGCCGCGCTCGTCATGCTGATCGTCTGCCGCCCGAAGCTGCGCGGCTACTCGCGCGCCGACTGGGGCACGGTCCTCGCGTTCGGGGTGGCCATGGGCGGCATGAACACACTCTTCTACCAGGCCGCCGACCGCATCCCGCTGGGCGCGGCCGTCACCCTGGAGGTGCTGGGCCCGCTGGCCCTCTCGGTGATCGCCTCCCGCCGCCTGGTCAACGTGGTGTGGGCGGGCCTCGCGCTGGGCGGTGTCGTGCTGCTGAGCGGGGGTGGCTTCGACCGCCTCGATCCGGTGGGCGCCGCGTACGCACTGGGCGCGGGCGCCTTGTGGGCCACGTACATCGTCTTCAGTGCCCGCACCGGCCGCCGCTTCCCCCAAGCGGACGGCCTCGCCCTGGCCCTGGTGGTCGCCGCGCTCCTCTCCCTGCCCCTCGGCATCCTGGAGTCGGGCTCGAAACTGCTGGTCCCGTCCACGCTGGGACTGGGTGCGGCGGTGGCGCTGCTGAGCTCGGTCCTTCCGTACACCCTCGAACTCATGGCGCTGCGCCGCCTGCCCGCGCCCACCTTCGCGATCCTGATGAGCCTGGAACCCGCGATCGCGGCCACGGCCGGCTTCCTCATCCTCGACCAGGCCCTCTCCACGACGGACGCCCTGGCCATAGCCCTGGTCATCGGGGCGAGCATGGGCGCGGTGCGAAGCCAGGTGCGGGTCGGGAAGCGCCGCGACCACGCCTGAGGGCCCGCCCGCGCCCCGCCCGCACTCCGCTACCAGCTGCCCCGGACACTCGACGCGTCGACCCGTTTCCGTCGCCCGGAACGAGCCGCACGCCCTCCGCTGCGTGCGGCCGGTCCACCGGCCCGCCGCGCCTCCTGGGCTTGCTCCTGATCCGAACGGGAAGTGAGTTGTGACGTCGATCGAGTGCGCGGCGACGGCCCCGGCGCGTGGGCAGCTTGTGCGGCGCCAGCGGTCGGGCGTAGCCGCAGCCGGGCAGCCGCGCGACTCGGAGGCCCTCCCGGACCAGGGAGCCGTTGCTGCCCTCGGGGTACGCGCAGTCGCGTGCCGGGTCGATCCGCTTGTCGACCTCGATGTGCCGGCGGCCGCGCTCAGGCGCGGCGGACCCGCCAGAGCCATGCTGCCGTGCCAGCCATCAGGGCGAGCATCGCCAGGTTGGCCAGGAGGGCCGGGGTGCCGGCCTCCGGGCCGCCACTGGACAGGTTCCAGGTGGCGATGATGACAGTCGGCAGGACGGCGGCGAGCAGTACGCCGGTGGTCTTCTGGGCGGCGGTCCAGTGCACCGAGGTGCACAGGAGTACCGCGCCGACGACGCGGAACAGGACGCCGAACAGCGGGCCGGGGAGGTCGGGGAAGACCATCATGAACGGCATCGAGAGGGTGAGCATCAGGAGCGGGACCAGGGGGTGCACCTTGCCGCGCCGGGCGGGTGCACCGACACCGCCCCGGGTCGAGGCCCCGGCGGCCCCGTTCCCCGCCTCGGACAGCGCCGTCGCCGCGATCGTGCGAGGGTCCCCCAGCTCCGCCAGGACCTCGCCGATCGCGGCATCGGGGCGTTCGGCGCGCGTCACCTCGATGTGTTCGGCGAGGTCGGCGAGGAGTTCCTGGCGACGGTCGGCGGGGAGCGCGGAGGCCTCGCGCTCGACTGCGGAGAGGTAGTCGCGTACAAGGTCGGTGGCGGTCTTCATGCGAGGTCTCCGGTGGAGGGGTGCGGGGTGGTCAGGAAGGCGTCGACGGCGTTGCGGAAGCCGGGCCAGACGCGGGTGAACTCGTCGAGTGCGGCCCGGCCGCTGTCGGTGAGCGCGTAGTAGCGACGGGGTGGTCCGGAGGCGGACTCCTGCCAGGTGGTGGTGACCAGGTCGTCGCGGCGGAGCCGGGAGAGCAGCGGGTAGACCGTGCCCTGGCTGGTGGCCAGGGCACCGGAGTCCTCCAAGGCATGGAGGAGTTCCACGCCGTAGCGGGGGCGGTCCCGCATCAGGGCGAGTACGCAGTACTCCAGGACACCCTTGCGCAGCTGGGTGGCTGCCCGGGCCTGCTTGGTCGAATCACCTGGTTCCATGCGATGCAAGATACCTGGTGGGGCAAGGGGATCGGAAGGGGGGATGCCCTTGCTCCATCGGTCTGGCGGTGTTGACGCTTGCGAAGGCCCGGCCCTGCCTGAACGCGGAGCCCTTCACCCCGGAACCGTGAACCCCTCGCCCTGGGTGAGGCCGGGATCGAGGGCCCGGTCATGTTCGAGGAGGGCGCGGGCGCCTCCAGCCGCCTCCACCCGCTCGAGCGCCCGAAGTTCGGCAAGCTGCTCGTCTACGCGCGGCCGGGTGGCACCGTGCACATCTCCGAGACGTTCCGCCTCGTGCGCGGCACCCAGCACATCCTCGACGTGCTCGACGTCCTGCACGGGGCCGCCTCGCCCTGCGCGCCCACGACGGCGCGTTCGGGCGCACGGCCTGCCGACGCCCCGGTGGCGGGACAGAAAATAATGCAAGCATGCTTGCTTGTTTATGGGTCCGCTGCCATGCTCCTGGGCACACCGCCTTGCCCCGAGGGGAGTGCACTGTGCCCGATGTCGCCGCCCTGCTCGACGATCTGCGTGAAGAGAGCCAGGAACTCGACGTACTCGTACGGGAGTTGAGCACCGGTAAGTGGGTCGCGCCGACCCCTTCCCCCGGCTGGAGCATCGCGCATCAGATCGCCCATCTCACCTGGACCGACGAAGTCGCGCTGCTGGCCGCCACCGATGCCGACGCCTTCGCCCGGGAGGTCACCAAGGCGATGGAGGCCCCCGAATCCTTCGTCGACCGGGGTGCCGAGGAACTGGCCGTGCTCGCCCCGGACGCGCTCCTCGCGCGGTGGCGGGACGGGAGGGGGCGGCTCGACGCGGTGCTGCGGGCCGCTCCGGCCGGTGTTCGTATCCCCTGGTACGGGCCGCCGATGAGCGTCGCCTCGATGGCGACCGCCCGGATCATGGAGACCTGGGCACACGGCCATGACATCGCCGACACCCTCGGCGTCACCAGGACCCCCACCGCCCGGCTGCGGCACGTCGCCCGGATCGGTGTGCGGGCCAGGGACTACGCCTACCTGGCGCGGAGGATCGCGGCGCCAGAGGAGGAGTTCCGGGTCGAACTGACAGCACCCGACGGCGAGTTGATCACGTTCGGCGCGCAGGACGCGCCGCAGCGCGTCACCGGGCCGCTGGTCGACTTCTGCCTCCTCGTCACCCAGCGCGCCCACCGCGACGACCTCGCCGTCATGGCCGTCGGGCCTGACGCCGACCGGTGGCTCGACATCGCCCAGGCGTTCGCCGGGCCCGCCGGACCCGGCCGCGCACCCCGGGGAGGCGGTGCACCGAAGGGAGACGACGAGTGACTGGACCGCGTACCCCGGCCGACCCGTCGCAGACGACCGAGAAGCCGCCGCGGACGACCGGACCGCTGCGGATCGGCAACGCCTCCGGGTTCTACGGCGACCGCTTCGACGCCGTACGCGAGATGCTCACCGGCGGCCCCCTCGACGTCCTCACCGGGGACTATCTCGCCGAGCTGACCATGCTCATCCTCGGCCGGAGCCGGCTCAAGGACCCCGCACACGGGTACGCCACCACCTTCCTGCGCCAGCTCGAAGAGGGCCTCGGGCTCGCCCACGAGCGCGGCGTGAAGATCGTCACCAATGCCGGAGGGCTCAATCCGGCAGGACTGGCCGACGCCGTGCGGGAGTTGGCACAGAAGGTGGGAGTGCCCGTACGGGTCGCCCATGTGGAGGGCGACAGCCTCCCCGTACCCGAGGGCTTCCTCACCGCCAACGCCTACCTCGGCGGCGCGGGGATCGCCGCCTGCCTCACCGCGGGCGCCGATGTCGTCGTCACCGGACGGGTCACCGACGCCGCCCTCGTCACCGGGCCCGCCGCCGCGCACTTCGGCTGGGGACCCGACGACCACGACGCCCTCGCCGGGGCCGTCGTCGCCGGACACGTACTGGAGTGCGGAACCCAGGCCACCGGGGGGAATTACTCGTTCTTCCGGGGCCATGACCTGCGCCGGCCCGGCTTTCCCGTAGCCGAGCTCCATGCCGACGGGTCGTCCGTCATCACCAAGCACGACGGCACAGGCGGTGTCGTCGACATCGGCACCGTCACCGCCCAGTTGCTGTACGAGACCGGCGGCCCCCGGTACGCCGGACCGGACGTCACCGCCCGGCTCGACACCGTACGGCTGACCCAGGAAGGCCCCGACCGGGTACGGATCTCCGGCGTGCGCGGCGAGGCCCCGCCGCCCACACTCAAAGTCGGCCTCAACCGGCTCGGCGGCTGGCGCAACGAAGTCGTCTTCGTACTCACCGGGCTCGACATCGAGGCCAAGGCGCAGCTCGTCAAGGACCAGTTCGCACAGGCGCTCGACCGGTCCCGTACCCGCCCCGCAGAGGTTCGCTGGGAGTTGGCCCGGACCGACCGGGCCGACGCCGACACCGAGGAGAGGGCCTGCGCCCTGCTCCGGCTCGTCGTCCGCGACCAGGACCCGGAGGCCGTCGGACGCGCGGTCTCCGGCGCGGCGATCGAGCTCGCCCTCGGCAGCTACCCGGGCTTCCATGTCACCGCCCCGCCCGGAAAGGGCGCACCGTACGGGGTGTTCGAGGCAACGTACATACCGGCCGGCGAGGTCCCGCACGTCGCCGTCCTGCCGGACGGGCGGCGGGAGAGTCAGGAACATCCCGCGCGGACGCAGCCGCTCCGGGAAGCCGCGGAGCCGTCGCTGCCCGAGCCCCTGCCGTCCGCCGGACCCACCCGGACCGCCCCGCTCGGCCGGGTCGCGGGTGCCCGCAGCGGTGACAAGGGCGGGGACGCCAACGTGGGAGTGTGGGCCGTCGGCGACGGCGCCTGGCGGTGGCTGGCCCATGAGCTGACCGTCGAACGGTTCCGGGAGCTGCTTCCGGAGACCGCCGGTCTCACCGTCGTACGCCATGTCCTGCCGAACCTGCGTGCCCTGAACTTCGTCGTGCAGGGGCTGCTCGGCGAGGGCGTCGCCGCCCAGCACCGGTTCGACCCCCAGGCCAAGGCGGTGGGGGAGTGGCTGCGCTCCCGGCACCTCCCCATTCCCGTATCGCTGCTGGAAGCCGCCCACGCACCGGAGGTGAACGCATGACCGTCCTGCCCACCGGGCTCGACACCGCGAGCCCCGAATACGCCGCGAACCGCGCGGCCATGCTGGCCAAACTCGACGAGCTGGCCGGTGAGCACACCAAGGCGCGGGCGGGCGGCGGTGAGAAGTACGTCGAGCGGCACCGCTCGCGCGGAAAGCTCCTGGCCAGGGAGCGGATCGAGCTGCTGATCGACGAGGACACCCCGTTCCTCGAACTGTCGCCGCTCGCCGCTTGGGGCAGCGACTACGCGATCGGCGCCTCGCTCGTCACCGGAATCGGGGTGGTGTCGGGCGTGGAGTGCCTGATCACCGCCAACGACCCGACCGTACGCGGCGGCGCCTCCAACCCCTGGACCCTGAAGAAGGCCCTGCGGGCTAACGAGATCGCCTTCGCCAACCGGCTGCCCTGCATCAGCCTCGTCGAGTCCGGGGGTGCCGATCTTCCGTCGCAGAAGGAGATCTTCATCCCGGGCGGGGCGCTGTTCCGCGACCTCACCCGGCTGTCGGCGGCCGGCATCCCGACCGTGGCCGTCGTCTTCGGGAACTCGACCGCCGGTGGGGCGTACGTCCCCGGCATGTCCGACCACACCGTCATGATCAAGGAACGGTCCAAGGTGTTCCTCGGCGGGCCGCCGCTGGTGAAGATGGCGACCGGCGAGGAGAGCGACGACGAATCGCTCGGCGGCGCCGAGATGCACGCCCGCACCTCCGGGCTCGCCGACCACTTCGCCGTCGACGAGCAGGACGCGCTGCGCCAGGCCCGCCGGATCGTCGCCCGCCTCAACTGGCGCAAGGCACACCCGGATCCGGGACCGGCCGAACCGCCGAAGTACGACGAGGACGAGCTGATCGGCATCGTGCCCGGCGATCTGAAGGTGCCCTTCGACCCGCGCGAGGTCATCGCCCGGCTCGTCGACGGCTCCGACTTCGACGCGTTCAAGCCGCTGTACGGGACCAGCCTGGTGACCGGATGGGCCACGCTTCACGGCTATCCCGTCGGCATCCTCGCCAATGCGCAAGGCGTGCTGTTCAGCGAGGAGTCGCAGAAGGCCGCCCAGTTCATCCAGCTCGCCAACCAGCGCGACATCCCCCTGCTCTTCCTGCACAACACCACCGGCTACATGGTCGGCAAGGAGTACGAGCAGGGCGGCATCATCAAGCACGGCGCGATGATGATCAACGCGGTGTCGAACTCCGGGGTCCCGCATCTGTCCGTGCTGATGGGCGCCTCGTACGGGGCCGGGCACTACGGCATGTGCGGACGGGCGTACGACCCGCGCTTCCTCTTCGCCTGGCCCAGCAGCAAGTCCGCCGTCATGGGGCCGCAACAGCTCGCCGGGGTGCTGTCCATCGTCGCCCGCGCCTCCGCCGCCGCCAAGGGACTGCCGTACGACGACAAGGCTGCCGAGGCCGACGCCGGGCTGCGCGCCATGGTCGAGCAGCAGATCGAGTCCGAGTCGCTGCCGATGTTCCTGTCCGGGCGGCTGTACGACGACGGGGTCATCGACCCGCGCGACACCAGGACCGTCCTCGGGATGTGCCTGTCCGCGATCCACACCGCCCCGGTCGAAGGCGCCCGCGGCGGCTTCGGAATCTTCCGGATGTGAGGCCACAGATGATCTCCACACTGCTCGTCGCCAACCGGGGCGAGATCGCCTGCCGGATCTTCCGCACGTGCCGTGCGCTGGGCATCGCCACCGTCGCCGTGTACTCCGACGCGGACGCCGGCGCATTGCACGTACGGGAGGCGGACACCGCCGTACGGCTGCCGGGCGCCGCCCCGTCCGACACCTATCTGCGCGGCGACCTCGTCGTACGCGCCGCGCTCGCGGCGGGCGCCGACGCCGTCCATCCCGGGTACGGCTTCCTCTCCGAGAACGCCGGATTCGCCCGTGCCGTGCAGGACGCCGGTCTCGTCTGGGTGGGGCCGCCGGTCAAGGCCATCGAGCTGATGGCGTCCAAGACCCGCGCCAAGGAGCTGATGGCCGCCGCCGGGGTGCCGCTGCTCGCGCCCGTCGACACGGAGAAGGCCACCGCCGACGACCTTCCGCTGCTGCTGAAGGCGGCGGCGGGCGGCGGCGGACGCGGCATGCGGATCGTACGGGAACGCGCAGATCTGTCGGGCGAGTTGATAGCCGCCTCCGCCGAGGCCGCTGCCGCCTTCGGGGACGGCGAGGTCTTCGCGGAGCCGTACGTGGAGCACGGCCGGCACGTCGAGGTCCAGGTCATGGCCGACGAGCACGGCGGGGTCTGGGCGCTCGGCACCCGCGACTGCTCGCTCCAGCGCCGCCACCAGAAGGTCATCGAGGAGGCCCCCGCACCCGGCCTCGACGACGCGCTGCGGACCCGGCTGCACGATGCCGCCGTGGCTGCGGCCCGCGCCGTCGGCTACCGGGGCGCGGGCACCGTCGAGTTCCTCCTCGCCGCCGACGGACGGCCGTACTTCCTGGAGATGAACACCCGCCTCCAGGTCGAACACCCCGTCACCGAAGCCGTCTTCGGGCTCGACCTCGTCGCCCTGCAACTGCGCATCGCGGAAGGCGAACCGCTGCCCGCCACCGCACCCCCCGAGCCGCACGGCCACGCCGTCGAGGCCCGGCTCTACGCCGAGGACCCCGCCCGCGACTGGCAGCCGCAGACCGGAGCACTGCACACGCTGGAAATGCCGGACGAACCCGGACTGCGCCTCGACACCGGATACACCGGCGGCGACACCATCGGCGTGCACTACGACCCGATGCTCGCCAAGGTCATCGCCCACGCCCCCACCCGGGGCGAAGCCGTACGCCTCCTCGCCCGCGCCCTGGAACGCGCCCGCATCCACGGACCGGTCACCAACCGCGACCTGCTCGTACGGTCCCTGCGCCACCCCGACTTCCGCGCCGCCCGCCTCGACACCGGCTTCTACGACCGCCACCTGAACACCCTCACCCCCGCCCCGGACGAAGCGGACCACCGCACCGCCGCCCTGGCCGCCGCCCTCGCCGACGCCGCCACCCGGCACCACGGCCCCGGCCCGCCCGCTTCGGCGCCTGGCGCAACATCTCCTCGCAACCCCAGGTCAAGCGCTACCGCACCGAACCCGACGGCACCGAACACCAGGCCGCCTACCGCACCACACGCACCGGCCCCGTCCCCGAAACGGGAGAACGGGTCATCGCCGCCCGCCCCGGTCACGTCACTCTCGAAGTCGGCTCCGTCACCCGCCACTTCGCCATCACCTTCCACCGGGACCAGGTGTACGTGGACACCGCCACCGGCTCGTACACCTTCACCGCCCTGCCCCGCTTCACCGACCCCACCGACCGGACCGCGCCCGGTTCCCTGCTCGCCCCCATGCCCGGCACCGTCGTCCGCATCGCGGACGGGCTCGGGGCCGGGGCGGCGGTCGAAGCCGGGCAGCCACTGATCTGGCTGGAGGCGATGAAGATGGAACACCGCATCCTCGCCCCCGCCTCCGGCACCCTCACCGCACTGCACGCCGCCCCCGGCCTCCAGGTGGAGGTCGGCGCCCTGCTCGCCGTCGTCGCCGAACCCGCAGACCCTGAGGAGGTGGGATCTAGTGTCTGATTCTTGCCTACTCATGCGCAGAGTTGGGTACGGTGATCAGCATGTACCGGATCAGCGAGTTCGCACAGCGTGTTGGTCGCTCCGCTTCCACTGTTCGAAGGTGGGAGCGCGAGGGCCGTATTGCGCCGCAACGCATATCCGGACAGCGGTACTTCACCGACGCCGACGTGCGGCAGGTGCTCCAGCCCGGATTCGACGAGTCAGCGCGTCAGACCATCGTGTACTGCCGGGTGTCCTCGCCTGGACAGAAGGACGACCTCGCCTCGCAGGTACAGGCGATGGAGGAGTTCTGCCGGGGTCGCGGTCTCGCTGTCGATCAGTGGATTCGCGAAATCGGCGGCGGCATGGACCTCCAGCGGAAGAAATTCCTCGCTCTGATGGATGCGATCGAGCGGGGCGAGGTCGGCACGTTGGTGATAGCGCACGAGGACCGGCTCGCCCGGTTCGGGTTCGACTACCTCGAACACGTCGCGCGGAAGAACGGCTGCACCATCGTGGTGGCGAACCAGGAATCGCTGTCCCCGCAAGAGGAGATGGTGCAGGACCTACTGACTGTCGTGCACACCTTCTCTCGTCGCCTGGGCGGGCTTCGACGCCACGAGATGACGCTCAAGGACGAGCTGGCCAGCGGTGGCCGGTGAAAGTCACCCGTATCGCTTACTCGAAGAACCTCAACCAGGGCAAGTACGCCCAGCTCGACGAGCAGGCGCGACGTCTCGGCGCGGTCCGCTCGCTCGTGTGGCGTCTGTACGGGTCGGTCAGCGGCCTCGCCTGGTCGGACCGGCAGATCCGCGATGTGTGGATCGCCGACGGCACCGCACAGACCTTCGACGTCCTGGCGAACGCGTGGAAAGAGACCGTGCGGGATACGGTCGCCGACATCACCGCGAACCGAGAGGCGGCCAAGGTCAAAGTCCGCAGGGCGATCAACCAGCGCACCAAGGACGAGGGCGAGCGGAAGCGCCTGTTCACCTCACTCAAGCGCGAGACGTGGGCCGACGACCCATTCCTGGCTCGGCAGATGCGCCGGCACTGGAAGCACGGCCGGAACCGAACCCACAACCAGATCGTGGTCCGCGCCGACCAGTACAAGACCTTCACCCTCACCGCGGGCGGAAACATCTGGCTCGCGGTACCCGGACTGGAGCGTCGGCAGCTTGTCCGTATCCCGCTGAACACCACGGTCGCTCCGACCGGCACCCTGCGGCTGGTCCTGCGCTCGGGCAGGGTCGAGGTGCACTACGCCATCGACGCGGAAGACATGAAGTCCTCCCAACGTCCCGTCGGCACCCGCACGATCGGCGTGGACAAGGGATATTCGGAAGTCCTCACCGATTCCGACGGCCGGCACCACGGCACGCAGCTGGGCGACCTGCTGACCTCCGAGTCCGATCACCGAAAGGTCAAGAACGCCCGGCGGGCCAAGATCCGTAGCGTCGCGGAGAAGGCTGAACAGCGCGGCGACCACGCCAAAGCTCGGCGTATCCGAGACAACAACCTCGGTGCCATCAAGCGTGACCGGCGCTCCGATTCTTGGCGTTGTCGCGTCCGTGATCTGACCTTCAAGGCCGTTCACGCTGTCGCCGACAAGGCGAGCCTGATCGTGGCCGAAGATCTCACCAAGACTTTCGCCAGTGGCAAGAAGCTGGGGAAGAACACCAACCGGCGACTCGCCGCGTGGACCAAGGGTGTCACTGCGGAAGCGCTGGAAGCCGTGTCGGACCGCAGAGGTTCTGCGGTGCGGCTGGTCAATGCTGCCTACACGTCACAAGTCGTCCCCTTTACGAACATCCCTGGTGTCCGCAAAGGAGACCGGCTTCACTGCACCGAGTGCGGGGCCGTGTGGCAAGCCGACCATGCCGGAGCGGTCAACATCCTGCACAGAGAAGGTGATCCCGACATCACCCTGTTCACCCCGCACACACGGGTCAAGCAGCTCTTGCAGGAACGTACCGACCGCCAACGGCCCCGACTGCCGATGGGCCAGGACTCCAGCACCAGGCATCTGTGCCGGTGCGGAGAGCGAAATATCCGACTGATGCTCAACTCTGAGCAATGAGTAGGAAGCAGAACGCATGAGCACCGTCCTCGAAACCGAAGAGCACCAGGCCCTGCGCGCAGCCGTCGCCGCCCTCGGAAAGCGCTACGGGCGGGACTACATGACCTCCGTCGTACGCGACGGAGCCCACCCGCGCGAGCTGTGGAACGAAGCCGCCAAGCTCGGCTATCTCGGCGTGAACCTTCCCGAGGAGTACGGCGGCGGAGGCGGCGGAATGGCTGAACTCTCGATCGTCCTGGAGGAGTTGGGTGCGGCCGGCAGTCCGTTGCTGTTGATGGTCGTCTCCCCGGCCATCTGCGGCACCGTCATTGCCCGCTTCGGCACCGAAACCCAGAAGCGGCAGTGGCTCCCCGGCCTCGCCGACGGCAGCCTCACCATGGCCTTCGGCATCACCGAACCCGACGCGGGCTCCAACTCCCACCGCATCACCACCACCGCCCGCAAGGACGGCGAGGACTGGCTGCTCACCGGGCGCAAGGTCTTCGTCTCCGGCGTCGACATCGCCGACGCCACCCTCATCGTCGGCCGCACCGAGGACGCCAGGTCCGGCAGGCTCAAGCCATGCCTCTTCATCGTCCCGCGCGACGCACCCGGCTTCCGGCGCTCGCAGATCGACATGGAACTCCACGCCCCGGAGAAGCAGTTCGAGCTGGTCCTCGACGACGTGCGGCTGCCCGCCGACGCCCTCGTGGGCGATGAGGACGCCGGACTGCTCCAGCTCTTCGCCGGGCTCAACCCCGAACGCATCATGACCGCCGCATTCGGCATAGGCATGGGCCGCTACGCACTCGCCCGCGCCGTCGAGTACGCGAAGACCCGCCAGGTGTGGAAGGAACCCATCGGCTCCCACCAGGCCATCGCCCACCCCCTCGCCCAGGCCCACATCGAACTGGAACTGGCCCGGCTGATGATGCAGAAGGCCGCCCGGCTGTATGACGACGGCGACGACATCGGTGCCGGTGAGGCCGCCAACATGGCGAAGTACGCGGCCGGCGAAGCCTGCGTCAAAGCCGTCGACCAGGCCGTGCACACCCTCGGCGGCAACGGCCTCACCCGCGAATACGGCCTCGCGTCCCTGATCACGGCGGCCCGCGTCGCCCGGATCGCACCCGTCAGCAGGGAAATGATCCTGAACTACGTGTCCCACCAGTCCCTGGGCCTCCCCAAGTCGTACTGACGCAGAACATTCCGTCTCTCCACGCCGCAGCTGCCCACCGCGGCTCCCGCCGCGTCCGGGAAGTCCCGCGAGAAGGAGACCGACACATGACGCCGCTCGCCGAACCCACCCACGACCGGGGCATCACCACCCTCACCCTCGACTCACCGGCCAACCGCAACGCACTCTCCGCGCAGCTGGTCGGCGAGCTCTCCACCGCCCTGGACGCGTGCGCGGCCGACGACACCGTACGAGCCGTCGTCCTCACCCACACCGGCAACACGTTCTGCGCGGGCGCCGACCTCACCGGACCGCCCGATCCGGCAGCCTTCGTCGCCCTGATGCGGCAGATCGTCGCACTGCCCAAGCCCGTCGTCGCCCGGGTCACGGGACACGTCCGGGCGGGCGGCCTCGGACTGCTCAGCGCCTGCGACATCTCCGTGGCCGGCCCCGGCGCCTCGTTCGCCCTCACCGAATCCCGGCTCGGCCTCGCCCCCGCCGTCATCTCCCTGCCCCTGCTGCCCCGCACCGACCCACGCGCCGCCGCCCGCTACTACCTCACCGGCGAACGCTTCGACGCGACCGAAGCGGCCCGCATCTCCCTGATCACGATCGCCGTCGGGTCCGCCGAGGACATCGACAAGGCACTCGTACCCGTACTGGACGGACTGCGAAAGGCCTCACCACAGGGGCTGGCAGCATCGAAGGAGCTGGTCACAGCTACTGTGCGGAAGAGTTTCGACCAGTACGCCGAAGACCTCATCGCCCGCTCGGCAGCACTCTTCGCCTCCGCCGAGGCAGGGGAAGGGATGACGGCCTTCCTCGAACGACGGGACCCAGCATGGGTGTTGTGACGCCCTCCACCGACAGGACCCCCAAGCAGGACCGCAGCCGTGCCACCCGCCGACGACTCCTCGAAGCCGCGGTCGCCTGCCTCGCCGAACACGGCTGGGCAGGCTCCACCGTCTCCGTCGTCGCCGAACGCGCAGGCGTCTCGCGCGGCGCCGCCCAGCACCACTTCCCGACCCGCGAGGACCTGTTCACCGCAGCCGTCGAATACGTCGCCGAGGAACGCTCCGCCGCCCTGCGCGCCCTGCCCGTCCAGGGCCGCACAGCCGTCGTCGCCGCCCTCGTCGACCTCTACACGGGCCCGCTCTTCCGCGCCGCACTCCAGCTCTGGGTCGCCGCGTCCAACGAGGAACAGCTCCGCCCCCGCGTCACCGAACTCGAAGCCCGCGTCGGCCGCGAGACCCACCGCATCGCCGTCGAACTCCTCACCGCCGACGAAACCAGGCCCGGCGTACGCGAAACCGTCCAGGGCCTCCTCGACATGGCCCGCGGTCTGGGTCTGGCCAACGTACTCACCGACGACACCGCCCGGCGTCAGAGGGTCGTGGCACAGTGGGCGGCGCTGCTGGACGACGCACTCAACTGACCCCGGGGGACCTGTGGGCGACCACTTCCAGACGATCGTCGACCTCGACGCCACCGAGCAGGACGCCGCACGACTCGGCACCGGGCTCCTCGACTGGCTGATCGCCGACGGAATCGTCAGCGCCGAGCGCACCGACTGCGTCCTCGACAACGACGGCTACGGCAACGCACCCGGTCCGAACTACGCCGAGGCCGTCGACGACCCGGAACCGGTCGAGCTGTGGAGCAACGGCCTCCACGTTGCGACCGGACGCACCGTCTTCGACAGCGGCCAGGGCGACGCGGGAGCCGCCACCTGCCCGCTCTGCGCCACCGAGATCCGCCTCGTCGACGACACCTGGTGCCCCGTCGACAGCGCCTGGGCCCCGTTCGCGGGCCGGCTCGGCGACTGGGCGAACGGCGGCGAAGGCATCGTGGAGTGCCCCTCCTGCCACAGGCCCTCCGGCATCGACCGATGGAGCTGGGAGGACGACTACTACGCCTGTGGGCAGCTCGGCCTCACCTTCTGGAACTGGGCGGAGCTGACCCACGGCTTCGAACAGCAGGTGCGGCGGCGCCTCGGCGGACACCGCACCGTCACGCTCCGCGGCAAGCTCTAGACGAGCAGGCCGGGCGAGACCCCGCGGACCTGTCCGGGGCCCCGCATCCGGATCACGCCGGGCTCGCGGGGCACCGGGACCGTCAGTTCCCCAGATCCGTGATCTGCGCGTACCCCTCGATCTCCCGGGGATCACGCGGCCCCGGCCCGACGTACCTCGCCGACGGCCGCACCAGCCGCCCCGTCCGCTTCTGCTCCAGGATGTGCGCCGACCAGCCCGCCGTACGCGCACACGTGAACATCGACGTGAACATGTGCGCCGGAACCTCCGCGAAGTCCAGCATGATCGCCGCCCAGAACTCCACGTTCGTCGCCAGCACCCGGTCCGGGCGACGCGCGTGCAACTCCTCCAACGCGGCCTTCTCCAGCGCCTCCGCCACCTCGAACCGCGGCGCGCCCAGCTCCTTCGCCGTACGTCGCAGGACCCGCGCCCGCGGGTCCTCCGCCCGGTAGACCCGGTGGCCGAAGCCCATCAGCCGCTCGCCCTTGTCCAGGGCCTTCCTCACATACGCGGTGGCATCCCCGGTCCGCTCGATCTCCTCGATCATGCCGAGGACCCGGGACGGCGCACCACCGTGCAGCGGCCCCGACATCGCACCCACCGCACCCGAGAGCGCCGCTGCCACATCGGCGCCGGTCGACGCGATGACCCGGGCGGTGAACGTGGAGGCGTTCATGCCGTGCTCGGCGGCCGACGTCCAGTACGCGTCGACCGCCTTGACGTGCTTGGGGTCCGGCTCACCGCGCCAGCGGATCATGAACCGCTCGACCACGGACTGCGCCTTGTCGATCTCGCTCTGCGGAACCATCGGCAGGCCCTGCCCACGCGCCGACTGGGCGACGTACGACAACGCCATCACCGCGGCCCGCGCCAGATCGTTGCGCGCCGTCTCCTCGTCGATGTCGAGCAGCGGCTTCAGACCCCACACGGGAGCAAGCATCGCCAGCGCGGACTGCACATCGACCCGGATGTCCCCGGAGTGCACCGGGATAGGGAACGGCTCGGCCGGGGGCAGCCCCGGGTTGAACGCCCCGTCGACCAGCAGGCCCCAGACATTTCCGAACGACACATGGCCGACGAGATCCTCGATGTCGACACCGCGGTAACGGAGCGAACCGCCTTCCTTGTCCGGTTCGGCGATCTCCGTCTCGAACGCGATGACTCCCTCTAGTCCCGGTACGAAGTCGGACATGGCGGCTCCCTCGGTCGGCGGCTGTACGGAGGCCACAGTGGCCTGCCCCAAGATATTGGCGGGTTCCCACGACGCGGGGAAGCGTGACATCCGGCACAGCTTCCCGTTTCACCGGTGACGGATTGATGCCCCTCCTTGCCGGGCAGACTCGGCCGCTACGGCAGGATGACCCCGTGCCCACCGCAGACTCCCCCTCCGATTCCACCACCGATCCGGCCGCGATGCGCGAGCAGTACCGCTCCAAGGCCTTCACCGAGGACACGCTGGCCGCCGACCCCATGCAGCAGTTCGCCCAGTGGTTCCGGCAGGTGGCCGTGGGCGGGTTGCTCCACGAGCCCAACGCCATGGTGGTCTCCACCGCCACCCCCGAGGGCCGGCCGTCCTCACGCACGGTGCTGTTGAAGAAGTACGACGAACGCGGCTTCGTCTTCTTCACCAACTACGAATCCCGCAAGGGCCGCGAACTGACCGCCAACCCGTACGTCTCGCTGCTCTTCCCCTGGCACCCGATGGCCCGCCAGGTCGTCGTCACCGGCACGGCGGCCCGTGTCGGCCGCGAAGAGACGGTCGCCTACTTCCGCACCCGCCCGCACGGCTCCCAGCTGGGCGCCTGGGCCAGTGCCCAGTCGACGGTGATCGGCTCCCGCGACGAGCTGATCGAACGCTACGAGGAACTGGCTGCCCGCTACCCGGAGGGCGAGCATGTCCCCGCGCCCCCTCAGTGGGGCGGCTTCCGCGTGGTCCCCGACACGATCGAGTTCTGGCAGGGCCACGAGAACCGGCTGCACGACCGGCTGAGGTACGTACGCGAGGGCCAGAAGTGGCGCGTCGAGCGCCTGTGCCCGTAGAAAACCCCTCCGGACACGCAGAAACCCGCAGGCTCTGGTCCCTCCTTGCGGAGGAGCCGGCCGGACTTACCGGCGAGCCTGCGGGTCGGTGACTGCTTGGGTTTCGGCAGACAGCCTGCCGAGGTGCACTGTGTGCGACGACGGGCTGTCAGCCCGCAGCCACCTCACGAATCCGATAAGACTGCACTTTTCGGATCACCTCCTTTCATTCGCTGGCAGCAGCCTAAGAACCCTCGGAGAATGTCTCAACCTATTTATTCGGTGGCTTCTTGCTGGTAGCTGTACGCGTATCCGTCGGCACGCTGCAGCAGCCGCGATGGGTTGCCACCGGGGCCCGGGTGCTGCGGCTGCCGGAGCCGCTGGATCTCTCGTAGCGTCCCGGCGACTCGCGCGGTCCCGGACATGCCCCTTGAGCTGGGGTTGGTGCAATCCAACGCCTTTTCCTGGAACCGAAGTTGCTGAGACAGAACCAGGACACTCACAGGATCATTTCAGGATCGACCCGGCCCTAGTGTCATCGGTGTCAGCAGGAAACACCGCAACCGACAGCCGCTGGAGATCATGATGCGTTCGCGTCTCGCCGCCCGTTCCGCCCGTCTCGTCCTGGCCGCCGTGGCCGTGACGGCCCTCGCCGCCACCACCACCGCCTGCGACGCCGACGACGCCGCGGACGCCGGCAGCTCCACGGCCCCCTCCGCCGTCGCCTCCGCCGACAGCGGCGGGAGCGACAGCTCCTCCAGCGACAGCCCCTCCACCGGCGGCTCCGGCACCGGCGGCTCCGGTTCCGGCGGCTCCACCACCGGCGGCTCCGGTTCCAGCGGCTCCACCGACAAGGCCGGCGACTCCGGCGGCGGCAAGAAGGGCGGCTACGGGCAGTCCTGCGGCACCAACGACCTGGACTTCAAGGTCACCTCGGAGTCCCAGGCCGGCGGCTACTACCTCGTCACCGCCAAGGCCAAGTCCGGCATCACCTGCTACCTGGACATCAACACTCCCAGCGTGTCCTTCGGCTCCGGCGCCGACGGCGTCGCCTCCCCCGTCGGACAGGGCGGCGAAGACCCCATCAAGCTCACCGGCTCCGCCGTCGCATACACCGGTATCAGCCCCAAGACCACCAACAGCAATGCCGGCAAGGAGTTCGAGCACGTCATCATCGCCACCACCGACGACGATCCCAACCCCGCCGAACTCAAGCTCCCCGACACCGCCAATGTCGACAAGCCCATCGTCACCAACTGGGCCACCAACCGCGCCGAGGCCATCCCCGTCATCGTCTGACACCTCCGCGCCGGGCAACCACCCCACTCCACTCCACGCTCGTCCCGGACCCCGACGTGCCGTCCCGGCAATCGCAGCGCCCCCTCGCCTTCACGGATCCGCAGTCGTCGCCCGATCACGCCCCGAACGTCCTGGGCGCCGTCAGTGCTCGTGCACATCTGCGGAGGCTCGAGCGGCCGGATTCCGCGCCGGAGGGGAGCGGATTTCAGAGAAGTCGGTGTGCGCTGGGTCACGTTCGAGTTCAATGGTCTGACGTGCGGTAATGCCGGATACGTCCTGCGGGGGTACGGGATGAGTGCGTCCACAGGCAGCGGGACGACCGACGCGCTCGAACCCGAAGAGGGGCCGAGGGCAGGGCCCGGGACCGAGCTGCTTGCGGCGCTGCTCGACGGGATGGACGCGGCGCTCTGCGCGTTCGACGCGGACGGCACCATCACCCACTGGAACCGTGAGGCCGAGCGGATTCTGGGCTGGTCCGCCGAGGAGGCCGTGGGCCGGCCCGGGTTTGCCGGGTGGGCGGTGCGGCGGGCGGACGCGGGGGAGGTGCAGGGGCGGCTGATGGCGGCCATGGAGGGTGCCGGTCGCCGGGTGCATGAGTTCGCGCTGCTGCGCAAGGACGGCGGGCGGGTGCTCGTGCGGACGCAGTCGGCGGGAGTCCGGGGCGCGGACGGGAAGCCGGCCGGGGTGTACTGCGCGTTCGGGGAGGTGCAGGCGCAGATCGACCTGGAGCGGTCGATCGCGCTGAGCGAGGCGCTGTTGGAGGACGCGTCGTGGGGTGTGGTGCTCGTCGACGCCGATCTGCGCCCGACGGTCGTCAACGCGCACGCGGCACGGGCACTGGGCGGTGGGCGTACGACCCTGCTGGGGCGCCCGCTGGGGGAGCTGATCGTGCAGGGCGTCGAGGATCTGGAGGGCGCCCTGCAGCACGTACTCGCCGAGGGCGCGCCGACGGCGCTCGCCGAGCTGTGGGTGACGTTGCGGACGGCGGAGGGGGATCGGCGGCGTTGCTGGCGCAGCGGCTTTCTGCGGCTGGCGTCGCCGCTCGCGGAGGAGCCGGTCCCGTTGGGGACCGGCTGGCTGTTCCAGGACGTGACCACGGAGAAGCTGGCAGCGCAGGAGGCGGACCGGGTGCGGTTCCGCTCGAACCAGCTGCACCGGGCTTCGCGGTCGGCGTCCGAGTGCGAGGACC
Organism: Streptomyces sp. Ncost-T10-10d; assembly: GCF_900091955.1. GTDB lineage: Bacteria > Actinomycetota > Actinomycetes > Streptomycetales > Streptomycetaceae > Streptomyces. The sequence goes on from NZ_FMDF01000218.1 coordinate 120,055, forward strand.
CGATGGAGGCGGCGACGTCCTGCCTGGACTATGCGCTCGCGGGCTTCGCCGACCATGCGCTGGTCGATCTGGTGGCGGGGGAACGGCTGGTACGGGTGGCGGCGACCCCGTCCGGTGAGCCCGGTCCGTGCCTGCCGGTGGCCGACGGCGGTATTCCGCTGCGGTACGCGGCGGGGCACCCGGCTCTTCAGGCGGTGGACCGTACGGGTTCGGTACGGGCCAGTGCGGGGGCGGGGCCCGGGGCCGGGATGTGGGCGGCCGAACGGCAGTGGCCGGAGGATTCGGTGCACGCACTGTGCGCGGTGCTGCGGAGCAGGGGGCGGACGCTGGGCGTGGTGACGTTTCTGCGCTCCGCCCATCGCATGGCCTTCGAACGCCCCGACGCGGCGTACGCGGAGACGGTGGCGGCCCGGGTCGCGGGGGCGGTCGACCTGGCGCAGGTGACGAAGCGGCCGTAGGCGACGCGGTCCGGCCAGGGGTGTGCCGGGCCCCGTCGCGGAGCCCGGCACCGCCCCCGGCCGGAGCCCGTCCTCACGCCGCGTGCAGCGCCAGCGTCGGTGAGAGACGGGACGCCCGCACCGCCGGGTAGAGGCCCGCGATCGTGCCGATCACCAGCGTCGCGCCGAAGCCGCCGCCGACCGCCCACGGCGGCACCACCCAGGGCAGCCCGCCGGAGTACGCGTACACCCCGGTCGCCGCCGCGCCGAGCGCCACGCCCGCCAGGCCGCCCAGGCCGGAGAGCATCAGCGACTCCGTGACGAACTGGATGCGGATCTGGCCCCGGGTCGCGCCGAGCGAGCGGCGCAGCCCGATCTCGTACCGCCGCTCCAGCACCGAGATGATCATGGTGTTGGCGACCCCGACGCCCCCGACGAGCAGCGCGATGCCGCCCAGGCCCAGCAGCATGCTGCTGAACGCCCCTTCGGTCGCCGCCTTGGCCTGGAGCGCCGACGACGGGTCGGTGACCTTCACGTTCTGCGGGTTCTGCGGGTCGACCGTCGCCGCCATGACCTTGCGCACGTCCTGCACCGCCGCGTCGGCCGAGCGCTCGTACACCGATGTCGGGTGGCCCTCGAAGCCCAGCAGGCGCTTCGCGCCCTCCCAGCCGACCAGTGCGGAGCGTTCGATCTCCGGGGCGAGCGGCAGCGGGGCGAGGATGCCGACCACGGTGAAGTACCGGTTCCCGATCCACACCTGCTGGCCCGGAGCGGTGATGCCGAGACGCTCCGCGGAGACATGGCCGAGCACGACGGAGGGGTAGCGTCCGGTCGCGTTGTTGAGCCAGCTGCCGCTGTGGACCTCGCCGCGCAGTACCCGCAGCAGGTCGCCGGTGGTCGCCTTGACGATGATCCCGCCCGTGTCGTCCTTGTCGATCTTCTCGTTGCGGCGTGCGGTCGTGTCGAGGTCGGCGGTCGCGCCCACCTCCTGGACGCCCTTGATGCGGCCCACCATCCCGACGGCGTCCTCGGGCAGCTTGACGTCCTGCCCGGCGAACATCGAATCGCCGGGGGAGGCCACGAGCAGGTTGGTGCCCAGCTTGTCGAGTTCCCGGAGCAGCTGGGCCTGGCTGGAGGCGGAGATGCCCACCACCGAGATCATCGTCGCGATACCGATGGCGATGCCCAGGGCGGAGAGCACGACCCGCATCGGCCGGCTGCGCAGCCCCGCCGAGCCGACGTGCAGCACGTCGCGGGGGCCGAGCCGGGCCGCTTTCAGCCGCCCCCGGCCGCCGGCGTCGCGGTCCGCGCGCCGCGCCCTCACTGGTCCGCTCCCGTCGCGGCGGCGGAGCGGTGGTTTCCGGAGCCGTCGCGCACATCCGTGGATGGAGCGCGCATGCCTGTGGACGGATCGTGTCCGTCCACGGACGGATTGCGTACGTCCGCGACCACCTGGCCGTCCCGGATGCGCACCTCGCGCGGCAGGTCCCGGGCGATCTCGGTGTCGTGCGTGATGACCGCGATGGTGGCGCCCTCCCGGTTGAGATCGCGCAGCAGCTTCATCACCGCTTCCCCGGACGCCGAGTCGAGCGCCCCGGTCGGTTCGTCGGCCAGCAGCAGCGCGGGTTCCCCCACGACGGCCCGCGCGATGGCGACCCGCTGCTTCTGTCCGCCGGAGAGCTGGTGCGGCTTGTGGTCGAGGCGGTCGGCGAGCCCGACCCGCTCCAGCGCTTCGGCGGCCCTGCGGCGGCGTACGGCACGGGACAGGCCCGAGTACAGCAGGCCCTCCGCGACGTTGTCGCGGGCGCTGACGCCCGGCACCAGGTGGAACGCCTGGAAGACGAAGCCGACGTGCTGGGCACGCAGCGCGGAGAGCCTGCGGTCGGAGAGCGCCGCCACGTCGTGCCCCGCGATGTGGACGGACCCGGCGGTGGGGCGGTCCAGGGTGCCGATGATGTGCAGCAGCGTGGACTTGCCGGAGCCGGACGGGCCGACGATGCCGAGGAGTTCGCCCTCCTCGACGGTGAGGTCCACCCCGCGCAGGGCGGCGACCGGGCCCGGGTACTCCTTGGTGACGCCCCTGAGGCCGACGACCGTGTTCATATCTTCGGCACCCCGACCTTCATGCCCTCGCGCAGCCCGCCGCCGGACACCTCGACCCGGCCCTCGGCGAACATGCCGAGCTCGACCTTCACGTCGCGGACCCTGCCGCCCTGGACGACCTGGAGGCCGAAGCCGCCGCCGGGCAGCGCGAGCAGCGCGTTCACCGGGACGCTGAGGACGTCCTTGTGCAGCTCGCCGGTCAGGTTCACCGTGACCGGCGCCTGGTCGAAGCCGCCGACCTTGTCCGGCTTGTCGAAGGAGACGGTCAGCGTGACCTTGGGGCTGTTGTCCTGCGGGTCCTTGCCGGGCTTCGCCGTCCGGCCGACCGAGGAGACCGACCCGGCCGCGCTGCTGCCGTCCGGCAGATCCACGGTGACCTTGGTGCCCGCCTTGGCGAGCCGGCTCTCGGTGACGTCGAGCTCGAACGTCACGATGCGCTCGGAGCCGGTCGTGGTGAGGACCGGAGCGCCGGGCTGGGCCAGTTCGCCGACGGCTGCCTCGACGCTATTGATCCGGACCTCCGCCGGGGAGAAGGCGATGTCCTGCGGCCCCACCGTTCCGGTCCGCTCGCTGTCGTGGGACTTCTGCCAGCGCTTGACGGCGGCCGCGGTCAGCTCGGTGTACTCGTCGTCCGGGGTGAAGCCGGTGTAGCCGAGTTCCGCGAGATTGCGCTCCAGCTGCTCCACGTCCCGGCCCCGGTCGCCGGGCTTCAGAGTCCGGTACATCGGTCCCGAGCCGTACATCAGCCACACCGCCCGGCCGTCGACCTCGTACAGCCGCTCGTTCCGCTTGACGGTCGAGCCGGTGCGCGGGGTCCAGGTCGTGGTGCCCGCCGCGCCCGCGTTGACCTTGCGCTGCTTGTCGTAGCCGAGCGTGCCGTCCGCCTGGGCGCTGTCGCGCAGGTCGCGGCGCTCGACCGCGGCGGTGGCCGGGGGCAGCCCGGTGTTCCTCGGGCCGCCCGTCTCCCCGGCGGAGCCGAACTGGGTGAGAGCCAGTGACCCGGCCGCCACGGCGAGTACCGCCGCGGCGGCCACCATGACGCGCCCGCGCCTCACCGCCCGGCGCTTTCGCACGCCGCGTTGGCCTTCTCGAACTTCTTCATGTCCTTCTGCTGCACCGACGGCGCCTGTGCCATCCCGCCGTCGAACTTCGGGTCGGGCATGTCGATGCCGTTCTTGCGCATGCACCGGGCGAAGGCGAGCATCTTGTCCTTCTGGGCCTGGGTGATCTCCTTGGCCCCGCCGCCGACCGCCTTGTCCTGGCAGGCCTTGAACGCCTTCTCCATCTCTGTCTTGCTCTTGCCGCCGCCCTTGATGGTTATTCCGCGGCTGTCCTCGCCCGGCTTCGGCTCCGGGATGTCCAGGCCCTGCTCCCGCAGGCACTTGCGGTGCTCCAGGGCCTGGTCCTCGTTCGTCTTCTTGGTGCCCGAAGCGGATCCGCCGCTCTTGGTTCCGCTTCCGCTTCCGCCGCCGTCGCCCGAGCAGGCGGTGGCCGACAGGACGACGGCGGCGGCGATCAGGCAGGCGGCGACGACGCCGCGGCTTTGTGTGCGGGAGGTGGTCCGGCGGGAAATGGTCGGGTTCATGAGGGCTCCTCGTCCGTTGCTGACAGGCCAGGTATGAACGGCTTGAGCGTGCGTGAGGACCCGGTTTCGTTTCTCTCAGCCCGGATGCTTACACCGACGAAACATCGCTTTGGGTTACACAGGACTCATGCGTGTGCTGGTGGTGGAGGACGAGGAATTCCTGGCAGGGATGATCGCCGAGGGGCTGCGCCGCGACGCCGTCGCGGTGGACATCGCCCCCGACGGCCGGGCGGCGCTGGACCGGCTTCGGTTCGGCGCGTACGACGTGATGATCCTCGACCGCGATCTGCCGGGGCTGCACGGCGACGAGGTGTGCCGGCGGGTCGTCGGCATGCGCCTGCTGACCCGGATCCTGATGCTCACCGCGTCCGGGACGGTACGGGACCGGGTGGCCGGCCTCGGGCTCGGCGCCGACGACTACCTGACCAAGCCGTTCGCGTACGACGAACTCCTCGCCCGGGTCCTGGCGCTCGGCCGCCGTGCCCGCCCCGCTCTCCCGCCGGTCCTTGAGCGGGCCGGGCTGACGCTCGACACCGCACGCCGCCAGGTCTGCCGCGACGGCCGCTACCTCTCGCTCTCCCGCAAGGAGTTCGCCGTGCTGGAGACCCTGCTGCGGGCCGAGGGCGCGGTCGTCAGCGGCGACGACCTGATCGAGGAGGTGTGGGAGGAGGACACCAGCTACCGCACCAACGCGGTCCGGGTCACCCTGTCCAAGCTCCGCGCCAAACTGGGCGCGCCCCCGGTGATCGAGACGGTCCCGGGGGCCGGCTACCGCATCGGGGACGGCCTCGCCGACGGGCCGGGGGACCACGGCCCCGCGACCGGACCGGTGAACGGGCCGGCGGACCAGCCGGACGACGGCTCCGCGAACCGGCCGGGGGAGAGCCGGTGAGGAGCGAGCGCGCCCGGCTCACCGCGCTGTACGGCGGGCTGCTGGTGCTGGCCGGCGCCCTGCTGATGGGGCTGGTCTACCTGCTGGTCAGCGAGCGCCTCTATGCCAGTGTGCTGACCGCGGTGGCCCCGGCGGTCCCCGACGGGGCCACCGCCTCCGCCGTCCGGTCGGGCGTGGCCTCCACGCCCGAGCCGCCGTCGTCGGACTGGGCGCAGACCGTGGTCATGGAACCCGGGCAGTACGCGGTGGCGAAGAGGGTCACCACCGCGGCCGGGGACGCCGCGCTCAACCAGCTGCTGACGGTCTCCGGGGTCTCCCTCGCCGTCTACTCGGCGCTCTCCGTCGCGCTCGCCTGGTGGATGGCGGGCCGGGTGCTGCGGCCGGTCGGCGTCATCACCGCCCGCGCCCGCCGGCTCTCCGGCAGCAACCTGCACGAACGCCTCGCGCTGAAGGCCCCGCCCGGCGAGCTCAAGGAACTGGCCGACACCTTCGACGGGATGCTCGACCGGATCGAGGAGCTGGTCGCCGCCCGGCAGCGGTTCGCCGCCAACGCCGCCCACGAGCTGCGCACCCCGCTCGCCGTGCAGCGGGCCGCAGCCGAGATCGGCCTCGCCGACGACCCGCCGCCCGAGAAGGTCGCCTGGATCCGGGACAAGCTCATCGACACCGCCGCCGGCAGCGAGCAGCTCATCGAGGGACTGCTGCTCCTCGCGGTCTGTGACGAGGGCCTGCGACGGCGCGAGCGGGTCGGCCTCGACGCGACCGCGGCCACGGTGACCGAGGCGCTGGAGGCGGAGGCGAAGGCGCGGTCCATCACCGTCGAGGCGGAGGCCCGGCCGGTGTCGGTCGAGGGCGACCCGGTCCTGCTGGACCACCTCGTGCACAACCTGGTCGCCAACGCGCTGCGCCACAACCACCCCGGCGGGTCGGTACAGGTCCGGGTGGGGCCGGGCGGTCTGGAGGTCGCCAACACCGGGCCGGTGGTGGACCCGGCGACCGTGCCGCTGCTGTTCGAGCCGTTCCGCCGGGCGCAGGCCCGCCGCCACGCTCCCGGCGAGGGGGCCGGTCTGGGGGCTCTCCATCGTGGCGTCGATCGCGAGGGCGCACGGCGGCGAGGCGAGCGCGACGGCGAACCCGGGCGGCGGACTGACGGTCCGGGTCGTGCTGCCGACGTGCCCGTAGCGGGCGGCCGGCGGCCCGGCGTGATCAGCGGCGGTAGAAGATCCGGTCCCGGTACTCCGTCATGACGCGCCCGTTCCACTCGTGACCGCCGTCGACGTTCCCGGAACGTAGCATCGGCGGCTCGATCCCCCGTGCCACGAGCTGCTCCGCGGCGGCGGCCATCATCGCCTGCATCACCGCACTGGTGACCACCGTCGACGCGGGCGCGAACGGAGCCTCGATGCCCTCGACGGTCAGTTCCGCGTCGCCGATGGAGATCTTGCTGTCGAGCACGATGTCGCAGTGGTCCCGCAGGAAGCCGCCCGAGCCGTGCCGGGACCGGGTGCCGTCCGCGTACGCCACCGAAGTGACGCCGATGACTTTCAAGCCGAGCGCCCGCGCGTTCATCGCCATTTCCACGGGGAGCGCGTTGCGCCCGGAGAGCGAGATGATCACGAGGACGTCGCCCGCCTCGGCGGGGCTGGAGTCGAGCACCGCTCCCGCCAGCCCGTCGACCCGTTCCAGCGCCGAGCCCAGGGTCGCCGGCATGACGTCGACCCCGACCGTCCCCGGCACGGCCAGCAGGTTCATCAGGGCGAGTCCGCCCGCCCGGTAGACGACATCCTGCGCGGCGAGCGAGGAGTGCCCGGCGCCGAAGGCGAAGAGCCGGCCGCCCGCGGCGACGGTGTCGGCGATCGCGGCACCGGCGGCCGCGATGTTGCCGGACTCCTCGTCGCGTACGCGCTCCAGCAGGCCGATCGCTGCATCGAAGAACTGACCGGCCAGCTTGCTGTCGCTCATCGAGGAGGCCCTTTCCGGCGGGGAGAATGGTCCGTGGGGTGTCCGTGCCGCGGATCACGTTGCGGTCTGGACCAGTGGCCTGTCAATAGCGCCCACGCTGCTCCGCCGCCCAGCGTTCGGTCGGCACGGCACGGTTGTCAGCGGTATGCGTCAGAATTGGGTCAGGGCCAGCGCGCAGCGCTTACGACGTTTTCATGTCACAGCATCGAGGGGCACGAATGTCCGGACTGATCGACACCACGGAGATGTATCTCCGCACCATCCTCGAACTCGAAGAGGAAGGTGTGGTCCCCATGCGCGCCCGGATTGCGGAGCGGCTGGACCAGAGCGGCCCGACGGTCAGCCAGACCGTGGCGCGCATGGAGCGCGACGGCCTGGTGCAGGTCGCGGGCGACCGCCACCTGGAGCTGACCGACGAGGGGCGCCGCCTCGCGACCCGCGTCATGCGCAAGCACCGGCTCGCCGAGTGCCTGCTCGTCGACGTGATCGGCCTGGAGTGGGAGCAGGTCCACGCCGAGGCATGCCGCTGGGAGCATGTGATGAGCGAGGCCGTGGAGCGGCGGGTGCTGGAGCTGCTGCGCCACCCGACGGAGTCCCCGTACGGGAATCCGATCCCGGGCCTGGAGGAGCTGGGCGAGAAGGCCGAGGCCGACCCGTTCCTCGACGAGGGCATGGTGAGCCTGTCGGAGCTCGACCCGGGTGCCGAGGGCAAGACGGTGGTCGTGCGCCGGATCGGTGAGCCGATCCAGACGGACGCCCAGTTGATGTACACGCTGCGGCGGGCGGGTGTTCAGCCCGGTTCCGTGGTCAGCGTGACCCAGTCGCCCGGCGGGGTACTGGTCGGCAGCAGCGGCGAGGCGGCGGAGCTGGACGCCGAGATCGCCTCGCATGTGTTCGTGGCCAAGCGCTGACGGGTGCCGCGACGGGCACCGTTGACAGGGCGCCGCCGACCGAGTGCCGCAGGGCGCTGAAGCGTGGCGTCCGCTTTCCGTTTTTCCGCCGGGAATTGCAGCGCCCGGACGGATCCCGTGCCAGGCTGTGGCTGAGGCATACCTGAGAGTGTCGGCCATCTGGTCGCGCGGCCGGGGAGGGAGCAGGCGCATGCACCCGTCGTACTGGCATGTCCAGCCTGTCCGGCCCGCGCACCGAGAGGTCGCTGCCGCGGTCCCGGCCGCCCGCGATCCGCGCCCGGCCGCCCATGAAGCCCATGCCGCCGCCCGCGGTACCCATCCCGCCGCCCGCGAAGGTGTTGTGGCGCCAGCCGCTCCCCGAACGACCGCTCCCCGAACAGCAGAGGGCCCCGGCGCCTTGCGGCGCCGGGGCCTGTCCTCCCCTGTTTCGACCCGGAGCCCCGAGCTCTCGAGGTCGATCCCCACGAGCCCTCATCCCCGAGTGGCCCGCCTCCCGGAGAAGATCTCCCCTCCGGGAGCGCCGTCAATCCTTGAAACCGGTCACTCGAACGAGGGGTGTTGGGTGCCGGAACCCGGTTTTCGAATAAAGGTTCGATAGTCTGGCGTGACGCGACCACACGGTGATCGAGCGGTGATCAAGCGGTGATCGAGGACCAGAAGGGGGTGCCAGAACATATGGTGCGGCGCATCGATGTGACCGGGACCGACGGCGTACGCCTCGCGGCCTGGGAGTTCGCCGACCCGCCCAAAGGGCGCACGGAGGGCGAACGCGCCCCCGGGGTCTTATTGCTCCACGGTTTGATGGGCCGGGCCTCCCACTGGGCCTCGACCACCCGCTGGCTCGCCGAGCGGCACCGCGCCGTCGGCCTCGACCAGCGAGGGCACGGCCGCAGCGAGAAGCCGGCCGAAGGCCCGTACACCCGTGAGGCGTACGTCGCCGACGCCGAGGCGGCGATCGAACAGCTCGGCCTCGCCCCCGTCACCCTCGTCGGGCATGCGATGGGAGCGCTCACCGCCTGGCAGCTCGCCGCGAAGCGCCCCGATCTCGTCCGGGCCCTGGTCATCTGCGACATGCGGGCCTCCGCGCTCGGGGCGGCCTCGCAGCGGGAGTGGGAGGACTGGTTCAAGTCCTGGCCGGTGCCGTTCGCGACGCTCTCCGACGTGCGGAAGTGGTTCGGCGAGGACGACCCCTGGGTGGAGCGGCCCAGCCCCGCCCGCGGCGAGTTCTTCGCCGAGGTGATGGCCGAGCGGGCCGACGGCTGGCGCCCCGTCTTCTCCCGTCGCCAGATGCTCCAGTCCCGCGCGACGTGGGTGTTCGACGCGCACTGGGAGGAGCTGGCGCAGGTCCGGTGCCCGGCCCTGGTGCTTCGCGGCCTCGACGGCGAGCTGGGCCGGGCGGAGGCCCAGGAGATGGTCCGCGTACTGCCGCGCGGACAGTACGCGGAGGTGGCCGACGCCGGCCATCTCGTCCACTACGACCAGCCGGAGGGCTGGCGAGCGGCGGTCGAACCCTTCCTGGAGCAGTTCGCCGAGGACCCCCAGGCCGACCGCGAGCCCGTCTCTTCTTGAGATCGGCCGAGAGATCGGCCGGCAAAGAGAGACAGGCTCTGCGGAGAAAGCTCTCAGCCCTTGCTGACCGCCGCCAGGATCTCCGGGAGCCGGTTCGCCGTTCGGGGAGCGGCGAGCCTCAGCCCCGCCCAGGAGATCAGCGCCCCGTACACCGCCCCCGCGGGCAGCAGCAGCCACAGCCACTGCTCCATGTCGGCGATATACAGCCAGATCGTCGCCACGATCACGGGTGCGCAGAGCAGCGCCGACGAGATCATGCCGCCGAAGATCGAGATCCAGGCGAGCCCGGCCTGCCCCGGTGCCACGTTCTTGAACGCCCCGTCCTGCGGGATCGAGTACGGGAAGTTCGCCGATGCCACCGCACCCGTCGCCAGCATCGCACCCAGCATGGCGAACGACAGCCCCATGACCCCCGGCAGCGCATCCCAGTCGCCGAGGATCGCTGCCGTCACCACTGTCACCGCAATCGTGTACGGCAGTGTGATCAACAGCAACGCCAGAGCCCGCGCCCGCAGTTCGAGGTATGCGTCCCGGGTGGAGGAGATGGTCTGTGCCACCATCCAGAACGCGGAGGTGTCCTGCCCGAACTGGTTGTACATCTGCATGCCGAGCATCCCGGCGGCGAAGCAGGCGAAGTAGAGAGAGCCGGTGCCCTGCAACGCGTTGAGCATCGGCACGATCAGTCCGATCGCCAGCGCCGTGACCCAGGCGGCCTTGGTCTTCGGGTCGCGTGCGATGTACCGCAGACTGCGCTCCATCACGGGGCCCGTACGCCCCTGGGGCAGCAGTGCGGAGAGTGTGGAGCCGCCCTTGCCGGCCTTCTCGCGGTTCGGCCCGGCAGCCGCCAGGGTCGAACCGTCCGGGGTCGTCATCAGCTTCACCAGGCTCCGCTGCCACAGCCACAACAGCGCGAGCAGCGCAGCCACGGACAGCAGCAGCTGTACGGCGGCCTGCCCGTACGAGCCCCGGGACGCCGAGTCAACCGCCCCGATCGCCGAGGCGGGCGGCAGCCAGCGCACCACGTCCGCGACCGGATCGAGGGTGGAGAGTCCGCCCGCCCGGCCGAGCCGTTGCGCACCGAAGTTGACGACCTGGAAGCCCACCGCGATCAAGAGCCCGCTGAGCACCGCGAGATCGCGGCCCTTGCGTGAGGTCAGCAGCCGGGTGTTGGCCGTGGCCACGGCCCGTGTCAGCGCGACGCACACCAGCAGAGTGAGCGGCGCGGCCACGACGGCGAACACCGCACCGGCCGTCCCCTGCGCCACCGCGATCACCGAGCCGGCCGCCAGACAGAGCGTGAACAGCGGACCGATCCCGACCAGTGACGCCATCAGCAGCGCAGCGATCAGCGGGCGCGGCCGCAACGGCAGCATCACCAGACGGCTCGGGTCGAGGGTTTCGTCACCGCTGGGGAAGAACAGCGGCAGCACGGTCCAGCCGACCGCCAGCACCCCGGCGAGCAGGACGACGAGGGAGTCGGCATGGGCGTTCCCCCGCAGCGCGATCAGCGCGATCAGCTGGCCCGCGGCGATCAGCAGGGCGAGGGCGACGGAGGTGATGTACGCGGCCCGTCGGCCGGCCGACTGCCGCAGCCCATTGCGCACCAGGGTGAGCTTGAGCCGTACGAACACGGGGACGAGCCCCTCGCCGCTGCTCGTGCTGTCCCGGCCGGGGGCGGTTCCCGCAGGGGCGTCGAGCACGCTCATCGGTCGCCGCCCAGCCAGTCCAGGGACTCGCCGGTGGTCCGGGAGCCCGCGCCGACGAGTTCGAGGAAGGCGTTCTGCAGCGAGGACGCCTCGCCGCGCACCTGGGCCAGGGTGCCCTGGGCCCGGATCGTTCCGGCGGCCATGACGGCCACCCAGTCGCAGAGGGACTCCACGAGCTCCATCACATGGCTGGAGAAGACGACGGTCGCCCCCGAGCGGGTGTACCGCTCCAGGACCTCACGGATGGTCTGTGCCGACACCGGGTCGACGCCCTCGAACGGCTCGTCCAGGAAGAGCACTTCGGGGTTGTGCAGCAGTGCGGCGGCGAGTCCGATCTTCTTCCGCATACCGGTCGAGTAGTCGACGACCAGTTTGTGCTGGGAGCCCGCCAGATCGAGTACATCGAGCAGCTGGGTGGCCCGTTTGTCGACCTCGGTGCCCGGCAGTCCGCGCAATCGTCCGGTGTACGCGAGAAGTTCGCGCCCCGAGAGGCGTTCGAAGAGCCGCAGCCCCTCCGGGAGCACACCGATCCTGGACTTCACCTCGACCGGGTCGCGCCACACGTCATGACCGCCGACCTCGATCAGTCCCTGGTCGGGGCGGAGCAGTCCGGTGATCATCGACAGAGTGGTGGTCTTGCCCGCTCCGTTGGGCCCCACGAGACCGATGAACTTGCCTGCGGGCAGCTCCAGATCGATCCCGGCGACCGCGGTCTGTTCGCCGAACCGCTTCCACAGCCCCTGTACGCGAACGGCGGGCGGCGCCGTCGGCACTCCGCCCGCCTCTCCCGCTTCCCCCGGCCGCGCTGCTCTGTCGGTCTCTGTCCGGTCCTGCATGATGTAAGCCTTTCGGTGTCCCCGTGTATGCGGACAGCGTCTCTGATCAGCTAAGCGATCCCATGCGAGACATAGTGTCTGACGTGGGATCTGCCCACCTGGGTGGGGAAGCATGAGCGTGGAGATGGAATCCCGCGCCCAGTGCTGCTCCTCGTGGCCGGTGGCCGGTGGTGGGTGTGCTGGTCGTGATCACGCTCTGGTGCCGGTGGGCTGCGCGGGGCAGCGGGGTCCGGTCCGTTGGTGCGTGTCCCTCCGGACGCTGGCCAGCGGGGCCGCACAGGCGGGCTGCTGGGGAGGGAACCTTGCGTCGCCTGGGCGCGAGGTGGTTGGTTCGTGGCCGGGTGGGTCCGGTCTTCGACCGGTCCTTCCGGCTGATCGGGACGGTCGTGATGATGGCCTTGGCTTCGAGCTTGTTGACCACAGCGCGGATCACCATGGCGCCGATGGCGCGGTCCGTGACGGTCTTGGTCTGGTGGGTGAGTCCGCGTGCTGCGATACGGCGCCAGGCGCCCTGGTCGCGGTCGCCCTGCCAACCGCAGGACTGGTTGGGGCAGATGGCCCACTTCCAGCCGGACACGGTGGGGCGGTCGGGGGCCTTGCGGTGCCTGAGCGGTGTCAAGCAGTGCGGGCAGTGCCTGGAGGTGTTGCGCGGCGGCACGGTGACCACGGCGATACCGGTCTCGGCGGCGAGATGACGCATGCGGACGACGATCTGCCCGCGCACGGTCTGCGACATGCGGGTGTTGTGGGTGCGGCCCATGCCGCCCGCTTCCATCGACCGCAGGTCTTCCAGGTAGATGACTGTTGCTCCGGCAGTGATGGCCTGGTCGACAGCCCAGCGGGCAGCACTCCAGGCCAGTGCTTCGTTGAGGTTGGAGCGGCGCTCACAGACGCGCTGGATCTCCTCGGCCAGCAGTGCCGCCTTCCCGTCCAAGGCGGGGTCAGCGAGTCGGGCGTAGTGGTCGGTCTTGACGTGCAGCCGCTCGGAGATGCGGCGGAGCCGGCACTGCTTGGCGAGTACCCCGGCGGCGCGGAACTGGGCTCCCGCTCCGAGGGCGGTGATGCGGCCATCCTGGTGGAGTTGGGCAGTGCCCGCACTGAGAAGGGTGTTCAGGCCCCAGTCCACGCCCAACGCCACGGTGTGGCCGGTGCGGCGGGTCTTGGGAACGGGGTAGGTGTAGGCGAGGTCGGCGCGCACTTTGTCGCGCACGATCCGCAAAGTGGGCAGGTGCAGCACGGCGTTCGCCGGAATCGTCGGCGGCAGGGTGACGGGGCAGGCCACCCACGTCCAGTCCGCGTACTTCTGCGGGTCGGGCCGGGTGGGGAGCTGCAAGCGCAGCAGCGCCCGCTGCCCGTCGTCGGATCGTTCGATGGTGGCCTGCTGCCCGTCACATGCGGACAGCAGCAGCATGCGGGCCACACGCGAAGTGGACTCCAGCTCGAACAGGTGGGCTGGGAGACGGCCGTGCTTGCGCAGATACGCGGCGATCTGGCGGGTGCGGGACCGGATGATGCTGGACGGCAGATGTTCGCCGCCCGGTATCGCCCCGCGCACCGCCTCCCACTCGTCGGGGGTGCGCTTGGCCGGGTCGGCAGGCCAGCTCGCCAGGACCCCGGCACACACGTCGGCACGCCACTTCACGGACCGCAGGGACCGCCCGGCGGTCTCTTGGGCCATGCGCACGATCCGGTCGTTGACCTTCACACCCTCCGGTGCGCAGACGGTCCAGCCCAGGCGGCGCAGCGCCATCCACGCGTTCGACGGCAGCTGCCTTCCCCCGGGGTCCTCACCGTAGGCCAGCGTGTCCACGTCGGCGGTGTTCCAGTGCTCGGCCAGCAGCGCTTCGGTCATGCCCGCCACGAGGTCGGCACACCAGCCCACCCGTTCCGCCAGAGCAGCGGAGGTGAGGACTTCGCCGGTCTTTTCGTCCACGCCCGACCGGACGAGGGCGCGGACACAGGCGGTGCGGGAGGTCTCGCCGTCGGCGAGGGGCAGTTTTCGGCTCACGAGGCCCTGCCCTCGTTGCTGCACTGGCCGGACTCGACCAGTAGCCGCTTGCGGTTCTCTGCACTGCGCATCCCGTACAGCCGCCCGGCGAACGTGGTGACCAGAGCGATGAAGTCCTCCAGCAGCTCATCCCGGCCGCCGAGCTTCTTCGGGTGCAGCACCTCCACGGTGACGCCGTACACGGCGAACAGGCGCTTGAGCCAGCCGACCCCGAACCTCGCGAGCCGGTCCTCGTGCGTCACCCGGACCACGGTCACGGAGCCGTCCGACACCATCGCCAACACCCGGTTCAGACCGGGGCGGTTCTCCTTCAGGCCAGAGCCACGGTCCCGGACGACCTTGACGATCTCTCCGGCAGAGGTGGCCCGAAGCTCCTGCTCCTGGGTTTCCAGAGAGGACTCCTGCCCCAAGGAGCCGGAGACGCGCACATACAGAACCTCCCGACGGGGGTGGGAGGATGCGGAGGCGCTGCCGCGCTTCATGTTCTCCACATCGATCGAGGAGAACCGGCGCTCACGACCAACCCACGTGAACGGGATCTTGCCGTCGATGGCCCACTGGCGAAGCGTCATCGGGTGTATCCCGAGACGCTTCGCAGCCTTGGACATGCGCAGCAACTCCATGCACGCAACTATATATGCACAACGCTAGGGATAACTAACGAAGTTGATGAGCCTACGAAAGGGCACCTCAGGAACGGCGTGCTCGTGCGTCGGCTGCTTCCCTCGCACAGGCGTAGGCGAGCGGGTCGATGAGCTCCTCCGCGTCCGGCAGCCACCGGTTGGAGGCGGTGGGACGGCGGGCCCACTGCACCGCCCCGCGTCCGCCGACCCGGGTCGGCGGCCCCGTCACGTAGTGGCCGTCGCCGCGGCCGACGAGGTCGATCGCGGCTGCCCGCCAGCCCGACTTCCTTACCAGATCGTCCACATCGGCCGCCGTGCCCGGCAGGACGAAGAAGAACATCCGCCGGTCGGGGGCGCGGGTGACGGGCCCGAGCGGTACGTCCATCCGCTCCATCCGGGCCAGGGCGAGGAAGCCGGCGGACTCCGGTACGTCGATCGCGTCGAAGGAGCGACCGGTGGGCAACAGGATCGACGCCCTGGAGTGTTCGGACCACATCCGGCGGGCCGCGGCACCGCTGCCGGTCGCCTGTCCCGCCCAGTCGGGTCCGGTGGGGTGCGCGCCGGGGAAGGCGCAGTCGGCGTCACCGCATGAGCACCGCTCGGCCCCCTCCGCCGCCTCCAGCCAGGTGCCGGGGCACACGTCCCAGTGCTGCTCGTCCGCGTACCGCACTGCGGCGTCGAGCAGTTGCTCGTTCCGCTGCGGGGGGATCTTCGTGGCTTCCATGACTCCGATGGGCTCTTCGACTCCGATGGGCTCTTCCACGAACAGCACAACTACCGCCCCCACATGGGGTTACGGGCGCGGCGGGCATGGTCAGGGCTCATCGATCCGGCATGCAGGGCGCATGGATGCACGGGTGGGGGCGCGCGTGAGGCCGTGTCCGATCGGGCGGGTAGCCAATGAGGGGCAACTCCGGAACGGTCGGCCTCTGTCATATGCCGACATGAATGACAAGGAACGCGTCGTACGTGACGAACACGATCTATGTGTGCATTTTCCGTGTATTAGCCGGGCAGTGATCCGCTCATGGATCACTGCGGCCTCAGGGGGAAACATGGCAGCCAGGCCTCTCGTCGCCCGCCAGCCGAACGAACGGCTTCAGGCGCTCATTCAGGAAGCCGGATGCTCCAACGCCGGCCTCGCGCGCCGCGTCAACATGGTCGGCGCGGAGCGCGGGCTCGATCTGCGTTACGACAAGACCTCCGTGGCCCGTTGGCTGCGTGGACAGCAACCACGCGGCAGGGCATCGGGAATCATCGCCGAGGCGCTCGGCCGCAAGCTCGGCCGTACGGTCACGATCGACGAGATCGGCATGGCCAACGGAAAGAACCTGGCGTCCGGCGTCGGCCTGCAGTTCGCCCCGACCGTGATCGGGGCGATCGAGCAGGTCTGTGAGCTGTGGCGCAGTGATGTCGGCCGCCGCGAATTCCTGTCCGGTTCGACGATCGCGTCGTCGGCGCTGGTCGAGCCCAGCCGCGACTGGCTGATCACCGGCGCCGACCCGCAGGTGGCCCGGGCCGCCGGGGCCCGCGTCGGTACGTCGGACGTGGAGGCGGTACGGGCGATGACGGCCGCGCTCGTCGACCTCGACCACCGGTTCGGCAGCGGACATGTGCGGCCGGTCCTGGTGCACTACCTGAACAGCGTGGTCTCCGGGCTGTTGTCGGGGGCGTACCGCGAATCGGTCGGCCGGCAGCTGTTCGCGGCGGTCGCGCGGCTCACCGAACTCGCCGGGTACATGGCGGTCGACACGGGCCAGCCGGGGCTCGCCCAGCGCTACTACATCCAGGCGCTGCGCCTGGCGCAGGCGGCGGGCGACCGCGCGTACGGGGGTTACGTACTGGCCGCGTCGATGAGCCACCTCGCAGCGCAGCTCGGCAACCCGCGGGAGATCGCCCAGCTGGCCCGGGCCGCCCAGGAGGGCGCGCGCGGGCGTGTCACCCCGCGGGCGGAGGCGATGTTCTACGCGGCGGAGGCGCGCGGGCACGCCCTGCTCGGCGACGCCCGCACCTGTCAGGCGGTGACGGGACGGGCGTTGACGGCCATGGAGAGTGCCGAACCGGGCACCGGGGACGACCCCGACTGGATCGCCCACTTCGACCACGCCTATCTCGCCGACGAGTTGGCGCACTGCCACCGTGACCTCGGGCAGGCGGAGGCGGCCGCGCGCCGGGCGAAGGAGTCCCTGGACGGCCACCCGGAGTCCCGGACCCGCCGCCGCGGCATCGGTCTGGTGCTCCTTGCCACGGCCCAGGTCCAGCTGCGCGAGGTGGAGCAGGCCTGCCACACGGGCACGCGGGCGATGGAGCTGCTGGGCTCGGTGCGCTCCAGCCGGGGAACGGAGTATCTGGACGATCTGCAGCAGCGACTGATGCCCTACGGGGACGAGCCGGCGGTACGGGAGTTCGGGGCGCGGCTGGAACTCCAGGCGGCGTGACCGGGGCCCGGCCGACGGAGTGCGACCGGGCGCCCTCTTAACTGCGTCTTGAGAGCGCTGGGTGTTACAGCACCTGTGAAGGGGTGGTGAGTGACATCACGCGCTTGGCGAAGGGCGGCAACCACCCGATAGCGTGAGCCGACGATTCCGTAGGTTTACACGTAGGAGTCCCGGTGACGCAGAGCGGACAGGGTGACGAGCAGCAGCTCCCTGCTGTACGGCCCGCGCACGAAGGTGTCGTGCTGCCCGCGGGTGGCGGCGAGCCCTGGATACCGGGGGGGCCCGCGGATCAGGGCGCCCCGGCGGGCGGCCAGCCGTGGGGGCAGCCCTGGGGGCCGCAGACGGCGCACCAGGACGCCTTGTCGCAGCCTCAGCCACAGGCACATGCTCAGGGGCACGGGGCGTACGGGCAGGGGGCGTACGGACAAGGGCAGTACGGTCAGGGGCAGCCGGCGCAGGCGTACGGGCAGCCGCAGGCCCAGCCGCTGCCTCCCGCACAGCCCCAGCAGCCGTACGCGCAGCCGTTGCCGCCCGAGGCCGTGCCCGGCATGGGCATGGGCGGGGACGCGGATGCCACGCAGTACATCGCGCCGGTGCCCGCCGGGCCCGCGCCGGGCGGGCTGCCGCCGGAAAGCCCGGCGGAGGCCACCCAGTTCCTCGACCACGGAGCGCCGCAGCCGCAGCCGTACCAGCAGCCCCAGGCGCCTGCGCACGGCGGCGACGCCGAAGCGACCCAGTTCATCCCGCCGGTCCCCGGTGGCGCCCCGTACGGCATCAGGCCCGGGGCCCCCGACGAGCGGCAGCCGCCCGCCGAGTTCGACAACCTGTTCCGCAACGACGGGCCCGCGGGCGCCACCCAGCAGATGCCCCGGTTCGACCCCGCGCAGCAGCCCCAGGGCGCCTATCAGCCCCCGCAGGCCCCGCAGCCCCAGTACCAGCCCGTGGACGAGGGTCCGCAGGGACGGTCCGGGCAGCCCAAGAAGCGGGCGCACGTCACGCTCATCGCTGCGGTCGTCGCCGGCTGCGCCGTCGTCGGCCTCGGCGCGGGCGCGTTGATGAGCGGTGGCGACGGCAAGGGCGCGGACAACAAGCAGCCGGTGGCCGCCGCCGGTTCACCCGACGGCCGGCCCTCCACGCAGACCGCGGCCGATCCGGCTAAGCCGCAGGCCGAGGCGCTCGACAAGCTTCTGGCGGACAGCAACAACAGCCGCGCCGCGGTCATCGGGGCCGTCGAGAAGACCAAGAGGTGCGCCGACCTGGACCAGGCCGTGACCGATCTGAAGGGCGCCGCCCAGCAGCGCCGTGATCTGGTGACCCGGCTCCAGGGGCTGACCGTCGACAAGCTGCCGGACCACGAGCGGCTGACCGCCTCCCTCACCAAGGCCTGGCAGGCGTCCGCCGCCGCCGACGAGCACTACGCCTCGTGGGCGGGCCAGGCCAAGGAGGGCAAGAAGTTCTGCAAGCACGGCAAGGCCCGGACGACCTCCGAGTTCCAGCAGGCCAACGTGAAGAGCGGCGAGGCGAGCAAGGCGAAGCAGGAGGCGTCGGGGCTGTGGAACTCGATCGCGTCGAAGTACGGGCTGACCCGGCGGGCGGCGACCGAGCTCTGACCCGGGGCTCGGTATCGGGCCCCTCCGGCGGTTGAGGAGCGGGGGTCCGGGGGCATGGCCCCCGGTACCTCACCCCTTCGCGCTCGCATCCGACAGAGTCTTCGTCACGTCCACGAACCCCTTCTTGTCCGCGACGAGCCGCCCGTCACGCACCACCTGAAACGTCACCCTGGTGTTCACGACGCGCGGATACGCGGACGAGCCGAGCATGTCCTTGAAGCCCCAGCGCAGTACCGGCGTGAGGCCGCCGGTGTCGACCGGGGTTCCGTGGTTGAGGGCGGAGGTGAGCTTCCAGGCGGTGATCTGCGGGGCGTCGATCGCCTTCACGAGTTCGTTCAGCGCGGTGTACGCGATCCAGGTGGTCTGGACGCCCGTGTCGTCCGGGTCGATCCGGTTGTCGCCGAAGGCGTGCTTACGGATCACCTCCCGCATCCGGTCCCAGCGGGCGTCGCCCGATTCCGGGTACCAGCCGGTGATGTACGCCCCCTCGAACGGGCTCTTCCGGCCGCCGGTGCTGTCGATCAGCGACTGCCCGACACTGCCGAGGACGGACGAGGTCCCTACGCTCCCGGACGACGGTTCGAGCCGGCGGAAGGAGTCGAAGAACGTCTCCGTACCCTCCCCGAGCACGCTGGTCACACAGCCGCCGCTCGTTCCCGCCGCCTGGAGCGCCCGCCCGGCGGCCTCGTCGTACGAAGTGGCCGACTCCGCCGCCCGGATGTCGGCGGGTTCGGGCCGACGGGCCTCGGCGAGTCCGGTCTTGAGGAGCCAGGCCTGGCCGTCGCCGGCCAGGGTGTCGGGCCGTACCACGGACACCCGCTCGCAACTGCGTGCGAGCTGCTGGGCATTGCCCGCGAGCAGCGCCGGCTGGCCGCCGTTGACGGGGTAGGAGACGTAGCTGCTGAACTCTTCGACGGAGGCCCCGTAGCCGCCGATGTAGGGGATTCCGGCGGTCTCCAGCGGCGCCATGAACGAGGACCCGTGACGGCTGTACGAGCCGACGACCGCCACCGCCTGCTCCTTGACGGCCAGCCGGGCGCAGTTTGCCGCGCCGATCGAGGTGTCCTGCTCGTCGCAGGTGACGACGCGCAGCTTGTGTCCGTCGAGCCCGCCGCTGTTGTTGACCCAGCGGGCGTACGTGCGCGCCATGGCGGTCATGCCCGCCATGTTCACCGTGCCCGGTTCCGTGGCGCCGCCCGGCGCCCACGTCACGACGGTGAGAGGCTCCCTGGAGCCCCCCGAAGCCCCAGGGAGCGCACCGCAGCCGGTGACCAGCAACGCCCCGACCGCCGCCGTACTTGTGAGGAGCTTGTAGGGGCGGGGGAGGTGAGGCGTCGCCGTCCGGTCATGGGCATGAACGTTTCCGCCCGTGGGGTAACGCCGCTGTGTGCTCCGCGCAACGCTCGGTGACATCCAGGTGAATTGCGGGGGCCTGCGCGGGGAGCCTGGAAGGGAACGTACGATCGACAACCGTGCAGCAAGGTTCGGAGAACACTTCCCGTCGCGGCCGTCGCTCCTCCACCATGGGCGGCATGCCGCTGAATGACATGCCCTGGTGGCGCTGGCGCAGCAACGTGCGCTCGGCGCTGCACATGCTCTCCGACCCCGTCTTCCACCACGAGTGCTGGCTGGCCGGCCAGGAAGGGTACGGCGACGTCACCGACGCCGTGTACCGCCTGGTCGAGGACACCTGGCTGGACAACTGGTCCGCCGAGAAATACGTCGGGACGATCTTCCGTGACTCCGGCGAGTCCGCCCTCGTCGACGTCGCCGTGCTCCGGGTGCTGCGCATCATGCACCAGGTCGGCGCGGACGCACCCGTGTCGGCGTATCTGGAGCACCACGGCTGGCCGGAGGCCGTACGGGCCGCCCGCGAGGCCCATGTGCTGCTCGCCACCAACGACGGCGACGACCCGGACGCCCCGCCGCGCTCCCTGGATGTGCTCCGCATCATGACCAGAACGGCCTGACAGTGGTCCGGTGTGGCACGCTACGAGGATGACCGCGCCGCAGCCTGCTGAGACCACCCCGGACCAGTACGTCCTCACACTCTCCTGCCCGGACAAACAGGGCATCGTGCACGCCGTGTCGAGCTATCTCTTCATGACCGGCTGCAATATCGAGGACAGTCAGCAGTTCGGCGACCACGACACGGGTCTGTTCTTCATGCGTGTCCACTTCTCGGCGCACAGCCCGGTGACCGTGGAGAAGCTGCGGGCCAGCTTCGCCGCGATCGGCGACTCCTTCCGGATGGACTGGCAGATCCACCGGTCCTCGGAGCGGATGAGGGTCGTGCTGATGGTCAGCAAGTTCGGGCACTGCCTCAACGACCTGCTGTTCCGCTCCCGGATCGGGGCGCTGCCGATCGACATCGCCGCCGTCGTCTCCAACCACACGGACTTCGCCGAGCTCGTCGCCTCGTACGACGTTCCCTTCCGGCACATTCCGGTGACCAAGGAGAACAAGGCCGCAGCGGAGACGGAGCTGCTGGATCTGGTCCGCGAGGAGAACGTCGAACTGGTCGTCCTCGCCCGCTACATGCAGGTCCTCTCGGACGATCTGTGCAAGCAGCTGAGCGGCCGGATCATCAACATCCACCACTCCTTCCTGCCGAGCTTCAAGGGAGCGAAGCCGTACCACCAGGCGCACGCCCGGGGCGTGAAGCTGATCGGTGCGACGGCGCACTATGTGACGGCCGACCTCGACGAGGGGCCGATCATCGAGCAGGAGGTCGAGCGGGTGGGCCACGGCGTCACACCGGACCAGCTGGTCGCCATCGGCCGCGATGTGGAGTGCCAGGCGCTGGCGCGGGCGGTGAAGTGGCACGCGGAGCGCCGCATCCTGCTCAACGGCCGCCGCACGGTGATCTTCTCGTAGGACCCGGGCCGGGCGGGACTTTGCGGGCCCGGCCCAGCATGGCGCTGACGTTCTTGACCGGGCCCGGGAGCCCGGCCAAGAACGTCAGCACCCTCCTAGAGCCGGCTCAGCGACGCGGCCGCGAAGAGCACGTCGCGGATCGCCTCGCGGTCGCCCTCCTGACCGGCCGCAGCCTCCACCGGCGGCACATGCCCGGCCACCAGCTGGCAGAACTCGACTCCGTCCAGCGCGACCTGCGCCACCGCGTGCGCGGGCGAGCCGACCGCGGCCGGGGAGTCCAGCGGGATGTACCAGTCGCCGCCGCCCGAGCCCTCGACCTCCAGATGCAGCGAGCGGCCCGGTGAGCCGGCCGTCACCAGATGGCGGGCCGGCCCGGCCAGCCCCGACCTGCGGCGCTCGGCAAGAGCCGCCGGAAGGAGCCGGGCCGCCAGGTCGATCATCCGGTTGAGATGGGCGGCCGACGGCGCCTCGTACGGATAATCCACCGCCTCCGCGATGTCGCCGCCGTGCACCCAGCATTCGAAGGCCCTGTCCAGCAGCGAGTCGTGCATCGGAAGGGCGAAGTCCCCGTACGAGACGGAGAGTTCGGCGACTTTGCGACCGGCGAAGGACACCGTACGGATGAGGGCGTGGCTCTGCTCGCGCCATGGGCCACGGATCGCACGGGTGAGTGGCCGCCGGGCTCCCGACCAGTACTTCTCCGTGCGTGCGCCGGGCGAGAGCGGCCAGTCGACGCCCCGGCCCAGGACGCCGTCGCCGAGCGGTACGTCGATGCCGAGGGCGGTGCCGATCAGTCCGTCGACGGTCATGAGGTGGCCGATGACGCCCGCCACCGTCGTCTTGCGATTGACCGCCTGCTCGCCCTCGAACCACTTCAGCCGCACCGGGGCGTGCCACTCCGAGCCGCCGATGTCACGCAGCAGCGCGTCGAGCCGCGCGGTCTCCGCGTCGTACGGGGCGGCCCAGTCCGGCACCGGGATGTCGGCCGGGCGGCGGCTCAGGCAGGTGTCGATCACCCGGGAACGCAGCGCCGGATCGAGATCCAGGCTGCGGTCGGTCTGCAGCAGGCCGACCGCGTCGCGCAGCCGCAGCGCCTCGTCCGCACACACGGCGCACACGGTCAGGTGTGCCTCGACGGCCTCGGTCTCCTCCGCCGAGCAGGCGGCCAGGGCCCAGGCGCCGAGGAGGGCCTTGAGGACGCGATGGGGCAGCACGAGCGCCGGTGCGGCGGGCGGGTCCGAAGGGTCCAATGGTGCCACGGCGGATCCCGGTTCCGGTGCCGTCGGTCGCTGGGCCGGCCGCGGCTCCTCGGGCCCGGTCGCGGGCACGGGCGGCGGCAGGGGGAAGGCGTCGAGGTCGAAGTCGTCCGCGGCGGCCCGGGGGCCCGGTATGCGCGGCGCGCCCCGCATCCCGTCGTCGCGTCCGTCCCCCTCGTGCCCGTTCGAGTCGTCGTCACCGGTCACAGCGGCCGTCCGTATCCGGGCGGCGACGACCCCTCCAGCGGGCGGGTGTGCGCGGTGGAGAGCAGTTGCAGCCCGAGCCGCAGCCGTCGGCGGGCCTCGTCCTCGGTGACCCCGAGGTCGGCCGCAGTCTGCCGGTAGTCCCGGCGCTGGATGTACGCGAGCTCCAGTGCGGCCCGCAGCGGGGCGGGCATGGACGCCACGATGTAATCGGCGCGGGCCGCGGCCGTGGCCCGGCGCACCCGCTCCTCCAGACCGGCCCGGGCCGCTGCCCCGGTCTCCTCGTCCGTACCGCCCGGGAGGCTGTCCTCCTCGCGCAGCCGCCGCACGGACTGGCGGTGCGTGAGCCGGGCCACCCAGGACCGCATCGAGCCCTGCTTCGGGTCGTACGCGTCCGGGTTCTCCCACACGTAGCCGAAGACCTCGCGGGTCACCAGATCGGCGGCGGTCTCGTCGTCGAGCATCCGATGGGCCTGGCTGTGCACGAGCGAGGCGAACCGGTCGTAGAGCTCGCCGAGAGCAGCCGCCTCACCGCGCGCCAGCCGCTGCTGCATCTTGCGGTCCCAGCGGGGTGGTGCGTTCTTCGGCATACGACCCCCAGCCCTGTTCCCCTCGTCACATCGAATGTAGTCGGCGGCACCCACGATGCGCGCCCTTTACGGCAAGTACGCCCCTGACGAGGCGCGGGATGGTAGGGAATGCGCCATCCACCGACGACGGTCCCGATTGTGTCCCGCCGGGCGGCCGGGTGTTTCATGGGGCTGCGGCGGGGGCAGCCGCGAGAAGGAACGGAAACTTCCGGAACGTCGGAATCCCGGCAACGAGAGGCCCAGTCGCGTGAGGAATCCTTGTCCTCGTGGAAACCACCCACCGGCTGCAACCACCCACGCCTCCCGGCTCACCCAGGAACGTTCCCGGACGCCACTGAAAGTGGCCGAGACCGTGCAGGGCGAGTGGACCGTGCTGCGCATACGGGGCGAACTGGACCTGGTGACGTCGCCCGTCGTGCGCCAGTCCGTCCATGACGCGGTCGCCGTCGGCCGCCACGATGTGGTGCTCGACCTCTCCGAGGTCCTGTTCTGCGATTCCAGCGGTGTCGGCGTACTGATCGCGGCCCGCCGTCTGATGCGCTCCTGCGGGGGCCGGCTGCGGCTGATCCTGCCGGCCCGCGGTGCGGAAGAGGGTTCCCACGTCAACCGGGTGCTCGCCGCCCTCGGTGTACGCCGTCTCTTCGACGTCTACCCCGACCGGCACGCGGCCGTCGACGACGAGGCCCGGCCGCTGTCGGCGTGAAGCCCGTCCATGACCAGGTTGTCGCACCGGTGGCGCGCGTAAGTGACACGCGACGCCTGTCGGCGCCGTAGGCTCCCCGCATGGACAGCGCAGAGTATGAGCGCAAGATCGCCCTCCGCTTCGCCGCCTTCGACCAGGACGGCAACGGATGCATCGATCGCGCGGATTTCAGTGCCGCCGCGGCCCGTCTGCTCACCGAGTTCGGTACGACGGCCCGCTGCGACAAGGGCCAGGCGCTCTACACCGGGGCCGAGGCCTTCTGGCAGGGCATGGCGGGCATCGCCGACGTCGACGGGGACCAGCGCGTCACCCGTGAGGAGTTCGTGGGCGGGGCCGTGAAGCGGCTGCGCGACAACCCGGAGCGCTTCGCGGAGATCGCCCGCCCCTTCCTGCACGCCGCGCTCGCCGTGGCGGACCAGGACAACGAGGGCGCGGCCTCCGTACCCGCCGTGGAGCGAGCGCTGAAGGTGCTGGGCGCGAGCGCGGAGTCGGCGGCCTTCGCGGCGCGGAGCCTGGACGCGGACCAGGACGGCAAGGTCGGCGAGAACGATGCGGTGGCGGCGTTCGCCGCCTACTTCACGGTGATCGCGCCGGACACGTAGCCGGTCGGTCCGGCAGCCGGTCGTCCTCAACGGCCGGACGGGAGCCGATTCGTCCTCACTCGCCGGACGGGCTCGTGAGATGCCCTCGGACCTCGGGCCGGCCGGGGGCGGAGAACCGCTCCCGCAGCCGGTACTTCAATATCTTCCGCAGCGCCTCGTTGCGCGGCAGCGCCGCCACCACCTCCAGCTGTTCCGGCAGCTTGTGCACGGAGAGCCCCTCCGCCCGCAGGTAGCCGGTGATTTCCGGCAGGGTCAGCGGGGCGGCGCCCGCCGGCTGTTCCACGACCGCGCAGACGCGTTCGCCGCGCTCCGGGTCCGGCAGCCCTATCACCGCCACGTCCCCGACGCCCGGGTGCCGGTGCAGCAGGTCCTCTATCTCCTTGGCGGAGATGTTCTCGCCCTTGCGGATGATGATGTCCTTCAGCCGCCCGGTGAGCACCAGATGCCCGCCCGCCTCGACATGGCCGACATCGCCGGTGATCAGGAACCCGTCCGCGTCGAAGGCCGCCGCTGACGCCTCGGGGTTCAGATAGCCCTTGCAGACGGCCTCCCCGCGGAGCCGTACCTCGCCGTCCGTGCCGTACGGCAGCGGCTTGCCGTCCTCGTCGGTGATCCGTATCTCCATGCCCTCGGGCGGGCGCCCCTCCGTCTCGGCGAGGTGTTCCGTCGTGTCGTCGGGGGCGCCCATCGTGATCATGGGGACCTCGGTCATGCCGTACCCGTGGGTGAGCTGGATGCCCATCTCCCGTACCACCGCGTGGTAGATCTCCGGCGGTTTGGGCGCCCCGCCGCCCGCCAGCAGCCGCAGGGTGGGGATCAGCTTCCGGTCCGGTGCCTTGCGCTGTTCGGTCAGGAACATCGAGTAGAACGCCGTGGACCCGCCCGCGACCGTCACCCCGTGGCGCCGGTAGCCCTCCAGCGCGTCCGGCATCGCGAAGTGCTCGAAGAGGACGGCCGGGAAGCCGTACAGCAGCAGCATCACCGCATAGTCCGGCCCGCCGACGTGGGCGAACGGGAAGGCCACCGAACCGACGTCGTCCGCCGACAGACGCAGCGCGTGGGCCAGGCAGGAGCCGCCCGCGATCAGGCTGCGGTCGGTGTGGAGGACCCCCTTCGGGTCGGAGGTGGTGCCCGAGGTCCAGTAGATCCAGCGCACCGCCGTCCCGTCGGCGGGCGGCGGCGGCAGTACGGACGGGTCGCCGTCCGGCAGCGACTCGTACGCCTCGAAGACCAGCGGCGGGTGGGCGGCCTCCGCGGCCAGTCGGTGCGCCATCGCCGTGTGGTCGAAGCCGCGCCAGGCGCCCGGCACGGCGAAGAAGCCGGCCTTCGACTCGCGCAGGGCGAACCCCGCCTCGCGGTCCCGGTAGAACGGGATGACGGGCGACTGCACGGCCCCGATCCGGGTCAGCGCGAACGACAGCAGCACCGTCTCGATCCGGGTCGGCAACTGCCAGGCGACCACGCCGCCGGGGCGCACGCCCATCCCCCACAGCCCGGCCGCGACCCGCTCGCAGCGGCTGCGCAGCTCGCCGAAGGTGAGGGTGCGGTCGTCCTGGATCAGGACGGGGCGGTCCGGGGTCAGTGCGGCCCGGCGTTCGATCAGTTCCCAGAAGGTGCCCGATGCGCCCAGGGCGTGCGCGGTCTCGTTCACTGCGTTCCCCGCTCCCTCGTAACTGACGGGTAGTCAGATCGTGTCGAGAGCGTAGAGCGCTGCGCCTTGTCGGTCCAGGGGTGCGGAGCTAGCCTGAGTGCCGAAAGCGAATCTGACGAACCATCAGATGCGTGCAGTGTGCGCCGAAGGGGACACCATGACGGAACTGCCTCGGATCGTCAGCGTCGACGACCATGTGATCGAGCCGCCGCACCTCTTCTCGACCTGGCTGCCCGCCAAATACCGCGAGCGCGGCCCGCAGCCGCTCACCGCGGGCATCGGCGAGCTGGCGTACACAGGGGGCAAGTACGTCATCACGATGGACCCGGACGGGCCGCCGACGGACTGGTGGATCTACGAGGACCTCAAGTTCCCGTACAAGCGGAACATCGCCGCCGTCGGCTTCGACCGCGACGACATGACGCTGGAGGGGATCACCCGCGCCGAGATGCGGCGCGGCTGCTGGGACCCGGCCGAACGCCTCAAGGACATGGACCTCAACCATGTCGAGGCGAGCCTCTGCTTCCCCACCTTCCCGCGCTTCTGCGGCCAGACCTTCGCCGAGGCGCAGGACAAAGAAGTGGCGCTCGCCTGCGTCCGCGCCTACAACGACTGGATGGTGGAGGAGTGGTGCGGCGACAGCGGCGGCCGGCTCATCCCGCTCTGCATCATCCCGCTCTGGGACATCGACCTGGCGGTGGCGGAGATCAAGCGGAACGCGGCGCGCGGGGTGCGGGCGGTGACCTTCTCCGAGATCCCCACCTATCTCGGGCTGCCGTCGATCCACACCGGCCACTGGGACCCGTTCTTCGCGGCCTGCCAGGAGACCGGCACGGTCGTCAACATGCACATCGGGTCCAGCTCGCAGATGCCCGCCGCCTCGCCCGATGCCCCGCCCGCCGTACAGGCCAGCCTCTCCTTCAACAACGCCATGGCCTCGATGATGGACTTCCTGTTCAGCGGGGTGCTGGTGAAGTTCCCACGGCTGAAGCTTGCCTACAGCGAGGGCCAGATGGGCTGGATCCCGTACGCCCTGGAGCGCGCCGACGACGTCTGGGAGGAGCACCGGGCCTGGGGCGGGGTGCGCGATCTGATTCCCGAGCCGCCGTCCACGTACTACTACCGGCAGATGTTCTGCTGCTTCTTCCGCGACAAGCACGGCGTCGCCTCGCTCGATGTGGTCGGACGGGACAACGCCACCTTCGAGACCGACTACCCGCACGTCGACTCGACCTTCCCGCACACCAAGGAGGTCGCCCTCGACCACGTCAAGGGACTGGACGACGAGACCGTCTACAAACTGATGCGCGGAAACGCGATCCGGATGCTCGATCTGGACCTGGACAAGTAGGCGCGCGGTGGATCTCGCGTACACGGAGGCCGAGGAGGAGTTCCGGGCACGGCTGCGCGAGTGGCTGGCCGCCGTGCTGCCGTCACTGCCCGTGAAGCCCGGCCCCGACGACTGGCCCGGGCGCCGCGCATACGACACCGCCTGGCAGCGGATGCTGTACGACGCGGGCTACGCGGGCCTGCACTGGCCCGTCGACGCGGGCGGACAGGGCGCCACCCCGACCCAGCATCTGATCTTCCTGGAGGAGACCGAGAAGGCCGGCGCCCCGTACGTCGGCGCGAACTTCGTCGGGCTGCTGCACGCCGGGCCCACGATCTCGGCCGAGGGCACGGCCGAACAGCGGGCGCGCTGGCTGCCGCCGGTGCTGCGCGGCGACGAGATCTGGTGCCAGGGGTTCAGCGAGCCCGACGCCGGCTCGGACCTCGCCGCGCTGCGGACCCGTGCCGTGCGCGACGGCGACCACTACGTGGTGAGCGGGCAGAAGATCTGGACCTCGCACGCGGAGGTCGCCGACTGGTGCGAGCTGCTCGTGCGTACGGACCCGACGGCGCCCAGGCACCGCGGGATCAGCTGGCTCGCGATGAGGATGGACGCCCCCGGTGTCACCGTCCGCCCGCTGCGCACGCTCGCCGGGTCCACCGAATTCGCCGAGATGTTTCTCGACGAGGTGCGGGTGCCGGTCTCCCACCGCATCGGCGATGAGAACGACGGCTGGCGGGTCACCATGGTCACCCTCTCCTTCGAACGCGGTACGGCATTCGTGGGCGAGGTCGTCGCCTGCCGCCGCACCCTGGCCGCCCTGGCAGCCGAGGCGCAGAAGAACGGCCGCTGGGACGACCCGGTCCTGCGCCGCAGGCTGGGCAGGCTGAACGCCGAATTCCGGGCGCTGTGGCGGCTCACCCAGTGGAACGTCAGCGAAGCGCAGAGCAGCGGCGGCGTCCCGGGCACCGGCGGCTCGGTCTTCAAGCTGCGCTACTCGCACGCCCGCCAGGAGCTGTACGAGGCGGCCGCCGAGGTGCTCGGCGCGGACGCGGCCGATCTGGACCGGGAGTGGGCCGTGGACCGGCTCTCCTCGCTCTCGTACACCATCGCCGCGGGCACCTCGCAGATCCAGCGGAACATTGTCGCCGAGCGGATCCTCGGCCTGCCGAAGGGGCGGTGAGCGGACTGTGGACTTCCAGCTCTCGGACGACCAGCGGGCCCTGCGGGCGGGGGTGCGGGAACTCCTCGCCGGGCGCTTCGGCAGGGACCGGATGCGGGCGGCTCTCGATGACGGCACGGGCATCGACCGGGCCCTGTGGCGGGAGCTCGGCGAGGCCGGGTTCTTCGCGCTGCGGCTGCCGGAGACGGAGGGCGGTGTCGGGCTCGGGCTGCCCGAATCGGTCCTTCTCTTCGAGGAGGCGGGGCGGTCGCTGTTGCCCGGACCGCTGATCGCCACCCACCTCGCCGCCGGTGCGGTGAAGGGGGCGGCGGAGGGCGAGACGGTGGTCGCGGTGCTGGACGCGGGGCAGCCGGTGGGGCACCTGGGGGATGCGGACGGTCTGCTCGTACTCGGGCCGGGGGAGGCGCGGACCCCGGGGCCGGGTCCGGAGCCGGGGGAGGCGCGGGTCGTGACCGGCGGGGCACTGCGGGATGTCGTACGGGAGGCCGTGCCGGTACGGTCGCTCGACCCGTTCACGTCCCTGTGGCGGGTCACGGGTCCCGTCGGGCCCGGCGAGCTCCTGGCCGGCGGGGCGCGGCTGCGCGACGAGGGAGCCCTGCTCGCCGCCGCCGAACAGCTCGGCAGCGCCGCCCGTACGACCGAGATGGCCGTCCAACACGCCGGTGAACGTGAACAGTTCGGTTCGCCGATCGGGTCCTTCCAGGCGGTCAAACACCTGTGCGCCGGGATGCTGGTCCGCGCCGAGCTGGCCCGCAGCGCCGTCTACGCGGCGGCCGTGACCGCGGACCGGGCCGAGATCGCGGGCGCCAAACTGCTCGCCGACGATGCGGCGGTCCGCAATGCGCGCGACTGCCTTCAGGTGCACGGCGGAATGGGCTTCACCTGGGAGGCAGACGTTCATCTGCACCTCAAGCGGGCGTGGCTGCGGTCCGGGCAGTGGCTGACGGCGGCGGCGGCCGAGGAGGCGCTTGCAGCCGACCTGTGCTGATTGCGCATGGGTTCCGTGGAGGCTTCGGGCGCGGTGACGGCGGGTGCATGCGGGACACATGCTGGTGACAGGCAGGCCGCTGAGCCTCACGCTGCGGAGTTACGCAGTGGAGTCGGTGGGTTCCGATGCCGGCTTGTGTCCTTTGCGTGATTCGTCACGGGGTGGAGTCGGCGCCGGGCTCAGGTACGCTCCGTTGGATGCGAGAGGTTCTGGAATCGGATGATCCGGATGTTGCCCGTGCGGCGACTCCGGTCCGGAAGAGGTGCCCTGCTCGCATTCCACGCAGAAGCGCCGGGCCTGCCCGGGAGACGACTCCCGCAGCCTCGATGTGCCTCTGTTCGACTCCCCGCAGCGCGCGTCGCACAGTATGCACCACGCGTACTCCTTCGCGCTGGAATATGCCCGAAGCGCTTGTTGCGGTGACTGTACGTCAACCATGCTGTCTCGTAAGGGAATCACGTTCCGTGACCCTGAGGAGGCGCGAGGCGATGTGTCCGCCGGTTCGGATGGTGTGAGCGGTGCAGGTGCTTCAGGTTCAGCTGGAGGTCGGGCCGGATCCCGCGGAGGTCGGGAGGGCCCGTAGATGGGCGCGATCGAGACTGGTCGGGTCCGGGATAAGAGACGACGAGCCGCTGGCCGAGACGCTCATCCTGCTGATCTCGGAGCTGGTCACCAACGCGGTCGTCCACACCGGCTGTCCGGCCGTGCTGCGCATGCTGTTCGGCGCGGCGGAAACGGCGGGGACGGCCGGGACCGTACGGGTCGAGGTGGCCGACACCAGCTGTCGTCCGCCGCAGCAGCGCCACGCGGCGGGCGAGGACACCGGCGGCCGGGGCCTTGAGCTCGTCGACGGCCTCGCGGACCGCTGGGGCTGGCAGCCGGAAGGTGCCGGGAAGCGCATCTGGTGCGAGGTCGACCGGGGCGCCCCGGTGATCCAGGTGGTGCCGGTGCACCCGGGCACGCAGAGCGTACAAGGTGTTCATGGCGCACCGGGCGCGGCGGATGCGGACCGTGAGGCGTACGAACCTTCGCGGGTCATCACGCATCGCGCATAAAGGCTGAAGCGGTCGGTCCACGTTGCGGTACGGCGTCGGCCCGAGCCCCTTCAGAGGACGGCGACCGGGGCTACCGGGGTGCCGGTCGCGCCGACGAACGGTTCCGCCATCGCGGAGAGCAGGAAGCTGTACCGCTTCTCTTCCGCACAGGCTGTGGACAACTTTTCCAGGTTCCAGTTCTGGCCCTGCAGCATGCCCATCTCGACCAGGTCCAGCGCATGCACCCCCAGCCACAGATCCTCGATCTCGGGCGGGAAGATCTCGAAGGTCAGGGTGTCATTGGCGACTGCTGCGACATCGCGCGCACGGAACCACTCGGGCGTCCTGATCGAGAGACCGGGCGACGGATAGGCGTACGCATGCTTGTCGCCCGCCAGATAGGCCTGCACCTGCCCCGTCCGTACGAGCACGATGTCACCGGCCCTGACCCTGACCCCCGCCAGTTCCTCGGCCGCGTCCAGGTCCTCGGGGGTGACGGCATGGCCGCCGGGCAGCCTGTCCGTGCCGTGTGCGCGTGCCACATCGAGCAGCACCCCGCGCGAGACGATGTGCGGTGCCTTGTCGATCCCGCTGAACTGCGCGCCGCCGTGCGCGGTGATCGTGGCGGCCGGGCGGCCGTTGTAGATCTTTCCCGAGTGCGAGGCGTGGGTGAGAGCGTCCCAGTGGGTGGCCGTCTGCAGGCTCAGGACGGCCGTGTCGTCGCTCGTGGCGACGGTGCCGGGGCCGAAGAGCTCCTGATTGATCTGGATCATGGTGTGCAGCGGATTGATCCGCCCGGGGATCAGCCCGCTCTGGACGCCGTCCTGCTGGAGGGGGAGCGCGAGCGGGATGCGCAGCCCGGTGCGGACGGCGGCGACCGCCTCGCGTACGACCGCGTCGGTGATCAGGTTGAGCGTGCCGATCTCGTCGTCGGCACCCCAGCGGCCCCAGTTGTTGACCCGCCCCGCAATGTCGTGGAACTCGGCCGGCAGTGACACGGGGCCTCCCGGGGCTTGTGCTCGTGGACCTGATGACCCATAAAATCTAACGGTCCGTCAGAAACCGTGGGAAGGGTCCGGGCATGGGGAACTTCTTGGCAGGCAAAGTGGTCGCCGTGACGGGTGCCGGGCGCGGCATCGGGAGGGCGGTCGCGCTCGCGGCGGCGGCCGAGGGGGCGAGGGTCGTCGTCAACGACTACGGCGTCTCCATCGAGGGCGGCGAGCCGAGCAGCGAGATAGCGGAGTCCGTCGTCAAGGAGATCGAGACGGCGGGCGGCGAGGCGGTGGCCGTCGCCGACGACATCTCCACGATGGCGGGCGGGCAGCGGATCGTGGACACGGCGCTCGCGCAGTACGGGCGGATCGACGGGGTCGTGTGCGTGGCCGGGATCCTGCGGGAACGGATGCTGTTCAACATGTCCGAGGAGGAGTGGGACCCGGTGGTCGCCACCCACCTCAAGGGCACCTTCACCGTCTTCCGGGCCGCGTCGGCGGTGATGCGGAAGCAGGAGGACGGCGGCACGCTGATCGGCTTCACCAGCGGCAACCATCAGGGCAGCGTCGCCCAGGCCAACTACAGCGCCGCCAAGGGCGGGATCATCTCGCTGGTACGGAGCGCGGCGCTCGGCCTGCACAAGTACGGCGTCACGGCGAACGCCGTCGCCCCGGTCGCCCGCACCCGGATGTCCGCCAATGTGCCCATGGAACTCAAGGAGATCGGCGAGCCGGAGGATGTGGCGGCGCTCGTCGTCTACCTGCTCAGCGAACGGGCCCGCAAGGAGAAGATCACCGGCCAGGTGTACACGATCGCAGGGCCGAAGATCGCGGTCTGGGCCCAGCCGAGGGAGCTGCGGGCGGGGTACGCGGAGGGGGCCTGGACCCCGGAACGGATCGCGGACTTCCTGCCGGGGACGGTGGGCACGGACCCGATGCCGATGCTGGCGCAGCTGGAGGAGATGGCGGCCGCGGCGGCGGCGAGGGCGCGGCCGAACGCGTGAGGCGCAGCGCCTGTTCCTGTTCACCCGGTCCGACACCATCTACGGCGGCTCGGACGGGATCCAGCGGAACATCATCGCCGAGCGGGTGCTCGGCCTACCGAGGGAGCCGAGATGAGAGGCGTCGTCTTCGACGGCAAGCGGACCGAGGTCGTCGACGATCTGGAGATACGCGATCCGGGCCCCGGTGAGGTGCTGGTGGCGGTGGCAGCGGCCGGGCTGTGCCACAGCGATCTGTCGGTGATCGACGGGACGATTCCGTTCCCGGCGCCGGTGGTCCTCGGACACGAGGGCGCGGGCGTGGTGGAGGCCGTCGGTGCGGGCGTCGGCCATGTGGTGCCCGGCGACCATGTGTCGCTGTCCACGCTGGCCAACTGCGGGGCGTGCGCCCAGTGCGACCGGGGCCGGCCGACGATGTGCCGCAAGGCGATCGGGATGCCGGGGCAGCCGTTCTCGCGGCGCGGGAAACCGCTGTACCAGTTCGCGTCCAACTCGGCCTTCGCCGAACGGACTCTGGTCAAGGCCGTGCAGGCGGTGAAGATCCCCGCCGATCTGCCGCTCACCTCGGCGGCCCTGATCGGCTGCGGGGTGCTGACGGGAGTCGGAGCCGTACTCAACCGGGCGAAGGTCGACCGGGGCGACACGGTCGTGGTGATCGGCACGGGCGGCATCGGACTCAACGTGATCCAGGGCGCCCGGATCGCGGGGGCCCTGACGATCGTCGCCGTCGACGCCAACCCGGCGAAGGAGGCGGTGGCGCGGCAGTTCGGTGCGACGCACTTCCTGACGTCGCCAGAGGGCGTACGGGAGATCCTGCCCGGCGGTGCGGACCACGCCTTCGAATGCGTGGGCCGGACAGAACTGATCCGTATCGCGATCGATCTGCTGGACCGGCACGGCCAGGCGATCCTGCTGGGTGTTCCCGCGGCGACGGCCGAGGCGTCGTTCCTCGTCTCGTCGATGTACCTGGACAAGTCGATTCTGGGCTGCCGGTACGGCTCCTCGCGCCCGCAGCGGGACATCGCGCTCTATGCGGACCTGTACCGGGAGGGCAGTCTGCTCCTGGACGAACTCGTCACCGAGACCTATGCGGTGGAGGACTTCGCCAAGGCGGCGGACGACGCGCACCACGGCCGGGTGGCACGGGGCGTGCTGGTGTTCTAGGGGGCAATCCCGTGCAGTTGGCGCCGGGTGTCCGGTGTCAAGGGGTGCGGGTGGCCGGCCGGGTGGGTCCGTGGGGTGGAGCTTCGGCGCGCCACCGGCCCGGCGGTGAGACACCGCCGGGCCGTGCCGTGGGGGCGCCGGAAAGCGAGCGGCCGGCGCACGCCCCTGCCGGACGGCGTTCCGTGTGGGGCGTGACCCGAATGGGCGCCGTTCGCCGAGCAGGGGCGCGGAGCCGAGGTCCGCTACGGCCGGTCGCCGCCGCAGCCGCAGGCGCTGTGTCGTCCGCCGTGCACCGCCGCGTATGCCGACGGACGGGGCGCGGTGGCGGCCCGGTCGAGTCGCGCGGCCGCGGCCTTGCCCGCCGAGGTGCGCGCGTCGTGGACGACCCGGCCGCCCACCAGGGTCAGCTCGACACGGGTGTCACTGATGTCCGCCACCGGGCATCGCGTCACATCACGGTCGAGAACGATCAGATCCGCGGCCAGACCGCGCCGGACCGTTCCCGTCAGATGGTCCATGCGCAGCTGCCACGCCGTCCCGTGCGTGTGCATGCGCAGCGCCGACGTACGGCTCAGTCCCTCCAGCTCCCGGTAGAGCGGCCCGTCGCCCTCCGCGCCCGTGCGGTCGATCGCCGTCCGGACCTGGTTCCACACCTGGAGCGGATCCACCGGCCAGTCCGAGCCGCCCGAGAGCCGGGCCCCGTGCCGCTCCAGGGAGCGGGCGGGGTACATCCACCGGTGCCGCTCGGGCCCGATGTACGGCAGGAGGGCGTCCATCGTCCATGTGTCCTGTTCCGCCCACTGGAGCTGCATGCAGGCCACCACGTCCAGTGCGGCGAACCGCCCCAGATCCGCCGGGTCCACCAGCTGGAGGTGTGCGATGGTGTTCCGGGCGTTGCGCAGCCCGGTCGTGCGCCGCGCGTACGCGTATCCGT
The DNA here is from genome assembly GCF_900091955.1 of Streptomyces sp. Ncost-T10-10d. Lineage (GTDB taxonomy): Bacteria > Actinomycetota > Actinomycetes > Streptomycetales > Streptomycetaceae > Streptomyces. The sequence goes on from NZ_FMDF01000218.1 coordinate 155,244, forward strand.
CGAGTGCCGTGCGCACCGCGCGGTCGCCGAGCCCATGAGCGTGCATCTGCCAGTCGGCCCGGTTGAAGGCCGCGGTCAGCCGCCCGTAATCCTGCCCGGAGACATACAGCTCACCCCGGTTGTCCGTCGGGTGTCCGGAGCCGTCCAGATAGGGCTCCAGGAGCGCCGCGGTCTGCGCCGGGTACTCGATCACCCCGTCGAGGAACACCTTGCTCGTCCCGAACCGCAGCCCAGGTACGTCCCGGAACGCGCGCTGCAGCCCGCGCGCATAGGTGAGCGCTGCCGCCGGGTCCTTCGCCAGCTCCGTGTCGATCTTGATCGCGGGGACGATCCGCTGCAGCAGCTTCCCCGCTTTTGCCAGGGCCTGGTACGTCGTCAACTGACTCCGCCCGACTGCCGCGTCCATCATCGTGGTCACCCCGGAGGCCGCCGCCTGGGCGAGGACCCGGGAGCAGGCGGCGACCAGTTCGGCCTCGCTCGGCTCCGGGATGTGGCGGGTCACCAGATCCTGGGCGTCATCCTTGAGCACCCCGCTGGGCTTCCCGTCCGGCCCCTTCACGATCTTTCCGCCCACCGGATCGGGGGTCGCCGCGGTGATGCCCGCGATCTGAAGGGCGCGGGCGTTGACCCAGGCATTGTGGCCGTCGCCCCCGAGGAGGGCGATCGGGCGGCGGGTGGGGAGGGTGTCGAGCAGGGAGTGGTGGGGCAGGGTGCCCTGCGGCAGCAGCCCGACCGGGTTCCAGTCCGAGACCACCAGCCAGCCGTCGGGCTCCTGGCCGGGCGTGTCCTTGAGGAAACCCGTGAGGATCGCGAGGAGTTGCTCGGCGGTCGTCTCGGCGCCCTCCAGGGAGGGGCGCAGCGAACGCTCGCCCGCGCCGAGCGGGTGCACATGGCCGTCGTGGATGCCGCTCATCACGGTGGCCCCGCGCGCATCGAGGATCTCGGTGTCCCGTCCGGCGAGGCGGCGCAGTTCGCGGCCCCGGCCGGTGGCGAGAATCCGGCCGTCGCGCCCGACGGCCACGGCCTCGACAGGGCGGGCGCCGGGCAGCCCGGTGAACACCCGTGCGTTGTGGATGACCAAGGCCGCGGAACCCCGCTGCGCGGCACCCCGCTGCGCGGCGGCTGCGGGGCCGGCCGCCGCACCCACCAGTCCGGCCGCACCCGCGGCGAGCACGCTCCGCCGGGCGAAAGAAGAAGTCATGACCACTCCAAGGGTTGTTGGGCTGCGTTGCTGTGGCCGGACCCTCATTGATTAACGCCGTAACCAGAACCCACCCCGTACGACGGAATCCGCACCGCAATCCCTACGATGGCGCCATGTCAGGGCCCACCCTCGCCGATGTCGCCCGCGCCGCCGAGGTCTCCACCGCCACCGTCTCGCACGCTCTCAACGGAACCGGCCGGCTCGCCGACGCCACGCGCCGCCGGGTCCGCGAGGTGGCCACCGCGCTCGGCTACGGCGCCCGGCGGACCCCGCGGGCCGGGGGGACCCTGGGCGTGGCCGTCACGACCTACGCCGGATCGGCCTGGAACTTCCTCGAAGTCCCGTACTTCGCCCGGCTCCTGACCGCCGCCACCGCCACCGCGCACGCCCACGGCTACGCCCTGACCATCCTCCCCGCCACCCGCGGTGCCGAGACGCCGTGGCACACCCTCACCGTGGACGGCATGCTGCTCCTCGACAGCCCCGCGGGCGACCCGGTGCTGCGTGCCCTGCGCGCGCGGGGCATCCCGCTCGTCTTCGACGGCCGGCCCGTCGATCCGAGGCCCGGGGACGTCTGGGTCGACAACGACCACACCGCCACCACGCGCGAGGTCCTCGGCCACCTGGCGGCCTCGGGCGCCCGGCGGATCGCCCTGCACGCCGGGTACGGCGACGAGCACTACACCCGGGCCGTGACCCACGCGTACGAGCAGTGGTGCCGCGAGCACGGCCACAAGACGCTGTTCCTCACCTGCGACCCGTACGACACCCCGGGCCACGCCTTCGACGCGTTCTTCGCCGCCCGCGCCTGCGACGCGGTCTACACGGTCTACGACCCCGGCGGCCGCCAGGTTCTGGCTGCCGCGGCCCGCCACGGCCTGCGGATCCCCGACGACCTCCTCCTCGTCTGCGCCAGCGAGGACCCGGCCTACGCCGAGAACGATCCGCCGGTGAGCACCGTGACCCTGCGTCCTACGACGATCGCCGAGACCGCGGTGACGGCCCTGGTCTCCCGCCTGTCTCCCACCGCCCCGCCACCACCCCCCGGCGCCATGACCGTTCCGGCGGTCCTGCACCCCCGCGGCTCCTCATGCCGCCGCACCCGCCCCGGCCGACAAGGGCCACCGTGATCCGACGGGCGGCCCGCACACGACCGCGTTGCCGTCGGTCAGTCGCCGAAGGCGCTGCTGTCGCGCGGGGTGACGTCGGGACGCGTGTTCACGGACCACATGTGGGTGCACTGCGGGCACTGGAGGTGAACGACCGGTCCGTTGTTGGATATCAGATAGCGCCAGTGCTCACGGCAGGTACGGAGGTCGGCGCAGTTCTCGCAATGACGGGCGTCGTCGCAGACGGGGCAGGGCATCCAGGCGCGGCGGGCCACATCCGCGTGCGGATCAATCGGCAGTCGCACGACCCGGCCCCCTTCCCGGCAGGACGCCGGTCGCCACCAGCAGGTCGTAGGTGCGCTGCTGTTCGGCGTCCAGGCCCGAGTAGAGGAGCGCGTACGCCTCTTCCTCGCCCTGGAGGGCGGCGATCGGGTCCCAGTCGGGCCCGATTGCGGTCACGACCTCGGCCCGGCGCCGAGCTTCCTCGAACGTCAGATCGATGGCGAAGGGTATGAGGCTGTCTGGATTTCCCTTATTCATGGCGAAACTTCCGAAGTGCCGGTGGTGCTTCATATGCCTATCAGGCGGAAGCGGGAACAGGGAAGGGTGACCTAAGTCGCTCTGGGGCGGAGCGGCCCCGGGTTCCTGGGGGAGGAGCCCTCGGATCGGTCGGCGGGGGTGGGGTGTTGCCGGCGACGGGACCCCGACGGCGGACGTGGTCCACGGGCGGCACTGTGACGTACTTCATGGGGTCGTCCAGGGCGTCGGGGCGGGGCGGTCCGAGCGGTGCGGAGGGGCAACGGCCGGCGCGCCCGGTCAGGCCTTCCCCGCACGAAACGTGCGCCGGTACGCCGTGGGGGACACCCCCAGCGCCGCCTGCAGATGCTGCCGCAGCGACGTGGGCGTCCCGAAGCCCGCGTCCCGCGCCACCTGGTCGATCGACAGGTCCGTCGACTCCAGCAGCTGCCGGGCGCGTTCGACCCGCTGCCGGGTCAGCCACTGGACGGGGCTGACCCCGACTTCCTCCCGGAACCGACGGGTGAACGTCCGTACGCTCATCGACTCCTGCTGCGCCATGTCGCGCAGCAGGATCGGGCGCTCCAGGCGGCCGAGTGCCCAGGTGCGCGCGGAGGTGGTGGTCGCGAACTGCGTTTCATGCACGGGGCGTTGGATGTACTGCGCCTGCCCGCCGTCCCGGTGCGGGGGCGCTACCGTGCGGCGGGCGACGTCATTGGCGACGGCGGTGCCGTGGTCGCGGCGCACGATGTGCAGGCAGAGGTCGATTCCGGCGGCGACCCCGGCGGAGGTCAGGACGTCCCCGTCGTCGATGAACAGGACGTCCGGGTCGACCCGTACCTCGGGGAAGAGCTGCTGGAAGTGCTCGGCCGACGACCAGTGGGTGGTGGCGGGCCGCCCGTCGAGATATCCGGCGGCGGCCAGCACGTAACTGCCTGTGCAGATGGAGACCATCCGGGTGCCCGGCCTGATGCGTGCGAACGCGGCGGCCAGCTCGTCGGTGAGCCTGCCCTCCGTGTAGACGGGGCCGAGTTCGTAACTGGCGGGGATCACGATCGTGTCGGCGGCGGCCAGCGTCTCCGGGCCGCGTTCGACGTTGATCGTGAAGTCCGCGTCGGTGCGGACCGGGCCCGGCGGGCGGATGGAACAGGTCACGACTTCATAGAGTTTGCGGCCCTTGTTGTGCGGTTCGAAACCGAGCGATCGGCCGAAAATCCTTTGTGGGATGCCCAGTTCGAAGGGGAGCAGCCCGTCGAGGGCCAGGACGGCGATTCGGTGCGGCATTGGCGGACTCCCTTCACCCCTAGTGGTATAGACCTTCAACTGGTACATGTCACTGCCGTGAAGGAAAAGTCAGCAGAGCACCCGCGCATTCCCGCCGTTCGCAGCGAGAGCCCGTCGCCCCTTTTGCCCGGCTCTTCGAGTGAGGAGCCGCTGGGCGACGGCCTTGGCGCGGGCCTGAGCAAGGGCCTTGGTGCGGGCCTGGGCGACATCCGGCCCGCCGAGCTCTGGAACCGTAATTTCCGGCTCTTCTTCGTTGCCCGTACCGCCGCGCTCTTCGGTGACGGCATGATCCCGGTGGCGCTCACCGCGGGCCTGCTGGGGGCCGGCCGGCCGCACTCGTCGGTGGGGTTCGCGCTGGCGGCCTGGATGGGGCCGCTGGCGCTCTTCGTGCTCTTCGGCGGCGTACTGGCGGACCGGTTCACCCCCCGCCGGATGATGATCATCGCCGATGCGCTGCGACTGGTCGGGGCCTCCGTGCTGGCGGTCTCCTTCGCGGTCGGCAACCCGCCGCTGTGGGCGGTGTACGCGCTCAGCGCGGTGGCCGGTGTGGGCGCCGCGCTCTTCCAGCCGGGCGTCGCCTCGACCGTGCCCCGGGTCGCCCCGGACGTGCAGCGCGCCAACGCCGTGCTCCGGGTCTCCGAGGCGCTGATGACCATGGCGGGACCGGCCTTCGCGGGCATGCTCGTCGGGTTCGCCAGCGCCGGGGCGGTCTACGCGGCGAACGCGTCGACGTTCCTGGTCTCCGGACTCTGCCTCTTCCTGCTGCGACTCGCCCCGGCCCCGGCGGACGAGGTGCACCGCGGTACATTCGTCGCCGAACTGGCCGACGGATGGCGGGAGTTCCGGGCCCGCAGCTGGCTGTGGGGGGTGATCGCGATCTGGACGGTGTACGGCTTCACGGTGCTCGGCCCGATGCTGCCGCTCACCGCGGTCCAGGTCACCGAGGCGCACGGCTCGGGGACGTACGGCGTGATGATGGCGGTGAACGGCGCGGGCAGCGTCGTCGGCGGGCTGCTCGCCCTTCGCCTGAGACCGCGCCGCCCGCTCACGGCGGGCGCCGTCGCGCTGACCGCGGTCTGCGTGAACCTGGTGGTGCTCGGCCTCGGGCTGTCGGTGGCCGCGCTCGGGGCGGGACAGTTCGTGGCGGGTGCGGCGTTCGCGTTCTGGCTGGTGATGTGGTCGACGACGGTCCAGACCCATGTGCCGCCCGAGGCGCTGAACCGCCTGCACGCGTACGACGTGGCGGGCTCCCTGCTGATGCTGGCGGCGGGCCGGGCACTGGCGGGACCGGTCGCGGACCGGCTGGGCGCACCGGAGGTGCTGCTGGCCGGAGCGGTGATCAACCTGATGGTGGTGGCGGTACTGCTGGCGGCCCGGCCGATCCGGCGGCTGGAGCGGATCGGGTGAGCGGGGGCGGGCCGGAGGGGACGGTGCCCCGGGTGGCGCGGACGGCGTCACGGGCACGCGGGGTCGCGGCCGGGGCCGCGGCGCTGACCGTCGTCGCCGGGCTCGGCGTCAGGGCGTTCGAGGGCGGCGACGTCGCCAAGTACGCCGGGGACGCCCTCTACACCGTGCTGATCTGTTTCCTGGTCGCCGTGGCCGCGCCCCGCGCCCGGCCGGTCGTCAAGGCCGGAGCGGCGCTCCTGTTCAGCTGGTCGGTCGAGCTGCTGCAGCTGACCGGGCTGCCCGCGGAACTCTCCCGCCACAGCGCGGTTGCGCGGCTGGTGCTGGGCTCGACCTTCAACGCCCCCGACCTGTTCTGGTACGCGGTGGGGGCGGGGTTCGCCTGGGCGGTGGTGGCCCCGGCTACCGCTGCTGCTTCGCCCGCTCGCGCTCCTCGGACTTCTGCATCTCGATGACCTCGAAGACATGGGCGCTGGTCTGCCTGCGCACACTGCCCGCGACGAGCAGTGCCGTGCCGAGGACGGACAGGAGGGCGGAGATCCCCAGAAGGGTGAGCTGCTTCGGCACCTCGGTGACCGCCTCGCACTGCGAGACGCGGTAGCAGTACGCGTCCCACTGTTCCGCCAGCAGGAAGCCCAGCCAGATCCACAGGGCGCAGGCGACGAGCAGCAGCACGGCGCCCCAGGTCTGCATCAGCACGGAGCGGTGGTGGAACTGCTGGCGTGCTGCCCACTGCATGAGATCCCCCGGTTCGGTGCGCGACGAAGTCGAAGCGGCGGGCGCACCGCCCGCCGACCGACAGGTGATCGTACGCGCATACGAGCCCGTTCGGGCCGGAAGGCATCGGTCGCCATGGCCCGATTCCTGCGAAGCATGTCCCTCCGGCCACTCGTGAGGGTGCACGCCATGACCCGAAGCTGAGTGACGTGACCCAGACAACCGAAAGCGCCGCCCGGGCCGACGACCGGCAGGCCACCCCCGCAGCCCCCCCCGGGCGCTCCCGCCGGCGCGTTCACCGCGCCTGGATCGTCGCCGTCGTCACCTTCGTGACGATCATCGGCGGCGCCGCCTTCAACTCCCTGCCCGGCCTCCTCATCGACCCGCTCCACACGGAATTCGGCTGGTCGCGCGGTGAGATCGGGCTCGCCGTCTCCATCGACATGGCGCTGTACGGGCTCACCGCACCGTTCGCCGCCGCGCTGATGGACCGCTTCGGCATCCGACGGGTCGTCGTCGTGGCCCTTTCCGCGGTGGCGGCCGGGGCGCTGGCCAGCGTCTGGATGACGGCCTCCTGGCAGCTGATGATCTATTGGGGGCTGCTCGTCGGCCTCGGCACCGGCTCGATGGCGTTGGCCTTCTCGGCGACGGTCACCAACCGCTGGTTCGTCGCCCGGCGCGGCCTGGTCACCGGCATCCTCACCGCGGCGGGCGCCTCCGGCCAGCTGGTCTTCCTGCCGCTGTGCGCCTGGATCGTCGAGGAGCACGGCTGGCGCCCGGCCTCGGTGACCGTGGCCCTCGCCGCCCTGGTCGTCGTTCCGTTCGTCTGGCTCCTGATGCGCGACCACCCCTCGGATGTGGGCCTCGCCCCCTACGGCGGCACCTACGTGGAGAAGCCCGCACCCGCACGCGGGGCGGCGAGGCGCACCGTACGCGTCCTGTTCGACGCCGCCCGCACCGGGCCGTTCTGGCTGCTGGCCGGTACGTTCGCGATCTGCGGGGCCTCGACCAACGGTCTGATCCGTACGCACTTCGTGCCGTCGGCCCACGACCACGGCATGCCCATCACCGCCGCGGCCTCGCTGCTCGCCGTCATCGGGGTCTTCGACATCATCGGCACGGTCTTCTCCGGCTGGCTCACCGACCGCTTCGACGCCCGTCGGCTCCTCGCCGTCTACTACGCGCTGCGCGGCGTCTCGTTGCTCTTCCTGCCGATGCTGATGGCGCCGACGGTGCATCCGCCGATGGTGTTCTTCATCGTCTTCTACGGTCTGGACTGGGTCGCCACCGTCCCGCCGACGCTGGCCCTGTGCCGCGAGCAGTACGGCGAGGACAGCGCCATCGTCTTCGGCTGGGTCCTCGCCTCTCACCAGGTGGGCGCGGCACTGGTGGCGTTCCTGGGCGGTGTGGCGCGCGATGCGTTCGGCTCGTACGACATGGTCTGGTACGCGTCGGGGGCGCTGTGCGCGATGGCGGCCCTGATGGCGCTGGTGATCCGGCGGGTCCGGGAGCCGTCGGGCGCCGCCGCGGTACTTGGCTGAGGGTGCCGGGCACGAACGGACGCCGACGGGCGCCCGGTGCCGGCCGGTCTCGGGCGGAGAGGTTCTCGGCGACCGTCAGGAGGACATCGAGGGTCACCGGCCCCTGCGGTGGCAGCACGCGGCGACGACGCTCACTGTGTCCCGATGTCGTACGTGGTGCCCTCGGCGACGGCGTGGAGTTTGTCCGGGTTGGCCACGTTGTGGATGGCGGTGATGCGGCCGTCGGCGTCGAAGTCGAAGGTGAGGGTGGCGATCACGCGTCCCGGCGCGCTGAACACCATGCCCGGGCCACCGTTGATCTCGACGAGTTCGGCGTTCATGTCGGCGGGCTCGATGCCCTGGTAGGTGACCGTGCCGATGGCTGCGAACCAGGCGGCCACTGTTTGTGCTCCCACGACCGGGCGCAGGGCCTGGCGGACCTTGCCGCCGCCGTCGGTCCACAGGGTGACGTCCGGGGACAGCAGTTCCATCAGGGTGTTGATGTCCCCGCCGGTCGCGGCCGCGAAGAACCGCTCGGTGGCCTCGCGCTGCCTTGAGCGGTCGGTGGTGAAGCGTGGCCGCCGGGCCCGCACGTGCTCGCGGGCTCGGTGCGCGGCCTGCCGCACCGCGGCTTCGGATCGCTCCACCGCCTGAGCGATCTCGGCGTGGCTGAAGTCGAAGACCTCCTTCAGCACGAACACCGCGCGCTCCAGCGGGCTGAGCGTCTCCAGCACCACCATCATGGCCATCGACACGGACTCGGCGTCCGTTACGGCCTCGGAGGCATCTCCACCGGTGAGGATGGGTTCCGGAAGCCACGGCCCCACATAGGTCTCCCGCTTGTGCCGGGTGGAGCGCAGCCGTCCCAGCGCCAGGTTCGACACGATCCGCGTCAGGTACGCCTTGGGGTCGGCCACCTGTGAGCGGTCCGCGGCCGACCACTTGATCCAGGCGTCCTGGACCGCGTCCTCGGCATCGGCTGCGCTGCCGAGGACGCGGTAGGCCACGGAGAACAGCAGCCGCCGGTGCTCGTGGAAGACCTGCTGGCCGGGGTGGTGGGCGGACAGGTCGTTCACCGGGCCTCCCGGACCCGGGTGGAGCGGCCGCCGCGGGGCCAGAACGCGCCCGAGGCGGGCATCTTCTTCATACGGCCGTAGGTCGGCCAGGGCGAGGCGGTCACCGTCTCCTTATACCTGGCCGCCATGCGGCCAGTCAGATGAATTGATCGCGGGCTGTCATCGGGGCGGGTGAACTGCACGACCGCGTCGTGCCGCCCCAGGCTGACCGGCGTGTGGTAGTAGCCGAAGCGGAATGGCTTGGGCTGCTTGCCCTTGAGTACACGGTCGATCGACAGCGCGGCGTGCACACCGGTCGGCATTCCGCCCTGGCAGGTGCCGTGCATGACGCCGTAGCCCTGGCGGATCGCGGCCGCGTCGCCGATGGCGTACACCTCCGGGTGGGACACCGACCGCAGCGCGGCGTCGGTGACGATGCGTCCGCGCTCGTCGACGGCCAGCCCGGCAGCGGCCGCCAGCGGCGACACTCGCGTACCGCTCGTCCACAACACCACGTCGGCGGCGATGCTCTCCCCGCCCGCCAACTCGATCCCGTCGGGCAGCACCTTGGCCACCTCGTCCCCGGCACGTACCTCGACACACAGCCGGTCGAGCGCGGCGTGCAGATACGCCTTGGCCTTCGGGTTCATGGCCGCACCGGGTTCCTGCCGGCCCAGCAGCACGACGTTCAGCGCCGGATGCCGCTCGGCGATCTCCGCGGCCGACTCGACGCCGGTCAGCCCGCTGCCGCCGACCACCACCGTGCCACTGCCGAGCCGCCCCAACCGGTCGGCCAGCAACTCGGCGTCCTGGGCGCTGCTCAGGGTGTACGCGTGGTCCTCGACACCCGGCACCGCCGACGTGTCGGCGACCCCGCCCAGCCCGTACACCAGCGTGTCGTAGCGCAGGACCCGGTCGTCGTCGATCCGCACCGTCTTCGCGTCCGCGTCCACAGCCGTCACCCAGCCGCGCACGAACTGTGCCCCCGTACCCTCCAGCATCTCCGGGATGCTCAGCTCGGCGAGCTGCTGCCCGGTCGCCGTCATGTGCAGTCGCAGCCGCTCGGTGAACCGCTCCTGCGCATTCACCACGACGACCTGCACGCCCTCGCGCCCCTTGACCCGGGCCGCGAGCTGGATGGCCGCGGCCATCCCCGCGTAACCCGCCCCCAGAATCACTACGCGGTGGGTGGTCGTCATGCCGGCCTCATGCTGTGCGCTCATTGTTCCGTCCTCTTCCACTCGCTGCTGACGACCACCAGATGGAAGATGCCGCCCCGTCTGTGACATGAGGTGGATGTGATGCGCGACATAGTCGAGGTCGGCAGGCCGCCGGAGGCTGCCGAAGGGGTCCGGGAAGCCGCACCCCCCGGAGGACGTATCAGCCCGCCGCGCCGCTTCCGGCGGCGCTGAAGCTGCGGGATCTGCTGCAAGGCGCCGTCGGCTGAACCGCCGTCCGCCGGGCACGATCGGGCCCGTGGTGCGTGTTCACCCGCCGGTCCGGGCCGGGTCGCGGTGAACGCTCACCCGCCGAGTGGCCCGAACCGCCCGAACGCCCCCCGGTGGAACAGCAGCGGACCGTCCCCGTTCGCCGCCCCCAGTGCCTCCACCCGGCCCACCACGATCAGATGGTCGCCCCCGGTGTGGACGGCCTGGATGCGGCAGTCGACCCAGGCCGGTACGGAGTCCAGCAGTGGCGACCCGGTCGCGGGAGCCGCCTCGTACGCCACCCCCGCGAACTTGTCGGCCCCGCTCACCGCGAAGCTCCGGCACAGTGCGCCCTGGTCCGCGCCCAGGATGTTGACGCAGAAGGCCCCGGCGCGGGCGATGCGAGGCCAGGTCGTCGACGTACGGGCGACCATGAAGGTGACCAGCGGTGGGTCGAGGGAGAGCGACGCGAACGACTGGCAGGCGAAGCCCGCCGGCCCTCCCGCGTCGTCCGGATCGTGCGCGGTGACAATGGTGACCCCGCTCGCGAAGTGCCCCAGTACGCGCCGGAATTCGGCCGGGTCGACCGGCAGCCGCTCACCCTCGGCGACGGCCCGAAGATCCGGGCGCGGCAGCGGGTCGACCGGCGCCGTCCCTGCGGTGGTGGCGGCGCCGACGGACCTGAGGTACCGGACGGCGGTGGCGGCCATGCCTGCGTGTCCCATCACGCCTTCCATTGAAACTGACGGAACGTCAGATAGGAAGGGTGAGGGAAGAGGGTTCCGTGCGTCAGAGGCCGCGAGTCCCGCCGCTGAGCCGGACTGAGGCGCACCCCGAACTCGCCCGGGCCGAGGCCGGGGCGAGTCTTCAGGGTCAGCTTCCGGCGGCGTACGTCACGAAGTGTGCCCATGCGTCGAGGGTCACGGCGAACCGGGGGCCCTGCGCGTTCTTCGAGTCGCGGACGTGGACGGTGCTGGGGGTGGTGGCGACCTCGACGCAGTCGTTGCCGTCGCTGCTGTCGCTGTAGCTGCTCTTGAACCACGCCAGCTCGGAGCCGTTCTCAGCGGAGGTCTTGCCGATCATGTCTCTCCCAGCGCTTGCTCGATGAAGGTCAGCGACTCCCGTGGTGTGAGAGCCTCGGCCCGGATGATGCCATACCGCAGCTCAAGGACCCGGAGCTGTCGCGGATCAGAGACGGGGCGCCCGCCGTGCACGCCATCGGTACGCCCCACCCCAGAGCCATCGTCGAACTTCAGCACCTGGATCTTCCCGCCTGTTCCGGGGTGGTCCCAGCGGTCGGTCGGCATCACCTGAATCTCGACGTTCCGCATCTGCCCCACCTCCAACAGGTGTTCAAGCTGCTGGCGTCGCACCATTGTCCCTCCGATCGGGCGGCGCAGCGTCACTTCTTCCAGGACAAAACTGAGATCCGGTGCCGGTGATCGGTCGAAGATGGAACGCCGGGCCGTGCGTGCGGCCACCATGCGTTCCAACTCGTCCTGGGAGTACGCAGGTCGGCGCGTCCCGAGCAGCGCCCTGGCGTGCTCCTCCGTTTGCAGGAGACCGTGCAGGTTGTGGTCGCCGTACGACAGTAGCTCGACCGCCCGCGCCTCCATCCGCGCCAGATCCCGAATCTTCTTCGGGTACCGGACCTCCGCCACGTCCTTCTTCATCGCGGCGATCAGCCCACCCGCCCCCAGCACCTCGTCCGCCCTGTCCAGATACTCCTGGCGCGGAATCCGTTTCCCGGCCTCGACCTTGTAGACCTGGTCCTCCCCGTACCCGATCGCCACGCCGAACTCGGCCGCCCGCATACCGGCCGCCTCACGTCGCAGCTTCAGCTGCCGCCCCACCGTGGCGACGACCGCCGCACCCGACTCGTCGTCCGGGTCGACGTCCCAACCGGGCTCGTCCGCCTCGCCCCCGGGTCGTTCCGTACTGTTCGCATCCACCTGCATCCGCGCCACCTCCGACGTGCCGTCACACCTCGACGCCCTCTACCCGCACGCCCCCTCCGGACAGCCCGGACAGCTCCGGACAACCACCGGACAGTCACCGTACGCATCCAGTCGATCACTGGTCAGCGTATGCGTGCCCGGCCACGCTGAGTGACGTGAAACAAGAAATCACCCTCGCTCAACCCCCCACCCCCGGCCGCACGTTCACCGTGTTGCTCTCGCCCACCCGCCGGGGAGCCAGGCTGGCCCGGCTGCTCACCGCCGCGCATCTGGGCGAGTGGGGGATCCCGTCGGAGTCGGCCGTGCAGATCGTCGCGGAACTGGCCGCCAATGCCGTGGTGCACGGCCGCGTACCGGGCAGGGACTTCCGGCTCGACCTCACGATCCACGAAGGAGGCGCGCTCCTGCGGATCGAGGTGAGCGACGCCCGTGGCGAATGCCTTCCGCCCGGTCCGGGCGGCACGGCCGTCCCGGACGGTGACTGCGAGTCCGGACGCGGCCTGTTGATCGTCGAGGCGCTCGCGGACCGTTGGGGCGTCAGCCCCGGTCCCGTCCCCCGCAAGACCGTCTGGGCCGAGCTCGACCTCGTACCGTGACCGCCGCCGCCGGGTCGCGGATGTTCACCATCCGGCGGGCTCCGGGGGCGCCGCTCGGTCGGAGCACGAGGCCGCCCGGCCGTCGTACGACACGCCCTGACCAGCGAACTTCCGCCCGAAGGGCTGCGTCGGCAGGCCGGTTGAACAGGAAGGAGGAATCGCGGTGAGGTGGCTTGAGTGCGGCGCCGCGTCCGGTTGCCCCGGGTCGCACGTGCTGGGGCAACTGCTCTGCACGGGCAACGGTGTCTGGCCAGTGCTGTTTCGCGCCGCGTCAGGGCAGGCGGGACCATCTCGCGGGCTCGGCAGTGGAGCGGACCGCGGGATGGTGGTCGAGGCAGGTCAGAGTGGTCGGGTCGTGGCGACCATGCGTCCCGCCTGGTCCATCACGGAGATGGACCGGATGTCGGGAAGGTGCAGGGCACTCGCCCCCGTCACGGCGGCGCTGCCGTTGGGAGTGATCGCCCAGGTGGCCGCCTGCTCCTTGCGGCCGTCCACCGAGGAGACCTGGAGGATGAAGGGTCCTGATCCTCCTGCGGGCAGGTCGGCCAGAGTGACGCTCACCGCAGTGCCCCAGGGCTTGGCCGTGAGCGTGGCACGGCCGGACACGGAGTACCCGGCGGCCGAGGTGAAGGCCGTGGACGGGCCGGTCGACTGCCGGAACGGCAGCATCGACCCCAGTCCGAGCCCGGCAACCACAATCAGGGCCGCAGCCAATGCCAGCCACTGCCGACGAGCCCGGCGCCTGCGTGCGACATCGGCCGCGCGGACCTGCTCCAGCAGGCGGTCGAGCCCGGTCGGCGAAGCCGGGGGCGCCGCATCGGTGTCGGTCTCACGCGTGGCCCGGGGGCGGGGCGCGGACATACCCGGGGCGCGGCGGAGCAGTCCAGCCAGCGGGGCCGAGCGCGCGAGCTCGTCACGGCATTCCTGGCACGTGGGCAGGTGGGACTCCAGAACGCGGCGGTCGGTCTCGCTGAGACCGCCCAGCACATACGCGCCGATCAGCATGCGCACGTCATCATGGTCGGTGCTCACCGTAGAACTCCCATTTCTTCAAAGGCTGCGCGCAGGTTGCGTACCGCGTAGTAGGCGCGGGACTTGACCGTTCCCTCCGGGATCGTGAGCCGTGACGCGGACTCGGCGGTGGTCAACCCCTCGAAGTACAGCGCCTGGATCACGTCACGATGCTCGCTGGACAGGCGTTCCAGCGCTGCGGCGATCACGTGCCCCTCCAGCGCCGCCTCCACATCATCGGCAGAAGGTACAGCCGCGAGTGCCTCGTCGTCGTAGAGCGGTTCCGGACGCCGCTGCTCAGCGCGCCAGCTGTCGGTGAGCACGTTGCGGGCGATCGTGAAGAGATAGGAGCGGATGGTGGCGTGGCGTGGCTCGATCCTGGTGATGCTGCGCCACGCCCGCAGCAGCGTCTCCTGCACGACGTCCTCCGCCTGCTCAGGACTGCGCACGTACCTGCGCACGAAGGAGAGAAGCACATCGTGGTGCTCGGTGTACAACGCAGTCATCAACTGTTCGTCCGGCGTCACGCTCGATGTCCTCGTCTCGCAGGCTGGGGTCGCTCGGAGCATCGCCGGGCCCGAACTGCAGGCGGCGGACAGTCCGCGCCCTGGGGAGGCGCGGAACCGGATCCGATCCATCCGACTCACTTCCAGACATGACCGCATCGGCTGCGCCGTCTTCGAGGACGGCTGCGACATGCGGTTCTTGTGTCCTGAGGCACTGATCGTGTGCCCTTGCCGCTGCGTATACGACGAGCCGGGGGTTCGAGTTCACCCACAGGCAGCGGATGAACTCGGGTACTCGCCGTCCGTCGGAACGAAGGCCTGCCGACGCTCTTTGTAGCAGGGGTGTGCACGGGAGCGCGGACACGGGTCGGGAGTCGAGCCCACGGGCGCGCCGGACGGCATCCTCGTCCCCGCAGCCTTGACGGACGCCGGACGATCCGACCTTGTGCGACTTGGCCGACCTGAGGGCTGAACCGAGTGCCGCAGGTGGTCGTACACATGGCCGCAAGCCTCCCAACACTCAGGAGACACGTCATGAGGAAGAAGAAGCTCGGCTGGGCCCTCGGCGCGAGTACGGCCATGATCCTCGGCCTGGGCGTCGCGGCCTCCGGGCTGTCCAGCGCGAACGCCTCGAGCCTGGACAGGTCCGCCTCCACCGCAAGGCACCCGGTCAAGGTGGAGGTCCTCTCACCCAAGCGCGGGGACAACGCGGGCGTGGAGGGCAAGGGCTGGATCGTGGACCTGAAGCTCTCCTTCCGGGGCAAGAGCCTGGCTGGGACCGGCTACAACGGGCTCCAGCTCACCGGCCCGGCCGCGCACAACAACATCGCCCCCTTCCCCGGCACCTTCTCCACCGGCCAGGACGACAAGATCCCTGGACTGGTCGTGCTGGACTCCACCACCAACAGCACCCTCCCCGGCTTCTCCGGGCCCGGCACCAACCTGGCCAACCTGTTCAACCTCTCCGGCGTCACCGACCGCACCCCGCACAAGACCGAACTGTGGGACACCTGGATCGTCGGCGCCCCCATCGTGGGGCAGAACGTCGACACCACCCTGACCGTGGCCGTCGTCGACGACCTCAACCACGACGGCGTCTACAACGACGCACCCGGCGTCGTGAAGGACCTCGACGGCGATGGGAAGATCGGCGCCAAGGACCTGGACCTGATGGGCGTCGCCTCCAACGTCGTCACCGTTCCCTTCCACATCAACGCCGACCCCGCCTGAGAGTCCGTCGGGTGACCTCCGTCCGGAGAGCGGACGCGGGCGGCATGGTGCGTGTGATTCCAAGGCACCGGGCGGGCCTCGGACGGGGGCTCCCCAGCTCGAACGAAGTGGAGAGCTCGGGGAAGGGGCTACTGGGGCATGACGGCAATGCCGGAGGGTGCCCCTGGCCCTCAAGGCCTTGGGGGAGTGCATGCCAGGGCGCGGCCGCCCGATCAGAGGTCACCCGACAGGCTCTGAACCCCGCCGGGTCAGGAGGGCGCCGCTGCTGGGCCTGTGAACAACTGCGCGTGTGCCGCAGTGCGCGCCGGCGCTGATGAGACGCAGCGGCGACGATGTCGCCTCGCCCGTCTTCGTCCGCTGCTCCGTACGCGGTCCCCTGCGGACACCCGCTATCCGGCTGCGGACATGTCCGGGCACTTCCTGGGCTCGCCCGTTTCCCGGACACGTCATTGCCGGCGCCCGTCCGGCCACGCCGAAGGCCGCCCCTGCCCGCAGCGGCGTCCCCGCACGGCACCGTGCGCCGCAGGTTCCCGGGCCAAGGCCCCACGGCTTCGTCCGGGAACCTGCTGCGGCCCGTGCAAGGTCCTCGATTCTCTGCGTCCCGTCGCACATGACTGCCAGACGGACGGGCCGACACCCCGGCCCCGCCCCACCCCCACCATGAGGAGCTACCTGCATGAACTCCCCGAAGACCCGTGTGGCCCTGGCGGCCTCCACGGCACTGCTGGTCGCCTCCGGCGCGGCGCCGAGCGTCGCCGCCGCCCCTGCGCCCGGGCACGGTCGCACCTCCGTGGCGCTCGCCTGGTACGACACCACGGCCGACACGGTCGCGGCGGCCGGATCGTCACTCCCTCCGGTGACCAACAGCCGGACCTGGGCGGTCGGTTGGATCGCGGCGGCACGGGCCTTGCACCATGTGCCGTCCGGGGTCGACCGCAGGGACTACCAGGACGCGGCCCTGGCTGCCGCGGTGCACCGCGCCCTGGTCGAGCTGGTGCCCACCCGTGCCCCGGAGTTGGATGCCGCCCTGCAGCAGACCCTGGATCAGACCCCCGACGGCCCGGCCGAGACCTTGGGCGCCGCAGCCGGCGAACGCCAGGCGCTGGAGGTCCTGAACGACCGTGAGGGAGACGGCCTCGACGCGGCCTCGGTGAACGCCCCGTTCACCGTGCCGCCGGCCGCGCCCGGCGTCTGGCAACCCACCCCGCCCGCGTTCGCCCCCGCCATTCAGAACGGCACCCGGTTCGCCCGGCCCTTCCTGCTGAAGAGCGCCGGCCAGTTCCGGCTGCCCGCGCCTCCCGCTCCGACGTCCAAGCGGTACCGGACCGACCTGAAGGAGGTTCGAGACTTCGGCGCGCTGAACAGCACCATGCGCACCGCGCGGCAGACCGACACGGCCAACTTCTGGTTCGACTCCTCGCTGACCCTGTGGACCAAGCCGATTCGCGTCGCGCTCGCCGCCACCTCCCACCAGCCGCTGCGCAAGCAGGCCGAACTCGTCGCCCTGGCCAACGCCACGCTGGTGGACACCCAGATCGCCACCTCCGACAGCAAGTACACCTACCCGCTGTGGCGCCCCGTCACCGCGATCCGAACAGGCGTCGGCGAAGTCCCTGCCGACCCGTCATGGAACCCGCTGCACACCACCCCGGCGCACCCGGACTACCCCAGCGGCCACAACACCTACGCAGGTGCGGCGGAAACCGTTCTCACCGCCCTCGCAGGACCGCGCACGGCCCCGTTCACCCTGACCAGCGGCACCGCACCAGGCGTCGTCCGTACCTACACCGCATGGCACCAGCTCACGCTGGAGAACATGGACGCGCGGGTCTGGCTCGGCATCCACACCCGACTCGCGGACGAGGCCGGGGTCACACTGGGCACCGATGTCGCCAGGTACGGCCTGAACCACGCACAGGCGCTGTTCCAGGAGCACTGAATCGGCCGGGCGAACACCGCCTAGACCACACGCGGTCCGCGGTGTTCCGGCGTATCGCATCGTTGGAGAAGCGGGCGGGTGGCCCGCTGTTCGACCGGCTCGCCAGGGGCGTGCGGTTGAACCCTGCCGGGCGCGCCGCACCGTCGTGCCGTGGAGGTGCTCGACGCCTGGCACGGGCGGAGCACGAGCTGACCATGATCCGTGCGGCACACGGCGGAACGCTGCGTGTGGCGGTGTTCTCCGCACGATCGACCTGCGTGAACTACGCGACGAGGCATGGCGCCAGGACGCGCCCGCCGACCGGCCTCCCACGATGCTCACCGAGGCCTGTGCCAGGGCCGGTTTCAGACCGTGGAAGATCACCGGAATCGCGGAGTGGACCGGGAAGTTCGGCCATGTGGCCGCGGGCCTGGGAGTCGCGCTGGTCCCCTCGTTGGCGGCCTGGGCGGTTCTGGCCGGACTCTCCCTCTGCCGGC
The DNA here is from genome assembly GCF_900091955.1 of Streptomyces sp. Ncost-T10-10d. Taxonomy (GTDB): domain Bacteria; phylum Actinomycetota; class Actinomycetes; order Streptomycetales; family Streptomycetaceae; genus Streptomyces. Next base: position 173,196 of record NZ_FMDF01000218.1, read on the forward strand.
TCGGCGATCCCGCCCGGTGCCGGACCGTGCCCGATCCGGCGGGCACGGCGGGCCCGGACGGCGTCTCCGAATCCGGGCGCGGTCCGCTGATCGTCGAGGCGCTCGCGGACCGTCGGGGCGTCAGCCCCGGACCCTTCCTCCGTATGGCCGTCTGGGCCGAACTCGATTGTCCTGTCGCTTCTGAGCTGGCAGCCGACAGGTCTCCAACCTGTGCGATTGCCAGGTGATTTGGGAATCGAGCCGGATGTCGTTCTCAAACGGGCTGGCTTTTGCGGAACTGGAGCTCGTGGTTGATGTTCCATCCGAGAGCGGTTCACCGCTCGCTGGCAGCTTCCAGGATCGTGTGAAGACGTGACAGGCATTCGCTGACGAAGAGGGGGTAGGTGCCCGAGTAGTACGACACCCCGCTGACTCCGACAGCGATGGCCCACGCCCGGGCACGCAGCCAGGTCACGTCGTCGAGGCTCATGGCGTCCCAGTACGTCTGTCGGGCCTGGGGTGGAAGATCCCACAGAGGTGAGTGCTCGGCGTCGGGAAAGCCGACCGAGAGGCATCCGAAGTCGATGACCCCGTGCAGCTTTCCTTGCTGGACCAGAAGGTTGCTGGGTTTGAGGTCTCCGTGGAGCCACACCTGGCGGCCGGACGGCTCGGGCAGGGCGAGCGCACTCTGCCACAGCTGTCGCAGGTGTGGGATGTCCAGGTCGACGCCCTCGATCGTTAGGCAGTTGTCTAAGCACACGCTGATCCAGCGGTCACAGGCGCGCAGGCCACCGCCGCGGTACCAGCTGAGTTCTTCCTGCCGAGTGGCTCCCATCAGGGGGACGGAATGCAGGCTCTGCACGATCGCCGCAAGGTCGGCCCCGAAGGTGGGCCAGTCGGTGACCGAGCCCGGGCCGGCTTCATCGCCGTCGATCCAGCGGTACACCGACCAGGCGAGCGGGAATGCGGAACTCGGAGTGCCCTCGTGCACTGGCTCCGGGATGCGGCAGGGAAGATGTGGCGCCAGCCGCGGCAGCCATGTCTGCTCCTTCCGTACGGCCTGCGCGTTGTCCGGGGTGCGTGGCAGCCGCATGAGCAGCTGGTCGCCGAGCCGGTACATCGTGTTGTCCGTGCCCGCACCGGCTGGCGAGATGGTGAGGTCGGCCCATTCCGGCCGTTGCTGGCGCAGCAGCGACCGGACCACCGCCTCGTCCGCATGGATCTCGTTCTTGTGAAGTGTCATGGTGAGAGCCTTCTGCCCGGGCTTCGCCGCCGCCAGTGATTTTCCCGAGACGATCGCCCTTCGGAACCCGATCCACTGAGAATCCGCCAGGCCAGGTGAGACCAAGTGGGAATCTGCCAGCTTCGGGAGGACAGGGCCTCGTACCGTGACCACCGCCACCGGGTCGCGAATTTCCGCGATCCGGTGGTCCGCGACGCGGCTCCGCGCGACATCAAGAACCTTGAAGAACCAGGGAAATGAACCTTCCCAACCCCACCCTGCCACCCGTCACCCACATGGGTGAAAATGGCCAACTTAGCTGGATATCAGGCTGATTGGCTGGCATATGCTCGCCGCGACGAACATCCCCCAGACATGCGACGGCCCCCGGCCGGGACGGCAATCCCGATCGAGGGCCTGACCAACGAGGAAGAGAAGCCTTCCCGATGGATACCCAGCAGATTAGCGCGCCCTCGCGCGCCTCGTCCGGTGTCGTGCACGACAACTCCCGGCACACCAGCAGATTCACGGTCGTGGGCAACCACCTCACCCAGCACCGCGAGCTCTCCCTCACCGCGATCGGGCTCGCCGCACACATCCAGTCGCTGCCTGCCGGGGTCGGGATCGGCATCAAGGACCTTGCCGACCGCTTCCCGGAGGGCGAGGCCCGGATCGCCGCAGCGTTGCGCGAACTCGAAGCCCACGGCTATCTGCGACGCACCCGGACGCGTCTGGCCAACGGTCGGATCGTCACCCGTACGGTCTCCTGCAACCAGCCTTCGGACCACCGGCGCACGGACGCCCTGCCGGGCCGCGACTGCCCGCAGCGTACGGTCCGCCCGCCTACGCTCGTCCGGCCCTGTAGCGAGCCTGAGCCCGACGACGCGCATCCGGCCAGGTCCAGGACCCGGACCCACACCAAGCCCGCGCCCCGTCGTGAGCCCGCGCCCCTGCTCGTACCGAAGCCGGCCTTCCCCGCCGCGTCCCTCCTACGGACCGCGACCGACCTGCTCGCCGGGCTGCACCATCAGGACCCGCGCCTGCTGCTCTCCGCGCAGGACGTGGAGGCCCTGGCGCCGGGGGTCGCCGCATGGCTGGAGCGCGAGGCCGGTCCCGCCGCCGTACAGCACGCCCTGACCGCCGACCTTCCACCCGAGGGGATGCGACGCCCCGCCGGTCTCCTCGCTCACCGGCTCACCGCCCGGCTTCCGTCACCGCCGCCATTCCAGGCCCCGGCAGATACCCCGCCCCGGCCGATCCCGCTGCAGAACTGCGAGGGCTGCGACCGGGCATTCCGCGCGGCGGGGCCAGGAGAGTGCTCCGACTGCCAGACCGACAGCTCCCGTCCGACCGTTCAACAACTCTAGGAAACCCACATGGTCAGCTCGTCCCACGAGGCGATGCACCGCATCTTCCAGGAGTACCCGGGCCTGTTCTCCCGCGTCTCCGAGGTGCTGGGGGTCGCGATCGGCCCACCTGCCTCAGCTACCGTCATGCCCACCGACCTCACCGAGAACCGGCCCCTCGAACGCCGTGTCGACACCCTGCTGCGCATCGACATGGAGGATGACCGGTCCTATCTCCTGGCGATCGAGGCCCAGGGCAAGAAGGATCCGGACAAGCCGGCGAGCTGGATGTACTACCTGTCATACCTCCAGGCGAAGTACAAGCTGCCGCCCATGCTGCTGGTCGTCTGCCAGGACCGAGCCACCGCCGAATGGGCGACGCGCCCGTTCACCGTCGGCCACCCGCAATTACCCGTGCTCACCCTGCAAGCACTTGTCGCAGGCCCGCACAACATGCCGGTGATCACGGATGTGGCCGAGGCCCGCAAGGACTTGGCGCTGGCCACGCTGGCCGCGATCACACACGCAGGCGATCCTGACATCGGTGCCATACTGAAAACGCTGTCGACCGCTCTGCGCGACGTACCGGAAACCATCGCCGACCCCATCGTCGAACTCACCGCACAGGGCCTGGGCAACCGCCCGGCCGCACAACAGTGGAGGAACCTGGTGGCCGTGGACCTTTCTTTCTACAAGTCATCCCTCTCGGAAGAAATCCGGGACGAGGGCCGCGCAGAAGGTCGTACGGAAGGTCGTACGGAAGGTCTCGCGCGGGGCATCCTGCTGTTCCTCGCCCAGGCCGGTATCGACGTACCCGACGAGGCGCGCGAACGCATCACGGGCTGCACCGACCTTGACGTTCTGAGCCGCTGGCTCCTGCGCGCCCCCACTGCCGCAACCGTCGAGGACGTCTTCGCAGTGGGGTAGCCGCAGCCGACGAAGAGGAGCGTACCGGCACCTCTCAGGCGGTAGGGCGTAGCGGAAGGACAGGCCGGAGGAGCCTTGCCCGGCAGGGGACCCTGTGCCGCTCCCCACGCCTGGTTCTCAGCCGGGTTGCTTGGCCATGATGACCAGGCCCGGACCGGTTTGCTCATCTGCAGGGAGCCGAAGTTCGGCGACCGGGCGCAGCCCGGCCTGCTCGATCAGGTCCACGAGTTGTTCCGGTCGCCATTTGTGTGTCGTCCAACGAACGGGTACGCCTCCGTAGGCCTCGGTGCGCACCGCGTCTTCGTCGCCGACGTGTGTTGCGGTGATGAAGTGTCCGCCCGGCTTCAACGCGCGCGCGAACAGGGCGAGAACCTGAGGAAGGACTTCACGGGGGAGGTTGAACAGTGACCACCACCCGAGCACGCCGCCGAGGGACGCTTCACCGAGGTCGAGGTCGGTGGCGGAGGCGACGCTGAAGCGGCATTGCGGATGAAGACGGCGCGCGTTCTCGATCATGCGAGAGGAGAGGTCGACCCCGGACACGTCGAGTCCGCGTTCGGCAAGATAGGCGGTCACCGTTCCGGGTCCGCAGCCGACGTCGAGGACAGGCCCGAGCTCGCTCACAGTGTCGGCGAAGGCGTCGATCGATGCCTTGAGCCATGGATGGCTACGGATGTCGCCGACTCCCGTCGTCACCACCATGTGGGCGTAGTTGTCGGCCACGCGGTCATAGGACTCACGGACCACGTCGAGATCGGCTGGGCGGTCAATATGATGGGCGCGCATCGGCCAACGATAGTGTGCCACGGCCGTAGTTGAGGCACAGGAAGCAGCGCTGAGACCGATATCGGCCGCTGAGCCCGCTGTTCCTGTGGCCGTCGGTACGGTCGGGGCCTCGGCGATGCCGTGGCCCTGTCGGCGGTGACCGGCAACAACTGGGCCCCGCGCACACAACACCCCAGGAAAGATTCGTCATCGGGCGTTGCGTATCCCGAGAATGTACGCCGCAGTAAGCGCAACGGCACGGTCTTCGTCATGTGACAGATCTGCGAGGGCACGTGACGCCGTGACCCCCGGGATATCCGCGAGCGCCTGTGCCAGCCGTCGACGTACAGACGATTCAACGGTGCCGTGGGCGAGGCAATCGACGAGCCCGGTAGCGATCTGCTCCGCCAACGCGGGACGACTCGCCAGCGCGCTCAGTGCATCGGCTGCACCGACTTCATGCGTCTCCTCGACGACCATGTCGATGAGCGTCGGGATCGCGTCGGCTGCTCCACGCGCCCCGAGCGTCAGAGCTGCATACCTGCGGACCACGATGTCGGGGTTCGTGAGGGCGTCCTGCAGCAGTGCGGTCGCCTCACCGTTCGGAATCTCGGCGATGGACTGGACGGCACGTTTCCGCACCTCGGCCACTGGTGAGCCGAGACCCTCCGCCAGCAGCGCCAATCCGCCGTCGTCCGATCGTGCCAAAGCCCATCGAAGGGCTCCGGCGACGTTCGGGTCCGTCTCGCTCAGCACTGCCTCGACCAGCGCTTCCACGGGCACCGGAACCTCTTCGACCGAGGACAGGGCCGCGCGCTGGCGCGTCCCAGCGCTCTTCGACCCCAACGCCTGGAGGAGTGCGACGATCTGGAGGACGTCCTCCCAGCCGGCGGGTTCCGCGGCACCGATCCGGCAGAGTCGCGTGAGCAACTCCGTCTCACCCGCAATGCGTTCACGCGTCTGGCGGATGAGGTCGTCGACGAGCTCCGAGGGCGTGAAGCCCTGATCATCGAGCACGCGCCTGACGTCACGCAGCGACAGCCCCAATGACCGCAGGCTCTCGATATGGAAGATCCGTCGGATGTCCTCGTCGGAGTACTCGCGATAGCCGGCGTCGGTACGACCCGTTGGCCGCACCAGGCCGAGCGAGTCGTAATGCCTGAGCATGCGGGCGCTGACCCCGGACCGTCGCGCCACATCACCGATCAACACGGCCCATCACCCCTCCTGGCAGGTCCTGCCGAGGGCTACGACGCGCTTCGCCTCCTCGATCGCGAACTCGAATCCGGCATCCGGGTCGCGCAACAGCCGTTCCGTGGCGATCGCGTGCGCCCGCACGCGAGGGTCGCGATCCGTCGTCGCAGCGCGCAGAGTCGGCAGAATCACCTTACCGAGCGCGATCAGCGCCCGGCTGAGGCTCAGCTGCGTCTCGCGTTCGCCGCGTCCGAGCTGTGTCGACAACACTGCGGCCAACTCGGGCTCTTCACCTTCGGGCACGAGCACGACCGCTGCCCGCCAGGCGCTCCGCGCCACCTCATCGTCGGCGTCGGACAGAAGCGCCCGTGTGATCGCCGGCCACGCCTGCCGATCCCCGATCTTGGACAGCGTGTGCAACGCCTGGCTTCGAGCCTGCGCACGCTCCGAGCGGACTTCATCGAGAAGCTCTGGGACCGTCATTGATGCCGAGTGGCGGGTGAGTGCCCACGTAAGCATTTCGCGCACATAGAACTCGGGTTCGATCGCGCATCGTTCGATGAGCTTGTCGATGAACCGCGGGTCAGGGGTCGTGCCGGCCGCCAGCGCTGCCCGCAGCCGCACTGACGAGCGGCTGTCCTCCAGTCCCTGGAGAGCTCGAATCGTTTCCGTGTCCTGTTTCGGCATGGTCACGGGACCACCTCCTCGACACAGTGAAGACCTTGTCACTGTGTCAAGGTCAAGCGGAGCCGTGCCGCGGGATCAGCAGGCGCCCTCTGTCCACCGAGTTCGGTGCGTGTCAGGTCGGATGAGACGTGCGTGACGACATGAGGCACATTCATGTGTGCGCCGAGATCACGCAACGTCACGCATCACGAGTCATGACACGGGGCCGCTCACAGTCCCCGGTACTTCGGCGTACGCCGTTCAACGAAGCTCGCCACGCCCTCGTTGGCGTCCTGCGTCGTCATATTGATCTCCTGGGCCATCGCCTCGGCCGCGAACGCCGTCGCCCGGTCGGAGTCCGGAGAGGCGTTCACCAGCTGCTTGGTGAGGGCGATCGCGCGGGTCGGCCCGTCGGCCAGGCGCTGGGCCCACGCGCGGGCCGTCGTCGTCAGTTCCTCGTCCGGGACCACCCGGTTGACCAGGCCCAGACGCTCCGCCTCCCTCGCCGGGAGCGAGTCGCCGAAGAACATCAGCTCCTTGGCGCGCTGCGGGCCGATCAGGCGCGGCAGCAGATACGCGCCGCCGCCGTCCGGCACGAGGCCGCGGCGTACGAACACCTCGATGAACTTCGCCGAGTCGGCGGCCAGCACCAGATCGCAGGCGAACGCGAGGTGGGCGCCGATACCGGCCGCAGTGCCGTTGACGGCCGCGATCACCGGCTTCTCACAGTCCAGGACCGCGGCGATCAGGCGCTGAGCGCCGAGCCGGATCGTACGGGCGACATCGCCCGGCACCCGGTCGCCCGTCCCCGGGGCGCCGCGCAGGTCGGCGCCCGCGCAGAAGCCGCGGCCGGTGGCGGTGAGGACGACGGCCCGCACCGTCGGGTCGGCGGAGGCCCCGGCGAGCAGGGCGATGACGCGCTCCCGCTGGTCCCAGGTGACGGCGTTCATCGCCTCGGGACGGTTGAGCGTGATCCAGGAGACGCCGTTGTCAGTGGCGTGGAGTACCAATGAGTCAAGCGGGTCGGTGGACTCGGTGGTGTCTTCGGGGGAGGACGGCATGAGGCAGCTCCTGGGTAGGTGGGTCGGCCGTTGGCGCGGCCGTCGAGGCGGTCGGCGGGGTGACCGGTCAGCGGCAGACGGCGAGGGCGTCCAGCGCCACCGCGCCCTGCCCGCGGCCCAGCACCATCAGCGGGTTGATGTCCAGCTCGGCGAGGTCGTCGCCCAGTTCCAGCGCCATCCGCTGCACCCGCAGCACGACCTCGACGAGCGCGTCCACATCCACCGGCGGACCGCCGCGTACGCCCTCCAGCAGGGCCCGGCCGCGCAGTTCGCCCAGCATGGACCGCGCCTGGTCCTCGCCGAACGGCGGCACCCGTACCGCCGCATCGTGCAGCACCTCGACCAGTACGCCGCCGAGCCCGACCGTCACGGTCGGCCCGAACAGCGCGTCCTGCGTGACACCCACCATCATCTCGATGCCCCGCTCGACCATCTGGCAGACCAGGATGCCGTCCAGCTCGACGTCCTCGTACCGCGCGATGTCGGTCAGTTCGCGGTACGCGTCCCGCACCTGGCTGGCGGAGGTGAGCCCGACCTTGACCAGACCCAGCTCGGTCTTGTGCGCGAGCCGGGCGCCCGACGCCTTCATGACGACCGGGTAGCCGACCAGCCCCGCGGCCCGGACGGACGCCGCGGCGCTGGTCACCAACTGCTCGCGCGGAACGCGGATTCCGTACGCCCGCAGCAGCTGCTTCGCCGCGTGCTCGCTCAACTGGTGACCCGGGCGCATCAGTGCCTGCGCCTTGCGGAACGAGGGCGACGGCGTGCGCGGCGCCTCGTCGAAGGGGGAGCGGTAGGAGGTGGCGAACCGGTGGTGGTCCAGATAGGCCTTCACGGCGGTGATGCAGTTGCCGAAGGTACGGAAGGTGGCGACGCGGGACGAGCCGAGCAGCGTCGTGCGGTACGCGTCCTCCGTCCCGACGGGCGATCCCCACACCACGCACACCAGCTTGTCCGTGGCCTCCGCCGCGTCCACCAGGTCCTGCGCGAGCCGGTCGCTCATCGGGGGGAAGGGGCCGGTGATCGGACAGATCAGCACTCCGACGGCGGGGTCGGCGAGGATCGCGTCGATGATCTTCCGGCCGCGCCAGTCGCCGACCGGATGGCCGCCGTTGTCGACCGGGTTCGCCACGTTCAGATAGTCGGGGATCCACTCGTGCAGCTCGCGCTGCTTCTCCACGGACAGGGTGGGGATCTTCAGACCCGCGCCGGTCGCCAGGTCCGAGAAGTGCGCGCCCGTGCCGCCCGAGATCGAATACACGACGACCCCGTCGGCCTGCGGCTTCCGCGCCCGGGCCAGCAGGGCCGCGGTGTCCTGGAGCTCGTCGAGCCCGTCCACCCGGATCACACCGAACTGCCGCATCGCCGCGTCCACCACCTGGTCGGCGCCGGTGAGCTTGCCGGTGTGTGAGGCGGCCATCCGGGCCCCCGTCTCCGTACGCCCCACCTTGACCGCCACCACCGGAACGCCGGCCCGCGCCGCCCGGTCCGCGGCCAGCAGAAAGGAGCGCCCGTCCTTCAGCCCTTCCACGTAACAGGCGATGGCCCCGACCTCCGGGCGCTGTGAGAAGTACGAGATGAAGTCGGCGGTCTCCAGATCCGCCTCGTTGCCCGTGGGCGCCCAGTGCGAGAGCCGCACGCCCAGCTCCTGAAGGGTGTAGACGGGGCGGCCCTGGTGACCGGACTGAGTGATCAGTGCGATGGCCGGCCCGTCCAGATCGTCCCGGAACTCCTCGAAGGCGTTGAGGTTGGTGTTCGGCCCGAGCAGCCGCAGCCCGGACCGCTCCACCGCCGCGGCCAGCCTGGCCTGGGCGGCGGCGCCCTCCTCACCGGTCTCGGCGAACCCGGAGGCGAAGGCCACGGCGAACTTCACCTTGGACTGTGCGAGTTCCTCGATCACCGGGAGCGGATCACCGACCAGCAGCACGGCCAGATCGACCTGCTCCGGCAGGTCCGCGACGGAAGGAGAACAGGCCCGCCCGAACACGGACTCCCGACTGGGATGCACGGGATACAGCCGCGCCCCGACCCGCTCGGCCCAGCCGATCAGCTGTCGGGTGATCCCGGTATTGGGCCGCCCTTCGGTGTCGGACGCGCCGATGACGGCGACGGACTCGGGCCGGAAGAACCGGTCCAGATCCGGCACGGGCGCGTGCAGCGGGCGGCCGCTGACATCGAGATCGCCCTCCGCGGCGGCGGCCGCCATGCTGTGGACGATGGCATGCGGCTCTTCGCCGCAGGCCACCACCCTGGCGCGGAAGTCGGTGGTGAGGGTGCCGTGAGTCGATCCAAGCATCGTTCCGCCCACTCCTGCTCGAAGTCCGTCGGGTGCTCGTGCCCGGCCAGCCGAAAGCTGACGCTCTGTCAGGTTACTGAACTGACGGCCCGTCAGGAATGGGTGTGCAGGCAAAGGCTGATCCGGACGCCCGGATGAGTGGGTGGGATCGTTGGAACTGTGCGAGCTCGGGGAAGCGTGCGTGCCACTCCCTATGAGTCTGCGACTCCACCGTCGGTGGGACGTTGCCCGACTGGATACTCCGCTTGACGTGATCAGCGAGCCGGAAGAGCCAGTCCTGACTTCGGACTCGGCCGGCCCGGCGTCCGGCACTGGACAGAACTCGCCGAGGCGCAAGTGCAGGACGGTATGTTTGCGGGCGTACGCGCGCAACTGGAGTTCGGCTACCGACACGGCTCAGGGGTGGGTGTGGTGCATGTGTGCGCGCAACGGGTCGCTCGGCCTGTCGACCCTGTCGCCTGCGGGCTGACCTGCGTAGGCGCGCATCGGCTGATTCGACTTGCTGCAGAGGTGATCGAATTCGAGCGGCTTCATGGATGCGTGGACAGCCTCGGGGGCCTGTCCGGCGAGTCGCTGCTGAGCGTGCTGATCGTTCCGGTCGGCGGGGCAGGGTGACTTGTCGAACGAAGGCTGTGACCGTTGCTGCCGTACGTCTGCGACCCCGGTCCTGACCCGCCGGACGATCCCTAGGGCAGCCTACAGGGCAGGCCGTTTTGCCTTCCGGTGGGCTATTTTGACCGGTAGCAAGCTGATTCGACGGTGACCTCCAGGAGGTCCGGGGCGTTTCCGACTTTGCTCGCTTTATGCAACCGTACGTCGACTGCGAATTCACCCCCCTTGGACTCCGCGACGATCTGCGGGCTCTTGGCCTTGCTGCCGTCCACGCCGTCCTGGACGATCTTCCAGCCGTCTTTCGGGAGCTCGACCCGCAGGCGGTCCATGCCCCTTTGCGTGTCGGCGTAGGGGGCCTTGTAGATGCTCCAAGGGTGACGTGCGCGGTAGATCTCCTCGTCGGAGTCGTAGCCCGAGCAATGCGACGTCATCGCACCCGTCTCCGTTACTTTCCCCTTGATGTCGAGAATCTCGAGAATTCGACTGGATGTCCTCTCGACGCCCGCCTTTACGGTATCGGCGTCTCGTGTCTTCATCGCCGCCTCCTTTCCGTTCGAGCACGCCATCGCCAGCGCGCACGTCGCGATAATGAACCCGAGTTTCGAAATTCGCCTATTCAAGTTGCACCTTGTCATATTGACCGGCAATGACGGCTGCCTGATTGCGTATGCTGAGAGAGTTGTCATCGAAGAATCCGGTGTGTCCGCTGGAGTCGCTCGCCATGATGTTCCCGCCGGGGGTAAGAGCCGGCTGGGCTCAGCCCCAGGTCTTGCCGGCCGGTTCCTTGATGGTTCGGTTGATCCGGTTGAAGAAGTTGGTCAGCGCGATCTCCAGGTTGATCGCGCCGATCTGCTCCTCAGTGAAATGGGCGTTGACCTCTTCCCAGATTTCGTCGGTGACGCCCGGCGCACCGTCCTGCAGCCGGGTGGCGGCCTCGGCCAGCGCCAGTGCCGCACCCTCCGCATCGGTGTAGAACGGCGCCTCACGCCACGCCGCCACGTTGTGCAGCCGCTCGTCGGTGTCACCGGCCTTCTTCCCCCCGGCGACACTGGCGTAGACGCACGCCGAGCAGCTGTTGATCTGGCTGGCGCGCAGGTGGACCAGCGCGAGCAGCTTCGGGTCGACACCCCCGGCGGCGATCGCCGTCTGAAGGTGCTGGATCGCGGTCCACACATCGGGGTTGTTCGTGTTCTTGCTCTTGAGCCGGTTTTCCATGTGGGAGTGGTCTCCTTCATCGGGTTACGTTGCGGCGCCTGTGCGCGTCATCCCTATGACGGAGCAGCTTCCAGGGAGGTAACAACATGGCCGGCACCCATCCCGCGGACCCGATCGCCGAGGCATTCGAGTCCCACCGTGACCGGCTCCGCGCCGTCGCCCACCGCATGCTCGGATCACATGCCGACGCGGAAGACGTGGTCCAAGAGGCGTGGCTGCGTCTGTCCCGCCAGGACACCGACACCATCGACAACCTCGGCGGCTGGCTGACCACCGTGGTCGGCCGCATCAGCCTCGATGTCCTGCGGTCGGGCCGGATGCGCCCAGAAGTCTCCTTCGATGACCAGCTACCCGAATTCACCGTGACGCTCGACGACGCTCCTGCTCCGGAAGACCTCGTGACACTCGGGGACTCCGTCGGCCTCGCGCTTCTCACGGTCCTCGACTCGCTGCGCCCTGACGAACGGCTGGCGTTCGTGCTGCACGACGTGTTCGCCGTGCCCTTCGCGGAGATCGGCACCATTCTCGGCAAATCCGCCGACGCGACCAAAATGCTCGCCAGCCGCGCCCGCAGGAGAATACAAGTCGCCCAGCAGCCGGCAAGCGCAGGACGACAACAACACGAGGTGGTCCAAGCCTTCCTGGCCGCGGCCCGCGACGGTCAGTTCGAGCAGCTGCTGCAGGTCCTCCACCCCGAGGTGAAGTTCACCGTCCACACCCCGAACGGCACGTTCGTCACGCTCGGCGCCACCGAAGTCGCCACCCGCGCCCGAGTGGCTGGCGGCGCGGCACGAGGACATGCGGCGACCGTCAACGGCCGCCCAGGCGTCATCTCCTGGAGCAAGGACGGCACCCCGCTCTCCCTCCTCGCCTTCACTGTCGCCGACGGCCACATCACCGAGATCACCGCCGTGGTCGACTCGGCCAAGCTCGCGCTCATGGATCTGCCGGACCCGGTGTGACTCCCTACCGGCGAAGGCCGCGCATACTCGAAGCGGTCCACGCCTGATCCCGCAGAGACGTCGAAGTTAGACCGACCGGCAAATGGGGGGTGGGAGAAGGAGCGGGGCTGGGTGCGTGCAGCTGCAAGGCGGAGGAGGGAGGCAACGCGGAGCGTTGTTGACCGACGACAACGCCGCAGGTGTGCGTGCCCAGCCCCGCGACGCCG
>NZ_FMDF01000217.1 GCF_900091955.1 Streptomyces sp. Ncost-T10-10d
GGCTCGTGGCGGATGCCGTACCGCTGCCGATGAGGCCGGTGGCCGCCGCTGCGGCGACGGCCACAGCGCTGCCGAGCAGTCCACGTCTGCCGATGTTCCCCATGGTCGCCATGAATCCGAGCCGCCTTTCATGCATGTGAACGACGTTCATGTCTGCGTCGGCGGCGAGCATGCCACGGAGCCCCGGCACGGCGAAAGGGTCGTGCACCGGGGAATCTTCAGGGGAGGCCGGTCAGCTGGACCGGTCGATCGGGCCTCGGACCGGTTCCCGGTCCAGTCGGTCGAGACTCGACCCAGAGGTCAGCCGGCGGGGCGTTGGGTCAGATGTGTGAACGCGTCCAGGTTTCGTGTGGACTCGCCGCGCGACACCCGCCACTCGTACTCCTTGCGGATCGCGCTCGCGAAGCCCAGCTCCAGCAAGGTGTTGAACGAGCCGTCGGCCGCTTCGAGGACCGTGCCGAGCAGCCGGTCCAGCTCCTGTGGGGTGACCACGGAAAGCGGCAGCTTGCCGACCAGATAGATGTCGCCGAGCTGGTCGATCGCGTAACTCACGCCGAAGAGGCGGAGGTTGCGCTCCAGCAGCCAGCGATGCACCGCCGCGTCGTTCTCGTCCGGGTGACGGACGACGAAGGCGTTGAGAGAGAGCGAGTGCTTGCCGACGCGCAACGAGCAGGTGGTGGACAGCTTCCGCGTGCCGGGCAGCTTGACGACATAGCTGCCGGGTTCGGGGCTCTCCCATTCGAGCTCGGCGTCCCTCAGGGTCGCCTCGATGACCTGCGCGACCTGCGTCGTCACCGCTTCCTCGGGTACGTCAGCCATGGTGCGAGCGTACGCGACGGCGATGTTCGTACATCGCGGCCGTGTACACGTCGGCGGTCGCGGACGCGGCCGTGTCCCAGCCGAAACCCCGGGCGTGCGCGGCAGCCGCCGCACCCATCCGGGCGACCAGCTCCGGCGCCTCGGCGAACCGCCCCAGCGCCTGCGCGTACGCCTGCGGGTCGTGCCCGGGTATCAGGAAGCCGCTGACCCCGTCCCGTACCGCCACCGGAAGACCGCCCACCGCCGCCGCGACGACCGGGGTGCCCGCCGCCTGGGCCTCGATGGCGACCAGGCCGAAGGACTCGCTGTACGAGGGCATGACCAGTACGGACGCGGCCCGGAACCAGTCGGCGAGCTGGTCCTGCCCGACCGGCGGCTGGAACCGTACGACATCGGCGATGCCCAGCCGCGCCGCCAGCTTCTGCAGCCCCTCCGGCCTGGCGAGTCCGCTGCCGCTCGGGCCGCCGACGACGGGGACGACCGTCCGGCGACGCAGCGAGGGGTCGCGGTCCAGCAGGACGGCGACGGCCCGCAGCAGCACGTCCGGGGCCTTCAGCGGCTGGATGCGTCCCGCAAACAGCGGAATCAGGGCGTCCTTCGGCAGTCCGAGGCGCGCCCGGGCCGCGGCGCGCCCGTCGGCGGGGCGGAAGCGGTCGAGGTTCACCCCCGGGTGTACGACGGCGACGGACCCGGGATCGGCCTCGTAGAAGCGGATGAGCTCGTCCGCTTCCTCGGCGGTGTTCGCGATCAGCCGGTCGGCCGCGCTGACGATCTGGGTCTCGCCGATCACGCGGGCGGCGGGCTCGGGGGTGTCGCCCTCCGCGAGCGCCGCGTTCTTGACCTTCGCCATGGTGTGCATGGCGTGGACGAGCGGGACGCCCCAGCGCTGGGCGGCGAGCCAGCCGACATGACCGGAGAGCCAGTAGTGGGAGTGCACCAGGTCGTAGTAGCCGGGGCGCTGGCCGGCCCATGCCTGCATGACGCCGTGCGTGAAGGCACAGAGCTGGGCGGGCAGCTCCTCCTTGGCCAGACCCTCGTACGGCCCCGCGTCGACATGCCGGACCAGGACACCGGGCGCCAGCTCCACTGTCGGGGGCAGCCCGCCGGTGGTGGACCGGGTGAAGATCTCGACCTCGATGTTGATCGCGGCGAGACGCCTGGCCAGCTCCACGATGTAGACGTTCATGCCGCCCGCGTCACCCGTGCCCGGCTGGTGCAGGGGCGAGGTGTGCACGGAGAGCATCGCGATGCGACGAGGTTTGCGGTGGCCGCCGGGGAAAGCGGCGGGGAACCTGAGGCGCGGCGCGACACGGCTGCTGCCGAGCCGGGAGACGTACTGACTCACGTCGTCCGGTCCTCCTCACTCAGGGCACGACACCGAAGGGACCAGAGCCCCTTCGGGGGCTGCAACAGCGGAATCTCTCCTTTCATTTCCGCTTTACCAAATCATTGCAGTGCAGGGGTCGCATGCCGGATCGGGGGCCGGGCACTCCGACCCGCTCACCGGACCGGACCGGGGCCGGGCACCCGCGCCGCCTCCCGCCCCCGTGGGATCGTTACGCTCGCTGTCATGCGCCCCATCGGCACCGCGACCCGCGGGACCACCAACCCGAACCGGCTCCGCCGCATGGACCGCTGGATCGCCGCCACCCACGGCCCGGCCCTGCGCCGCGCCGACAACCCCGTCGCCGTCGACCTCGGATACGGCGCCGCCCCCTGGACCGCCGTCGAGTTGCTGCAGCGCCTGCGTACCGCCGAGCCGCGCACGACGGTGGTCGGCATCGAGATCGACCCGGAACGGGTCGCGGCGGCGAAACCGTACGAACGCGAGGGCCTCACCTTTCTGCACGGCGGCTTCGAGATCCCGCTCCCCGAGCGCCCCGACCTCATCCGGGCGGCGAATGTGCTGCGTCAGTACGACGAGGGCGAGGTCGCCGCGGTCTGGCAGCGGCTGTGCGCGCGCCTCGCGCCGGGCGGGCTGCTGGTGGAGGGCACCTGCGACGAGATCGGGCGCCGGCACGTATGGGTGGCGCTCGGCCCGGAGGGCCCGCGCACGGTGACGTTCGCGACCCGACTCGCCTCCCTGGACCGCCCCTCCGACCTCGCGGAACGCCTCCCCAAGGCACTGATCCACCGCAACGTGCCGGGCGAACCGGTCCATGCGTTCCTGCGGGACTTCGACCGGGCGTGGGCCGCGGCAGCCCCGTACGCGTCACTGGGTGCCCGGCAGCGCTGGATCACTGCGGTGCGGGCACTGTCGGGCGACTGGCCGCTGGTGGACGGGGTACGGCGGTGGCGCCAGGGCGAAGTCACGGTGAAGTGGACCGCCCTCCAGCCCGACCGACCGCCCAGCACGTAGTCAACGACCCGGCGCGCCCGCGTCCGGGGACGCGGACGCGGACGGGAACGCGGACGCGGACGGGAACGCGGACAAGGCATCGTTCGTCAGGACAATGGGGAGCGATTCCCGGGACAGCGATCGACCTGTGTGACCGTCAGGACAGCAGCTGTGTGCCTCTGTTGCTTTTCGGTACGGCATGGCACGATCTCGTCATCGGCAAAAAGTTACTGACGGTAAATCAGATTCATTCGGAGGGGGCTCCCGTGAACCGACGTCATATTGCCGCAGCCGCGATCACTCTGGTCTGTGCGCTGACCGTACTCACCGCGCCGGTTCAGGCTTTCGCCGCGCCCGCACCCCCCTCCCCCTCAGCGACGCAGCCCGACACCCGGTCCGCTTCCGGGTCGAAGACGCCGAAGAAGAACCTCGAAGAGGTACGCGAGGAGATCGACGCCCTCTACCGCAAGGCCGGGGCGGCCACCGACGCGTACAACCTCGCCGAGGAGCAGGCCAAGAAGCAGTCCGGCGAGATCGTGAAGCTGGCCAGGGCCATCGTCGAGGGCCGGTCGAAGATCGCCGAGCTCAAGAACCAGGCGGGCGCCCAGGCCCGCGAGCAGTACCGCACCGGCGGACTGCCGCCCGGCGCCCAGCTGATGCTCAGCGACGACCCGCAACTGTTCCTCGACGGGGTGAACCGGGTCAGGGAGGGCCAGCAGGCCGCCCAGGGCGTCCTCGGCGAACTGACCAGGACCCAGCAGGACCTGGAGACATACACCCAGGACGCGAGCACCAACTGGGAGAAGCTCGAAGCCGGCCGCCTCAAGCAGGCCGAGGCCAAGAAGAAGATCAACGCACAGATCGCCGCGGCGAAGAAGCTGGAAGACCAGCTGGAGAAGAAGGAGCGGGCCCGCCTGCTCAAGCTGGAGCAGGCGGCCGAGTACAAGCTGCAGACGGCCTGGCTCAGTTCCGGCGCCCTGAAGGACATCAACCGCGAGGCGAGTGCGAGCGGCAAGAAGGCGGTGGCCTTCGCGACCGAGCAGATCGGCAAGCCGTACGTCTGGGGGGCCGAGGGCCCCCGTTCGTACGACTGCTCGGGGCTGACGTCACAGGCCTGGGCGGCGGCGGGCCGGCCGATCCCGCGCACCTCGCAGGAGCAGTGGCGGCTGCTGCCCCACATCGCCATCGAGGACATGCGCCCCGGCGACCTGATCATTTACCACGGCGACGCCAGCCACGTGGGCATGTACGTCGGCGACGGCGCCATCATCCACGCCCCCCGCCCCGGCCGGAACGTCACACTGGCGGGCGCGGGCTCGATGCAGATCCTCGGCGTGGTCCGCCCGGACAAGTAGGGGGAGCTTCCCGGACGGGCAGCTCGGGCCCGTCCGGCGATCGAGGACGGAGCGCCCGCCGGGGACGCCCCACGGCACCCCGGCGGGAGTGACCCGCACCACCCGCCCCCCACCATCCCGCGTGACCTTTGTCATGCCCCGGCACCCGCCCCACCCCCGCGCATCTCGCCGGATCCGTGACCTGACGCGGCTTATGGCGGTGCATATGACAGCGGGCAATCGCGGAACGCCATTCCGTTCCCCCACCACGGACCGCTATGGTCCCCGTCTGGCGGATCGTCGATCGTCGTTCCGCCGCGCCCTCGGGGGGAGGGAAGGAAACCCGAACCGATGCCCGTACCCGTACCGCAGCAGCGCGCCGCTTCCGCTGCGGAGACCTCCCACGGCGCCGACCTGACCCTCCTGGTGATCGAGGACGACCCGGCGGGCACCTTCACCGTCCCCGAGCTCCCGGCCACAGCCGGCACGCGGGTCCGTGTCCGCACCGCCCGCAACCTGACCGAGGCGGGCCGGCTCCTCACGGACGACGTGGACTGCATCCTGCTGGACCTGGCCCTGCCGACCGGCAGCGAGGCCCGCTCCGCCGCCGAAGGGGCCGACGAGCTCGCCACCCTCAAGCACGTCCTGCGGATCGCCCCGCGCCACGCCGTCCTCGCCCTCACGGCGGAGGACGACGCCGAGCTGGCCGCCGAGGCGGTACGGGTCGGCGCCCAGGACTACCTCTTCCGCGGCGAGCTCGACGGACGGCTGCTCAGCCGCGCCATCCGTTACGCCGTCGAACGCAAGCGCGCCGACGTCGCCCAGCATCAGCTCACCGAGTCCCGGCTGCGCGCCCAGGAGAACGCCCGCCTCGAACGCGGCCTGCTCCCCACCCCGCTGCTCGAAGGCTCCGATCTGCGCTTCGCGGCCCGCTACCGCCCCGGCCGCAGCCGCGCACTGCTCGGCGGAGACTTCTACGACACGGTCCGTACGCCCGACGGCACCGTCCACGTGATGATCGGAGACGTCTGCGGGCACGGCCCGGACGAAGCGGCGCTCGGCGTCGAACTGCGCATCGCATGGCGGGCGCTGACGCTGGCCGGGCTCTGCGGCGACGAACTGCTCTCCACGCTCCAGCAGGTCCTGGAGCACGAGCGGGAGAGCGAGGAGATCTTCGCGACGCTCTGCACCGTCGACATCACCCCCGACGGCCGGCGCGCCGGCCTCTGCCTGGCGGGCCACCCCGCCCCGCTGATCACCCGGCACGGACAGGCCGCGCACCTTCTCCCGTACGAGGACGGCGGCCCGGCTCTGGGCCTGCTGCCACGTGCCCGCTGGCCTCGCCGTCAGGTGGATCTCGGCGGCTCCTGGAGCCTGCTGATGTACACGGACGGGCTGATCGAGGGACGCGTGGGGCCGGACAGCACTCAGCGGCTCGGCCAGGACGGCATGGTCGCGATGATCAACCGCCAGCTGGCCCAGGGGCTCACCGGCGAGGATCTCCTGGAGGCCGCGGTCACCCAGGTGCGGGAGCTGAACGGCGGCGAACTGACCGACGACGTCGCGGTCCTGCTGCTCGACCGCGACCAGGAGCACATCCGCCGACGGGGCCTGAACGCCCATCGGGGCCGGAGCATCCCGCGCCCCCGCCCCGAACCGGCAGCACTCACGGCCCCGGCAAACCCTGCGAGCGCTCAGCGCCCGCCGTTGTAGGGCCCGTACGGCCCGTCGCTGCTGGAGCCACCGCGCCGGCCGCCACCACCCGAGACCGCCCTCAGCGCGGGCCGTACGTCCACCAGGAAGACGATGGACGCGACCGCGCCCGCAAGCTGCAGGAACAGCATCGGCACGAAGAGATTCACGGCGACGGTGATACCGAGGATGATCAGCCAGAAGGACTTCTTCTGCTTGTCCGCGGCCCGGTAGGCGTCCTCACGGGCCGTCGCGGCCAGGAACAGTGCGACCACGGCCAGGACGAGCATGACCATGTAGAGCAGCCAGACGAGTGTGCTGAATCCTGTGAGCAACATGGTGTGCACCGCCTAATAAGTGGATGAGCGCCTCGCGGCCAAGGTACCGGGACAACGCGCCGGGCACCCCGAAAGGTGCCCACCCCGCGCCCCGGTACACACTCCGGCTGTGAGCCGAGGCCCTACTTCGCGGTCGGCGGAGTGGTCTTCTTCGCGGCGGGCTTGCGCGCGGGCGCCTTCTTGGCGGGCGCGGCCGGGGCCTTGCTCTCCGGCTTGACGGTCCTCGGGGCGGGCGACGCCTTCGCCGGCCCCGGCTTGGCGGCAGGCTCCGTCTTCGCGGTGCCCGTCGGCTTGGACTCCTTGCGCGGCTCCACGACGACGGCGATCTCGACGATCTCGTCGGCCGTCTCACCACGCCAGGTCTTCACGGTCTGCTCGCCGCGCTCGGCGACCTTCTCGTACGTCTCCCGGGCCCGCACCGCGTACTCCGCGGCCACGCCCAGACTGCGCATCGCCAGGTCCTGGGCGCTCTCGCCCAGCTTCCGCAGATCGCTGTCGAACGACCCGATCACCTCGGTGACCTTGGCCTGCACGGTGGCCTGCGCCTCCTTGGCCTGCGAGGTCACCTTCTCCTGCACGGCCTTGGGGTCGGTGTTGCGCACGGCCTCGATACGCTCCGGCGCCTCGGCACGCAGCTGCTCGATCAGCGCCGGGACCTTGCGCGCCTGCTCGACGGCGATATCGGCCGTACCGGCGGCGAAGTAGAGGGGGGTCGGGTCGGTGAGGGTCTTGCGCAGGTCATCGGTGATGGCCATGACTGTGGTCCTCCCGGATCATCAGACTCAGTGTGAGGGTTTTGAAGGCTTTGAAGCTGTGTCGGCATCGCTGCCGCCGGCCGTGCGGGGGCCATCGGCACCGGGGCGGCCGTCCGCACCGGCCCCCGATCCGGACTCGCCGCCGGTCTCCGATCCGGCTTCGGCGCCGGATCCCGGTCCGGGCTCGAACCCGTTCTCCTTGCGGAAGGATTCGTAGATCTGCAGCAGAACATTCTTCTGCCGCTCGTTCATGGACGGATCGGCCAGGATCACCGCCCGTGTCTCCAGCTCCTCCCGCTCCCGCTCATCCAGGATCCCGGCCCGTACGTAAAGGGTCTCGGCGGAGATCCGCAGCGCCTTGGCGACCTGCTGCAACACCTCGGCGCTCGGCTTGCGCAGCCCGCGCTCGATCTGGCTGAGGTAGGGATTGGACACCCCGGCGGCATCGGCGAGCTGCCGCAACGACAGCTGCGCATTGCGCCGCTGCTCGCGCAGGTACTCACCGAGATTGCCGACGTTGAGTGATGCCATACGTCGATGGTGCGCCACCCTTGCTAACTTTTGCAAGCATCTGCTTGCAAAAGTGCGCCACACCACTCGCATGGCCCTCTGCGCCCGATCACGACAGGTGTCCGTTCCCTGTCCATCTGCGGTTTCCCGCCGAGTCTGCAGTGTGAAGTGCACGGGTCCCGGGCGACCTGCGCAGCGAGCTGCCCTACCGACCCGCGAGGATCGGGCCGGATTTTCGCGGTAGCGGGCTCAGAGCTGCGTTCGGTGCAGGCGTCCGCGCATTCGTCTGACAGTGGTTTCGCCGGAAGGGACCGCGGCGGTGCCGTACTGTCCCGTGAAGCCGTGGCGAGCTGTTGGTGCTGGTGCTCTCGCACTTGGCAGTCAGGATGGCTGGACCTGGTCGAAGAGAGCGAGGGCTTCGGCGGGGTCCGGGCTCACGAGGCGTTCCAAACCGGCCGTCGTGATCTTCGCCCACCTGCCGGCCCGTGCCCACATCTGTTCCTCGAAGGCGCGGACGACCTCGTCCAGATCTCCAGGAGGGGTGGCAATGGACTCGGCGAGTTCGGCTCCTTCCAGCATGGCGAGGTTCGCGCCCGCCCCCAATGGGGGCATCAGGTGGGCGGCGTCGCCCAGTAGCGTCACCCCGGGGACGTGGGGCCAGGTGTGGGACACGGGCAGGACGTAGAGGGGGCGGTGGACGAAAGCGGTGCCGTGGCGGAGGAGTTCGAGGACGGGAGCGGCCCAGCCGTCGAACAGGGCCAGCAGGCTCGATCGCACCGCCTCGACGTCGGCCGGGTCCAGGTTCGTGTGCCAGTCCAGCGGCGCGCGGAACTGGGCGTACACCTTGATGTGGCCGCCGCTGTTGCGCTGGGCGACGAGCGCGCGGTTCACGCCGTACACGGCCACGGAACCGTCGCCGATCAACCGGGCGAGGTCGGGGTGGCGGGTGTCGACGTCGTCGAGGGAGGTCTCGACCGATGTGACGCCGGTGTAGTGCGGCGTCACCGACGAGACTGCCGGGCGGACCCGGGACCATGCGCCGTCCGCGCCGACCACGAGGTCGAACGTCTCCTGTCGCCCGTCCGCGAAATGGACCAGTACGCCATCCCCGGTCCCCGGCACCACCTGCGTCACGTTCCGGCCCCACTGGACGTCGAGAGGGCCGAGCAGCAGGTCACGGAGTTGCCCGCGGTCGATCTCGGGATTGGCCCGGTCATCCGGGCTGGGTTGCCAGTCGCGCAGGACGGTCCCGTCCGTGTCCAGGATGCGCATGGCCTGCCCCTCGGGGCGAGACAACGCCTGGAACTCCGTCAGCAGCCCCGCCTTATGCGCGCCGTGGAGACTGTCAGCGCCTACTTCATTGGCGCGATCAGGCGCGAGATCGCGAACCTGCGGGCCGAGCGCGCCACGGGCCTGTCCAAGCACGACTGGCAGCGCGCCCACGGCCCGCATGTGACGAGAATGCTGGCCACCGGCCGCTTCCCGGCGCTGGCCAAGGCTGTGTACGACGGCACGGACGTGGACGCCGAGACATCCTTCGCAACCGGTCTGGACTGGGTCCTCGACGCCGTGGCCGCCAAACTCACCCGGCCGTCGGCGTGACGCTCAGCTCTTTCAGAAGGTGAGCGAGGAGATCGCGCCGGACTGTGTAGTCACCCGAACGAGGGGTTTGGTCCCGTTCAAGCTGCCCAGTCCTGCAGGTCTGCAAAGTGGCATGCGTGCGGCTGGGTGTGCTGGAGGGGGCGAAGCCGTCACAAGTAGACGGCTTCGAGGTCGGCTGGCGGCACGACCAGGGTTCCCTGGGTTGTATTGGTCGTCGACGACCGGTGGGCACGTGGGGTTCGAGTCCTGGCTGGAGCGGGATCACGCAATGCTGCTCGACTTCACGCCGCAGGTGATGGGGCTGCTGTCGCAGCCGTTGTGGCTGTTCTGGGAGGACGAGCTGGGCCGTACGGGTGCGCCGTGTCCGACCGACGCACTCTCTCCACGTCCGCGCCTGGCTGAAACCGCTGTCGCTGCCGATATCGAGCGACGAGAAAGGGACTACCCGGGCTACGGTCATCGGCCATGACCGAAGCGACCTACCTGCACTCCACACAAACGGCCTACGACACCGTCGCCGTGGACTACGAGAAACTCGTCCGCAACGAACTCGACGCCAAACCGCTGGACCGCGCCATGCTCGCCGCGTTCTCCGGACTCGTGCAGGCACCGGGCATCGGACCGGTCGCCGACCTCGGCTGCGGCCCCGGCCGCATCACGGTCCACCTCCACTCACTCGGAGTGGACGCGTTCGGCATCGACCTCTCACCAGAGATGATCGCGGTCGCCCGTCGGACGCACCCGGGTCTTCGGTTCGACGAAGGATCGATGACCGCGCTGGACCTGGAGGACGACGTTCTCGGCGGCATAGTCGCCTGGTACTCAACCGTCCACACCCCACCAGAGCTGCTGCCGACCGTGTTCGCGGAGTGTCACCGGGTGCTGGCCCCCGGCGGCCACATGCTCCTGGCATTCAAGGCCGGGGACCAGCGTCGGCACCTGGACCGGGCATACGGCCACGAGCTCTCGCTCGACGTCTACTGGATGTCTCCTGATCGCGTCGCCGACCTGATGGGCAAGGCCGGCCTCGTCATGGACGCCCGGTTGATCCGCGAACCCGACGAGAGCGAGAAGCCCCGGCAAGGCCGACAGGCCTTCTTCCTTGCCCACAAGCCCAAGGAATCATGACGAGACACCTCGGGTCTGAGGGCTGCTCTGCCTCACCTTCAGCGGGGCAGGGCATCCACCGAGGGGTGCACCGAGGTCCGTACCGCGGTCGGCTGCTCGTCGCCGGGCACCTTCAGCAGTCGCTTCACCGCGCCGGCCGGTGTGCCGCCGGCGTCCGTCTACGGCACACGACGCGCGCGACGGCGGGGGTCCCGTCGTGTGTCGCGGAACAGGTGACCAGACCGATCAGGATTCGAGAAGCGCCGGCCCCCGAGCCGCGGCTAGCGTGACTGCCATGGACATCGCCCTTCACGCGGGCTTCCTCCCGCACGACGATCCGGACGCATCCCCGGCTCTCTGCCGCAACCGCCCGGAGGCGGTCCCGGTGGGCCCTTCCTCTCTTGCGGGCTGGGCTCGGTCAAGGCGAACGGCGAGATCCACAACCGAAGCGACCGGGCTGCCGAACACAGCACTTCCCGTTCGTCTTTGAGCCAGACAATCCCGACGGACCCACGACTTCAGGAGTGACCATGGCCAGCTCTTCCACCCAGGGGATCAAGACCGTGCTGCATCCCGTTTCCGACCTGGCGAGGGCCAAGAAGGTGTACACAGCCCTGCTCGGCGTAGCGCCGCAGGCCGACGAGTCCTACTACGTCGGCTTCGAGGCCGCGGGCCAGCACATCGGGCTGGTACCGGGCGGTGGACAGCAGGGCATGACCTCACCGGTGGCCTACTGGCACGTGCCGGACATCGAGGCGAAGCTGGCCGAGGTGACCGCCGCGGGTGCCACCGTGAAGGAGCCCGCACACGACGTCGGTGGCGGCCGTCTGGTGGCGACCGTCACCGACCCCGACGGCAACGTCCTCGGGCTGCTTCAGGACCGATGACTGCCGACAACCCCCGCTCCCGCGCCCGGCGTCGTCGCGACACCGAGCACCGGCTCACCCACGACATCGATATCTGGGTGGCCAGTGCCTCGGCGGACGGTGCGCCGTACCTGGTACCGCTGTCCTTCGACCGGGACGGCGAGTCGCTGCTCATGGCCACGCCGGCGGACAGCCCGACCGGCAGGAACCTGGCCGCCACCCGGACCGCCCGGCTGGGGCTGGGCGACACCCGCGACGTGTCCATGATCGAGGGCGAGGTCGAGGTCCTCGAGATCGACGCGCTGCCGGCAGCAGCGGGTGACCGGTTCGCCGCGCGCACCGGCTTCGACCCTTCCCCAAGCTCTCAACTTCGTTCGAGCAGGGGAGACCCCATCGCTCCGGCCACCCCGTACCGCTGGTTCCGCATCTCCCCGCGGCGCGTCCATGCCTGGCGCGAGGTGAACGAGCTGGCCGACCGCGAGCTGATGCGCGACGGCCGCTGGCTGGTCTGACGCCTCGGCGGGCACACCGCGTGGCCGGGGCCCCGAGGCTCCAGGGGCCGAAGCGAAGAACAACCACACGTACGCTCGAAGCTGGTCAGATCGAGCCAGGCGACGCCGGCGGAGGCCGCGAAGGCGGCCCCGCCCGACAGAGGGAGACACGATGAGCATGGCCACGAGGACGGACACGCAGTCGCCTGCGCCGCACGCTGCCGACAGCCACGATCTGATCCGCGTGCACGGCGCGCGCGAGAACAACCTCAAGGACGTCAGCATCGAGATCCCGAAGCGCCGGCTGACGGTGTTCACCGGCGTCTCCGGTTCGGGCAAGAGCTCGCTGGTGTTCGACACGATCGCCGCGGAGTCGCAGCGGATGATCAACGAGACCTACAGCGCCTTCGTGCAGGGCTTCATGCCGACGTTGGCGCGGCCCGAGGTCGACGTACTCGACGGGCTGACGACCGCGATCATCGTCGACCAGCAGCGGATGGGTGCCGACCCCCGGTCCACGGTCGGCACCGCCACCGACGCCAACGCGATGCTCCGCATCCTCTTCAGCCGGCTCGGGACGCCGCACATCGGCCCGCCCAGCGCGTATGCCTTCAACGTCCCCTCGGTCCGGGCGAGCGGTGCCATCACCGTCGAGCGCGGTGCCAAGAAGGCGGTGAAGGCGACCTTCAACCGCACCGGCGGCATGTGTACGCGCTGCGAGGGCCGGGGCACCGTCTCCGACATCGACCTCACCCAGCTCTACGACGACTCCAAGTCGCTCGCCGAAGGCGCGTTCACCATCCCCGGCTGGAAGTCGGACAGCTTCTGGACCGTGCGGGTCTACGCCGAGTCGGGCCTCCTCGACCCGGACAAGCCGATCCGCAAGTTCACCGAGAAGGAGATGCAGGACTTCCTCCACCGGGAGCCGACCAAGGTGAAGGTCGAGGGCGTGAACCTCACCTACGAGGGGCTGATCCCCAAGATCCAGAAGTCGTTCCTGTCCAAGGACAAGGAGGCCATGCAGCCGCACATCCGGGCGTTCGTGGAGCGTGCGGTCACGTTCACCACCTGCCCCGAGTGCGAGGGCACCCGGCTCAGCGAGGGGGCCCGGTCGTCGAAGATCAAGCGGATCAGCATCGCCGACGCCTGCGCGATGCAGATCAGCGACCTGGCCGAATGGGTCCGCGGCCTCAAGGAACCTTCGGTGGCGCCGCTGCTCGCCGCGCTCCGGCACACCCTGGATTCGTTCGTGGAGATCGGGCTCGGCTACCTCTCGCTCGAACGGCCGGCGGGCACGCTGTCGGGTGGCGAGGCGCAGCGCGTCAAGATGATCCGGCACCTCGGCTCCTCGCTCACCGATGTCACCTACGTCTTCGACGAGCCGACGATCGGGCTGCACCCCCATGACATCCAGCGGATGAACAACCTGCTGCTGCGGCTGCGGGACAAGGGCAACACGGTGCTCGTCGTGGAGCACAAGCCGGAGGCGATCGCGATCGCCGACCACGTGGTCGACCTCGGCCCCGGCGCCGGTACGGGGGCGGCGCCGTCTGCTTCGAGGGCACCCTCGAGGGGCTGCGGGCCAGCGGCACCGTCACCGGCCGCCATCTCGACGACCGGGCCACTGTCAAGGAGACGGTGCGCAAGCCCACCGGCACCCTGGAGATCCGCGGCGCGACAGCGAACAACCTGCAGAACGTCGACGTCGACATCCCGCTCGGGGCGCTGGTCGTCGTCACCGGCGTCGCCGGCTCCGGCAAGAGCTCGCTCGTGCACGGATCGATCCCCGCGGGCGAGGGTGTGGTCTCGATCGACCAGGGCGCGATCCGCGGCTCGCGACGGAGCAATCCGGCAACATACACCGGACTGCTCGACCCGATCCGCAAGGCGTTCGCGAAGGCCAACGGCGTGAAGCCGGCGCTGTTCAGCGCCAACTCCGAGGGCGCCTGCCCCACCTGCAACGGCGTCGGCGTCATCTTCACCGACCTGGCGATGATGGCCGGTGTCTCCAGCCCCTGCGAGGAGTGCGAGGGGAAGCGGTTCCAGGCATCGGTGCTCGAATACCACCTCGCCGGTCGCGACATCAGCGAGGTGCTCGCGATGTCGGTGACCGAGGCCGAGGAGTTCTTCGGCGCCGGCGAGGCGCACACGCCGGCCGCGCACAAGATCCTCGACCGGCTCGCCGACGTCGGGCTCGGCTACCTCACCCTCGGCCAGCCGCTCACCACGCTGTCCGGCGGCGAGCGGCAGCGGCTCAAGCTGGCCACGCACATGGCCGAGAAGGGCGGCGTCTACGTCCTCGACGAGCCGACCACGGGCCTCCACCTCGCCGACGTCGAGCACCTGCTCGGCCTGCTCGACCGGCTCGTCGACTCGGGCAAGTCGGTCATCGTCATCGAGCACCACCAGGCGGTCATGGCGCACGCCGACTGGATCGTCGACCTCGGCCCCGGAGCCGGCCACGACGGCGGCCGGATCGTCTTCGAGGGCACACCCGCCGACCTCGTCGCCGCCCGCTCGACCCTCACCGGCGAGCACCTCGCGGCCTACGTCGGCAGCTGACCAAGGCTCTCTTCATCAGCCGAGTGGGACGATTTCTCTCATCTGTTTCGACTCGTCCCACTCGGCTGATGGCGAGACGTGTCCGTGCAGGACGAGCAGGACCGGCCGCCCTGGGGGACCCGAGGGCTCAGGCGGGCCCCTTCTGGCCGGCTCGGCTCTCGCTGCCGGAGGCGGCTGTACCGCTCCCCTGTGGATCACCGCGCTGCTGGGACTCGTGGGCCTGCTCCTGGCGTTCGCATCGAGCGGTACGAAGCCGGCGACGACCCGGGGTGGTACCGGTTGACACCAGGTCCGCCCATTTCCGCCCGGCCGACCGCGCGGACAGCCCGGCAGGATCTCAACTCTGGGTAATGTGTACAGAAATGTCCCCATGCCGGAGACGGGTCCCCATGGATGATGACGGCGGCACCCGCGCCGCAGACGCAAGCGCTGGGGACGGCACGGCCCCCGCTCCCAGCCGTGCACGTGGCGGCCGCGGGGCCTCGGTGGTGCCGAAGACCGCCGTGATCGCGGGCGGCGGAGCGCTGGCGGTCTGGGAGCCCGCTTTCACGCTCGGCGCCTACAACGTCATCTTCTACTACCAGATGCTCACCCTCTGGGCGGTGTCGACGGCCGTGCTGCTGGCCGGTCTGCTGATGCGCGAACGCGGGCCGCGGCACGGCTGGGTGTACTGGGCCTGCCTGGCCCTGCCCAGCGCGTGGCTCGGTCTCGCCGCCATCGTGCCGCGCAGCGGCAACTGGCAGGGCGAGGCGCTCTTCGTGGTGGGCGGCGGCTTCAGCATCATCGGCACCCCGCTGCTGACCTGGGTGCTCCTGCAACTCCTGCTGTTCGGGGAATCGGAGCTCTCCGTACGCCAGCGAAAAATGGTCATCGGCGCCGTCGCGGTCGTCGGCGGGCTCGCCTTTGTGCTCGGCAAATTCAACGACGTCTTTCTCACCTGCGGGGACTTCGACATCAGCGGCAACAGCGTCCCTTCCGGGTGCAGGCCGGGCCACGCCTCCCCGCTCGGCTGACACGGACTCGGATGTGCCCCGCCGCACCTGGGCAAAACCGCGACGAGCGGTGGGACCGCCGCGCTAGGTTGCCACCATGGCTGAATTCGTACTGGTGGCAGGCGCGTGGCTCGGATCGCAGGCGTGGGACGAGGTGGTGTCGGAGTTGCGTACGGCCGGGCACGGCACCCACCCGGTGACGCTGTCCGGCCTCGCCGAGAAGCAGCGCGTGCAGGCAGGGCAGCAGACCCACGTCCGGGACATCGTCGACGAGGTGGAGCGCCACGACCTCCACGACGTCGTCCTGGTCGGACACAGCTACTCGGGCATCCCGGTCGGCCAGGCCGCCGAACGTATCGGTGACCGGCTGGCCCGTGTGGTGTTCGTCGACTCCGAGATTCCGGTCGACGGCGAATCGTTCGCCTCCGGCTGGTGGGCCGGCCGCGAGGCGCTGGAGGCCTCGATCGCCGGGAACGGCGGCTTCTGGGCGCCGCTCACCACCGCCGACTTCGACGGCCAGGGCCTCACCGACGAGCAGATCGCCCGGATCGTGGGCGGCTCGACACCCCATCCGGGCACCACGCTGACCGAGCCGGCCGTACTGGCGCGCCCGCTCGGCGAACTTCCGGCGACCTACATCAAATGCCTGCTCGACGGCGACGAGCCGAACGGCGATGTGGCCAAGCTGCTGGCCGGCAGCGAGCATTGGGAACTGGTCGAGATGGACACCGGCCACTGGCCGATGTTCTCCCGGCCGCGCGAGCTGGCACGGATCCTGCACCGGTCGGCCGTGGATTCCTGAGCCCCGGACCGGGGTGGCACGCCGTGGGCCGGGGTGGCCACGCCCCGTCCTCATCCGCGGCGGCGCTTGCGCCTGGGCGGCGGTCCGTATGCCTGCACCAGGGCGTTGCGCACGGCGACACGTCCGGCCGCCCGGAACGCCCCCGGGTGGGAGTCGACTTCGTGCACCTTGATGCGCTGCAGGACTACCGCCACTGCGACGACGGTCCCGGACTCGCGGTCGGCAAGGCCGGTCAGCTCCTCGCGCACACCCTGGATGAAACCCTCGTGGAGCGAGGCGAGTCGGTCCGCCGGCCAGCCCTTGACCGACGCGGTGCCGGCGGCCTCGAACGCGACCCCTTCCTCCCAGGGTTCGAAGTCCGCGACGACCTGCGCGTAGTCGGAGGGACAGCTGGTCTGACGGACGTACGACGCCTGGACTCCGCGGATCGGGTGGGGCGGGAAGGCTCTTGTTGCGGGCGTCGGCGCGGAGGTCATTGCCTGACGGTAGCCCGGCCCCGGCCGGTCTCGGAATGCCGTGACCGTGGCCGGCAACAAAGAATGTGGTGATCCGGCCCTCCGGCAGCCATGCTGCCCCCCATGACTTCCTCATCGATCGACTCAGCCCCGGACTCCGCGCCCGCCCCCGGCACCTTCGAACTGGGCGGCACCGTCACCATCCCCCGGCTCGGCTTCGGCGCGATGCAACTGCCGGGGCGGTGGAGCGGGCCCGCCGGTGACACCGCGAACGCTGTGGCCGTGGCGCGGCGCGCCGTCGAACTCGGGGCGCGGCACATCGACACCGCCGCCTTCTACTTCTCCGACACCCACCGCGCCAACGACCTCCTGCGCGAGGCCCTGTATCCGTACCCCGCGGACGTCACCATCGCCACCAAGGTCGGCCCGCTGCGGGACGAGACCGGTGAGATGTACGCCGAGGCCCGTCCCGATCAGCTGCGCGGGGAGGTGGAGCGGAATCTGAAGGACCTCGGGGTCGACGTCCTCGACCTGGTGCATCTGCGCGTGGGCCGGCTGGGTCCCCATGTCCCCGAGTCGCTCGGCGAGCGGTTCGCCGTGCTGGCCGCGCTGCGCGAGGAAGGGCTGATCCGGCAGCTCGGCGTCAGCAATGTGACGGCCGGGCAGCTCGCGGAGGCCCGGTCGATCGCACCGGTCGCTGCCGTGCAGAACCGGTTCGGTGTGCTCGACCAGGCGGACGCGGCACTCGTCGACGAATGCGCGGACGCCGGTATCGCGTACATGCCGTTCTTCGCACTCGGCGGCGGGCACACCGATCTCAGCAGCGAGAACCTGCGGAAGGTCGCGGAGCGGCACGGTGCGACCGCGTTCCAGATCGCCATCGCGTGGGGGCTGGCCCGCTCGCCCTCCATCGTGCAGATCCCCGGCACCGCTTCGCTCGCCCACCTCGAGGAGAACATGGCCGCCGGCCGACTGACTCTCGACGAGGCCGACATGGCACTGCTCGGGCGTCGCCGGTAACCGAATCGGGAAGGACCGACCGGACCGGCCCCGGCCCAGGCGTGGACGCCGGCGCGTTCCCGCCGTGCGGGCCGGGGCCGGAACGTTCGTTTGCAGACTATCCACGTCCTGCGGACCCAGATGTCGGCGGCGCTCGCCGAGATCGGACTGACGGCGCGCATGCACTGCGTGCTCGTCCACGCCCTGGAGGAGGAGCGCGCCCAGATCCAGCTCGCCGAGATCGGCGACATGGACAAGACCACGATGGCGGTGACCGTGGACGCCCTGGAGAGCGAGGGCCTCGTCGAACGCCGGCCGTCCAGCCGGGACCGGCGGGCCCCTTACTCCTCCCCGAGCCCCGACCGCAGTTGCGCGAAGGCGAGTTCGGCGGCCTCGACCGCACCGCCGTACGCCTCGTCCGCGCTCTCCCCCGCGTCGATCCGCCGCCAGTTCTCCAGGCCCAGGATGCGCTGTACGGCGATGATCTGGCCCGCGGCCAGCCTGTCTTGCACCCGGTCGCCCAGCGCACGGGCGAGCGCCGCCTCCGAACGGCCCTGGTAGGCGTACATGCGGGCCACCAGGGACGGTGTCCCGTACAGCAGCCGCATGAACGCCAGCACCTGAGGCGCGTCGCAGAGCCCGGTCACCGGGTCGCGCCGCTCCAGGCCGTCCAGGAAGTGGCGGCGCAGGGCGTCCAGGGGGGACTCGGTCTCCGCGCGGGCGGCGACGACGCGGGCCGCCTCGTCCTCGTGGTCGGCGAACCGGTGCAGGGCCAGGTCCTCCTTGGACGGGAAGTACCGGAACAGCGTCGGCTTGGAGATGTCCGCGGCAGCCGCCACCTCCGCCACCGAAACCTTGTCGAAGCCCCGCTCCAGGAACATCGCGATCGCGGCATCGGAGACCGCCTGGTACGTCAGCCGCTTCTTCCGCTCACGCAGGCTCATCGGCGCATGGACCGCAGAGGCTGCGGGGGCCGTATGCACCGCCGCCCCGGGCCAGGCTTTCTCTCCGCTCATGACCATGAAGCGTACGCCTCGACCTCAACCGGACTTGACGTCCGAGGGCGGTCGGACGAGCGCCTGACGAGCCGGCCGCCGGCAGCCGGAAGGATGTGGTCCGGATGCGTGCGGTGCTGGTCGGGGAGCTGGGCGGTCCGCAGGTGCTGGTGGCGGCGGAGCTGCCCGAACCGGTTGCGGGCCCGGTTGAGGTGGTGATCGAGGTGAGCCACGTTGACATCGGCTTCGTGGAGACCCGAATCCGTTCGGGTGGGTTCAGGGAGTACGTGCCGGTCCGGACGCTGTTTGTACCGAGGTCGGCGGCGAGGCCGGCCCGGCGGCCTTCCCGCTGACGGCCGACGGCGGCCTTCCCGCTGACGGCCGACGGCGGCCGGTTCTTCGCCCACGGGGCCCCGGCCGACGGCTCGACCCCGTCGGCCCGCAGGAGGCGGCACGGCACCCCCTCTCGCTGTCGTGCATCGCGGAAGTCCAGCTGACGGACACGCGCAGGCCGCACAGCCACATACGCCGCACAGGCACATACGGCGATCGAGGCACGCAGCCCGGTCGGCAAGGTGCTGCTCAGCGCGGAGGCCTGACGCCGGGGGCGCGCAGAACCGGCATCGGGTGCGGAAGCGTCGTCCTCAGCGCGGAAGCCCGGCATCCGGCGGCGAAGGCCCGGCCTCGCCCCCTCAGTCGCGCGCCCGCCCCTCCACCAGGGCCTCGACCCCGTCCAGCACGCGTTCGAGCCCGAACCTGAATTCGTGGTCGGGCTCGTCCGGCGCCCCCATCACCTCGGACTTCAGCAGCCGGGAGAGCGACGGATGCCGCACGGGGTCGACGAGCCGGTCCAGGGTGCGGGCGTACTCGGCCATCACTTCCTGAGCCGGAACACCGCGCGCCTCCACTGCGGCGGCGAGATCACCCATCAGCAGCGCCTCGTTCCGTACGAACCCGCTGACCAGGAGGATGACGGAGACCTCCTCGCCCGCGCTCAGGCCGGCGCCTTCGAGAGCCCGGAGGCCCTGCTCCCACCAGGCGACGAAATTCGGGCTGGCGGGCGGGCCCGAGATCGGGATGCGGAGCATCCACAGATTGCAGTGGAACACCCGACGCTGCGCCCACGCCCACTGCGCGAGCGCCTCCCGCCAGCCGGCGCCGTTCTCGAGTGCGGGCAGCGGGGGCGGCGGGCCCATCGCCGCCTCCTGCATCAGGACATAGAGCTCACCCTTGGCGGACACATACCGGTACAGCGACATCGTCGACGCGCCCAGTTCCTTGGCGACCCGCCCCATCGACACCGCCCCCAGCCCCTCGGACGCCGCCACCGCCACCGCGGCGTCCACGATGCGGGTCAGGCTCAGCCCGGGCTTCGGCCCCTTGACCGGACGCTCGCGCAGCCCCCAGGCGGCCTCGATGCTGGCCGGCAGGCCCGTACCGCGCGACGGGCCCTTCTCTTCAGTCACCTGGAACCCCACCTTCCCTTGACGACCATCCTAGTTATGCGTAACCCTTACGCACTATCGCGTACGTCATACGCTGAAGGGATGGGCGCGCCCATGGCAGCCATGATCGAGGCTCACGGCCTCACCAAGTCGTACGGAAAGTCCTCGCCCCCGGTGCTGGACGGTGTCGACCTCCGGGTCGACCGCTGCACCGTCTTCTCCTTGCTCGGCCCCAACGGCGCGGGCAAGACCACCGCCGTACGCGTCCTGGCCACACTCACCACCGCCGACAAAGGCACCGCACGCATCGCCGGGTACGACGTCGTCGCCGACCGGAGCCGGGTGCGTCGCACGATCAGCCTGACCGGACAGTCCGCGGCGGTCGACGAGACACAGACCGGCGAGGAGAACCTGCGCATGATGGCCCGGCTGACCGGCCACTCCCGCACCTCCGCCCACCACCGCGCCGCTGAACTCCTCGAACGCTTCGACCTCACCGCCGCGGCCCGGCGCCCCACCCGTACGTACTCCGGAGGCATGCGGCGCAGGCTCGACCTGGCGGCCGGGCTCGTCGGCAGTCCGCAACCGGAGGTGTTCTTCCTCGACGAGCCGACAACCGGCCTCGACCCACGGAGCCGGCAGCAGCTCTGGCAGGTGGTCCGCGACCTCGCCGGCCAGGGCGCCACGGTCCTGCTCACCACCCAGTACCTGGAGGAGGCGGACCGGCTGGCCGACCGCATCGCCGTGCTCGACCGGGGACGGATCGTCGCCGAAGGAACGGCGGACGCGCTGAAGTCACGTGTCGCGGGACACCGACTGGACCTCGTCCTCACCGACCGTGCGTCCTATCTCCGGCTCGCCCGTCGCGCCGTCCACCACTCCCCCGAGACCCTCACGCTCTCCCTGCCGACGGACGGCACGGCGGCGCACATCCGCGCACTGCTGGACGAGATCGACCCGGACCGGACGACAGTGGAGCGCTTCACCGTTCACAGCACCACACTCGACGACGTATTCATGGCCCTCACCACGAGCCCGGAGGCATCGGCCCATGCCTGAAGCCCTTGCCCCTCTCTCGCGCGCCGCCACCATGGCCGGGCGCTCCCTGCGCATCAGCAGACGGAACACAGACGCGGTCATCACCTCGCTGATGCTGCCGATCATGCTGATGCTGATCTTCGTCTACTTCTTCGGCGGCGCGATCGACACGGGCGCGCAGTACGACTCGTACGTCATGTACGTGGTCCCCGGCGTACTGGTCCTGTGCGTCGGCTTCGGCTCCGCCGGCACCGCGGTATCCGTCAGCGAGGACATGAAGGGCGGCATCATCGACCGTTTCCGCTCCCTGGACATCGGCGGTGCGCCGTTCCTCGCCGGCCACGTCGCGGCGAGCACCGTCCGCAACCTCGTCTCCACCGGCCTGGTCCTCGGCGTCGCCCTGCTGATCGGCTTCCGCCCAGCGGCCACCGCCGCAGGCTGGCTCGTCGCCATCGCCGTACTGTTCGCCTACGTCGTCGCCCTGTCCTGGCTGTCGGCAGCGATCGGACTGCTCGCCAAGAGCCCGGAGGCAGCCGGCGGATTCACCTTCCTCATGTCGTTCCTGCCCTATCCGAGCAGCGCGTTCGTTCCGGTCGACTCGATGCCCACCTGGCTCCACGGCTTCGCCGACCACCAGCCGATCACCCCGGCCATCGAGTCCCTCCGCGGACTCCTCCTGAACCAGCCCGTGGGCAACACCGCCTGGATCGCGCTCGTCTGGGCGGCGGGAATGCTGGCCGTCGCGGTGGGCGTGTCCGGAGTGCTCTTCAGGGTGAGGACGCGGTGACTGCGGGCGAGTGCGTCCTGAACCACTGCACATGGGAGGACATCACTTGCCTCGGGGTGGGCACGGCCTCAAGCCCCAGGGGCCGTTGGGCCGCCGACAAAGCCTGTCGGACGCGCCACGCGACCAGAGGAAGCCGTCGCAGGTTCGGCCGGTGTGCTCAGGAGGCACGCAGAAACGCTACAACTTCGTTCGCTGCACAGGTGGTTGAATCCGGACGACCGCTTGACGGCAGGCCTCAGAACACATCCGGGCACCAAGCCCGCCGCGCCGCCCGGAACATCCCCTCCGCCCGCACCACCGCACCTGGCGTGAGTTCCTCGACGCGACCCAGGGCCGCCAGTCGGGCCGGGGACTCGTCGCCCAGGTAGAGCGTCCCCAACTCCCTCACGTCCAGGGCGAGATCGGCGGCAGCCGTGGTGGGGGTGCAGGTGGCGCCGGACGGGGAGGCATCGAGGTGGTAGCGGCCGGCGGTCAGGCCTGAGGCGTCGTGGATGTCCAGGGTCAGTGCGCCGGGTACCGCGTAGGTGCGGGCCTCCAGGGCGCGTACGACGTCCAGGACGCGTATCCACAACCAGTCCGCCTGGGTCACGATGCGGGCCGCGCGCGGGTCCGGAAGCAGGAGTGGCAGCAGGTCGTCGGGGGCGCGGTGGCCGGTGCGGACCGTGGTGATCCAGTCGATCGAGCAGACGAAGTGCCACAGCGCGCGCTCCGCGGCCGGGGTGACGGCGATCTGGCCGAGCACCGTGGCCCGGTTCAGCGGCTGCTTGGCGTCGCTCCAGTTGTCGTCGGCGCGGTAGACGATCAGGCCGTCGGGCTCGCCCTCCGCGTTGCTGTAGACGGCGTAGAAGGGCTCCGTCCACGTTCCCGGGCCGGACAGGTTCTCGCCGGTGTTCAGCTCCCACCAGCGGGTGTCGCGACTGACCGCGCCGTGCTGCCGGGCGCGCAGCCGGTCATGGAGGGCCGGGCCCAGTTTGCGTACGTCCGCGCCGCTCGCCAGGTCGATCCGGCCGCCGTCCTGCGCGGAGGGGCCCGACCAGCGCGGGTCGAGACCCGTCCGCGGTACGTCGATCTCCCACTCGGTGGTCCACGCCGCCGGGCCGAAGCCGTACCGCCCGTAGATCGGATACTCGGCGGCGATCAGCGTGGCGACCACGTCGCCGCGCTCCTTCGCCGCCGCCAGGTCCGTGGCCATCATCCGGCTGAGCAGCCCGCGACGGCGGTGCGTGGGAGACACCGTGACGTTGGAGACCGCGTCGGCCCGCACCGTGGCGCCGCCGACGACTGTGAGCTCCTGCGCGAACGAACGGAACGTGGCCACGCACCGCCCGCCGTCGAACGCGCCCTGTGTACGGGCCAGGTCGGTGTGCGCGAGGCGGTCGGCGACCTCCTCGGCCGTCACCACCGGCGGGCGCAGAAAGCCCGTATTCAGGGCCTGCCGCCAGCCGGGGAACTCGGATTCGGTGATCGCACGGACGTCAAGGCGCATGCACCCCACGCTAGATAACGGCTCACCGGATGTCGCCCGGTTTTTCCGCCGATGGGGAATCCGGTCAGAACGCCGCCCGGATCTCGCCGACCTCGCCGTCGCCGCCCAGCAGAGGCGTACGTCCGATCCGGGAGACCACCGGGGCGTCGATGCCGAGCAGGCGCAGCGACTGGGCCAGCACCGGGCCGAGTGCCCGCGTCGCACCGTCGTCGATCTTGAAGGCCAGTGCCCGGCCGTCCGCCAGCGCCACCGCCTGCACCGCCTCCGCGCCCATCTTGGAGAGCGTGCCCGGCACTTCCCGCATCAGCCAGGTGTCGGGGCGGCGCGTACCGGCCACGTACTCGGGGTGGGCCCGCATGGCGTCCCCGACCCGGCGCTCCGCCGACCCCGGCTCGGCCAGCACGAACGAACGGAAGGCCCGCGCCAGACCCACCAGGCTGATCGCCATCAGCGGAGCCCCGCACCCGTCCGTACCGACCGCCGCGACCGGCTCTCCCGCAGCCTCCTCGACCACCTGGCGGACCAGCTGCTGGAGCGGGTGCGACGGGTCGAGGTACGAGGCCCGGTCCCAGCCGTTCAGCGCGCACACCGCGAGCATCGCCGCGTGCTTGCCGGAGCAGTTCATGGTGATCCGGTCCCGGACGTGGCCCGCGGCGAGATACGCCTCCGCCTCCGCCGGATCCAGCGGCAGGTCGGGCGGGGTCTGCAGATCGCCGGGCGTCAGTCCGTGCTCGGCGAGCATCGTGCGCACGAGTTCGAGATGGAAGTCCTCGCCCGAGTGGCTCGCGGCGGCCAGTGCCAGCCGCTCCCCGGACAGATCGAGCCCGCCCCGCAGCACCGCGGCGGCCTGCATCGGCTTGTTGGAGGAGCGCGGGAAGACCGGCGCCGCCGGGTCGCCCAGCACCCGCTCCACGCTGCCGTCGGCGGCGAGTACGACCAGCGAGCCCCGGTGCCGGCCCTCCACGAAGCCGGACCGTACGACCTCGGCCAGGACGGGGTGGGCGGGGGATATGACGGAGGGAGCAGCGAGGGCGGCGCTGGAGGTCATGGTGGCCTTCCGGGGACGGGCGGACCCACCCCAGGAAGGGTCGCTTCAGGCGAGCAGGTCGTCTACTTGTGCTTCACCATCACGGTACCTGCGGGCGATCTCCGCACTGCAATCGTCAGCAGTCCGTTGCAGCTGGTGACGGCGTCGGGAGACCTGCTGTTCGTAGCGGACCAGGCGCCCCATCGCGGCGTGCAGCTCTTCGTCCGTACGGGCGTCGAGGTCGGAGAGTTCGACCTCGGCGAGCGTCTCGGCCGCCAGCCGGCGGTACTCGTCGCTGCGCGGTGTGGTGAGCGTGACGTGCCTGGCGGAGGAGCGATGCCGGGACGGGGTGTCGGCGAGGATCTCCGAGAGCCGGTCCACCACGGGTGTCTCCGGATCCATCCTTCGGGCCAGCTCGGCCCGCAGGATGTCGATCCGCCCCTGGACCAGCCGCCGCACATAACTGAGGTCGGCCTCGTCGCGCTGCGACTCGCGGCGCAGGGTGCGCAGCTCCGGCAGCCGCAGGCCGTCCAGCTCCGGCTGCGGTCCCGCGCACGGGCCGTCCACGAGACCGTGACCGGTTCGCTGCACGGGTGGGCGCATGGTGCTGGTACTGGTACTGGTGCCGGCGCGCGTGCCCGGCACGGCACCGGGGGACTGCCCGGTTCCATAGGTACTCATGCTGTTGTCCATCCCCTCGACCGGTGCGTCGGCGCACCGCCTTCCGAGCATGGTGCCATTCCCGTGAGGCCTGTGTGGATGCTCTGTACCCGTTCAGCCCAAGATAGGTTGGTCTGTATGCGTGCAGTGGTACAGAGGGTGGACGGTGCGAGCGTCACGGTGTCCGACGGCGCGGGCGCGTCGGGCGGGCCCGAGGTGGTCGGCGAAATCGTCGGCGAGGGACTGTGTGTGCTGGTGGGAGTCACCCACGGGGACACCGCGGAGAAGGCGGCGCAGCTCGCCCGCAAGCTCTGGTCGGTCCGCATTCTGGAGGGCGAGAAGTCCTGCTCCGACGTGAATGCACCGCTTCTGGTGATTTCGCAGTTCACTCTCTACGGGGACGCCCGGAAGGGGCGCAGGCCCACCTGGAACGCCGCGGCGCCCGGGGAGATCGCCGAACCGCTGGTCGACGAGGTGGTGGCACAGCTGCGGGCACTCGGGGCGCAGGTGGAGACGGGCCGGTTCGGGGCGGACATGCGGGTCTCGCTCACGAACCATGGCCCGTTCACCGTCATCGTCGAGGTCTGAGCCGGGTCGGGTCCGTGTCGGGTCCGAGCCAGGCCGACCAGTCGGTGCAGACGGCCGCGCGTAGAGAATCTACGTACTGCTACGGCTCCACGACCGTCTCCTGGGCTGCGGCCGTGTCCCCCGCGAGCAGCTCCGCGTCCACCGCGACGTTCCGCTTGACCAGGGCCAGTGCGATCGGTCCCAGCTCGTGGTGGCGGGCCGACGTGGTGATGAAGCCCAGCTGACGGCCCTCGGCGCCGTCCGCGGCGAGCCGTACCGGTGTGCCGTGCCCGGGCAGGACGACCTCGCTGCCGTCGAGGTGCAGGAAGACCAGCCGCCGCGGCGGCTTGCCCAGGTTCTGCACCCGGGCCACGGTCTCCTGACCGCGGTAGCAGCCCTTCTGGAGGTGGACGGCGGTGCCGATCCAGCCCAGCTCGTGCGGGATGGTGCGGTGGTCGGTCTCGAAGCCGAGGCGCGGACGGTGCGCCTCGACGCGCAGCGCCTCGTACGCCAGGATGCCGGCCACGGGGCCGTGCCCGGCCGCGTACTCCTCCAGGTCGGCGCGGGGCAGGAACAGATCCCGGCCGTACGCCGTCTCCCGCACCGTCACGCCGTCCGGGACCTCCGCGATGGAGCCGGCCGGCAGGTACACCACGGCGAAGTCCTCGGTGCGGTCGGCGACTTCGACCCGGTAGAAGAACTTCATGGATTCCAGGTAGGCGACGAGGTCGCCCTGCGTGCCCGGTTCGGCATGCATCCACACGGTCTCGCCGTCGTCGACGAGATAGAGGGCGTGCTCGATGTGCCCGTTCGCGGTGAGGATCAGGGCCTCGGTGGCCTCTCCCGGGGCGAGTTCGCTGACATGCTGGGTGAGCAGGAGATGCAGCCAGGCCAGCCGGTCGCTGCCGGTGACGGTGACGACGGCGCGGTGCGAGAGGTCGACGAGGCCGGAGCCGTCGGCGAGGGCACGCTGCTCGCGGAACAGGTCACCGTAGTGCGCGGCGACGCCTTCGTCGC
Organism: Streptomyces sp. Ncost-T10-10d; assembly: GCF_900091955.1. Lineage (GTDB taxonomy): Bacteria > Actinomycetota > Actinomycetes > Streptomycetales > Streptomycetaceae > Streptomyces. The sequence continues at coordinate 26,685 of NZ_FMDF01000217.1, forward strand.
GGCCTTCGGCGGGGACGGCGCCGGGCAGGGACAGCAAGGGGCTCTTCATGCGACCAGCGTACGACGCGTCTTGAGGCCGCCCACCGGCTGCCGGTCGGTCCAGGAGGGCGATGAAGATCTCGGCCGGATCAGGGAGCGGCGTTCGGTGCGTGCAGCCGCAAGGCGCCGGAGCGTCCTCGAACGGGGTCTCCCCTGCTCGAACGAAGTCGAGAGCTTGGGGAAGGAGCTATCAGGGTGTTACGGCAACGCCGCAGATGTGCGTGCCGGGCGTCGCGAGCCCGGCCGAGATCTTCAGCACCCTCTAGGGCTTCGGGCCGGCCGCGTCGGCCGTCCGGGCCGCAGCCTCGGACGCCGCCTTCGCCGTGCAGTCGGCGCAGCGGCCGAAGATCGCGAAGTGCTTCATGTCCGTCTCGAAACCGAAGGTGCCCTGCAGCTTCGCGGTGAACTCGGCGACGACATCGACATCGGCCTCGATGACATTCGTACAGTCGCGGCAGACCAGATGGATGTGGTGGTGGCGGTCGGCCAGATGGTACGTCGGTGCCCCGTGACCCAGATGGGCGTGGCTGACCAGCTCCAGCTCCTCCAGGAGCTCGAGCGTCCGGTAGACGGTGGAGATGTTCACGCCGGACGCGGTCCTGCGCACCTCGGAGAGGATGTCGTCGGGCGTCGCGTGTTCCAGCGTGTCGACGGCTTCCAGGACAAGCTGCCGCTGCGGCGTCAGACGATAGCCGCGCTGCCGGAGATCGGTCTTCCAGTCGGTGCTCACCACAGGCCCAGTGTAGGACCGGGTGAGCACCTGTCCGCAGCTTTGCGCCAGGGGAAACCCGTGAACGGCCGGACTACTTGAAGAAGGCGATGCCGTCGTCCGGCAGGTCGCCGAGGCTCTTCGCCATCGCCTCGACCTCTTCCGGGGTGACGGTCTTCTTCAGATGCGCCGACATGTACGGGCGCAGCTCCACCTCGGGGGTGGCCTTCTCGCCGACCCACATCAGGTCGCTCTTCACATAGCCGTAGAGACGCTTGCCACCGCTGTACGGGCCGGAGGCCGCGGTCCGGGCCACCGCGTCGGTGACCAGGTCGATCTGCGGCTTCTTGTCGGCCAGCTCGCCGTACCAGATCTCGATGACGCCCTGGTCGCGGACCATGACGACCTCGACCTTGCGGTCCTTGTCGATACGCCAGTAGCCGGACTCGGACTCCAGCGGCCTGACCTTCTTGCCCTCGGAGTCGAGCACCCAGGTGTGCGAGACGTACTCCAGGAAGTCCCGGCCGTCGTGACTGAAGGAGACTTCCTGGCCGAAGTTGCACTGTTCGGCGCCGGGGAAGTCGGAGACACCTGCGCCCGCCCAGTTGCCGAGGAGGAAGGCCAGCGGGACGAGGTCCGGGTGGAGGTCGGACGGGATCTCGATCATGAGCGGCTCAGACGATCTGTGAGGTGGGGGCGGGTGACTGCGGACGTGACGCATCGGGCATGAGTGTCACATGCGTGACGGGGGGTTACCCGCGCGCACGGAGGCGGGGGCAGCCGGGGTCAGCGCTGACCCTGGTACAGCTTCTTCACGGTCACGGCGGCGAAGGCGAGAACGCCGACGCAGACCAGGACCAGCAGGGCGGAGAAGAATGCCTCAAGCACGGGAGCTCCTTGGAACGAGCGGTATGGCAGCAATAGGGGCCGGGCCCCAGCCTAATGGGTTGGGGCCCGGCCCGTCGGTTCGGGGCTTGCCCGGGGATCGCCGAGCGGCAGGTCAGCCCAGCAGCTGGTTCTGCAGGATCAGCGTCTGGTGGAACGGAACGCTCTCCGTACCCTCCTTGCCCTCGCGGGACTGGACGACGAGCGCGAGCGTGTCGCCGGCGACCAGGTAACCCTGGCGGACCTGCGCCTCGCCGTACGGCTTCGCCTCGTCGTACGCGTACGACGCGGTGCCCTCCACCTTGCCGCCGCCGCTCCAGCCTTCGTCGAGAACCGTCTCGGGCGCCCCGACGAGCGGCACGCCGGATCCGGTGCCGGCGATCGAGTCCATGACGTACTGGGCGAAGGCCGTCGAGTTGAACTGGACGAGATAGATCCGGGTCGCCGTGCCGTCCGGCATGGTCCAGCCGCGGGCGGCGACGTGCCGCGGAGCCGAGTCCTTCAGTGTCTGCGTGATGTCGGAGCGCTTGCCCTGCACATACTCGGAGAGGTACTGCTCCGTGCTCACCCAGCCGCCGTCGAGCTTCTTGTCCACGGTTGCTCCGGCCGGGGCGGGCAGCAGCAGACTGCGCAGGTCGGCGTGGTGGATCTCGGCGACATTGCCGTCGCTGTACGGGCGGGGCGAACCGGCCGGGAGCGCGGGCAGGCCGAGCTCGGGATAGTCCCAGCGGCCATCGCTCTCGGTCGCCAGACCGGGCACGTCGGTGCGCTCCATCGAGGTGATTCCGGCGGCCGCACCGGCACCGAGACCGCCGCACACCAGAACGGCCGCCGTCCACCGGGCGACGGCCCGCAGGACACGCCGGGGCGGCTCGGGAGCCGGCGGCGGGGCCGACGGAGGCTCGGGCGCCTGCGGTACGGGGATGGCCTCGGCGGGCGCGGTCCCGGCGGGCGCGGCGGGCGTTTCCGTCGTCTGGTCGGTCATACGTACTCCCCCGGAGACGCGATGTGGTTGAGCTGGTCCTTCAGGAGTTCGGCGACGGCCGTCCGGTCGAACGGCTTGGTGCCGGACGCCGAGACGCTGATGCTCAGCTCGCCGTCGTACGCCAGGCAGTTCATCGACTCGATGGAGTCCTTGCTGCCCTTGCGCAGGACGTAGCACTTGGCGTTCCTCGTGTGCCCCTTGATCTTCGGCTCCTGGCGGAAGATGCCGATGGACTCCAGGAGGCCCGTCCTGAAGGTGTAGAGGCTCCGGACGGCCTTCTTGTCCTTCATCCGCATGATCTCGGTGCTGATCGCCAGGCTGTTGCCGTCCCCGGTATAGGAACGGGCGGCGATGCCCTCGATACGGAGCTTGTCGATCTGCTTCTCGTAGGCCCGGCGCTCCTTGCCCGCGAGACCGTGGGCGCTCTCCTTCATGGCGGCGGTCGCCTTCTTGCCGCTCTGCTCGCCGTCGCTGCCCAGCTCCCCGTTGTCGGGGCCGAGCCGGTAGCCGGTCGGGACCGGCAGCAGCAGCTTGCTGAGCTCGGTGGAGGCCCGGCCCCGGGCCACGTCACCGGCCGGGTCCTTGCCCGGCTTGTGCGCGGGCTCCTCCCAGAGGGCGGTCCTGGCGCTGCGGTCGGCGTCGTCCACCGTGCTCTTGGCGTACGCGGCCGCGCCTCCGACCGCGGCGATCACCAGCACGACGGGAAGCGCCGTGAGGATCACCCGGCGTGCCCGGCCGGAGGCGGCGGTCCCGGCAGCGTCGGCGTTCTCGTCGGGTGTGGTCACCTGCGTGGTCACGTCGTTCACAGGCGCTCCAGCTGTCGCTCGGCCAGCGTCCGGATGTCCTTCTTGCTGATCGGTACGGTGTCGTAGATGTGGATGTCGGCCGCGATGTCGCCGCGGTACACGGTGGCCCTGGCGTGGTAGGACGGCAGATAGCCCGGCTTCCGGTCGACCTCGTAGAGGTAGTAGCGGCCGTTGCCGCTGCCCTTGATCGCATCGCCGTCGTTGCCCGCGCCGATCTCGGTTCCGGACATGTACGAAAGCTGGCCCTCGGCGAAGTCCTGGGCCCCCTGGACGGTTCCCGAGCCGAACTGCACGAGATATGTCTCGGCGGTGCGGTACTGCCCGCGCTTCCAGGTGGCGCCCGCGATCCGGCGTATGTCGTTCTCCAGGAAGTACTCGTACATGGGGCCCTCCTCCTTGTAGGAGCGGGCGTAGATGTCCACGCCCAGCCAGCCGTCACCGAAGCCCGGCACCGACCTGTCGTCGTCGCTCCAGCCCGAGGGCCTGTCGGCGAGCAGCTTGCGCAGGTCGCCGTCCGTCCTGACCCGACGGTCCTGGGACGCGGGCAGCGGGTCGGGGGCCTTGCCCGGGGGCAGTGCCTTCGCCGGGTACGCCAGATCGGGCTGCGACAGGGCGGGCAGCGGGGTCGGGGCGCGTCCGGCCTGCACGTCGTAGCCCACGGCGGTGCCGCCTGCGATGCCGAGCACCGCGGCAGCGGCGATCAGCAGCGCCGTACGCCCGCGCGGTCGCTTCGCGACGGGCGCGGCGACCGGTGCGGCCCCGGGCTCAGCCACGGGCACCGACTCGGACACGGGCTGGGGCTCGGGTCCGGGTCCGGGTCCGGCCTCGGGCACCGGCTCCGTCGTCTCTCCCACCGGCGATGGCTCTACGGCACCGGCCGGTATCTCCTTCGCGGCGAGCGGCCCGGCCGGCCCATCAGAAATAGTGTCATTCGGTTCCAATTGGGGTCCCCCCACGAGACCAGAGGCGCTGATTCCGTTATCTGCGCACACACCTGACTGCCACCGAGGAGATGAGGTTGCCCACCCGACGATTACAGTTCGGCATATGCCGAAGAAGCTCGTGATCAAGGTGACTGCCGGTGCCGACTCAGCCGAGCGCTGCTCGCAGGCGTTCACGGTGGCCGCGGTCGCCGTCGCCAGCGGCGTGGAGGTCTCGCTCTGGCTGACCGGTGAATCCTCCTGGTTTGCTCTGCCGGGGCGCGCCGCGGAGTTCGAACTGCCGCATGCCGCGCCGCTGCCGGATCTGATCGAGTCGATCCAGGCGGGCGGGCAGATCACCCTGTGCACGCAGTGCGCGGCCCGTCGCGACATCACCGAGCAGGACGTCCTGGAGGGCGTACGGATCGCGGGCGCCCAGGTCTTCGTCAGCGAGATCATGGCCGCCGACGTCCAGGCCCTCGTCTACTGACGCACCCGCGCCGTACCCGCTACCGCCGCTTCTTGCCGTCGAGCTCGTCCCACCACTCGTCGGACTGCGGGTCGCCCGACGGATCGTCCCACCAGCGGTCCTCCGGCCCCCGGCGGTTGGCGACCATGGCCGCGACGGGCGGGATCACCATGGCGACGACGCACATTGCTATCGCGGCGGGCATCGACCACAGCCTGACAAAGGACCAGGCCGACACGAAGAGGACGATGCAGCCGCCCATCATGAGGAAATAGCCGCGACGGCGTCGGGCGTACATAACTCAAGCGTAGGCCCCGCCCCCGCCCACGCGAACGGCGCGAAGGGCCGTACCCCGCTTCAGAAGGCGTCCAACCCCTGGGGTACGGCCCTTCGGCCGGTAAGGCGTCGCGGGAGCTCCGGGCCGGTCCGGCGGACACGGTCCGGCGCGGCGGCTCGAAGCCCGCGAAGCGGCACGAGGCCGCGTTCGGAACTAGACGGCGATCGCGACCTCGGAGAGGCCACCGGTCTGCGCCACGACCGTGCGGTCGGCGCTGCCGCCCGGGACGAGGGCGCGCAGCGTCCACGTGCCCTCGGCCGCGTAGAAGCGGAACTGTCCGGTCGCCGAGGTCGGGACCTCCGCGGTGAACTCGCCGGTCGAGTCCAGCAGGCGCACGTAACCGGTGACGGGCTCGCCGTCGCGGGTCACGCTGCCCTGGATGGTGGTCTCACCGGGCTTGATGGTCGAAGCGTCGGGGCCGCCGGCCTTTGCTCCACACATGGTGTTCTGTCCTTCTGGGTCGGGGGTCGTGCTGGTCCGGGTCGTGCGGAGTTACTTGTTGGCGCCGAGCTCGATCGGCACACCCACGAGGGAGCCGTATTCGGTCCACGAACCGTCGTAGTTCTTGACGTTCTCCTGGCCGAGCAGCTCGTGCAGCACGAACCAGGTGAGCGCGGAGCGCTCTCCGATACGGCAGTACGCGATGGTGTCCTTCGCCAGGTCGACCTGCTCGTCCTCGTAGAGGGCCTTGAGCTCGTCGTCCGACTTGAAGGTGCCGTCGTCGTTGGCGTTCTTCGACCACGGGATGTTGCGGGCGCCCGGCACGTGGCCGGGGCGCTGGGACTGCTCCTGCGGGAGGTGCGCCGGGGCGAGCAGCTTGCCGCTGAACTCGTCGGGCGAACGCACGTCGACCAGGTTCAGGCTGCCGATCGCCTTCACGACGTCGTCGCGGTAGGCGCGGATCGACTCGTCCTGCGGCTGGGCCTTGTACTCGGTGGCCGGGCGCGACGGGATCTGGTCGCCGTCGACCAGGTCGCGGGAGTCGAGCTCCCACTTCTTGCGGCCGCCGTCGAGCAGGCGGACGTCCTGGTGGCCGTAGAGCTTGAAGTACCAGAACGCGTAGGAGGCGAACCAGTTGTTGTTGCCTCCGTAGAGGACGACAGTGGTGTTGTTGCCGATGCCCTTCTCGGACAGCAGCTTCTCGAAGCCGGCCTGGTCGATGAAGTCACGGCGGACCGGGTCCTGGAGGTCCTTGGTCCAGTCGATCCGGATCGCGTTCTTGATGTGGTTCTTCTCGTACGCCGAGGTGTCCTCGTCGACCTCGACGAGAGCGATCTTCGGGTCGTCGAGGTGGGCCTCGACCCAGTCGGCGTCTACCAGGACGTCACTGCGGCTCATTCTGTTCTCCTCCGGGGCAGTTTGCGGCGAGATGATGCGAGACGGTGCGTTTTGATACGCAGATGTACGGCGGCACAGGGTGCGGCACACGTGCACAGGCGATCGGGATGGGCCCTGACATCGGTCGAAGGGCCGGGGAATGCGAGGTGCCGAAGGCTCCCGCTCAGACAGTGCGACAGAGCATGGCGGCGACGCGGCACAGGTCCACTGCCCGCCGCTTCGTGAGATCCGCCCGTCCCCGCTGTGGGAGACCGCCAATAGAGCACTGCATGGGACCGATCGTAGGGAGGTGCGGGCGGGCATGTCACCGCCGTGTCGTATCGTGAGACTCGATCGTCCGTGATGCGAGACGCGCATGGCGTTTCGGCTTCCCCCGCGTCGGTCCCTCGCTGTCGGCGCCCGTCGGTCATCTGCGGATCGGACGCGGCCGTCTCAATATGTGGCGTGCAGGGTCATTGAAGCCCCTGCCCCATGTGCCGGTCGGTCCTATCCGGCGAGCCGTACGTCCGTGCCCGTCACCGAGATCTCCAGGCCGTCGGCGGTCGGCTGGATCTTCTGCAGCTTCAGACCGCTGGGCAGACCGCCGACCTCCCGCTCGAAGTCGGTCTTCTTGCGCACCAGACCCTCCAGCCCCGGGATGCCCTCGCCCGGCACCTTGTCCGCGTGCACCTTGAGCGTGTGGCCGTCGACCAGGGTGACGGTGGAGAGCACACTGCGCGAGAGCGGGTTGCCGACGATGTCGACCGTGCCGGTCACCTTCACCTTGCCGTTGCCGCCGTACTCGACGACGACGCCGTCGCTGGCGGTCTTGGTCAGGTCCTCGTACGAGATGACGGCGGTGCCGGTGGCACGGGCGGCGGTGGCGCTGGAGTAGCCGTCGGCGAGCTTCACCTCGTGCAGCGCGGCGTTCATCCGGCTGATCCGGATCCTGCGGCCGTTGGCGTCGGTCTCGATGCCGGTGATCTCGACATCGACCTCGTCGAGCTGGTCTCCGGCCACCTGCGTCAGGAACGGGAATCCCTTGATGGAGACGTCCGTCGAGCCGATCGTGGCGCCGGTGACCTGGACCCGCCCCTCGACCTCCGACTCGACGAAGTACACCGCCACCCGGTCGACGGCGACGAAGATCCCGCCCAGAACCACCGCTATGACCAGCAGTATTCGCAGTGCACGCATGCCCGCTCTTCCCCCACCCTGCATCCGGCCGGACCCCTGGCGCCGATGCGTCCACGTACGGATGCACAGCGCGCCCGGGGTGATCGACGAGCGCGCGCCCCCCTTCGGTTCCCGAGGGCGATACCGTTCCGCGCTACGAGATCGCGCGGCCGATCAGATAGACGGCGGGGGCCGCGGCGGTGAGCGGCAGTGCCACACCGGCCGTCATGTGGACGAACCGCGAGGGGTAGTCGTAGCTCGCCACCCGCAACCCGATCAGTGCGCAACCGCCGGCCGCGAGGCCGAGCAGCGCACCCTTCGTACCGAAGTCGGTGAACGCCCCCGCCGCCGCACCGGCGCCGGCGGCAGCGAGCAGCGCCACCACGACCGAGGCAGGTCCGGGCAGCGGCAGCGCACGGACGAGCACGGCGACCGCGACGGCCACCCCGCCCACCGTCACCGCGTCCGGGACCGCCGCGAGATGTCCTGCGGCCAGGACGGAGAGGGCGGCCGACGCGACGGTGGCCATCAGCCCCTGCATCCGCTCGTCGGCGCTCGCGTGGCTGCGCAGCTGGAGGACCACGGTGAGCAGCACCCAGATGCCGAGGGTGCCGAGGATGGCGGCCGGTCCGTTCTCGCGGCCCGCGGCGAGCAGTGCGATGTCGGCGACGAGGCCACCGGCGAACGCGAGCGCGATGCCCTGCCGGGCCGGCCACATGCCGTTGAGCCGGAACCAGCCGGCCGCGGTCACGGCCTGGAGCAGCACCAGGGGTACGACCAGGGCGTACGACCCGATCGCGGCGCCGAGGGCGAGCAGCAGCCCCAGCCCCGCGGTGATCCCGGCGGGCTGCATACCCGGCGCGATGATCGGCGAACGGCCCTCGGCGCGGGCGCGCTGGGCATCGGTGATGCGGCTGTTGCCCAGGGTGGTGGGCGCGCTGTAACCGGCGGCGTCGCGCGCGGACGCGGTGGCGGCCACAGCCGCGTCGGCGGGTGCGGCCGCCCGGACCGGCTCGGCGGCGACGGGCGCGACCGGGGCCTCGGGAGGCAGTGGATAGGAGCCGGAGGCGCCCCGCGGCTGCGGATGAGGCGGCAGATGACCGGTCTCGGCGGTGGCCGGAACGGGCTGGGCGGGCTGGGCAGGCCGGATGGTCGGCTGGTACTGGGTGTCCCAGGTCTGGCCCTCCCAGGTCTGGGTGACACCGGGATCCTGCGGGCCGTGTCCGGCGGGCACGGCGGGCTCCTGCATGTGCCCGGTCGGCCACGCGGTTCCGGGGTTCGCCCGGGGTGCCTGGTTCGGGTCGTACGGGCCGTGCACCTGTTGCGGGGCTCCGTACGGAGCCTGCTGACCGTACGACTGCTGACTGTAGGAATCGCCGCCGTAGGGCTGCTGACCGTAGGACTGCTGACCGTAGGACTGGCCGCCGTAGGACTGATCCGCGTACGGCTGGTTTCCGTACGACTGCGCGCCGGAGGACCGGTCGCCGTACGCCTGCTCCCCGTACGGGGGCGAGGGCTGCTGTCCGTACGGCTGCGCAGGCTGCGGCTCCTGGCCGTTCAGCGGGTCGTACCCGTAGCCCGGGTCCTGTCCGTACGGATGCTGCTGATCGTTGCTGCTCATGTTCTGCGGTTCACCCTCCTGCGAACGGCGGGAGCACCTCGACCGTGCCGCCCTCGGCAAGGCGTACGGTCTCATGACTGCGGGTCCCCACGGGGGCACCGTCGATGAGGAACGAGCACCTTTGCAGCACTCGGGTGAGCTCACCGGGGTGCCGCTCACGCACCGCGTCGAGCGCCTCGGCGAGGGTCGCGGCTGTGTACGGCTCCTCCGCGGTCCCGGCGGCGGCCTTGGCGGCGGCCCAGTAGCGGATCGTTCCCGCAGGCATGGCGGCGTTCCTCTCGTCTCGCATCAGCTGTCCATCATGAATCACCGCGCCACCGCCCAGTCGCCGATGCGGGTGAGCAAGCTCTCGTCGGCGGCGTTCTCGGCATGGCCCATGCCGCGCTCCAGCCACAGCTCGGCGCCGTCGCCCGCCGCGTCCGCCAGCATCCGGGGGTGGTCCAGCGGAAAGTACGGGTCCTGGTCGCCGTGCACGATCAGCAGCGGGGCCGGGGCGATCAGCCCGGCCGCCTCGACCGGCGGGAGCGGCACCGGATTCCAGTCGTTCCGGTCGATCCGGGTGCGGAACCCGTAGTGGCCGACCAGCCGGCCGACGGGCCGGGTCACCACCCAGTGCAGGCGGCGCATCGGAGCCGTGCCCCGGTAGTACCAGCGGGCAGGGGCGCTCACGGTCACCACCGCATCCGCGTGCGCCTCGATGCGCCCCTCGCGCCCCGTAACGCCACCGGCCTCCGCGTCGGCCGTTGATCGTCCCGTGTACAGCGCCCCGTGCCGCAGCACCACGGAACCGCCCATCGAGAACCCGACGGTCACGATCCGCCGGTGTCCGAGCGCCCGCGCCCACTCCACCGCAGCCGCCAGATCCAGCACCTCGCGGTCGCCCACCGTCGACCGCCCGCCGGACCCGCCGTGCCCCCGGAAGGAGAACGTGATCACGGCCGCGCGCCGGGCGAACACCCCCGCGGCACGTCGCACCGCGGGCCGGTCCACCGATCCGGTGAAACCGTGCGCGACCACGATCGCAGTACTGTCGAAGGATGTTTCCGCAGCAGCTCCGGCATCTGCCGTACACGGCTCGTACACCGCCTCGATACGGACCCCGTCATCGGTCCGCAACGTGGTGCGCAGTGGCCCCGGCGTGATCAAGGGAACAGAAGAACTCGGAAATCGCCCCTCGGACACTGAAGTCATGTGGGCTATTCTGCTGGGAAGAGGATCCGGGCAAAGCAGCCCCCGGGTCCTTTTGTGCTTTCCAGGCGTTGTTACGGCGACGTTTCCACAAGCTCAGCGGTCCCGGGGCGCGGGACCGCACCCGTAGAAACCGCAGTGCGAAAGCCAGCACGAAACGTACGAAGAAGTGCCGCATACTCCCCCGGGCCCTGGCCCGGGAGTGCCCCTCTCGCAGGGAACGAGGAGGACCGACGTAATGGGCGAGCGAACCGTGCACGATCATCGACCGACGACCCAGGCAGGTGGGCGGCGATGAGTTCACTGCTGCTTCTGACGAATGCCCTTCAACCGTCGACGGAGGTGCTTCCGGCCCTCGGTCTCCTGCTGCACAGCGTGCGGGTGGCGCCGGCCGAAGGCCCCGCTCTCGTCGACACCCCCGGTGCCGACGTCATCCTGATCGACGGCCGCCGCGATCTGCCGCAGGTGCGGTCGCTGTGCCAGCTGCTGCGGTCCACCGGACCGGGCTGTCCGCTGATCCTCGTCGTGACGGAGGGCGGCCTCGCGGCCGTCACCGCCGACTGGGGCATCGACGACGTACTGCTGGACACGGCGGGACCGGCCGAGGTCGAGGCCCGGCTGCGGCTGGCCACCGGTCGGCAGCAGATCAGCGCCGACGATTCCCCGATGGAGATCCGCAACGGCGATCTGTCGGTCGACGAGGCGACGTACAGCGCGAAGCTCAAGGGCCGGGTCCTGGACCTGACCTTCAAGGAATTCGAACTGCTCAAATATCTGGCACAGCACCCGGGCCGGGTCTTCACCCGCGCCCAGCTGCTCCAGGAGGTCTGGGGCTACGACTACTTCGGCGGTACTCGGACGGTCGACGTCCATGTGCGGCGACTGCGCGCCAAGCTCGGCCCCGAACACGAGTCGCTGATCGGTACGGTCCGCAACGTCGGCTACCGCTTCGTCGCACCGGAGAAGGTGGAGCGTGCCGCCGAGGAGGCCAAGGCGCAGGCCGCGGCGAAGGCAGCCGCCGAACCCGTCATCCGTCCGGAGCATTCGAGCGTGGCCGAGGTCGTCGAAGAAGCCCCGGTCCGACCTGCCAACCGGTAGGTCCATCCGCGTAGACTGCCGCGCGTGGCCAAGGTGACGCGGGACGATGTGGCGAGACTGGCGGGTACGTCGACCGCGGTCGTCAGCTATGTCATCAACAACGGACCCAGGCCGGTCGCCCCGGCCACGCGCGAGCGGGTACTCGCCGCGATCAAGGAGCTGGGCTACCGGCCCGACCGGGTTGCCCAGGCCATGGCCTCGCGGCGGACCGACCTCATAGGGATGATCGTGCCGGACGCCCGGCAGCCGTTCTTCGCGGAGATGGCGCACGCGGTCGAACAGGCCGCCGCCGAGCGCGGGAAAATGGTGCTCGTCGGCAACTCCGACTACCGCGACGAGCGCGAGGTCCACTATCTGCGGGCCTTTCTCGGCATGCGGGTCTCCGGGCTGATCCTGGTCAGCCAGGGCCCGAGCGAGCGAGCGGCGGCCGAGATCGAAGCATGGGACGCGCGGGTCGTGCTGCTGCACGAACGGCCCGAGGCGATCGATGACGTCGCGGTCGTCACGGACGACATCGGCGGTGCCCAGCTCGCCACCCGGCACCTGCTGGAACACGGCAACGAGTACGTGGCGTGCCTCGGCGGCATGGAGTCGACCCCGGCGGTCGGCGACCCGGTCGCCGACCATGTCGAGGGCTGGCGCCGTGCGATGCACGAGTCGGGGCGCTCGACGGAGGGCCGGCTCTTCCAGGCCCCCTACAACCGTTACGACGCCTATCAGGTGGCGCTGAAGCTGCTCGCGGGTCCGGACAGGCCCCCGGCGATCTTCTGCTCGACGGACGACCAGGCCATCGGTGTGCTGCGGGCAGCGCGCGAGCTGCGGATCGATGTACCCGGGGATCTCGCGGTGGCGGGCTTCGACGACGTGAAGGAAGCCGGTCTGACCGATCCGCCGCTGACGACGGTCTTCTCGGACCGCCCGGCGATGGCACGGGCGGCCGTGGACCTGGTGCTCGACGACTCGTTGCGGGTGCAGGGGTCGCGCCGGGAGCGGTTGAAGCAGTTCCCGTCGGCGCTGGTGGTGCGGCGGTCGTGCGGCTGCGGGCAGTCCACGGCCGGGGCCCGATAGGCCCGGCGGCCCGCAGCCGCGCACCTCTTGTCCCTGCCGGGCCGTACCCTCGTACTTCCCGGCGGGCCGCACTCCCTTATATGGGGCATACGAGGTTCTGCCGGGCTTCTCAGCGCATGCTCAGGCTTCTCTCATCTTCGCCGGACACGCTCTTTGACATGACAGAGAGCCAGCGCCCGAGCGGCGAGTACCCGATGTACCCCTCGTACGGCAACGGTGACGCGTCCTACCCGCCGCCGCCGTCCCACCAGCCCGCGCAGCCGATCGCGACGGGCCCCGGAACCACCGTGTGGCCCGGCTGGGGCGGCGACGCCGACGGGCACGGCGGAGGCGGGGACGGCGGTTACGGCTCCGGCCTCCCGCAGCCCGCACCCGAGCCTGCCGCGTCCCGGCGCCGGGCCCGGCGGCCGGTGGCCCTCCTGGTAGCCGTGGCGATCGCGGCGGGGGTCGTCGGTGGCGGTACCGCCACCGTCATCGGCCAGCTCATGGGCAACGACACGAACAGCACGGGCAGCGGCGTCGTCCCCGGCACCACCGTCTCGCAGAGCAGCAAGGGCACCGTCGCCGGAGTCGCCCAGGCCGTCTCGCCGATGATCGTCGAGATCAACGCGACCTCGACCGCGGGCGAGTCCACCGGCTCCGGAGTGGTCATCACGTCCGACGGCGAGGTCGTCACCAACAACCACGTCATCTCCGGCGCCTCGTCGATCAAGGTGACGCTCAGCACGGGCAGGACGTACAACGCGAAGGTCGTCGGCACCGACGCCGACAAGGACCTCGCACTCATCAAGCTCCAGGGTGCGAGCGGGCTGAAGACGGCCACGCTGGGCGACTCCTCGGCGGTCGCGGTCGGCGACCAGGTCGTCGCGATCGGCTCGCCGGAGGGCCTCACCGGCACCGTCACCAGCGGCATCGTCTCCGCCCTCGACCGCGATGTCACGGTCGCCAAGGAGAACTCCGGCGGCCAGGGACAGGGCGGGCAGGGCGGCGGCGAGCAGTGGCCGTTCGAGTTCGGCGGCCGGCAGTTCAACGGCGACACCGGCAACTCCACCACCACGTACAAGGCCATCCAGACCGACGCCTCACTCAACCCCGGTAACTCCGGTGGCGCGCTCATCAATATGAACGGCGAGATCATCGGCATCAACTCCGCGATGTATTCGGCGAGTTCGTCCGGCGGATCCGGCAGCTCCGGCGCGGGCAGCGTGGGCCTCGGCTTCGCGATCCCGGTGAACACGCTCAAGGCCGACCTCGGCACCCTGCGGGCCGGCAACAGCTCCTGAGGAGACATTCATGCACCATCCGACCGACACCCCCACCGGCCCGGCCGACCTGGCCCTGCCCCTCGCCCTCGTGACGGAACTCGCCGCGGAACCGGCCGCGCGCCGGACCTCCGCGCCCCGGCGCGCCCCGGAGGTCCGTACCGCCGCGGGCCGCAAGCGCCGGGCCGCGCGACGACGTGCCGCAGCCGTGCGAGGCTGAGAGCACGGCAGGCCCCGCGGCCCGCCCCGGCAGCCCGGAACGAGAAGAGGACAACGAGCGATGAGCCCCGCCGAAGACGATCCGCAACGCATCCTGATCGTCGACGACGAGCCCGCCGTACGTGAGGCCCTGCAACGCAGTCTCGCGTTCGAGGGGTACGGCACCGAGGTCGCCGTCGACGGTCTCGACGCCCTCGCCAGGGCCGAGTCGTACGCCCCCGACCTCATCGTCCTCGACATCCAGATGCCGCGGATGGACGGACTGACGGCGGCCCGCAGGCTGCGCTCCGCAGGCACCACCACACCCATCCTGATGCTCACCGCCCGCGACACCGTCGGCGACCGGGTCACCGGTCTCGACGCGGGCGCCGACGACTACCTGGTCAAGCCGTTCGAACTGGACGAGCTCTTCGCCCGCATCCGGGCCCTGCTGCGCCGCAGCTCGTACGCGGCCGCGGCGGGCGGCGGCGTCCCCGACGACAATGTGCTGGACTTCGCCGATCTGCGGATGAACCTCGCCACCCGCGAGGTCACCCGGGGCACGCGCCGGGTCGAGCTGACCCGTACCGAGTTCACCCTGCTGGAGATGTTCCTGGCGCACCCGCGGCAGGTGCTGACCCGCGAACAGATCCTCAAGGCGGTGTGGGGCTTCGACTTCGAACCGAGCTCCAACTCCCTGGACGTGTACGTGATGTATCTGCGCCGCAAGACGGAAGCGGGCGGCGAACCGCGGCTCGTGCACACGGTGCGGGGAGTCGGTTACGCGCTCCGCTCCGGCGGCGGTGACGGATGACCGGGACCCTGCACCGGCTCCGCGCCCTGCCGCTGCGCTCCCGGCTCGCGCTGCTGGTGGCGACGGCGGTGGCGATCGCGGTGGCGGCGGTCGCGGCGGCCTGCTGGTTCGCGACGCGGGTCCAGCTGGAGCAGCAGCTGGACACCTCGCTGCGCAACGTCAAGGTCGACGACGGCTATGTGCAGGACCTGGTCACCGCCTGTACGCACCCCGGCCAGGCGGCCGCACAGCAGCTCGGCGGGGCATACGTCGTGCAGCTCGTCACCGTGTCCGGGAACACCTGCACCGCTCCCAAGGCGTCACCGATCGGTGTGACCACCGCCGACATCGCCGTGGCCGCCGGCCTGCGGGACAACACCCTGCACACGGCCAGGGCCGAGAACGGCAAGAAGATGCGCGTCTACTCCTACACGTACCAGACCCGCAACCCGGTGCCGGGCCTGCCGCCCAGCAACTTCGCGGTCTCCGTCGCCCGCCCGCTGAGCGAGATCACCGAGCCGCTCGCCACCCTCACGTGGGTCCTCCTGGTCGTCTCCGGCATCGGCGTCATCGGTGCGGGCGCCGCCGGTCTCTGGGTCGCCCGTACCGGTCTGCGCCCCGTCGACGAGCTCACCGAGGCGGTCGAGCACGTCGCCCGCACCGAGGACCTCACCGTCCGCATCCCGGTCGAGGGCGAGGACGAGATCGCCCGGCTGTCCAGCTCCTTCAACTCGATGGCCGCGTCCCTCGCCAGCTCCCGCGACCGTCAGGCCCAGCTGATCGCGGACGCCGGCCACGAACTGCGGACACCGCTGACGTCCCTCCGTACCAACATCGAACTCCTCGCCCGCAGCGACGACACCGGCCGGGCCATCCCGCCGGACGACCGCAGGGCCCTGATGAAGTCGGTCAAGGCGCAGATGACCGAGCTGGCCTCGCTCATCGGCGACCTCCAGGAACTGGCCCGCCCCGACGCGGCGGACCCCGGCCCGCTCCAGGTCGTCGCTCTGCACGACATCGCGGACACGGCCCTGGAACGCGCCCGCCTGCGCGGCCCCGAGCTGACGATCAGGGCGGATCTGACGCCCTGGTACGTACGGGCCGAGCCGGCCGGGCTGGAGCGGGCGGTGGTCAACGTCCTGGACAACGCGGTCAAGTTCAGCCCGCCCCGCGGCACGGTCGAGGTCGCGCTGCGCGACGGCGAGCTGACGGTACGGGACCACGGCCCCGGCATCCCTGCCGAGGAACTCCCCCACGTCTTCGAACGCTTCTGGCGTTCCCCGTCCGCCCGCCAGCTCCCCGGTTCGGGCCTGGGCCTGTCGATCGTCGCCCGCACGGTCCAGCAGTCGGGCGGCGAGGTCGCCCTGCGTCCGGCGGACGGCGACGGCACGGTGGCGGTGATCCGCCTGCCGGGGGCGCCGCAGCCACCGCCGGGAATGTGAGCCGGGGGCGCTCGGAGCCGTCGGCGGAATTCCGCCGCGCACTGCGGTGCTCCCCAGCCGCCCGGCGATCCAGCAGTCCGTGCAGGTCACGAGGTTCTCGTCGGTGGCCCTCTGCCCGCCTGCGCAGGACGGAGAACACACGTACCTCGACGTCGGATGGCGCAATTCGAAAGAAACGCAAGCGTTGCGCCGGGAGCGCTCAGGCCCCGGGGTTGTGCCGGATCAGCGACTCCACCAGGCCGGACCGGGTGGCGGGGAAGTCCAGCGGGACGATGCCGAGCCCGGTCCAGCCGGCCGCCTCGGAGCCGTCCAGGAAGGATTGGACCTGGGGGTTGAGGCGGTCCGCGTTCCAGCGCGGGGGCATCAGGGCGGCGGTGCTGACGTAGTTCATGTACAGCTTCCCGGGCTGCTGGGCGGCCTTGCGGAACTGGGCCTCGATCTTCGGATACTTGGCGAACGGCTCCGCCATGTAGTCGTCCTGGATGTCGAAGAGCGCGGAGTCGGCGTAGCGGACGCCCGGCAGCCCGCCGTTGTCGGCGAGCAGCACGACCTTGCCCCGCGCCCCACCCAGCGAGGGCAGCGCCGGGTCGATGCGGAACAGCGGCCGCCACCCCTTGCTGTCGAGGTAGAGGTCGAAGATCCGCCGGAACTCGGCGTCGCTCTCCTCGGAGTACTCCTGCTTGACCCGCATCAGCACGGTCTCGGTGGGCCGCTCGGCCAGGAAGTCCCAGCAGGCGCCGAGCACATCGCCGAACATCAGGTTCTGGTACGAGGCGCCGTGGTGGATCGCGAAGGAGTCGCCGGTGACCCGGCACCGTACGTCGAGGAAGCGCAGCCCGCTGTTCAGCTGCTCGGCGATCGTGGTGTTCTGGCACTCGGTCCAGGGGCCGCCGTAGCGGGCGCCGGAGTCGTGCGAGCCGGGGATCGTGAGGCGTTGCAGCGCGGTGACGTCGGGGATGACGCCCATCCAGTCCTGGGTGGTGAGGACTTGGCGGGACCCGGCGGTGGCGGGCGCCGCGCCCACGAGGACGGTGGCGCCGGCCGCGAGGGCGCCGGTGAGGAAGTTCCGGCGGGTAGCGGTGTACGGGCTCATGCGGGGATGCCTCCATCTGCCGTGGGGGGTCAGCCCTGGGATTATGACGGGTGCACGTCACTACGGGAACAGGGTGGCAGGGTGGGAGAGTGTGCAGCCTCGCAGGCGGACCGGTGCGATCATCGGCCGGATGAGAACCTGCGTCTTCTGCCAGATCGTTTCCGGCCGACTGCCCTCCCACCGTGTCCTGGAGGACGATCACACCGTGGCGTTCCTCGACATCGCTCCGGCCTCTCCGGGCCACACCCTGGTCGTCCCGCGCGAGCACGCCCGGGACATCT
Source organism: Streptomyces sp. Ncost-T10-10d (assembly GCF_900091955.1). Classification (GTDB taxonomy): domain Bacteria; phylum Actinomycetota; class Actinomycetes; order Streptomycetales; family Streptomycetaceae; genus Streptomyces. The sequence continues at coordinate 44,372 of NZ_FMDF01000217.1, forward strand.
GGGAGATCTCCGAGGCCACGCACGGGCATGTCGCCCGCATGGTGCACCGAGTCGCCGCTCTGCTGAACACGGCCCTCGCCCCCGACGGCGTGAACATCGTCCATTCCACCGGCGAGGCCGCCTCGCAGGAGGTCTTCCACTTCCACGCCCATGTGGTGCCGCGCCGGCACGGCGACACCCTGCAACCGATGTGGAATTCCCGGCCGGCCCCGGGCCAGGATCTCGAACAGGTCCTGGCCCGGGTCACCGGCGGTTCGCTGAGGGCACGCGCAGGCTGACCGAAACGCAGTGGGGCGGTGGGCCCGCCGGCCCACCGCCCCTCTCACCCGCGTACGGGAGTTACTGGATGACCGTGATCCGGTCCGTCGCCGGCGGGGCCAGCGGCGCGGCGGCCGTGGAGTGGGCCGCCAGGTAGGCGTTGAACAGGTCCAGGTCGGACGCGCCGACCAGCTTGTCGGTGCCCTGGCCGAGTGCCGCGAAGCCGTCGCCGCCGCCCGCCAGGAACTCGTTCATCGCGACGCGGTAGGTCTTCGCCGGGTCGATCGCCGCACCGTTCAGCTTGATGGTGTCGGTGACCACGCGGGCCGCACCCGTCTTCTTCATGTCCAGGGTGTACGTGAGGCCCTTGGACACCTGAAGGATCTTCGGGCTGGCCTCGTTGGAGCCGCTGACCTGCTGCTGGAGCGCGGTGATCAGCTGGGCGCCGGTCAGGTCGACGACGTTCATCATGTTGGTGAAGGGCTGCACGGTGAACGACTCCCCGTACGTCACCACCCCGTCGCCCTCGCTGCCGGTCGACTTGTACACCAGGTCCGCCCGGATACCGCCCGGGTTCATGAAGGCGACGACCGCCCCGCCCTTGTCCGCCGGGGCCAGGCCCTCCAGCTGGGCGTCCGCGATCAGGTTGCCGAGCGGCTTCTCGGGGGCCGTGGAGCCGCGGCCGTTGATGTCGGCGCTGATGTAGCCCTGCGGCTTGTTCGCGATGGGCGCCGCGAGGGTGTTCCAGCGGGCGATCAGGGCCGTCATGTCGGTGGCCTTGGGCTGGTCCCGGCTGACGATGTGGTTCGCCGACTTCGGGTTCGAGGCGCCGGCCGACTTCACCGACGTACGGACGATGTCCTTGGTACGGCGGTCGTACGTGAGGGTCGTGTCGGTGTAGAGCTTGCCGAAGGACGCCGCCGAGGTGACCATGCGCGGGTTGCCCGCCGGGTCCGGGATCGTGCAGACGTACGCCTGGTGGGTGTGGCCCGTGACCAGCGCGTCGACCTTCGGCGTGATGCCCTTGGCGATGTCGACGATCGGCCCGGAGATGCCGTCACCGGCGCCGGAGCTGTCGCAGTCGTAGTTGTACGAGGCGGAGGCAGGAGCCCCGCCCTCGTGGATCAGCGCGACGATGGACTTGACGCCCTGCCGGTCCAGCTCCTTGGCGTACTTGTTGACCGTCTCGATCTCGTCGTGGAACTTCAGGCCCTTGACGCCGTTGGCCGTGACGATGTTCGGCGTGCCCTCCAGGGTCACCCCGATGAAGCCGATCTTGACGCCGTTCTTCTTCCACACCGTGTACGGCTTGAGGATCGGCTTGCCGGTCTTCTCGCTCGTCACATTGGCGGCGAGGTAGGGGAAGTCGGCGCCCTCGAACTTCTTGTCCTTCTCGTAGCACCCCTCGACCGGGTGGCAGCCGCCGTTCTGCAGGCGGGCCAGTTCGGTGGCGCCCTCGTCGAACTCGTGGTTGCCGACGGCCGTCACATCGAGGTCGATCTTGTTGAGCGCCTCGATGGTCGGCTCGTCGTGGAAGAGGCCGGACAGCAGCGGGCTCGCGCCCACCATGTCACCGCCGGCCGCGGTGATCGAGTACGGGTGCCCCTTGCGCGCGGTGCGCAGCGAGGACGCGAGGTACTCGACACCACCGGCCGGAATCGCCTTGGTCGTGCCGTCGGCCTGCGTCTCGGTGACCGTGCCCGCCGAGCCGGCCGGCGGCTCCAGGTTCCCGTGCAGGTCGTTGAAGGACAGCAGCTGTACGTCGACGGTGCGGGCCGGCTTGTGGTGGCCGCGGTCCTGGGCGCCGGCCGGCATCGCGGCGACGAGCGCGCCGACGGTGGCGAGCCCGGCCGCGGCGGCGAGCATCCGCCGTGACGCACGGTTCTTCTGTGGTGTCGCTGACATCGGTCCCCTTGTGAGTGCAGCGGGAGGTCTGAGAGTGGTGGCGAGTCTGGAGACTTCGTGCGGCAGCCTAGGGTCAACGCGCGTAGCGCGACAGGTGTGCGGGGTTACGAACTGGTTGCCATGCGGTCGGTATCGGCGCCAACCACCGCGCATCATCCGTATGACGTACGTATGCAGGCAGAAAGGTCACGGCACGCGTGCCTGCCGGAAGCGTGTGTGTCACGGAGAACGGAACTCACGACGAAGGCGGTCGTGCCCGCCCGACGGTCGGCACCGGAACTGCCGCCGGGCTCCTGCGAGATGGTCGTGAACAACGCAGCACAGAAGGCAGTCCCGCACCCGCTGCCACAGGCGGGTGACAGCGAATCACTCGGCGCCGCACCGCCTGCCGATGGTCACCACCTCTTGCACGACCCCAGCACGCCCGTGCAGCATCACACCGGCCTCACTGCCCTCGCGCCGGACGCGCAGTCGCGGGCCGCCCGGCGTCGCTCCCCTGTTCCCGGTCATCCGCAAGCCCACCATCCCCCAAGCGCAGCGGCAGCTCTCGCCACGCGGACCGCGATGGCACGAACCCACTGATCACCCGTCCTCGGTCACCACGCTCAACCCTGGATGGCACAGGACCATCACGCGCCGGACGACTACCGAGGGCGACTCGAACGTGACTCGGACACCTTGGTGACGGCTCGGTGCCCACATCGCTCGACGCCCGTTCGGCAGTCCACCGCCCCACAACGCCCGCACCCCTGCCTCGCCCCCGTACGCTCGTACACATGACGACTGACGTACCTCTCCCCGCCCCCGGACGCGAGATCCAGACGCTCGAAGCACTCTCCCCCGAACAGGCCGGAGCCGTGTCCGACCTGCTCGCCGAGGCGGCCCGGTCCGACGGCAGGCAGGCCGTGTCCGAGCAGGGGCGGCTGCAGCTGCGGGGCGGGCGGCGTGAGGGGGTGCGGCATCTGCTGCTCACCAGCGGGCCGACCCTGGTCGGGTACGCGCAGCTGGAGGACACCGACCCGGTCGAGGCGCCGGCCGCCGAGCTGGTCGTGCATCCGGCGTACCGCGGGCAGGGGCACGGGCGGGCGCTGGGTGCGGCGCTGCTCGCCGTGACCGGGAAGCGGCTGCGGGTGTGGGCGCACGGCGGGAAGTCCGCGGCCCGGCATCTCGCGCAGGTCCTCGGCCTCTCCCTCTTCCGCGAACTGCGCCAGCTGCGGCGCCCGCTGAGCCCGCTGGACATCGCGGAGCCGATGCTGCCGCCCGGCGTCACCGTCCGCACCTTCGTACCCGGCGAGGACGACGCCGCCTGGCTCGCGGTGAACCGCGCCGCCTTCGCCCACCACCCCGAACAGGGTTCGCTGACCCAGCGCGACCTGGACGACCGCAAGGCGGAGCCCTGGTTCGATCCGAAGGGCTTCTTCCTGGCCGAGCGCGACGGCGAGCTGATCGGCTTCCACTGGACGAAGGTGCACGCCGATGACCACCTCGGCGAGGTGTATGTCGTCGGCATCCGGCCCGACGCACAGGGCGGCGGACTCGGCAAGGCGCTCACCGCGATCGGGCTGCGCCACCTGGCCGCCGAGGGGCTGCCGACCGCGATGCTCTACGTCGACGCGGACAACAAGGCGGCCCTGACCGTCTACGAGCGGATGGGCTTCGCGACGCACGAGGTGGACCTGATGTATCGCACGGAGTCCTGAGCAGCCGCAACTCGCCCTGGGGCGGCGTCGCTTGACGTCGCCCCCTCTTTACGCCACCCTTCCACTACTTAATTAGTGAAAGGGGTGAACATGGCAGAGTCCGCAGCGGTCGAGTACCGCATCGACCGGCGCAGCGGCGTCGCCACGTACCTCCAGATCGTCCAGCAGACCAAACAGGCCCTCCGTCTCGGCCTGCTGGAGCCCGGCGACCGGCTGCCCACCGCACGCGAGGTCGTCGAGGCCACCGCCATCAACCCGAACACCGTGCTCAAGGCCTACCGGGAGCTGGAGCGCGAGGGCCTCGTCGAGGCCCGGCGCGGGCTCGGCACCTTCGTCACGCGGACTCTCGGCGGCGCTGCGGCCGCCGACGACGCGCCGCTGCGCGCCGAGCTCGCCGACTGGGCCCGCCGGGCCCGCGCGGCCGGACTGGAGAAGGACGACGTGAGCGCGCTCTTCACCGCCGTACTGGACAAGACCTTCAAGGGGGATCAGGCCGGATGACAGGCGCTGCGATCGAGGCCGTCGGCCTCGGCATGAAGTACCGGAGCAGGAGCGGGGGCTGGGCGCTGCGCGACTGTTCGTTCCGGCTGCCCGCCGGGCGCGTGTGTGCCCTCGTCGGCCCCAACGGTGCGGGCAAGTCCACCCTGCTCGCCCTCGCGGCGGGCTTCCTGCGGCCCGCGGAGGGCACAGTACGGGTGCTGGGCGGGGCGCCCGGGGAGGCAAGGGCCAAGATGGCCTTCGTGGCCCAGGACAAGCCGCTGTACCCGCAGTTGACGGTCGCCGCCACGCTCTGGGCGGGCGCCGAGCTGAACCCCGCCACCTGGGACCAGGACACCGCCGAACGCATCGCCGGGGAGCTCCCGCGCGACGCCGGGGTCCGCAGCCTCTCCGGCGGCCAGCGCACCCGGCTCGCACTGGCCCTCGCCCTCGGCAAACAGCCCGAACTGCTCCTGCTGGACGAACCGATGGCCGACCTCGACCCCCTCGCCCGCCACCAGCTGATGGGCGCACTGATGGCCGAGGCCGCCGAGCACTCCACCACCATCGTGATGTCCTCGCACATCCTCACCGAGCTGGAGGGCGCCTGCGACTACCTCCTGCTCGTCGACGGTGGCCGGGTCCGCCTCGGCGGCGAGACGGACGACCTCCTCGCCGCGCACACCCTGCTCACCGGTCCGGTGCGGGACACCGCCCCGCACACCGTCGTCGAGTCCCGCACGGCGGGGCGTCTGCAGACGGCGCTGGTACGGAGACAGGGCCCCGTGGACGCCACCGTCTGGGAGGCCGCGGAGCCTTCGCTGGAGGAGCTGCTGCTGGCGCATCTGCGCTCACCGCAGGCACCTGCTCTGCTGACGCCGAGCGCCGAGGCCGGCAAGGAGGTGGCTGCCGTATGAGCGCCATCAGTCTGCGTGCGCCCGTCGCACCCGCCGCCGGGTTGCGGGGCCCCATCCGCGTCCTTCTCCGCCAGCACCGCCGCTCCCTGTGGGCGGCCGGCGCACTCCTGCTACTGGGCCTCGCCGTCGTGGTCGGGCTCCGGATCTGGGTCGCGGTCGCGAGCTCGGACGAGCTCTGCGCCGACGGCGACATCACCCGCTGCGGCGACGACACCTACCAGCCCACCTACGCCCGCGCCGCCACCGAGGCCTATCTGTCGGACGGTGGGACCGCCATCCTGCTGCTCGCCGCGCTCATCGGCGTCTTCGTCGCCGGACCGCTGATCGCCCGCGAGCTGGAGAGCGGTACGTTCCGGCTCGCCTGGGCCCAGTCGGTCTCCCCGGCCCAGTGGCTGGCGGCCCGGCTCGCCCTGCCCGCGGCTCTGGTGACCGCCGGGGTGACCGTGCTCGTCCTCGTCTACCGATGGGGCTGGTCGGGCTTGCAGAACAACCCGTCCGCCTCCGAACTGGGCTGGCACGAGAACGGTATCCATCCCGCCCTCGGCCCGACCGCCGTCGCCTACGCCCTGCTGGCCCTGGCCGTGGGCGCCCTGTGCGCCGTGGCCGTACGCCGCACCGTCCTGTCCATGAGCCTCACAGCCCTCGTCCTGGGCACGGTCATGCTGGGGTTCGGCAAGCGCCGCTACGAGCTCTGGCCGACCGCCCGCTTCCTCGGCGACGACGGCCCGAGCGGTGACGCCTGGCACATCGAGTCGGGCATGCTCACCGCCTCCGGCAAGGAGCTCTACTGGAAGGACTGCTTCAGGGCCGGCACGACGATTCCGGAGGACCCCACAAGCTGCCTGCGCAACCAGGGCGGCATCACCTACTTCGCCGACTACCACCCCACCTCGCATTTCTGGCCCATCCAGCTCGTCGAGACCGGCATCCTGCTCGCCCTGGCCGCGCTCGCCGTCGCCCTCGCCTTCCGGGTGCTGCGCCGCCACCACGGGTAAGACCGCTTCCACGCACCGTGTCCGGGCCCCTTCAAGGGCCCGGACACTGCTTGTACGACCGATCCGTCCACGGCACACCGCTTCCTGCACGTCATGTCGCCGTTACCAGCCATTCAGAAGCGCTTGCGACCCTCTCAGGATGCAGCCAGCTGTGCCGACCCCCCGCAACGGGAGAAATCCCGGTGGAGACCGTGCGAATCACGCGAACCGTGAGTTTCCCGTGATCTCCGCACCGTCCGGCGCGCCCTCGAAGCCCCAGGCGCGGAAGAATAGGGCCATGAGCCAGCAGCCCAGCTCCGAGGTACCGGTCCAGCCCACCGTGCAGCCGTCGGTCGGCTCGCTCGCCGCGCACCGGCCGCACGCCGTCGCCTCGTCGGCATCCAACGGCGCCGTACTGTCGACCCGGGCCGACCTCGATCCCGACATCGACGCCGACGTCGACGCATACGAACCCGACGTCGACGGCAGCGAACTGCCCCACGGCCGTTTCCTGGACCGGGAACGCAGTTGGCTCGCGTTCAACGAACGGGTGCTCGAACTGGCCGAGGACCCGGCGACGCCCCTCCTCGAACGAGCCAATTTCCTCGCGATCTTCGCCTCCAACCTGGACGAGTTCTTCATGGTCCGGGTGGCCGGGCTGAAGCGCCGCATCGCCACCGGTGTCGCCACCCGCTCCGCCTCCGGACTCCAGCCCCGCGAGGTCCTCGACCTGATCTGGACCCGCTCGCGCGAACTCATGGCCCGGCACGCCGCCTGCTACCAGCAGGACGTCGCCCCCGCCCTGTCCGAGGAGGGCATCCAGCTGATCCGCTGGCCCGAGCTGACCGAGAAGGAACAGGCCCGCCTGTTCACCTTCTTCCGGCAGCGCGTCTTCCCCGTGCTGACCCCCCTCGCCGTCGACCCGGCCCACCCCTTCCCGTACATCTCGGGTCTCTCGCTCAACCTCGCCGTCGTCGTACGCAACCCGGTCAGCGGCCACCGTCACTTCGCCCGGGTCAAGGTGCCGCCACTGCTGACCCGCTTCCTGGAGGCGTCGCCGCAGCGGTACGTGCCCATAGAGGACGTCATCGCCGCCCACCTCGAAGAGCTCTTCCCGGGCATGGAGGTCCTCGCCCACCACATGTTCCGGGTCACCAGGAACGAGGACCTGGAGGTCGAGGAGGACGACGCCGAGAACCTCCTCAAGGCCCTGGAGAAGGAACTCATGCGGCGCCGCTTCGGCCCGCCGGTCCGCCTGGAGGTCGAGGAGTCCATCGACCCGTACGTGCTGGACCTGCTGGTGCGCGAGCTGAAGGTGTCCGACGCCGAGGTCTACCCGCTGCCCGGACCGCTCGACCTCACCGGGCTCTTCGGTATCGCTTCCCTGGACCGGCCGGAGCTGAAGTTCCCCAAGTTCATCGCGGGCACCCACCGCGATCTCGCCGAGGTCGAATCCGCCTCCGCGCCCGACATCTTCGCCGCCCTGCGCGAACGCGACGTGCTCCTGCACCATCCGTACGACTCGTTCTCCACCTCCGTACAGGCGTTCCTGGAACAGGCCGCGAGCGACCCCGACGTCCTGGCCATCAAGCAGACCCTGTACCGGACTTCGGGCGAATCCCCGATTGTGGAAGCCCTCATAGACGCTGCCGAATCCGGCAAGCAGGTTCTCGTACTCGTCGAGATCAAGGCCCGCTTCGACGAGCAGGCCAACATCAAGTGGGCGCGCAAGCTGGAGGAGTCCGGCTGCCATGTCGTCTACGGGCTCGTCGGCCTCAAGACCCACTGCAAACTCTCGCTCGTCGTCCGCCAGGAGGGCGACACACTGCGCCGGTACGCCCACGTGGGCACCGGCAACTACCACCCCAAGACCGCCAGGCTGTACGAGGACCTCGGCCTGCTGACCGCCGACCCGCAGGTCGGTGCGGACCTCTCCGACCTCTTCAACCGGCTCTCCGGCTACTCCCGCCGCGAGACCTACCGCCGCCTCCTGGTCGCCCCGAAGTCACTGCGCGACGGGCTGATCACCCGTATCAACAAGGAGATCACGCACCAGCGGGCCGGGCGCAGCGCCTACGTCCGCATCAAGGTCAACTCGATGGTCGACGAGGCGATCATCGACGCCTGCTACCGGGCCGCCATGGCGGGCGTACCGGTGGACATCTGGGTACGCGGCATCTGCGCGATCCGCCCCGGCGTCCCCGGCCTCTCCGAGAACATCCGGGTCCGCTCGATACTGGGCCGCTTCCTCGAACACTCCCGGATCTTCTCGTTCGGCAACGGCGGCGAACCCGAAGTGTGGTTCGGCAGCGCCGACATGATGCACCGCAACCTCGACCGCCGGATCGAAGCACTGGTCCGGGTCACCGACCCCGCCCACCGCGCCGCGCTCAGCCGGCTCCTGGAGACCGGCATGGCCGACACCACCTCCTCCTGGCACCTCGGTCCCGACGGGAACTGGACCCGGCACGCCACGGACGCGGACGGCCAACCACTGCGGCACGTACAGGAAATGCTCATTGACGCCCGGAGGCGCCGGCGTGCGACGCCATGACCACCAGACGACGCAGGCGGACCTTACGGCAGGGGCGGTGCTCGCGCCCTACCTGCAGGAACAGGCCGCCGAATTCCTGCGCAGCCTGCGCCTGCACCGCGAGAACAGCGCCCCCACGGACGCCGGAACCCATGCCGCCGAGGCGGCCGCCGGTGCCCTGCGCCGCTCGTCCCGCCGGATCGGCGGCACGCTGCACACCTTCCGGGCGGCGCTGGACACGGCCTGGGCCGAGCAGCTGCGCACCGAACTGGCCTGGCTGTCGGGCACCCTGGCCCGGGAGCACGCCTACGCGACCCGGCTGAACCGGCTCCTCGAAGCTCTCCACGCCCTGTCCGGCACCTCACTGCCCACCGCCCGCACCGGGTCCGGCTCCGATGCCGCCGGTGACAAGGAGCGTGCCGCCCTCGGCGTCGGCGCGGCCCGCGCCGGGGCGCTGCTCGAACGGCAGCTGACCCTCGCCCGGACCCGCGCCCACTCCGCGGCGCTCCAGGCGCTCGGCTCCTCCCGCTTCCATGCGGTGGCCGACGCCGTCGCGCTGCTCGCCTCCGAGGTGCCGCTCGCCGCGGCAGCCACGGCTCCGGCCGAGGAGATGCTGCACGGGCCCGCCGACCGGGCCGAACAACAGCTGCTCGGTGCGGTGGCCGCGCTCCCCTCGGACGAGGCGGTCGAGCCGTACAACGAGGCGCAGGACGCGCCCTGGCACCGGACCCGGCTGCTGCTGCGCCTGCACCGGTACGCCCACGAGGTGGTACGGGGCGCCCCCGATCCGGTCCTGGTCGCGCCGGGGCGCGCGCTCGATCTGCACCGGGATGCGTCGGAGGCGGCCGCCGCGGCGGCATCGGCGGCCCGCACGCCCCGGATCGCGCCCGCGACCGCGTACGCCCTGGGGGTGCTCCACGCCGATCAGCGGCACGAGGTGGAGGCGGCTCGCGGTGTGTTCCGGGAGAGCTGGCCGTACGCGACGGCGGTGACCGCGCCGTGAGAAGCGGGCCTGTGCTCGCCGCGGGGTGCGTGCTGTGGCGCCGGTCGGAGCGCTCCGGCGAGCTGGAGATCTGTCTGGTCCACAGACCCCGTTACGACGACTGGTCACACCCGAAGGGCAAGCTGAGGCGCGGCGAGTCCGCGCTGGACGGTGCTCGGCGCGAGGTCCTGGAGGAGACGGGCCACCACTGCGCACCGGGCGCCCCGCTTCCCACGGTCCGGTACGCCGTGAACGGGCGTCCCAAGGAGGTCGCCTACTGGGCGGCCGAGGCGACCGGTGGCGCCTTCGTACCGAACGCCGAGGTCGACCGGGTGAGCTGGCTCTCCCCGGCGGCGGCCCGTAGCCGCCTCACCCGGCCGCACGACCGGGATGTGCTGGACGCCTTGCTCGCCGGCCTGCCGAGCACCTGACCGGGCCGGGGTTCAGGCCCTTCCGGCGTCGAGGACGGCACCCTCGCCCCGGACGGGCCCCAGAACCACACCGTCCGACACGGTTCACCTCCCGTTCACTCTCCCCCGTAAACGGCTTCACCTGTTCTGCCTAACTTCGGCAGTGCACGGTGCGCGGCGCAACGCCGCAGCACCCACCACATCGCACGCCGTCGTAGAACGAACAGACCTCGGCGGCTCCTGGAAGGAACACCCGAAAAGTGAAGCTTCAGCGCAAGAACCGGCTTCGTGCCACCGCGCTCGGTGCCCTCGCCGTCTCCGGCGCCCTGGTCCTCACGGCGTGCGGTTCGGACAACAACAGCGACGGGTCCACCGGCGGCAACGGCGGCAAGACGAGCGCCGCGTCGAACATCAAGTGCGACGACGCCAAGGGTCAGCTGCTCGCCTCCGGCTCCAGCGCGCAGAAGAACGCCATGGACCTCTGGGTCAAGAACTACATGGCCGGCTGCTCGGGCGTCGAGGTCAACTACAAGTCGTCCTCATCCGGTGAAGGCATCGTCGCCTTCAACCAGGGCACGGTCGGCTTCGCCGGTTCCGACTCGGCGCTGAAGCCCGAAGAGGTCGCCGAGTCGAAGAAGATCTGCAAGGGCGGCCAGGGCATCAACCTCCCGATGGTCGGCGGCCCGATCGCCATCGGCTACCACCTGGAAGGCGTCGACAGCCTCACGCTGGACGCCCCCACCCTCGCCAAGATCTTCGACGGCAAGATCAAGAAGTGGAACGACCCCGCGATCGCCAAGCTCAACAGCGGCGCGAAGCTCCCGGACAAGGCCATCCAGCCCTTCCACCGCTCCGAGGACTCCGGCACCACGCAGAACCTCGGCAAGTACCTGGGCGCAGCCGCCCCGAGCGACTGGAAGTACGAGGCCGAGAAGAAGTGGCCGGCCCCCGGTGGCCAGGCCGCGTCCGGCTCCTCCGGTGTCGCCGCCCAGGTGAAGCAGGTCGACGGCGCGATCGGCTACTTCGAGCTCAGCTACGCCACCTCGCAGTCGATCTCCACCGTCGACATCAACACCGGTGGCTCCACCCCGGTCAAGGCGACCCCGGAGAACGCCTCCAAGGCCATCGCCGCCGCCAAGATCAAGGGCACCGGCAAGGACCTGGCGCTCGACCTCGACTACACCACCAAGGCCGAGGGTGCGTACCCGATCGTCCTGGTGACGTACGAGGTCGTCTGTGACAAGGGCAACAAGGCCGAGACCCTGCCCACGGTCAAGTCCTTCCTGAACTACACCGCCGGTGACGAGGGCCAGAAGCTCCTCACCGACGCCGGCTACGCGCCGATCCCGACCGAGATCAACGCGAAGGTCCGCGAGACCATCGCCTCCCTCTCGTAACCGGGGTACGCAGCCCGAAGGCACGCAAGCACCACCCAGCAACACCCGTAGCAACGTCAGCAACACCTGGCGGGCCGGTCCGGTGCACCCCTCCGGACCGGCCCGCCACCACCCATCCGGTGCACCGCCGCCAGGGGAGCCCACCGCTCCCCCACACAGACCGGAAAGACCATGGCTTCCACCACACCGATAGACACGCCGCCGGCATCGCCGGTGGCGCGCAAGCGCGCCAGGCCGAAGACCGGGCGCGCGGGCGACAAGATCTTCCTGGGCCTCTCAAGGGGCTCGGGCATTCTGCTGCTTGTGATCATGGCGTCGATCGCCGTGTTCCTCACCTACCGCGCCGCACTCGCCGTCTCCAAGGACGAAGGCAACTTCCTCACCACCTTCGACTGGAACCCGGCCGGCGACCCGCCGGTCTTCGGCATCGCGGTGCTCCTCTTCGGCACGATCGTCAGCTCGATCGTCGCGATGGCCATCGCCGTCCCGGTCGCTGTCGGTATCGCCCTGTTCATCTCGCACTACGCGCCGCGCAAGCTGGCCGCGCCCCTCGCGTACGTCGTCGACCTGCTCGCCGCAGTGCCGAGCATCGTGTACGGCATCTGGGGCGCCCTCTTCCTGGTCCCGTACCTGGAGGGCCTGAACCTCTGGCTCGACCAGTTCTTCGGCTGGACGTACCTCTTCGAGAAGACCGAGGTCGGCGTCGCCCGCTCGCTCTTCACCGTCGGCATCCTGCTCGCGATCATGATCCTGCCGATCGTGACCAGCGTCAGCCGCGAAGTCTTCCTCCAGGTCCCGAAGATGAACGAGGAAGCCGCCCTCGCCCTCGGCGCCACCCGCTGGGAAGTCATCCGCCTCTCGGTGCTCCCCTTCGGCCGCTCGGGCGTGATCTCCGCCTCGATGCTGGGCCTGGGCCGTGCGCTCGGCGAGACGATGGCCGTCGCCACGGTCCTGTCGCCGAGCTTCGTCATCTCCGGGCACCTGCTCAATCCGGGTGGCGGGACGTTCGCCCAGAACATCGCCGCGAAGTTCGACGAAGCCGACGCGTTCGGGCGCGACGCCCTGATCGCCTCCGGCCTCGTGCTCTTCATCCTCACTCTGCTGGTCAACGGCGCGGCCCGGCTGATCATCGCCCGCCGCAAGGAATACTCGGGGGCCAACGCATGAGCCAGGCAGCCAACACCGGCATCCAGGAACGCCCCACCCCGATGGCGCCCACACGCAAGACCAGTCTCAGCAGCCGGGCCCTGCCCCGCTGGGCCCCCCTCGCCTTCGCGGCCGTCGCGATCGCGCTGGGCGTGGGCATCGGCGCGGCGGCGGGCTGGCGCAGCCACACCCAGTGGGGACTGTTCTCCGCCCTGCTCTTCCTCGTCATCTCGTACGTCACGACGACGGTCGTCGAGAACCGGCGCCAGGCCAAGGACCGCCTCGCCACCAGCGTCGTCTGGGTGTGCTTCCTCCTTGCCGTCGTCCCGCTGTTCTCGCTGATCTGGACGACGGTCAGCCGCGGCGCCAAGGTCCTCGACGGTTACTTCCTGACCCACTCCATGGCCGGTGTCCCCGGCATCGAGGCGGGCGGCGGCGTCTACCACGCACTGATCGGCACCCTGGAGCAGGTCGGCCTCGCCACCCTGATCTCCGCCCCGATCGGCCTGCTGACCGCCGTCTACCTGGTGGAGTACGGCAAGGGCGCGCTCGCCAAGGCCGTCACGTTCTTCGTCGACGTGATGACGGGTATCCCGTCCATCGTCGCCGGTCTCTTCATCCTGTCGATCATGCTGATGACGAAGCTCGAGCCGTCCGGCCTGATGGGTTCGCTGGCCCTGTCGATCCTGATGATCCCGGTCGTGGTCCGCTCCACCGAGGAGATGCTCAAGCTCGTCCCGAACGAGCTCCGCGAGGCATCGCTCGCCCTCGGCATCCCGAAGTGGCGCACCATCCTGAAGGTGGTCATCCCCACCGCGATCGGCGGCATCACCACCGGTGTGATGCTCGCGATCGCCCGGATCGCCGGCGAGACCGCGCCGATCATGCTGCTGGTCTTCGGCAGCCAGCTGATCAACACCAACCCCTTCCAAGGTGCACAGTCCTCGCTCCCGTTCTACATCTGGGAGCAGTACAAGATCGGCAGCGAGCCGTCGTACGACCGTGCCTGGGCCGCCGCTCTGGTCCTGATCGCCTTCGTCATGATCCTCAACCTGGTGGCCCGCGGCATCGCCCGCTGGAAGGCCCCGAAGACCGGCCGCTGACCGCGGCACGAAAGAAGCAGTGATTCAGATGGCCAAGCGCATCGACGTCAGCGGCCTGTCCGCCTACTACGGCTCCCACCTCGCCATCGAGGACATCTCGATGACCGTGGAGCCCCGCTCCGTGACCGCCTTCATCGGCCCGTCCGGCTGCGGCAAGTCCACCTTCCTGCGCACCCTGAACCGTATGCACGAGGTCACCCCCGGTGGCCGCGTCGAGGGCAAGGTGCTGCTGGACGACGAGAATCTGTACGGGGCGAACGTCGACCCGGTCACCGTGCGCCGCACGGTCGGCATGGTCTTCCAGCGCCCGAACCCGTTCCCGACCATGTCGATCTTCGACAATGTCGCGGCGGGCCTCAAGCTGAACGGCTCGTACAAGAAGAACCAGCTGTCGGACATCGTCGAGAAGTCCCTGCGCGGCGCCAACCTCTGGAACGAGGTCAAGGACCGGCTGAACAAGCCCGGCTCCGGTCTCTCCGGGGGCCAGCAGCAGCGCCTGTGCATCGCCCGCGCGATCGCGGTCGAGCCGGAGGTGCTGCTGATGGACGAGCCGTGCTCCGCCCTGGACCCGATCTCCACCCTCGCCATCGAGGACCTGATCGGCGAGCTGAAGGAGCGCTTCACGATCGTCATCGTGACGCACAACATGCAGCAGGCGGCCCGTGTCTCGGACCGCACGGCGTTCTTCAACCTCGCGGCGGTCGGCAAGCCCGGCAAGCTCGTGGAGATCGACGAGACGGAACGCATCTTCTCCAACCCGTCCGTTCAGGCAACCGAGGACTACATCTCGGGACGCTTCGGATAGTCACCCGGCAACGGGGCTGACGTGGGCCGGGGGCGTGGGTGGTCACGCCCGGTGGTGGGTTTCCACCGGCGAACCGCCTCACCCCTCCGGCGAACCGGCCCCGTCCCCAGACTGCCTTGAGGTGCTGCATGGCGGTGCCACCGCAAGGCGAAGGGGCCGCCCCCACTCCCCGCAGAGGGAGTGGGGGCGGCCCCATTTCCGTACCACCACGATCACGCCGGGCAGCGGACGAAGCGGCCACCGGACGACCCGGCAACCCCGCCGCCCGTCACCCGAACAGCAGCACCACAACCCCGTAACTGGCGGCAGCGACCAACGCCGCGGCCGGCATCGTGATGAACCACCCCAGGATGATGTTCTTGGCGACACCCCACCGCACCGCGTTCACGCGCTTCGTGGCGCCCGCACCCATGATCGCCGAGGTGATCACATGCGTCGTGGAGATCGGCGCGTGAAACATGAACGCCGAGCCGAACATGATCGACGCGCCCGTCGTCTCCGCGGCGAACCCCTGCGGCGGGTCCAGCTCGATGATCTTCCGGCCGAGCGTCCGCATGATGCGCCAGCCACCCGCGTACGTACCCAGCGAGAGCATCAGCGCACAGACGAGCTTCACCCAGACCGGAATCGGGTCGCTCGGGCTCTCGACATCGGCGATGACCAGGGCCATCACGACGACACCCATCGTCTTCTGCGCGTCCTGCAGACCGTGGCCGAGCGCCATGCCCGCGGCCGAGACCGTCTGGGCGATCCGGAAGCCGCGCTTGGCCTTGTGCGGGTTGGCCTTCCGGAACACCCACATGATCGCGACCATCACCAGATAGCCGACGATCAGGCCGATGACCGGCGAGAGGAACATCGGGATGACGACCTTGTCGAGCACCCCGTCCCAGTGCACCAGCGTCCCGCCGGCGAGCGCCGCACCGACCATGCCGCCGAACAGTGCGTGCGAGGAAGAGGACGGCAGCCCGAAGTACCAGGTGACGAGGTTCCAGATGATCGCACCGACGAGCGCGGCGAAGAGGATTCCCATCCCCTTGTCCCCCTCGGGGGTCGCGATCAGACCCTCACTGACGGTCTTGGCGACACCGCTGCCGAGGAATGCACCGGCGAGGTTCATCACCGCGGCCATCGCCAGTGCCGCACGTGGTGTCAGTGCACGGGTGGAGACGGACGTGGCGATGGCATTCGCCGAGTCGTGGAAGCCGTTCGTATAGGTGAAGCCGAGCGCGACACCGATGGTCACGATCAGCGCAAAGGTGTCCACGTGGTTCAGGACTCCTTGACCGCGATGGTCTCCACCGTGTTGGCGACATGCTCGAACGCGTCGGCGGCCTCTTCCAGCACGTCCACGATCTGCTTGAGCTTCAGCACCTCTATGGCGTCGTACTTGCCATTGAAGAGATGGGCCAACAGCTTGCGGTGGATCTGGTCGGCCTGGTTCTCCAGACGGTTGACCTCGATCCAGTACTCGGTGAGGTTGTCCATCGTCCGCAGACCCGGCATCGCCTCGGCGGTCAGCTCGGCCGCCCGGGCCAGCACCTCGATCTGCTGCGCCACACCCTTGGGGAGTTCTTCGACCTGGTACAGCACGACCAGGTCGACGGCCTCCTCCATGAAGTCCATGATGTCGTCGAGCGACGATGCGAGGTTGTAGATGTCCTCGCGGTCGAATGGCGTGATGAAAGAGGAGTTCAGCTGGTGGAAGATCGCGTGGGTGGCATCGTCCCCCGCGTGCTCCGCTGCCCGCATGCGCTCCGCGATCTCGACTCGGGAGGCAGAGTCCGCCCCGAGCAGTTCCATCAGGAGTTTCGAGCCCGTGACGATGTTGTCCGCGGATGCGGAGAACATGTCATAGAAGCTCGTCTCCCTGGGGGTCAGACGAAAGCGCACGTGGGGTCCTCGGGGCTTTGGATTCGGTCAGGCTGATGCTAGGCGCATCATCCGGCCACGGCTAACCGGCATTCTTCAGTGTCGCGCATGGGGCACTGCGATCAGCACGGGCCCCCGGTCACGTTTCGGCAGAATTCGTTAGGATATACCCACCAGGGGTATATGAACGGCAGGGTAAAGGGAAAACGGGAGGCAGCAATGACCACCACCGAGGCCGCGGAGACGGAACCGGTCGTCACCGACCACGACCGGGGTATTCACGGCTATCACCACCAGAAGGCCGAGCACCTCAAGCGGCTGCGCCGGATCGAGGGCCAGATCCGCGGTCTCCAGCGGATGGTCGACGAGGACGTCTACTGCATCGACATACTCACGCAGGTCTCGGCGTCCACGAAGGCGCTCCAGTCCTTCGCGCTCCAGCTGCTGGAGGAGCACCTGCGGCACTGCGTCGCCGACGCGGCGGTCAAGGGAGGAGACGAGATCGACGCGAAGGTCGAGGAGGCCACGAAGGCCATCGCCCGCCTGCTCCGTACCTGATACGGGGAGATGCCCGGTGCGGGAGGGATGCCCGGCGCCGACGGGGGATGCCCGGTGCGGGGCGGGGTCTGATGCGGGGCGGGGCCCCGCACTCACCCCCGGTGGTCGGCCTGCCGGGGGACGGCGGTCCGTTCGGTGATCACCCGGACGTCCAGCACCTCGTCGATACGGTCCGCGCTGAGCCGTTCCCCGATCGCGGCCGACGCGGCGATCATCAGCTCACCGCAGAGCTCGATCTCGGCGAGGGCCACATGGTCGGATACGGTCCGCGTGCCGAGCGTCACCACGTCACTCACCTCTCACTGCCGTCGCCGACTTCCTAGCGTAGGGAGCGGACCACACACCGCGCATGGCACGGACGGACCATTTCGCGCCGCCGGCATGCCTATGTCCCCGCCTTCGTCCGTGTGCCGCCGGGCTATCTCTGTCGGATCTTCCCGGTGTAGATGTCGCGACCGTCCGGCAGCCGTACGGAGACCGGTACCCCGAATCCGTACAGCAGCGTCGTCGACACCACCTCCACCGCCGGCCCCTCGTTGGCGAAGGTGAACCGGTGGCGCACCTTGCGCAGCCGCCCCTGTTCGTCCAGATACGCGTCGAACGGCACCGTGTGCGTGTGGAACCCTTTCGCCGCCGCGGCCAGTGCCCCGCGCGATTTCGGCGAGGCCTCGCGCGCCGCCCGGCCGATGTCCGAGATCCCCCGGTAGTGCCGCACGGCCACCCCGGCGAGCTCGGTCCTTCCTACGTACGTCACCTGCCGCGCCCCGCGCAGCAGTTCGGCGGCGGCCATCGGATCGGTCGCTCCGCCGGTGACCAGATTGCCGTCCTCCAGGGTCGTCGTGTCGATCCTGACCCACTTGTCCGCGGGCACTCCGGCGCCGCGGTTCATCATGTAGAGCGCGCCGGGGGCCAGCAGTTCGGTGATGGGACGGTGCTCGTCCTCGCCGGCGGCGTCCTCGGGCAGCACGACCTCGAGCCGCCCCACCTGGTTGCGGAAGTCGTACGTCCCCCAACCCCTGATCGTCACCCGCGTCCCGCCCGCCGCGGTCTCCATCGACGTACGCACCTCGGCGCTTCCGGCCCCGGTCACCGTCCCCGTGCCGGTCCCGCGCACCGTCCCCGCGAGCATCGCGGCCGCCCGGTGGACCGCGTCGAGGGAGTCGGCCCCGCCTCGTTCATCGGCCATCGCACGGTCGCCGCCGCCACCGCCTCCCGAGCATCCGGCGGTCGCCGCCATCACGCCCACCACGGCAAGGGCGCAGACAGCGCGCGCCCCGCTTCCGGACCTGTGCTGCTGCACCACCATCGCCTGCCAACCCCCAACGACGTACCGCTTGCCCGAGCCCCCCATCCGCTCCGCATAACGACAGCCCGTGTCCCCCGTCACGCCGCTCCCGTACGCCACACCGCCGGGTGGCCGTGCCCAGTACCGTGGACGGGTGTACGTCCAACACACCGATGAGGTCCCGCAGACTCCCCCCACCCCCGCGTCCTCCGGGCACGAGCCCACGACCGTGGAACGCGGCTCGTTCTGCACCGCCCGCTGCAACTGCGGCTGGTCCGGTCCGGCCCGCCGCTCCCGGGACCGGGCCCGCACGGACGCCGCGGAACACAGCACGGCGCCCTGACCTCCTCTCCCACTTTCCCGACCTCTCCCCCACCGACCGGCCCTGAGCACCACGACCCGGAGGTCCGATGAACCTGCCGCCCCTGCCCGACCGGCGCACCCTGCTCACCGCGGGCGCCGCAGCAGCGCTCACCGGCGTCACCACGACCGCCTGCAGCGGCGCATCCGTCGCCGGTTCCGGAACCGGCGACGGGGGCAACTCCTCGGGCACGTCGGGCGCCACGGGCGGCACCACTCCTGCCTCACCCGCCTCATCGGTCCCGTCGAAACCCTCCCCCTCCGGCCCGGTGAACTGGTCCGCCCTGGCCAAGAGCCTCGACGGCACCCTCGTACGCCCGCAGGACGCGGCCTACCCGACCGCCCGTCAGCTCTACAACACCCGCTTCGACGGTCTGAGGCCCGCTGCCGTCGCATACGTCAGGCACGCGGCGGACATCCGCGAGTGCCTGGCCTTCGCCCGCCGCACCGCCACCCCCGTGTCCATCCGCAGCGGCGGTCATTCCTACGCCGGCTGGTCGAGCGGCAACGGACGCCTCGTCCTTGACGTCTCGTCACTGTCCCGCGTCGACAGGAGCGGCACGATCGGCGCGGGCGCCAAACTCATCGACGTCTACCAGGGCCTCGCCCGCAACGGCCTGACGATCCCCGGCGGCTCCTGCCCCACGGTCGGCATCTCCGGCCTCACCCTCGGCGGCGGTCACGGTGTCGCCTCCCGCGCGTACGGCCTGACCTGCGACAGCCTCACCGCAGCGACCGTCGTCACGGCCGACGGCAAGACCCTCGTCGTGGACGCCAAACACCACCCGGACCTCTTCTGGGCGCTGCGCGGCGCGGGCAACGGCAACTTCGGCGTGGTCACCGAGCTGACGTTCTGCACCCGCCCGGCCCCGCAGACCGTCACCGCGTACATGTCGTGGCCGTGGTCGCGCGCCCGGGCCGTCATCCAGGCCTGGCAGGAGTGGGGACCGTCCCAGCCCGACGAGATCTGGTCCTCGGCGCATCTCGCCGCGGGCCCGGGCGGCGGCCACCCGACCGTTTCGGTGGCCGCGTTCAGCCTCGGTACGTACGGCGACCTGCAGAACGCCGTCGACCGCCTCGCCGACCGGATCGGTGCCTCGGCGTCCTCCGTCTCGCTGCGCCGCCGCAGCTACCAGGAGGCAATGCTCGTGTACGCGGGCTGCTCGGGCATCACCGACGCCCAGTGCCATCTGCCGGGCACGACGCCCGGCCGCACCCCGCAGGGCACGCTCCGGCGCGAGACGTACGCAGCCGCGTCCGACTTCTACGACCGCTCCCTGTCCCCGGCGGGCGTGAATGCCCTGCTCGACCGGGCCGAGGCGTTCACCCGGATTCCCGTCACCCAGGGCGGAGGTGGCGGCTCCATCGCACTCACCGCACTCGGCGGGGCGATCAACCGGGTCTCCCCGCAGGCGACGGCCTTCGTTCACCGCCGCTCACGCGTACTCGCCCAGTACATCGGCGCCTGGAGCCCCGGCACGGCGGGCAGCGCCCAACAGGACTGGCTGAAAAACACCCACGCGGCGATGCGCCGGTACGCGTCCGGAGCGGCGTACCAGAACTACACGGACCCGGCGCTGACCGACTGGCGCCGGGCCTACTACGGCTCGGCTGCCGACCGTCTCACCCAACTGAAGAAGCAGTACGACCCCGGCCGCCTCTTCGCTTTCCCGCAGGCTCTCTGACGTACGGCAATATCCGTGCCGTACGGCCACGGGCGTGACGTATGGCCACGGGCCCGGCGTATGGCCACGAGCCCGGCCCCGGCACCGGCACCGGCACCGGCACCGGCCATCGATGGTCCCGGCCGCCTCCTACGCGGCCAGGTCCTTCTCGCCGTCCCCGCCGCCCGTACCCGGCCGCGGCTCGGGAATCCCGAACGCCCCGGCCCGCCCGTCCGCCGTTGCCGACGGCTCCGGCCGGCGCGACCGTACGAGCCACCCGAGCCGGTCCGAACGGGAGACGGCCGCCACCAACGGCGTCAGCAGCATCATCGCCAACGGGGCAAGCAGCAGAGCGGTTGCCGTGCCGAGTGCGAAACCGCCGACGACATCGGTCGGGTAGTGGACACCCATGTAGATCCGGCAGAAGCCTTCCAGCAGGGCGAGCGCGATCGCAGCGATGCCGAACTTCCGGTTGGCCACGAAGAGCCCGACGGCCAGGGCCATCGCCATCGTGGCGTGGTCGCTCACGAAGGAGAAGTCGTTCTTCCCGTCCACCAGGACGTCCAGCCCCTGGTGATCCCGGAACGGACGCGGCCGCTCCACGAAGCCGCGGATCGGGATGTTGATGAGCAGCGCGATCCCGGCGGCGAGCGGCGCCCAGACGATCCCTGCGACCGCCGTCACCGAATCATCGGCCGTGCCGCGCCGGCGGACGCTCCACCAGCACCACAGGACCACCAGGACCATGCCGAGCATGATCCCGTACTCGCCGACGAACTCCATGACCCGGTCGAACCAGGTGGGAGCGGACTTCGCGAGCCCATTGATGTCGTAGAGCAGGCTGACGTCGGGGTTCGACCCATCCAGTGCGAGTCCAGCCATCTGCTGCGGCCCCTTGCCTTGTCTGCTGCCGCGGTCCACACCCATGTGCACCGCTTTGACGAACCCCCGTGTCGGTTCGATCACTACGTGGATCAGTACTGCGTGGCGGCTCTGTCCGTGAGGTCTTCCCCGATCAGCGCCGCATGGTCAGTGCACCACTGTCCGGTCCACCCAGGGAACGACGTGCCCCGTGCGTACGTTCCACTCTCCACCGAATGATCACCATGACGTTATCGAAGAGTGACTCATCGTCGCAGCTCAGGGCCCAGGCTTCACGGAGAGTTCCGGCCACCGCCCTCCCGGCGTCATGCCGCCGGGAGGGCGGTCGGAAGGGCCGCGGCCCCGTCCTTGGTCACGCGCGTCGCGCCGAAGTAGTCGGGCGTGTCGATCTTGTCGAACCGGATCACGGCCCCGGTGTACGGAGCGTTGATCATGTACCCGCCCCCGACGTACAGCCCCACGTGATGAATGGCCCGCGAGTTGTTCAGATCGTCCGAGAAGAACACCAGGTCACCCGGGAGCAGCTCGTCCCGCGAGGGGTGCGGCCCGGCGTTGTACTGATCGTTCGCCACTCGGGGCAGCTCGATGTCCACCGTGCGGTACGCGGCCTGGGTCAGCCCCGAACAGTCGAACCGCCCGCCCTGCGCGGCCGTGCCGTTGCCGCCCCACAGGTACTTCGTACCGAGCTTCTTCTGCGCGAAGTAGATCGCCCCGGCCGCCTGCTGCGAGGGCTGCACCCGTCCGACGGGCCGGGCGAAACTCTTCTCCAGGGACCGGATGATGGTGACGTAGTTCCGCGTCTCCTCAATGTCCGGAACCCCGCCCGACCGGATCACCCGATACGCACCGGCGTTGTACGCGGCCAGCATGTTGTCGGTCTGATCCCCCGGCACCTTCTTCACGTACCCGGCCAGTTCGCAGTCGTACGAGGCCGCGGACGGAATTGCATCGGCCGGATCCCATACGTCCCGGTCCCCGTCCTTGTCCCCGTCGATCCCGTGACCGGCCCAGGTGCCCGGGATGAACTGCGCGATGCCCTGAGCGGCGGCGGGACTCTCGGCCCGAGGGTTCCACCCGCTCTCCTGGTAGAGCTGGGCGGCCAGCAGGGCCGGGTTGATGGCGGGGCAGAGGTTGCCCCACTTCTCCACCAGGGGACGGAATTTCGCGGGCACGGCCCCCTTCGCCAGCGCGACGGCTCCGCCGCTGCCGGAACTGACGAGTCCGGCAGCGGCGGAGTACGTACCGACGACGAGCAGCGCCACGAAGCACATGGCCATGCCGACACCGATGCCACCAACCACCCAGAATTTCCGCACCCCTCAACCATCCCTCATCAAGGCCGGGTTCATGAGTGGTTTCGCGGGTGTGTACGAATCATCCGGTTCGTGAAGGTCGTCGACCGGCCACTCCGGCGCGTATTGACCGCCCCTCAGGCGGCCCCGGTGGACCAGTAGTCGGAGTGCACGTTGGGACGCGGAAGGGGGTAGACGCCCTCGTAGGCAGGCCCGTTCGGCTTGGAGGTGGAGTCGGCGACCTTCGACTCCTTCACGCAGGGGCTGTCCGCCTCGAAGAACGCCTGCCCCTTGCCGCGGAAACTCACACTGATGCCGAAGCCGGCCTTTGTCTGTGCGTAGACCGCCGGGAACTCCTTGTCGTTGTTCTTCGCCTTGATGCGGTAGTCGCTCTTGCGCCAGAACTTCTCGACCTGATCCAGGAAGCTCTGCCGCCGCTCCGCCGACACGATGGTCATCACGGTGCGCCTGCGCGTCACATCGCAGCTGCCCGTCGTCGTCGGGCCGTGCGCCCACTGCACCTCGGGGTTGATCTCCTTCAGTACGGCGTCGAGCATGCCGTCGGACCGTTCGGCGGCCTCCTGCATGTCCATACCGCTCTCCTTGGTGCTCTTGGTGCTCTTGGTGCTCTTGGTGGTCCCGGCGCTCCCGCTGCCGCTCGATTGTCCGCTGTCGTTGCCGCAGCCGGACAGTCCGAAGCCGAAAGCCAGGGCCACCGCAACGATCTGGAGCCTTCGCTTCATCGCTGTTCCTCCATCTTGAGCCTGTCGGAGTGTCCCGACACGATCAGAGCGATGCTGTCCGCCGACATGGCGTCCCGTACCGGATCGAAGTAGTTGGAGTGCGCGTCGAAGCTCACACCGCTGGTGCTGATCAGAGGCTGGCCGGGGGCCACCGGGAACCGCGTGGCCCCGAAGGCCTTGCTCGCCGGGTCCTTGCCGAACCAGAGGTCGTCGTCGCCCGGGTCTGCCAGGTCGCCGGCGAGGTACGCACCGGCGGGGCCTCCCAGAATCATCCCCACGATGCCCGCGGCAGCCTGTGTCTTGGACGGGAGCTTGGTCACCGGGTCGTTGGCCGCGGCACCGACGAAGACATGCCCGCTGCCCACACCGAGGTCCACGGCACGGTCCACGCCCACTCCCGGACTGCCGACCAGGATGATGTCGTCCACCCCCGGAATCCCACCGTCGCGCTGCGTCGCCGCCCCTACGGTACGTGAACCGTAGGAGTGCCCGATGGCCGTGATGTGCGGGTCCTTGTTCTGATTGGTGGCCGCGATGCCGCCCATGAAGTCGCTGTAGGCCGCGCCGCCCTTCTCCGCACGGCCGGTGCCCGCGACCGCCAGGCTGTGCAGTCCGTCCGGCGTCTGCGGTGCGTCGTATCCCAGCCAGACGATCGACGCGGTGGACGAGTCGTAACCCTGGGCTCCGATCGCCGTGTCACGGGCGCGCTTGAGGTCGTTCTTCGCGAATTCCTCGTCGAGGGAAGTGTTCAGTCCCGGCACATAGGCCGACACGTTCTTCGAGGTGTCGGGGTTCCCGTAGGAGACGATGGCCCGCCCGTTGCCCTCGTCGCTGATGCCGATCAGGTACATCGGCGGCTGGCTCCCCTCCTGCAGCTGCCGGTCGATCTCCTTCAACCCTGCCAGCTGGTCCTTCGACTTGGAGTCGGTCTTCCCCTCCAGCTTGGAAATCAGGTCCGGGAGGTTCTTCCGGTTGGCCGCGTCCCTGTCCGCGACCGGGATGCCGTCCAGATTGCCGATCTTGTCCGGGGAGAGCTCCAGGTACTGATCGCGTTGTTGCTGCGTCAGCCCGTTCCACCAGTCCTTGCGTTGGGCCGCAGTCGCGTTGTACGGAATTCGGTCGTTGAGGTAGTCGCGCTCCGCGTCCCGTACCGCCGCCTCGACGCGGCTACCGGAGCCGGGCAGCCCGGCGACCGCGCCGCCACCCCCGCCGGATGCCTTGGTCATGTCCCAGGCGGCGGCTACGTACTTGCCCTTGTCCCACTTGTCGCCGGCGCCGCGTGCGGCCTGGGCGTACTGGTCGGCGATGCCCTTGGCGGTGTCGACGGGGTGGGAGACCGTGTCGATGACACCGCTGACGTCGCCCCACAGGCCGTCGTCGCCGACGACGCCGGTGAGGAAGTTGCCGTCCGAGGGGCGGGAGGTGTTGGTGCCGGAGTTTTGTCTACCCGCGTCGACCTGCGTAGAAGAATCGCCGGAGGCGGACTCGGAGGAACCGCCGGAGGAACCGCCGGAGGTGTCGGAGCCACCGGTGCTGTCTGTGCCACCGGAGCCGCCGGAGCCGCCAGAGCCACCGGAACCGCCGGATGAGGCGGAGCCGCCCGAATCCGAGCCGCCGGATGTGGTGGACCCACCGGATGCGTCGGATCCCCCCGATGCGGTGGACCCACCGGATGTGTCCGAGCCGCCGGACCCCGTGCCCCCGGTCACGGTCGCGCCCTCGGATCCCGCACCACCGGCGGAATCGGATCCGCCTCCGGTTGAGGTGCCACCGCCGTTACCCGCATCTGTGCCGTTGCCGGCGACCACGTCGACATCGGGTGCCGGGCAGGCGCTTCCGGTCAACTGGCAGATGGCGTTACGGATCTCCCCGGTCAGCTGCCCGCCGATGCCCGTCGCCACGAGCCCGCCGATGAGCGCCACGACCACGAGGATCATGCCGAGGTACTCCATCGCGGTCTGACCGGCGTCCCGACGCCACTTGATCATCCGCGCGATGCTGAACGGCCGGTGCTCGGCGCGCTGTTCAGGACTGAGCCGGAACCATTCGCGCGAGCCGGCCCGGAACAACAGGACGACGACGACAACCGGCATCACCAGTTGCGTCACACCCTGGCCACCGGTGCCCTCGCTCAGTGTCGCCAGGGCGCCGAGGGCGAGCCAGGCGTGCACCGCGAGGAGCCCGCGCCAGATCCAGACGCCGCCGGTCCGCATGTACAGCGACAGCACGAATCCCGTGACGCCGGGCAGTGCGGCGTACAGCACCATGCCCAGCAGATGACCGTCCACCGCATCGACGGACGAGGCCACGACCAGCGCGTCGATCGCACCCACGACGGTGACGACGAAGAGCAGCCGTACGAGAATCAGCACCGCTTGCAGAGGGCGCGACAACGACTGTCTGCCCGGAAGGGCGGCGGCAGCGCCTATATCGGCGCCACCCGGTACCGCTAATTCTCGTATGCCAGACACGACGGGTCTCCCAGCTTTGTGAGTGGGCGCAGCGACAGTTCCCCCGGTCTCTGTATGCGACCACACCAACACTGGGCGCGGCATGGGTCCCAGGACCCAATGCCGGACTCAAAGCCCCAGGTGGCCAGCCCGTCCCTTACCCCACCGACTGGCCGGATATGGACCATTGAGGATGATGACGTGCCGTCAGGGCGCTCCGGCGGACCAGAAGTCGGAGCGGACGTTGGGGCGGGGAAGGGGATAGACACCCTCGTAGGCGGGGCCGTTCGGTGGGGTGGTGGATTCGGCGACCTCCGACTCCTTCACGCAGGGGCTGTCTACCTCGAAGAAGGCTTGCCCCTTGCCGCCAATACTGAGGCTGACACCGAAACCGTCCTTCGTTTGCGCGTAGATCGCCGGAACATCCACATCTTTGTTAACGGCCTTGATCCTGTATCCGCTCTTGCGCCAGAAGCGGTCCACCACGCCAAGGAAGCTGCCCCTGCGCTCCTCAGAGACAACAGTCATCACTACGCGCATGCGGGACACATCGCAACTCCCCGTACTAGTCGGCCCGTGCGCCCACTGGACTTCCGGCTTGATCTCTTTTAGTACTGCGTCAAGAATCCCGTCAGCATGGTCGGCTGCACCTTGCATGTCCATTTCTGCCTGCTTCCCCCGATCCGATGAATTATCGATATTCGCGCAACCGAATAAGGAAACGCAAAACAGCATCGCTACCGCCATGACCCGAAACGGATACCTCAACGGGGTTCCTCCATTTTGATTTCGCGGGATCTCCCAGTAGCGATCAACGCGATACTGTCCGCCGATACAGCATCTCGCTTCGGGTCGAAGTACTGAGAGTGGGCATCGAGAGAGAATCCATCACCACCAATCAGCGGTGGCCCTTCATTCACAGGGAATCGTCTTGCGCCAAACGCCCGACTCGCTGGGTCCTTGCCGAACCAAAGGTCGTCATCTGCCTGATCGGCGATATCTCCCGCCACATAAGCGGCCTTCGGCCCACCAGCAACCAACCCCACCACACCCACAGCGCTCTGCTGCTTGGACGGGAGTTTGGTCACCACATCATTTTCTGCGGCACCGACAAAGACGTGCTCCTTGCCCACACCAAGGCCCTCGGCGTGATCCACACCCACCCCCGGACTGCCAACCAAGATGATGTCGTCAACTCCAGGAATCCCGCCATCATGCTGCGTTGCAGCCCCCACCGTGCGCGAACCGTATGAGTGCCCGATTGCGGTAAGGTGCGGATCTCCAGTCCCGTTGGTTGCCGTGAGGCCAGCCATGAATCCATTGAAAGATTTCCCGCCCTCCTCCGCCCTTTCGTCACCCATGACAGATAGACTCGCTAGCCCATCCGGTGTCTGCGGTGCGTCATATCCGAGCCAGACGATCGCCGCACTGGAGTGATCGTACTTAGACGCCCCCTTCGCCGTATCCCAGGCACGCTTGAGGTCATTTTTCGCAAACTCCTCATCCAGAGACGTGTTCAACCCCGGCACATACGCCGCAACATTCCGAGCCATATCCGGGTTCCCGAACGAGACAATCGCCCGTCCATTCCCCTGATCCCCAATGCCGAGCAGAAACATCGGAGGCTGCCGCCCCTCCCGCAACTGCCGGTCGATCTCCCGCAACCCCGCCAACTGCGTCTCCGACTTCGCGTCGTCCCGCCCCTCCAGCTTCCCCATCAGCAGCTGCAGGTTGTCCCGGTTCGCCGCATCCCTCACCACAGCCGGAATGCCGTCCAAGTTGCCGATCTGGTCCGGGTACACCGCCAGGTACTCCTCGCGCTGTTCGTCCGTCAGGCCGGCCCACCATGCCTTCCGCTCGGCCGGGGAGGCGTCGCGGGGGATGCCGTCTTTCAGGTAGCCGCATGCCGCGTCCCGTACCGCGGCCGCGTCGCCCGCCGCGTCGGTCCACGTGGCGTCGGGGACCTTCAGGCCCTCCTCGGCCCTCAACTGGCGCAGGATGCGGGCGTACCGCCAGTCGATCTCGGCCGCCGTCCGTACGGCCTTCGTCACCCGGTCCGCGATGTCCTGCGCCTTCGCCACGTTCGGGTTGGGCCCGACCAGCCCCGATGGCGGCAGGAGGCCCGGCAGAGAACCCACCGACGCCGTCCCGCCCGGCAGCGGCTTTCCGTCGATCAGGCCCTCGCCCGCCGCCGGATACGTCACCGAACCGTCCGCGTGCACGGTGAACTTCAGGGACTCCGCATCGTCCAGCGCCTCCCGCAAAGCACGTTGCTGGATGCGCAGCTCATGGGCCAGGCTGTTCAGCGTCGTACGGAGCAGACCGCACTCCGTGTAGACGTAACTCAGGTTCCGGCTCAGCTGCTTGAGCCGCCCGACCGCCGCATCCGCCGCCGCACCCCGCTGCGTGCCGCGCAATCCGGTCAGGAGTTGCGTCTCGATGCGGTCCCGGCCCGCGTCGGCACGGTTGCTCGCCTTGCCCCACCCGTCGGCCGCACCCTCCAGTTCGCCGCACTTCAGGTCGCGTAACTGCGCCCAGGTGAGGGTCATCGCGCCTCACCCCGGCCCGGCGATGCCACCGGCGCGAACGACGCCCTTACTGTCTCGTTCGTCTCGCCCTGGGCTCGCGCGACGGCCCTCAGCTTCCCGGCCAGCGCCCCGCACTCCCCCCGCGCGACCTCGAACCGTCGCACCCACGACTCCCGTACCGACCCCAGCTCCGCCAGCGCGGTCAGACCTCCGGTCCCCGCGAGCAGGCCCTCGTGCGCCGTCTCCAGTTCCGACGTCACCGGGCCGAGGTGCGTACACATCCCCTCCGCACCACCGGCGGCCCGTAGCCAGACCCCGTCGCTGTGCTTCAGTACGTCCCTGCCGCCGCCACCCGCCTCGCCCGCCAGATCGCTCAGCCGCTGCCGGCCCCCCGGCTGTCCCACCACTGCCACTCCGGCCACCCCGTTCCGTCCCTGATCGTGGACTTGATCGTGGAGCGGCACTGTGCCAAATCCCGTGCGGACGACACGCCGCGCCCGCACACGCCTCAAGGCGTCAGGCCCCCGCAGGACCCGCGCACCAGGCCCTGCATTTCATCCGAACGGGCTACCGCCCTGCCGCGCCCGAGCCCCTCGGCCGGATCCCGCCAACGGTGTGGTCACCCCATGTCATCGACTTCTAGAGTGAGTTGGCAGGCAGACGCGCGGCACACGCGCAACACGGGGAACGGGGCGCGGAGTGACGCGAGTTGTAGGCGTGCACGGCGTGGGCAAGCAGCTCATGGGCAGCGAAATGTTGCGCAGCGATTGGTTTCCGGCCCTCTCCGACGGACTACGGCGTGCCGGCCGGCCAACCGTCCCGCACAGCGAATTCACGATGGCTTTCTACGGGGATCTGTTCCGGCCACCGGGCCACGCCCTGGCCGTGGGCGACCCCATGTTCACCGCGTCCGACGTCGCGGACGGATTCGAACTCGACCTGCTCCTCGCCTGGTGGCAACACGCAGCCGACGTCGACCCCGCTGTGCCCCCGGCCACCGGCTCCACAACCCTCGCCCGTTCCCCCGCGCCGCGCAGACGGCATTACGGGCCCTGCAACGCTCCCGGTTCTTCGCCGATGTCTCGTTGCGGGCGCTCGTCTTCGATCTGAAGCAGGTACGCCGCTATCTCCTCGACGACGACCTGCGCACCGCCGCCCGTGAGCGGGTCCAGGAGCAGATCGGCCCCGACACCCACGTACTGATCGGCCATTCGCTCGGCTCCGTCATCGCGTACGAGGCCCTGTGCGCGATGCCGGAACATCCCGTGAAGGCGCTGGTCACACTCGGTTCGCCGCTCGGCATGCGGATGGTCTTCGACCGGCTCCTGCCCCGCCCGGGCGACTGGCCCGGCAGACCCCTCCTCAGCGACCGGACGGACCGACCGGGACCCGGACCCGACCCCGCCCCGCGCTGGACCAACGTCGTCGACGCAGGCGATGTCGTCGCCGTGGTCAAGGACCTGTCGCTGCTCTTCGGGCCGTCCCTCGAAGGCAAGGTCGTGCACAACGGCTCCCATGCCCATGAGGCGACCGCGTACCTGACCGCCGCCCCCACCGGTTCGGCGGTGGGAGAAGGCCTGCGGCGTGACTGAAACGGCCCCCACGCCCCCACCGCCTCCGCGCCGCTATCTCATCGCGACAGCGGTCACCGCCTACCCCAAGGCCCCCGCCCATCTGGAGTGGGACCGCCCCGGTCTCGCGGACGCCCGTCGCCGGGTCATCGATCTGTTCACCACACACCTCGGCTACGAGCATGTGTCCGACCTGGGCCTGAACCCCACCGAGTCCCAACTCCTCACCGAACTGCGCAACTTCAGCAAGTCGCCCGACCGGCGCCCCGACGACCTTCTCGCCGTCTACATCGCGGGCCACGGCGAAGTGCTCGATGACGGCGAGCACGTGATCCTCACCTCGGACACCGACCCCGACGACATCGACGACGCCCTGCCCACCCTCACCCTGGCCCGCAAGATCCTCCGGGGCACCCGCGTCCGGCGGCTCATGCTGATGCTGGACACCTGCTTCTCCGGCCAGGGCGGCAACGAGTTGCTCTCCGCCATGGCCCGGTTGAAGGGCCGATGGGACGGCGACGGAGAAGCCGGGCTGGCAGTCCTGACCTCCGCACAGCCGGGCGAACTCGCCGAGACCGGCGCGTTCCCCGAACTCCTCGGCAAGGCCGTACGGAGCCTGGCCACAGCCGGTTACACCCCCGACACCCTCGCGCTCGACGCCGTCGTGAGCGCGATGAAGAACGACCCCAAGCGCCCCGGGCACCAGACGATCGGCCTGGAGATCATCGGCCTGACCGGCGCGATCCCGCCGTTTCTGCCCAACGGACACCAACGCGCCCGGCTCAGCCACTTCGACGTGGCCCTGCAGCAGACACTCGAGTGGGAACGCCAGGCCGACCGCCGCGTCGTCGAATACCTGAGCCGCTTCCTGACCCGCGTCAAGGGACATTCGGATCGCGCCAGGGCCGGCTGGTGGTTCTCCGGCCGCCATGACGCCCTCTCGGACATCTCCCGCTGGCTGATCGATCCGCCTCCCTCACAACCCGCGCTCGCCGTCACCGGAGGCCCTGGTTCCGGCAAGACAGCGGTACTCGGCCTCCTGGCCGCCGTCAGCGATCCCGAGCAGCACCGCACGGTCCCGCTGGACAGCATGGGGCTCGCCTCGGTCCGCCTCCCGCCGCCGCGCGCCCTCGACGCCGCGATCTACGCCCAGAGCCTCACCGACCAGCAGGTCCTGCACGGCATCGCCGCCGCTGCCCGCGTCACGGCCGACACCGTCTCCGAACTGGTCAACCAACTGGCGGCAGGGCCGGGCCCGCACGACCGCGACCCCGCCCCCGGCCGGCGACCTCTGACGATTCTGATCGACGCGCTCGACGAGGCCGTCACCCCGGAGAGCCTCTGCCGCAATGTCCTGCGCCCCCTGATCGACCCGGGCACCCCACACCTGCGGCTGCTCCTGGGAACCCGTCCCCACCTGCTCGAACGGCTCAAGCTGGGCAACGCCGAGCGCATCGACCTCGACTCCGAGAGGTACGCCGACCCCGAGGCCGTTCACGCCTACACGATCCGCAACCTCCTCGGCGCACACATCCACTCCCCCTATCTGTCCTGCGGCACCACCGTGCTCACAGCCGTCGCACGCCAGGTGGCCCGGGCGGCGGGCCGGTCCTTCCTCGTCGCCCGCATCACCGCAGGCACCCTCGCCGCCACACCGGAACTCCCCGACCCCGATGCCCCCGACTGGATCGCCTCACTGCCCCGGATGCCCGGCGAAGCCATCCACAACGACCTCACCCGACGCCTCGGCGACCGGGCCCCCGAGGTCATGGACCTGCTGCGCCCGCTCGCCTTCGCCCAGGGCCAGGGCCTGCCGTGGGAGGACATCTGGGCCCCGGCCGCCTCGGCGGTCTCCGGCCACGGCTACACCAACGAGCACCTGTGGCAGCTGCGTTCGACCGCCGGTTCGTACATCGTCGAAGCGATCGAGGACGGCCGCTCCGTGTACCGGCTGTACCACGAGGCGATGGCCGAGTACCTCCGTGCGGACCAGGATCCGCAGGCCGTGCACGCGGCCCTCGCCTCGGCGCTGCGTGCGACGGTCCCGTACGGTGCCGATGCCGCCCCCGACTGGTCGCGCGCCCATCCCTACCTCCGCCGCCACCTCGCCACGCATGCCGTGCTCGGGGGCGTACTCGACGAACTGGTCCAGGACTCCGACTACTTGGTCCACGCGGAGTGCGGCACACTCGCCCCGCACCTGCGTCTGCTGACCACCGCCGAGGGCCGGCTCCACGGTGCCGTCTACCGCGCGTCGATCGGTACCCACCGCCCGCTGGCGCCCGACGAGCGGCGGGCAGTGCTCGCGCTCGACGCGGCACGGTACGGGGCCGGTACGACGCGGCGGACGCTCACCGACCGGATGCCGGCCGGCGCCTGGAAGCCCGTCCACGCGACCGGCAGCGGTGTCTCCCCGGCCATGCACAACATCCTCACCGGTCATACCCGCGAGGTGTCCGCGGTGGCCTGCACCGTGATCGACGGTCAGCCCGTCGCCGTCACCGGCTCCCACGACCACACCGTGCGGATCTGGGACCTCAACACCGGCCGGCCCATCGGCGAACCCCTCACCGGGCACGAGACCCCGGTGACCGCAGTGGCCTGCACTCAGGTCGACGGGCGGCCCGTCGCCGTCACCAGCTCCTACGACTCACCTGCGCGCATCTGGGAGCTCGACACCGGTCAACCCGTCGGCGAACCCTTCGCCGGTCCCAACAGTCCTGTGGATGGGCTCATCTGCGCCGAGTTCGACAGCCAGCCCGTCGTCGTCACCGCTTCGTACCACGACCCCACGGTACAGATGTGGGACCTTCGCACCCGCCAACCCGTCGGCCCTCCCCTCACCCACCACACCGCCTGGTTCCAGGCGGTGCTCTGCGCGGGAACCGACGGCCGACCCTATGCCATCGCCAGCTACCGGGACACGGACACGGACAGGAAGCACCTGGTGCGGGTGTGGGACCTGAGCACCGGCCGGCCCGTCGGCGACCCCTTGATGTCCGAGGACGGTCCGGTGAAGACCGCGGCCTGCACCGAGATCGACGGCCGACCCGTCGTCATCGCCGGCACCCCTGTTTCCGTGCAAGTGGTGGACCTCACCACCGGCCGACCCGTCGGCCCGCCCTTCCCCACCTACACCGGCGCACCGACTGGGCTGGCCTGCATCCACCTCGACGGACAACCCATCGGCGTCGCAACCTCCCGCAACGGGGAGCTGTCGCTGTGGAATCCGGTCACGCGACGCGTCATCGGCGACCTCACGGGCCATACCAGTGGGGTGAGTGCGGTGGCCTGCATCTACCTCGACGGACGCCCCGTCGCCGTGACCGGCTCGCGCGACTACACGGTTCGCGTGTGGGACCTGAACACCGACAGCCCCATCGGCCGGCCCTCCGCGGGACACACCGACAAGGTGACGGGAGTGACCTGCGGCCGACTCGACGGAGAACCTGTCGCCGTCACCACCTCCTCCAGCGACAGCACACGGGTATGGAGCCTGCAAACCCACGAGGCCATCGCTCAGTTCAGCATGGGGATGACTGGCCCATCGGAGGTGGCCGCCGTCACCTCCACCGTCGACGGCCGACCCGTCATCCTCAGCCTCGACGACCGACCCGACCTCCGCTTCAATGTACGGGTCTGGGACCTGCAAGCCCGACTGCCGACCGGCCGGCTCCTGATCGACACGATCCGTCGGGTGACGACGCTGGCCTGGACCCGACTCGACGGGCGGCCCCTCGCCCTCATCGGCTACGACGACGGAGCAACGCAGTTGTGGGACCTGGAGACCCGCCGCCCCGTCGGCCGCACCCTCAACGGACGCAAGGGTTCGAGTGAAGCAGCGGCCTGCATCCGACTCGACGGACGGTCGGTCGCCCTCATCAGTTACACCGACAACAGCGTGCGCCTCTGGGACATGGACACCGGCGAACCCATCGGCCGACCGCTCATCGGCCACCTCGGCCGGGTGACGGCCGTGGAATGCATCGAGATCGACGGGCGGCCCCTCGCCGTCACGAGCTCCCATGACAAGACGCTGCGCATGTGGGACCTGAACACCCAGTCTGCCTTCGGCCGTCCCCTCGTCGGCCACACCAACTGGGTGAACGCCATGCTCTGTACCGAAGTCGACGGACGCCCCGTCGCCGTGACCGGTTCGCACGACAACACCGTACGGATCTGGGATCTCAAGCGCCCCACAGCGACGCCCACACTGATCCGGCTGGCGAACCGCTGCTCCGCACTCGCCGTGTCCGACGGCCGGCTCGTGGTCGCCTTCGGCAACGACGTGGCGTTCTTCACCCGGGAGCGTACGTCCTGAGCGGACTCCTGGGCCTGTGCGGCAACCGTCGCCGCGTGATCTCACGCGGTGGTCAGGCCGCGATGTCAGCCGGTTCCGGGTCGGCGGCCAGGCGGGCGTGCAGGTGCTCGTCGTGGTACGCCCCGTCGCCGTAGCGGTGGGAGTCGCGCAGTGTGCCCTCGGGAAGGTAGCCGCAGCGGTCGGCCACCCGGCAGGAGGCCTCGTTGCCGGTCGCGTGGGCGATCTCGATCCGGCGGGCATCGGCCGTCTCGAAGGCCCAGCTGGTCACCGCTCTGGTCGCTCTGGTGGCCACGCTCCGTCCCCGGGCGGCCGGGAGGGTCCAGTAGCCGATCATCGCAAGGCCGTCCTCGCGGTCGACCCAGCTCAGAGCAACGGCGCCCAGCAGGGCGCCGTCGGCCGCGCCCAGTACGGCGAAGGTGGCGGCGGCACCGCGGTGCCAGCTGCCCTCGCGCTTCTCCAGCCATGCCATGGCCTCGGTGCGATCAGCTGCCGGAAAGGGGTTCCAGCGGGAGATCAGCGGGTCCGCGGCGGCGGCTATGAGGCCGTCGAGCATCGCGTCCAGCTCGTCGGCCTCCCGTGACCACGGGCGCAGCAGCACGTCCCCCAGATCGAGCGTGGCGCGGACGAAGGTTCGCCGGTCGGCGGGGTTCTGGGCAGCGACCGAGGGTACGGAGGTGGAGGTGCTCATGGCACCTTCCTACGCGGTCGCGTGTCGCACCGCCATTGAATTTCCTTCGGTCAGGGGCGTGATGGCGCACCTGCTCAGCAGACCGCACCCGGCTGCGCCGCCGTCGCCCGGAGCAGATCCCGCACCAGGTCGTAGTCGATCGCCTCCGTCTTACGGAAGCGCAGGCAGCCCTTCCCCATGTCCTGCCCGGCCAGCCGCGCCGCGAAGGCCTCACGTACGTCGCTGCGCATCAGGTAGAAGGAGATGTACTGCTTCTGCGAGGCGAACGCGATCTCCGCGGTGCCGTCCCGCTCGTACGCGGGCATCCCGTACGCCATGACCTCGTCGAACCCGGCCAGCTCCGCCCGGCACAACTCCCGCAGCCTCGTCAGGGCGCCCCTGCGCTCCTCGGGCACCTCGGCCAGATACCCGGCCACGTCCTTCGCCTCGCTCCGCACCATGCAACGAGGCTATGCCCGTCCCGTGCATCTGTCGCCCGGCCCGCACTCCCCCTCGCCCTCCCTCTTCGCCGCGCACTCCACCCAGAGCAGCTTTCCGCCCTGCCCCGGCAGCCCCCCGCGCATGGGGTACGCACCCCAGCTCTCCGCGTAGAGAGTGACGAGATAGAGCCCCCGCCCACGTTCGGCGAGCTCCGCCGGGGCCTCGGCGCTCCATTGGAAGGGGGCGGGGATGTGCGGGTTGGTGTCCCAGACGCTCAGCCGGACACGGCTGCGCCCGGCGTCGCGCAAACGGAGGGAGTACGGCCCCGAGGAGTGCAGGTAGGCGTTGGTGACGAGCTCGCTCGCCAACAGTTCGGCGATCTCGGCGAGTTCGCGCATACCGTGGACGCGCAGGATGGTGCGGAGGGTGGAGCGGGCCACGCCGGGGGCGCGGGGATCCTGCGGGAGTTGGAGGGTGTACGTCCAGGGCGGGGATACCGTGGCACTGACCATGGAAGTCTCCGTTCACGGAGGGAAGTTGAATCATGGGTTTCCGGTTACCCGGTGACGAGGCCGCTCCGTCGAGCGGGGTACTTCCGGGCGGGTGGCCTGAGTCACAGACTAAAACGCAACATGGAATGCATTCCATGAAATTCATGAATTACATGACAGATACCCTCGTGTGGGTGACCAAGCCGGGGAGCGAGTGATGTCATCCAGCACCGCACCAACAGCCCGCCGCCGGCGGCTGGGAGCAGAACTCCGCAAGTTGCGCGAGCGTGCCGGGATCACCGCAACCGAGGCCGCCAAGCTCCTCGGTGGCAACCAGGCCCGCATCAGCAATATCGAAGCCGGCCGTTACGGCGTCAGCGCCGAGCGGGTGCGCACACTGTCCTGCCACTACGACTGCTCGGACCACGAATTGGTCAACGCTCTGGCCGCCATGACCGGCGACCGCAAGCGCGGCTGGTGGGAGGAGTATCGCGAGATTCTCTCCACCGGCCTGCTGGACTTGGCGGAACTGGAGCATCACGGGACTGCGCTGCGCACCTCGCATACCGCCGGACTGCCCGGCCTGCTCCAGACCACGGACCACGCGCGCGAGGTCTTCCGCCAGGTCGTTCCCGCCCTTCCGCCTCCGGAGATCGAGCACCGCCTGTCTTTCCGCATCAAACGTCAGAACGTCATCTTCCGGAAAGACCCGGCCCCTTACAGTGCGGTCATCCACGAAGCCGCCCTGCACATGGAATTCGGCGGACCGGCCGTGGCGAAGCAGCAGCTGGTTCACCTGCTCACCATGAGCGAGCGTGAGCGCGTCACGATTCAAGTGATCCCGTTCAAGGCAGGTGGCTACCCAGGAGCAGGCCAGCCCATCTACTACGTCCACGGCTCCGTGCCGCAGCTGGACACCGTTCAGCTGGATCAGGCACACGGCATCGTCCTCCTGGACGCCGAAGCCCAACTCCAGAAATACCGCCAGGTCTTGGCCCGCCTGGAGTTCCTTGCTTTGGACGTTGCAGAGTCGCGCAACCTGATACACGCCATCGCCCAGAACCTGTGAAGGGATCCGAGTTGCCGAATCACATGTGGCAGAAGTCCTCCTATTGCGGCGAGGGCGAGTCCTGCGTACACATAGCCACCCCCGCCCCGGCACGATCTGCCTCACCGAGAGCGGCGACCCCACGGGAGCGATACTCCGCACCACCCCCAGCGCCTGGGCAGCCCTTCTCCGCACCCTCAAGGAGAACCACCCCGATGACTGACGTCCCAGCAAGCTCCTCCAGCTGGCAGAAGTCCTCCTACTGCGCCCAGGGCGAAGCCTGCGTGTACGTAGCCGCGGCCTGTACCGGAGCGATAGAACTCACCGAGAGCGGCGACCCCACCGGAGCAATACTCCACACCACCCCCGCCGCCTGGGCAGCCCTCGTACGCGCCCTCAAGGAAAGCCGTCCCCATGGCTGACATCCCCGCCGACCTCACCTGGACCCGCGCCGCCCCCGAAGGCGAGGAAGGCCCCGGCCCTTGGATCGAGATCGCCTTCGGCCCGGACGAACTCGTATACCTCCGCGAGACCGGCGACCCCACCACCATCGTCACCACCACCCAGGCGAAATGGGACGCCTTCACCAAGGGCGTCCTCGCCGGCGAATTCGACCACTTCGCCGAGCTCGACGACGCCCGGGACACAGGACCGCCTGACTGACCGGAGTCGGCGTTCGAGCGCTGCCTCTCCGATAGTGCGCCCCCGTCGGCGACGACGTGACCGCATCGCCGGTGGCGTATCGCCACCGGAGCCGCGAGTCGGGGGTCTTGTGGCCGACGGGGGCGGAGCCGGCCCCCGAGAGGTCCGCCGCCTCACGGGTGCTGCACGAGGCTCGGGCGCCAACTCGGCTCAGCCACCGTCCCATGGTGACACTCCATCACGTCATCCACGAGGGCGAGGACCCCTACCTCTGGCTGCCCGATGGAGCTGGTACCGGGCCGCAGCCTGACGGAGCTGCCGGCCGGCGCACGGGAAGACGCCCTCGCGCGCCCGCTGGTGTTCGCCAGGGCAGCGTTCCTGTGCGCGGCACTGCTCTGGGCCACCGCGGCAGAGTCCATCGGAAGGCCGACACCGCTCCTTCAGCGGTGACTCGTCCCTGACCTCCCTGGCCACGTGTCCGCCCGCTCCACCGCGGGCATGATCAACGGATGAACGACGACCCGGGCCGGATACTCCGCTGGAACTTCTTCATCGGCGGACACCTGAGCGCCTCGGTGCCCGTACGCCTCGTAGAGCGCACCGAGGCGGGCCAGCTGGTGTGGATGGAGACCGGCACACCGATGTGGCGTACGAAGCTTCCGCGCGGGGCGCACCTGCGGGACATCGCCCCGCACGACCGCCCACCCGCCGGTTACCCCCTGATCGCCGACCGGTGGCCCATGGGCAGCGCGCTCTTCTATCAGCCGACCGGTGCCGCGCACTCTGTCCTCTGGCTCTTCGGCCGCAGACAGAAGTTCCGTGGCTGGTACGTAAATCTGGAGCGCCGGGTCCACCACGGCGACGACATCGACATCACCGACCACGAACTCGACATCAACGTGGCCCCGGACCGGAGCTGGCGGTGGAAGGACGAGCAGTCCTTCGCCGAGAAGACCGGTGACCCGGCCTACTGGTCGGCCGACGAAGCGTCAGCCATCCGAAGCGAGGGCACCTCGGTCGTACGGCTCGCCGAGGCCGGATCGTTTCCCTTCGACGGCACCTGGTGCGATTTCCGGCCGCCGCCGACCTGGACGACACCACCCCGGCCACCCGTCCCACGGCATCCCCTGCTCTGACCAGCGACTGCGCTGACCAGCCCTGCCTAAGAGTCTCGGCCAGGGTGGCGGGATGACAGTCATTGCCCGGGGTCACCCTCCGTGATACACAGAGTAACCATACGTATTCGGTCATACACCGATTCGATCCGCAGGTCAGGGCGGTCGGACCGGTCAAACGTGCGAGATCCGGGTAAAGAGAGCCGTCAAGTCGTCGTACGAGAGCAGTTTCATCAGCGAAGATAGAGAGCGACCCGTGTCGTGTGGCAGGGGCAATGAACTACCCAACAGGGGCGGTGACTTACATGATCCTGGCAGCTGAAAAGGGCGACATCACCACCATCATCGGCGGAATCGCCCCGAACTGGGGGCCGTTCGGGACCTTGGGCAACGAGGCCCGCGTAATGATCGAGGTCGTGATGGCCATTGCCATCCTGCTCTGCCTCGGCATCGCGGTCTGGGGTGCGGCAAAACAGCGCATCGGCGCCACGGCACTGCGCGACACATTCAGCGCGGAGCAGGGCAAGGGGCTGATCGTTGCCGGTCTCACCGGTGTGTTCATCATCGGATCGCTGGGCACCTTGTTCACCATCGTCTACGGGATGGCCGTCTGACCGGCTGTCATCCCATGTCAGGGGCAGTCCCGCCCACTCCCACACCATCCGTCCGTCGTGCCCACCGGCAGAGGTTACGTTTCCCTGATGTCGAGTCACCACACCGCGCCCGCGCGGGAACCCGCACGGCTACCGTCGTACTACCTGGTTCAGGAAACGGTTGAGGGGGCGTACGCGGCATGAGTCTCGGCGACGAGAGCGGCTACGGCAGCGGTTCAGGTCGTACGGATGATGGATACAGCACCATCGGCGGTACGCGCCAGACCCGTACCCGCCTCCCCGACGGCGAGGGCGGCGACGGCTACAGCACCCCCCGCCGCCCCGCCCGCAACTCCCGCTCCCTCGTCACGGTGGTCGGCGTAGTCGTCCTCCTGATCGCGGCTATCGCGTTCGCGAACATGGGCGGAGGCGGCGGAGACGGCAGTGGCGGCTCGGGGAACGGGGGGAGCAAGCCTGATTCGTCGTCCACGGCGGCCACGGGGACGAAGCCGGTGACGGGGAAGAACGGTTCGATTCCTTCGGGGTTCGCCCATGACGAGCAGGGGGCGCAGAGCGCGGCGTCCAACTTTGCGGTGGCGCTGGGTTCAGTCGGGATGTTCAAGAAGGACAGCCGCCACGAGATCGTGAATACGATTTACACGGCTGAGGCAGCGGCAAATCTCAGAGACCCGCAGGACGCCGCGTACTCCGCTGACTTCCTCGGGAAGCTAGGCCTGGATC
The DNA here is from genome assembly GCF_900091955.1 of Streptomyces sp. Ncost-T10-10d. Lineage (GTDB taxonomy): Bacteria > Actinomycetota > Actinomycetes > Streptomycetales > Streptomycetaceae > Streptomyces. Next base: position 84,243 of record NZ_FMDF01000217.1, read on the forward strand.
CCGATGGCAACGCACCGCAGGGCAGCACATTCGTCTCCCGGACCATCCCCGTGGGAACGAAATTGGAAGCCTTCGAGGGCAGTACCGCCAAGGTCTCGGTCTGGTACACGGGGCTGATCGGCATGTCCGGACCGGAGTCCACCGATCCCGTCAGTACCTCGTGGAAGACCTGGACCGTCCAACTCAGCTGGACGAACGCTGGCTGGAGGGCCGTCAGCGACACTCAGAAGGATGGGCCGGCTCCGGTCCCGGGCGATGTCGCTGCCTCCAGCTCGGACGAGATCAGCAAGGCCGTCAAGGAGTACGGAGGCTTCACTTATGCCAGGTAGCCCTCGCCTTCGAGCCCGCTCCGTCGTCACCGTACTAATGGCAGTTCAGACAGCCGTTGTCCTCTTCTCGGCTCGCGCGTTCGCCGCCCCAAGTCCGTCTCCGTCCCCGAGCCCGAGTAAGAGCAACAACGCCTGCGACCTGCTGATCGGCCCTGCCAAGCAGTACTGCGAGGATGGCGACGCCGGCGCCCCCAAAACCGACGCCGGCTCCGGCCTGGACAACTCCCTGGACCCCCTCTCCTCCCTCGCCCGCGGCTGCGCCGACGCCGCCGCATGGATCATCGGCAAGCTCAGCGACGCCGTGAAGCAAACCGCGAACGTCGACTTCACCAACGAGACCTTCCGGCAGCAGTACGCGATCGTGTTCGCGGCCTCCGCCATCCTCACGCTCGTCCTGTGGCTGTTCGCCGTCGCCAAGCGCGCCATCCGTGGTGTCCCGCTCACCACCGCGATCTCCGAAGCCGTCGGATTCCTCTGGCTGACGGTCATCGCCTCAGCCTTCACCCCACTCGTCCTCTACGTGGTCGTATCCGCCACCGACGGCGTCAGTGACGTGATCGCCTCGGCCACGGGAAACAAGGCCGACGTCTTCTTCGGGTCGTTCGCCGAAGCGCTCAAGAAGGGCTCCGACATCGGCGGCGGACCGATCATGCTGATCGTCGTCTCGCTCGTCTCGATCCTCGCCGCCGGCGTTCTCTACCTGGAGCTCGTCATCCGCGCCGCCCTGCTCTACGTGGGCGCCCTCCTCGGCACCGTCGTCTACGCGGGGCTCGTCGACAAGAACATGTGGGGCCACGTGCGCCGCTGGGCGGGCATCATGATCGCGGTGATCATGGTGAAGCCGGTCATCGTCATCGTGCTGGGGCTGGCCGGCGCGCTCTCCGGGGACAACGGGCCGAACGCGTTCTCCTCCGTCGTGTCCGGTCTCGCCATCATCCTGCTCGCGATCTTCGCCTCCGCGATGATCTACCGGTTCGTCCCCGGCTTCGGCGACGAGATCCAGGGCGCCCGCACCAACCGCAAGCAGGCCACCGACGGCTCCCAGGCCGCCGCGATGATCAGCTCCCCTGCCGCTCTCGTCTCCCAGGGCATCAAGACCCACAGCAGCCGCAGCGGCCAGAACAGCGGCGACAGCGGCAGCGGCGGGGCCAGGCCCGCCAACGCGGTCAGCGGCGGTGTCGCCGCCCACAGCACCCGCAACTCCGGCGGCGGGAGCGGAGTCGGCGGCGGATCTGTCCCCTCCGCCGCACCTCCGCCCCGCAGCGGATCGGGACCGGCCTCCGGCACCCCCCACGGCAGCCGCTCCCCCCGAGGTGGCGGATCAGGCAGTTCAGGTAACAACAGCACGGGAGGTGGAGGGCGTTGACGACTCAGTCCCATACGATCGCGCCCCGCCGGACGTATCTCATCGGCCGGGCCCGGCCGAACGCGATCGTCGGCAAGAACCGCGAGACCGGCGAGATCGCGCTGATCATCGCCGGCGCCTTCTTCGGCATGATGAGCGGGCTGCTCGTCCCCTACCTGGCCCCGCGGATCGTGCTGCTCGCGGGCTTCCCCCTCCTCGCCCTCGCGATCGTGTACCTCCCGTACAAGCACCGCACCCTCTACAAATGGTTCGAGATCAACCGCAGCTACAAGCGCACCCTGCGCCGCGGTACGACCTACCGCTCCGCCGCCATGGAGGCGGGCGTCGGCGCCGACGGGCGCGAGGTCGAGATCGGGCCGCCCCCCGGCATCGGCCGGATCAACTGGCTCGCCGCCCCCTTCGGCCCGGACGAGATCGCCGTACTCCTGCACGCCGACCGCCGCACCGTGACCGCCGCGATCGAGATCGAGGGCCCCGGCGTCGGGCTGCGCGACAGCGAGGACCAGGAAGCGCTCGTCGACCGGTTCGGCACGCTGCTGAAGCATGTCGCCAACGGCGACGGCTTCGTGACCCGCATTCAGATGCTTGCCCGCACCCTCCCCGCCGACCCCGACGCCCACGCCAAGGACGTCGCCCAGCGCGGCGACAAGGCGTCCCCGGGCTGGCTGCAGGAGTCGTACGACCAGCTGCAGTCCATGGTGTCCACCTCCAGCGAGCAGCACCGCGCCTACCTCGTCGCCTGCATGCACTACACCCGTGAGCTGGCCGCCGAGGCCAATGCCATGGCCCGTGCCGCCCGCCCCCAGGCCGGCCGCAGACTGGACCGGGACGCGGGTCTCGCCGTCGTCATGGCGCGCGAACTCACCGACATCTGCGCCCGCCTCGCCGAGGCCGACATCCGGGTGCGCCAGCCGCTCGGCCAGAGCCGGCTCGCCTCCCTCGTGCATTCGATGTACGACCCCGACCACCCCATCGACCACATCCAGGCCATGACCAAGCGCAATGCCTGGCCCGCCGAACTGGACGCGGTCGAACCCACGTTCCTCCAGGCAAAAACCCGCGAGTCGGCCACCCGCGCACCCTGGTGCCACTCCACGGCCTGGGTGAAGGAGTGGCCGATGACGCCCGTCGGCGTCAACTTCCTGGCCCCGCTGCTCGTCCACACGCCCGATGTCATCCGTACGGTCGCGGTCTGCATGGACCTCGAACCCACCGAGATCGCCATCGAGCGGATGCTCACCGAGAAGACCAACGACGAGGCGGAAGCCAGCCGTCAGGCCAAGATGAACCGCACCGTCGACCCGCGCGACATCGCCGCGCACGGCCGGCTCGACCAGCGGGGTGAAGATCTCGCGAGCGGCGCGGCCGGAGTGAACCTGGTGGGGTACATCACCGTGTCCTCGCGTTCACCCGAAGCCCTGGCCCGCGACAAGCGGACGATCCGGGCCTCGGCCGGAAAGTCGTATCTCAAGCTGGAGTGGTGCGACCGCGAGCACCACCGCGCCTTCGTGAACACCCTGCCGTTCGCCACCGGCATCCGTCGCTGACCGCAAACAACCGAGAGAAACGAGAGGGAGGTCGGTCACGCCATGCGAGATCCGCTGTCCGCGCTGTCGGACGCCTTCACCGCCTTCCTCTTCGGGAAGGTGGAGACGACCAGGCTGCCCGTCCGTACGTCGACCGGACAGGCCCAGGCCGTCTACCTGCCCACCGCGGCCCCCGGCCTCGGCGACTCCGGAGTGATCATCGGCCGCGAGGTGTACTCCGGCAAGGGCTACATCTACGACCCGTTCCAGCTGTACGGACAGCAGCTGCCCGCCCCGCACTGGCTGGTGCTCGGCGAGTCCGGCAACGGCAAGTCCGCGCTGGAGAAGACGTACGTGCTCCGCCAGCTCCGCTTCCGCGACCGCCAGGTCGTCGTCCTCGATGCCCAGGGCGAGGACGGCGTCGGCGAGTGGAACCTCATCGCCCAGGAGCTGGGCCTCACTCCGATCCGCCTCGACCCGACCTCCGCGCTCAACGGCGGCATCCGGCTCAACCCGCTCGACCCCGCGATCACCACGACCGGGCAGCTCGCCCTGCTCCGTACGATCATCGAAGTCGCGATGGGGCACGGCCTGGACGAACGGTCCGGCTTCGCGCTGAAGGTCGCCCACGCGTACGTCAACGAGACGATCACCGACCGGCAGCCGGTCCTGACCGACATCGTCGACCAGCTGCGCCACCCGGAGCCCGAGTCCGCCGAGGCGATGAACGTCGACATAGATGACGTACGGGCCTGGGGCCTGGATGTCGCCCTCGTCCTGGACCGCCTGGTCGACGGTGACCTGCGCGGCATGTTCGACGGACCGACGAGCGCCGGCATCGACCTCGACGCCCCGCTGATCGTCTTCGACCTGTCACACATCGACCGGAACTCGATCGCGATGCCGATCCTGATGGCGATCGTCGGCGTCTGGCTGGAGCACACCTGGATCAGGCCCGACCGGAAGAAACGCATCTTCCTGGTCGAAGAGGCCTGGCACATCATCAACTCGCCCTTCGTGGCCCAGCTCTTCCAGCGCCTGCTGAAGTTCGGACGCCGGCTGGGTCTCTCGTTCGTGGCCGTCGTCCACCACCTCAGCGACGTCGTCGACGGCGCGGCGGCCCGCGAGGCCGCGGCGATCCTCAAGATGGCCTCGACCCGTACGATCTACGCCCAGAAGGCCGACGAGGCCAGAGCCACGGGACGCGTGCTCGGCCTGCCCCGATGGGCGGTCGAGATCATCCCGACCCTCACCCCCGGCATCGCGGTCTGGGACGTCAACGGCAACGTCCAGGTGGTCAAACACCTGATCACCGAGGCGGAACGTCCCCTGGTCTTCACCGACCGCGCGATGACCGAGTCGTCCGCGGCCGAACTCCTTCCGGAGGACGTACGCGCCGCCGAGCTGGAGGCCGAGCAGCGCGCGGCGCGGATCGAGCACCAACAACGACTGAACGAGTCGTCCGAGTCAACGGTGGCATGACATGGCAGGGCGCGGCGAGGTACGTACCGGCGGCAGCGGAGGCGGCGGGGGCATCCCGGACGGCCTGCTGATCGGCCTGCTGGCCTTCCTGCTCGGGCTGACTCTGCTGGCGTGGACGGCGACCGGCCTGGCCGGACTGTTCACGCACGGCGCCTGGCCGGAGGGGGTCACCCTCGCCGAGACCCCCCTGGCGATGCGGCAACTCGTCACGACCCCGCACGACATCCCGGCCGCCTGGCCGAACACCCCGGCGGGCGAGCTCTCCGGGTACGGGCTGTTCTGGGGCCTGTTCATAGGCGAAGTGATGGTGCTGCTGGTGCTGACGGTCTTCGTGATAGGGGTGGTGACGCGTTGGCGGCTGGTACGGGCACGGCAGCGGAGCGAACGGTACGGGGACGAGGACATGCCCGTACCGTCCCGGCGGCAGGAGCCCCGGCCCGAGGCCCAGAACCCGCAGCAGACGGAGCCGCAGCCAAAGCCGGAGACGGAGACGGAGACGGAGCCTCGACCGACGGCCCACTCCCCGGAAGCCGTGCCCGCGCTCACGCCTGTGCCCGCACCCGCGCTGCACATCCCGCCCGCACCCGCACCCGCGCCCGTACCCGTGGAGCACGTCCGGCCCGAGCCCGCCCTCTCCGCGCTCCCGTCTCCCCGCACCTCCCTCGTCGTCTACGGACCGGCCGCCACCCGCCGCCCCACCGTCGTCCAGGCGATCCAGGAGGCCGACGGGCCCGCGCTCGTCGTCACTTCCGACCCCACCGTCTGGGCCGAGACGAAGGACGCCCGTGCCAAGCTCGGCCCGGTCCTCGTCTACGACCCGGGCCACCTCTGCGACACCCCCGCCCGCCTCCACTGGTCCCCCACGGCCGGCTGCGAACAGCCCGACACGGCCGCCGCCCGCTCCACCGCACTTCTCGCCCCGGTCCGGCCGCAGGCCCGTATCGACGCGACGACGGCCGACACCGCGGAAACGCTCCTGAAGTGCTGGCTGCACGCCGCAGCCATCGACGGCAGGCCCTTCCGCCAGGTCCACCGCTGGGCCCTCGGCGGCAGCGCACACGAACCGGTGCGCCTGCTCCGCACCCACCCCAAGGCAGCCTCCGGGCTCGCCGGCGTGCTGGAGTCCGCACTCACCGCCCATCCCGAACGCCGCGAGATGGCACAGGAATTGACGGTACGGGCCTTCGCCGCCCTCTCCTCGGTCCACATCCGCGAGGCCTGCACACCGAACCGGGCCGATTCGCTCGTGCTGGAATCTTTCGCGGGCGAGGGGGGCACCCTTTATGTGGTGGGTGAACCGATCGAGGATCCCCGCTCGGGTCCCGGAGCAATGCCCCTGCTCACGGCACTCGCCTCACACGTGGTCGAGCACGGCCGCCGCATGGCCGCACGGTCAACCGACGGTCGGCTCGACCCACCAATGACGCTCGTACTCGACGACGTCGCCGCGGTGGCGCCCCTGCCCCGGCTCCCGGAGCTGCTGTCGACCGGTCAGGCCCAGGGCCTGCCGACCCTGGCCCTCCTCCGCTCCCGGGAACAGGCCCGCGCCCGCTGGCCCCAAGACCTCACCGGCGCACGCTAGCCGGGCGAGCCCGGCGCCACGCACCTACACCGGCCGCCCCACCGCATACTCCAGCTCCCGCGCGGACGGGTCGCCCGGCACAGGCACCCACTCCCCGGTGGCCACGAACCCGATCCGCCGATAGAGCGCCGCAGCCCGCGCGTTGTCCTCGTGCACATACAGCCGCACCCGCTCGATCCGCGGCTCCACCAGCGACCACGCCCAGTCCGTCCCGGCCCGGAACAGCTCCTCGGCCAGGCCCTCGCCCCGCACCTCGGGCCGTACGAACACACCGACCACATGCGCCTGATGGACGTCGGCCGCCTCCCCGAACCGCACGTCCGCGTCCGGCCGCTCGATCAGCACGGTGACGCTGCCGTCCCACCGCCCGTCGGGCGCGACGGCGACGAACTGCCGCACTTCACCGCTCCCGGCCTCGGACGCGCCGAGCGCCCGGTCCTGCCAGAACGCGTTGGGCCGGGCCGCGCCCTGCGCGTACGTCTCCAGAAAGGCCACCGGCGCCGCCGGGTCCTGCAGCGCCGCCAGCCGCAACTCCTTGACCAGGGGCCATTCATCGGCGCGCACGGCTCGCATCACATGTTCCATCCGCCGATCCTTCCCTTCCCCACCCGACCTGCGCAAACAACATTCACGGCCCCGACCGTCCCCGCGTCGTACCCCGGTACTACACGCACCGCCACATCCCGCCCCAGGTCCGACGCCCGAGGCACGCCCCCTCCGTAGCGCCGACCGCGTGATCAGGGCATACGCACTCACCAAGAGGTACGAAGACACCAACGTCGTCCAGGACCTCGACTTCACGGCCCGGCCCGGCCCGGCACCGTCACCGGATTTCTCGGCCCGAACGGCGCCGGGAAGTCGACGACGATGCGGATGCTGCTCGGCCTCGACGCCCCACCCCGTGGCCGCTCGACGATCGGCGGACGGGCGTACGCCGCCCACAGCGCACCGCTCACCGAGGTCGGCGGGCTCCGGGAGGCCCGCTCCGTCCACCCTGGCCGGACCGTCTACGACGGCACAATCGAAGCAGGCCCACTGTCGAAGCCCACAGCCACGGATTCGACCGCGGGCAGTTGGCGGGGTTCGGCTCCGACTCCCCCTGGGGGACACACCCTCGCGACGACCGTGGTTCTCATCGTCACGACGTTCGACCTCGACCGGTACGCGTACGACGGCCTCCGCGCCGGCGCCAGCGGCTTCCTCATCGAGGACGCACTGCCGGAGGAACTGCTCTCCGGCATCCGGGCTGTGGCAAGCGGCGACGCAGTGGTCGCCCCCGGCCTCACCCGTCGTCTTCTGGGCGCGTATATGCAACACCTGCCGACCGTTCCCGGCGGCCCCTCGAACCTGGACGCACGCATCGCGACCCTCATCGGACGGGAATCCGAACGGCTCCACCTCGCCGAATCAACGGTGAAAACACACGTCACGCGCATCCTCGCCAAAACGGGATCCCGCGACCGCGTCCCGGCAGTCATCCTGGCCTACGGCACCCACTTGGTCACCCCCGTCTGACAGCAAAGAGCCGTGAACGCAGAAAA
>NZ_FMDF01000215.1 GCF_900091955.1 Streptomyces sp. Ncost-T10-10d
GGCCCGCTTCTGCGCGACCGGCTCGGCCGGGGCGGCGTGCGTGGCGGCGGCCGACTGCGGCGCGGCGGTCGGGGCCGACTGCGGCGCGGCGTGGGCACCGGTGGCGCCGAGCAGCGGCAGTGCGATGACGGCACCACCGGCGCCTGCGGCGACGACGCCACGGGCGATGGTGCCGGCCTTCGTACGACGATGCTTACCCGATATGGGCATGACGTGCTTCCTCTCCGGCGCCTGCGAGGTGAGCTGTCGGGTTCGGGCTGGAGATGCCCGGCCGCGCTGAGCGCGACTTGACCCCTAGCCGGCCGGATTTCTCCGATCGGCGGCCTACCTGGTTCCCCCGCTCCTGCCACGCGATGAGTGGGTGCGAATTCCGGGCGGCGGCAGGATTAGGCGGGCCGTCCGGATTGACGGTGACCGTAAGCGAGTCGGGACGGCGATAACAAGCCACTGATTCCGTACCGGAATCCGCGCTCGGAAATCAGCGCGGAATTCCGGTCACACTCCGTGGATTAAGGATCTTGGCTTTCCGCGCCGCGCAGGGAGTACCCGACTGCCCCGCCAGCACGCACCGTCACGGATATGATTCCGCTCACGAACAGGCAACCATCTCCCGTAAAACCAGGGCATATTGCGTCAAATGCGCCGATTACGGACATGTCGCGCCCATCATTCGCGACGCAGCCTCAGTACCCGCGCGTCGAGATCCCCCCGAAGCCCGGTGTGCAGCCCCTGATGCAGCAGTACCGAACCGTGGTGCACCGCGCCCGTGTCCAGGCAGGTGTACATCGCCGCCGGGTCGATCCCCCGCAGCCGCAGGGCCGGGGGCCGCTCCCCCGTACCTCTGTGCCTCCAGCCACATCAGGACCACGGCCTCGTCCCCCAGACGTACTGGACCGCGCTGAGTCCGCCGCGCGGCGCGCGCAGCCTGTACAGCGCGCCGTGCTGCACCACCGGCCGGATCTCCTTGTAGAGATCCACCCAGTTCCGCGCCTCGGCCAGCTCGTCCGCGCTCCAGTCGGTGAGGTCCCCACCGACCCCGAGCACACCGGCCATCGCGCTCACGAAACGAAACTTCAGTGAGCTGACCCTGTCGTTGAGCTGGACATTCGGGCTGTCGGTGACCCAGGCGGCCATCACCCGGGCCGGATGGATCTGACCGAAGCCCTCCTGGATGGTGAGGCGGTCGAGCGGGTCGGTGTTGTCGGAGGTCCACACCTGGTCCGTACGGGACAGAATCCCCAGGTCGATCCTGCCGCCGCCGCCCGAGCAGGACTCGAAGGCGACGGAGGGGTGCGCGGCCCGGAGCCGGTCGATGAGCGCATACAGGGCGTCCACGTGCTCGATCCAGAGCTTCTGCTGATACTCCTCACCCGGCCAGCCCGCGTCGGTGAAGCTGCGGTTGAAATCCCATTTCACATAGTCGACGGGCGCGCTGGAGAGCAGTGTGTCCAGCTGCTCCCACAGATAGTCCTGCACATCTGTGCGGGCCAGATTGAGCACCAGTTGATTGCGGAACTCGGTCCGCGCCCGCCCGGGGAAATGCTGCACCCAGTCGGGGTGTGCGCGATAGAGATCGCTGTCGGCATTGACCATTTCCGGCTCGACCCAGATACCGAACTGCATGCCGAGTCCGTGCACTTCGTCGGCGAGCGGCTTCAGTCCGCCGGGAAAGCGGTCGGGATTCGGCGTCCAGTCGCCGAGCCCGGCCCGGTCGCTGGTGCGCTGCCCGAACCACGCGTCGTCCACGACGAACAGCTCGACGCCCATCGCGGCGGCGCGCTCGGCGAGGGCGCGCTGCTGTTCCTGCGAGACGTCGAAGCCGGTCGCCTCCCAGGAGTTGTAGAGCACCGGCCGCAGGCTCTGTGCGTCCGGGATCACATGGGCCAGCTGCCAGGCGTGCCAGGCCCGGCTCGCCCCGCCGAACCCTTCCGCACTCCATAGACCGGCGAAGACGGGGGTGGTGTACGACTCACCCGGCGCGAGCAGCAGCAGCCCCGAGTCGTCGTAGCCGGCGCCGCCGGTGATCTGCACCAGCCCATCGGGGAGCTGCTGTACCGAAATCCGCCACGACCCGGACCAGCCGAGCGCACAGCCGTACACCTCGCCGTTCTCCTCGGTCGCCGCACCGTCGGCGTCGAGCGCGACCCACGGCAGGTACTGGTGCCCGGTGTGACCGCGCCTGCTGGAGATGACGCTCTCGCCGTACGTCAGCTCCGCGCGTGCAAGCTGCGACTCCGCCGCCCAGCGTCCGTGCAGCCGGCTCAGCCGCCAGCCGTCGCGCGCGGGCAGCGCCCAGGCTGCGGCGTCGGCTCGCAGCAGTTCCAGCGGCGGACCGTCCGGCCCGGCGTGGGCGACGGTGGCCCAGCGCTCGATCACATCGGAGTCGTCCCGCATCCGGTAGTGCAGAGTCAGGACGAGCCGGTGCACGAAGTCGGTGAATCCGATGCGGAGTTCGTCTCCGTCCACCGTGGCGTCGGCAAAAGCCCACTCGGTGCCGCGGACCTCGGGGGTGCGTACCGAGAGGGCCGGGCGGACGAACCGGGGGCCGCCCTCCACGGGGTACTCCTCGCGGCCGTCGAGCTGGGACTCGAAGCCTCTGAAGGGCGGCTCCGGCGCTGCGGCCAGGGCCTCGGCCGCGGCAAGGGCGATCCGCGGCCCCCAGTGCAGATGGACCAGCTCGTCCCGCTCGGTGAGTCGCAGTGCGTAGCTGCTGCTCGCCCCGGTGAGCAGCCAGGTCCGGCCCTTGTCGCCAGTCTCGATCATCGCATCCCCACATTCCAACAGTTCCGCACATCATCGACCATCGCCGGTGGGTGGGCAACGGCCTTGCAAGGAATTCGCCGGGCGGATTCACCGCAGGAGTAACGGGGTTGGCGGAAATATCGACAAGCAAAGGCCGAGATGATTGCCTGAGGAATCAATGTCGTATCGTCGCGGGAGTGGCCTTGTCGGCGACTCGCGCCGGCGCCAGACACTCCAGGAGTCACCGTGACGCAGCAGTTGCCGCAGATCCCGTCGACGGAACCCGAACTGGCGGGTGTCCGCAACTTCCGCGATGTGGGCGGACTGCCCACCGCGGACGGCCGGCGGGTACGGTACGGACGGCTCTTCCGCAGCGGTCACCTCGCGCACGCCACCGCCGAGGACGCCGCCTTCCTGGGCGGTCTCGGCCTGCACACGGTCTTCGACTTCCGCAATGCGGCCGACCACCGGCTCGAAGGCCCGGATGTGGAGCTTCCGGGCGTACGGAATGTGAGCATCCCGCTCTCCGACCCCGCCGACGGCGCCGAGTTCTGGCAGATGGTCCGCGACGGCGATCTCGACCAGCTGCGCTCGATCCTGGCCGACGGCAAGGGAACGAACCGGATGATCGCCTCGTACCGCGCGATCATTCAGGACCGTACCGCCGAACACAGCCGAGTTCTGCACGCCCTGGCCGAGGACTCCGTTCCCGCGTTGATGCACTGCGCGGCGGGCAAGGACCGGGCCGGTCTGTCGATCGCGGTGTCGCTGCTCGCGGTCGGGGTCGAGCGCGATGCCATCGAGGCCGACTACCTGAAGTCGAACGACGCCCACCGCCGCTACAAGGTGCAGCGCAGCGACACCTCGGCGGACGGCATGTCGCCCGAGGTGATGGAGCTGCTCAATCCGCTCTTCGGCGCCCACGCCGACTACCTCGCCGCGGCCTTCGCCACCATCGAGGAGACCTGGGGCGGCACGGACCGCTACTTCTCCGAGGGCCTGAAGCTCGCGCCCAAGACCCGTGAGCAGCTGCGCGACCGGCTCCTCGACGAGGCGTAGCCACACGCGCCCGTCGGCGGTGGTCAGCCCTTGCCAGCCACTGCGAAGAGCAGGTAGAGGAAGGCCGCGAAGATGTGTCCGGCGATGAGGTAGGCGAACAGCCGGATCACCACGCCGCGCGGAAACTTCCGCTCCTGGGCTTCGTAGTTCTTCCTGGACCCGAGCGGGTCGAAGTTCTCTGAATCGGACATGACAGTCCTCTCTGGCGACCGGGCGGCCCGGTCTCAGCGACGGTGGATACCGCTGCCGAGGCACAGCTCGGCGGCGGGGCTCTGCAGCAGGGTGTGGACGAAGAGCAGCTCGGCACCGTCGCGGTCGACGGCCGCGATCCGGTGCGGGGTGAGCGAGTCGAAGTGCGCGCTGTCACCGGCGGCCAGATCGTGCACGGTGTCCCCGAGTGTGACCCGGAGGTGTCCGGCGAGCACGTACAGCCACTCCTCGCCGGGATGGACGCGCACGAGATCACCCTGTGCGCCGTAAGGAACCCGGACGCGGAGCGCCTGCATCGCCCGGCCGGAGCCGCCGGCCTGCTGATACATCCAGCCGTCGGCCTCGGCCCCGTCGAACCTCCCGCCGCGGATGATCGCCTCCCGTTCCGGGGGCGTCTCGCCGAGCAGCTCGGAGACCGTCGTACCGTAGATCCTGGCAAGACCGAGGAGCATCGGCAGCGAAGGCTGCCGACGTCCCGTTTCGAGCCGGGAGAGATGGGCGGGTGAGAGTCCCGCCCGCTGAGCGGCGGTCTCCAGGGTGAGACCACGGCTGCGGCGCAGATCGCGCAGGCGTGGCGCGACCCCGGGCAGCTCGTCGGCCACCCCTCCGTCTGGAGTGTTCATGTACCCATTGGGCCAGGAGCTTTCCTCTGAGGCAAATTTATTACCTCAGAGGCAAACACGGTGAGTCTTGCCGGGCCCGCGGGGTCAGCGGTTGGCGACGGCCTGTTTCACCAGGGTCCTGCCGAAGTCCCACATCAGCCCCGCGCCGCTGTGCGCCTCGTCCATCACCGCGGTGAACGCCGTGACGAACCGGTCGACGTCCGGCTCCCCGATCACCAGCGGCGGAATCAGCTTGATCACTTCCAGCTGATCTCCCGACACCTGGGTGAGGATGCGGTGCTTCTGCAGCAGGGGCACCACCACCATCTGCGCGAAGAGGCCTTTGCGGGCCGCCTGCAGCATGGTCCAGCGGCTGCGCAGCCTCAGTGACGACGGCCGGCCGAATTCGATGCCGATCATCAGCCCGCGCCCGCGCACCTCGTGCAGCAGCTCGTAGCGGTCGACCAGTGCGGCCAGCCGCTCGCGCAGCAGATCACCGGTGCGGCGCGCACCCGCGACGATCTCCTCGTCCTCCATCACCGCGAGGACCGCGAGCCCGGCCGCCATCGCCTGGGCGTTGGAGCCGAAGCTCGCGGAGTGGACCAGGACCCGATCCATCGACGAGTAGACGCGTCTGAAGATCCAGTCCTTGCCGAGGGTCGCCCCGACCGGCACATAGCCACCGGAGAGGGCCTTGGCCACACAGACCAGATCGGGTTCGACGCCCTCCTCGTGCTGGTACGCGTAGAAATCGCCGGTCCTGCCGAGGCCGGTCTGCACCTCGTCGGCGATGAGCAGTGCCTTGTGCTTGTGCAGCAGTTCCTGCGCGTCCCGCAGGAAGCCGGGCGGCGCGGCGTGGACGCCCTTGCCCTGGATCGGCTCGACGACCAGGGCCGCCACATCACCGCGCTTCAGTTCACGGCGCAGTGCGTCGAGATCCCCGAGCTCGATGGCGGTGTCCGGCAGCAGCGGTGCGAAGCCGTCCCGGAAGCCGCTCTCCCCGTTGACCGAGAGAGAGCCGGTCGTCAGCCCGTGGAATGCGTGGGTGCAGTAGAGAATCCTGGGCCTGCCGGTGGCGTACCGGGCGAACTTCAGGGCGGTCTCGACAGCCTCCGTACCGCTGTTACCGAAGAAGGCCCGGTCCAGGTGCGGGCTGTGCGTGAGCAGCTTCTCGGCCAGCAGCCCGGGCAACGGTTGGCAGTCGAAGCGGGTGAGATCGGCGAGCGAGGCGTCCAGGACGTCGTGCAGGGCCTTGCGTACGACGGGGTGGTGCCGGCCGAGGCCCATCACGCCGAACCCGGCGAGCATGTCGAGATAGTCGTTGCCGTCCGCATCCCAGAAGTGCGCGCCCTCGGCCCGTTCGTAGACCTTGTCGAAGCCGATGGTGTGCAGCATGCGGGGCAGTTGGTGGTTGAGGTATTCCGTGTGCAGCTCGTAGCGCTCGCCGCCGCGCTCCGCGAGGAGCTGTGCCAGGTCGAAGCCCTTGGGCCCGTCGTCCTTCATGCCCCGCTCTCCTCGGTCCTTGTCGCTGCTTCCTTGGCGGCCAGTGCGGCGCTGATGCGCCCCGCGACCTCGACCGGGGTGAGGCCGATGTCGGCCAGCACCTCGGCGCGCTTGCCGTGGGCGAGAAACTGATCGGGGATGCCGAACGTCCGCAGCAGAACGTCGACCTCGGCATCCCGCAATGCCTGCCCGACCGCCGAACCGACACCCCCTGCCCGGCTGTTGTCCTCCACGACGGCGACCAGCCGGTGCCGTTCGGCGAGCGGGGCCAGCTGTTCGTCGACCGGCTTGACCCAGCGTGGGTCGACGACGGTGCAGCGGATGCCGCCGCCCGCCAGCAGGTCTGCGGCCTTCAGACAGACCGGGGCGAGCACACCGACAGCCACGAGCAGCGCATCGGGGTCGTCCGCCCGGTGCAGTACGTCCATTCCGCCGATCCGGTCGATGGCCGGGACCGGCTCCCCCACCGACTCCTTGGGGAACCGGATCACGGTGGGTGCGTCGTCGATGTCGACGGCTTCGCGGAGCTCGGCGCGCAGTTCGTCGGCGTCGCGCGGGGCGGCGATCCGCAACCCGGGGACGACCTGCAGCATGGACATGTCCCACATGCCGTTGTGCGACGGGCCGTCAGGACCGGTGACTCCGGCGCGGTCGAGGACGAAGGTCACCCCGCACTTGTGCAGCGCGACATCCATCAGCAGTTGATCGAAGGCCCGGTTGAGGAAGGTGGCGTAGACGGCGACGACCGGATGCAGTCCACCGGTGGCCAGTCCCGCCGCGCAGACCGCCGCGTGCTGCTCGGCGATTCCGACGTCCCAGACCCGGTCGGGAAACGCCTCGGCGAACTTCGTCAGTCCGACGGGGTGCAGCATCGCCGCGGTGATGGCCACGACATCCGGCCGCTCCGCGCCGATCGCTGCGATCTCGTCCCCGAACACCGCGGTCCAGGAAGGCGCTCCGGACGGGGCGAGCGGTGCGCAGGTCAGCGGGTCCATCGCGCCCACGGTGTGGAAGCGGTCGGCCTCGTCCCGGAGCGCGGGCGGGTAGCCGCGGCCCTTCTCGGTGAGGCAGTGCACCAGCACCGGGCCGTGGAAGCGTTTCGCCCGGTGCAGTGCGGATTCGACGGCTGCGATGTCATGACCGTCGATCGGCCCGACGTACTTGAGCCCGAGGTCCTCGAACATGCCCTGCGGGGCGAAGGCGTCCTTGAACCCCTTCTTCGCGCCGTGCAGCGACTCGTACAACGGCTGTCCGATGACGGGCGTCTGCTGGAGCACGCCCTTGCCCCAGGAGAGGAAGCGTTCGTATCCGTCCGTGGTACGGAGGGTGGCGAGGTGGTTGGCGAGACCGCCGATCGTGGGGCCGTAGGAGCGTTCGTTGTCGTTGACCACGATGATCAGCGGCCGGTCCCTCGCGGCCGCGATGTTGTTGAGCGCCTCCCAGGCCATCCCGCCGGTGAGGGCCCCGTCTCCGATGACGGCCACGACATGGTCGCTCCGCCCCAGCACCTGATGGGCCTTGGCGATGCCGTCGGCCCAGCCGAGGACGGTCGAGGCATGCGAGTTCTCGATGACGTCGTGCTCGGACTCCTCGCGGGAGGGGTAGCCGGAAAGGCCGCCCTTGCCCCGCAGCTTGGAGAAGTCCTGCCGTCCGGTGAGCAGTTTGTGCACATAGCTCTGGTGCCCGGTGTCCCACAGGATGCGGTCCACGGGCGAGTCGAAGGCCCGGTGCAGGGCGATGGAGAGCTCCACCACCCCGAGGTTGGGCCCCAGATGTCCGCCGGTCCTCGCCACCGCCCGGACGAGGAACTGTCTGATGTCCTCGGCGAGTTCGTCGAGTTGGGCTTCGCTCAGCGCCTTGAGATCGTGCGGCCCCCGGATGTTCTCCAGAATCGTCACGCTCGGGCCCCCTCTCTGGTTCTGTTTCAGCTCACGGTGACGGCGGGAACCCCCGATGGTGTCCCTGCGTCTTCCATGCCCTCGGCGATCCTCAGGGCTTCTTCGATCAGCGTCTCGACGATCTTCGACTCGGGCACGGTCTTGATGACCTCGCCCC
>NZ_FMDF01000211.1 GCF_900091955.1 Streptomyces sp. Ncost-T10-10d
TTACCAGAACCGCCGCGGCGACTACATCTGGAGCAATTATTGCGACAAGGCCACCCTCCGCGACGACCGGGGTCGCACCGTCGACACCAAGTCCTGGGGCCGTGACCACGACCACCGCAACAACGACCACCGCAACAACGACCACGGGCGCCGCCGTTGACCTGACCCCCGCCCGCCACTGACCGCGGGCCCTTTCGGATCTGCTGCGTGCCGCCACCCCCGCCCCCGGGGTGGCGGCACGTTACTCGTGCGGTCACCGGGCCGCCGACCGCTGCCGAGCCCGGGTGACAGTCCTGGAGCTCTACGGCCTGATGTGAAAGTCCCCCTGATCCGAAAGGGAGTCGGACGCCTGCGGCAGGAGCCGGCGCTGTCCTGCCCTTGAAGCGTTCCCCTGTCCACCGCTACGCACTTGGCCAATTGGCCACCGTGCACATGAGTTGGCCATTCTCGGCACGGCATTCGTGCCGGTGCGACTGGGCGTCTCACCTGGCGGACAGGTGCGTGAGTCGGCGGGGCTGGGAGCCTGTGGTGGTGGGGCAGCCGCTCTTGGAGGCGGCCGGCGAAACCGCGGGCGCCCGCCCCCTCTGCTCCGGTCCGTCGTTCCCGCGTTCGTCGCAGGCGGCCGAGAGGTGGGCCGGTCGCCGCGGTCCCGCGCTAAGCCGAGAGCAGCATCGCGACCGTCACCATGGCAAGCAGTCCGATGTACGCCCAGGCGTAGGTGCGGTCGGGGATCCGGGGCGGGCGCCGCCGCAGTACTGCGATCACCGGCAGAGCTCCGAGGAGGAGCGCCGAGGCGGCGCGGAGGTCAATGAGACCCACCAGGTGCACGTGCGCGTCAGCGGGGGAGGGGGCCGCGGCGCCGCCGAGAGATAGTGTGGCGGCCGGGAGCGCGATGGCGAGGGTGAGGGGGTTGGCCAGCGCAGTCGCCACGTGCATCGTGTGCCCGGCCCGCCGCATCGCGGGGACGGTCATGACGCTGCCTCCCACACCGAGGAAGGCAGCGACCGCGCCGACCGGGGCGCCGAGGACGGCCGGCAGTGGACGCGGAGCATCGGAGGTCGCCTCGACTCGGATCCCTGGGCGCAGGAAGCCGGGGCGCAGGAGCAAGTCGACGATGGTGAGAGCGATGTATGCGACGAACGCCCAGCGGGCCAGATCGGCCGGGGCGAGGCGCGTGGCCAGTGCGCCGGCCGAGGCACCGACCGCCAGCAGGAGGAGCAGCGTGCCGCTGCCACGGAGCGCGAGGAGCACCCGCCGCGGTGTGACGGCTGTCGCGAATCCTGCGGTCACCACCATCACCAGGGCCGAGGTGGCCGTCGCCACCCGCATCGCGTCCGCGCCGAGTGCGGCGTCCGCCCACACCACGACCGGTACCGCGACGAACCCGCCGCCGAACCCGAACAACACCGTCGTCGCCCCGGTGAGGAGCCCGATCCCGATCAATGCCACAACGTCCATGGACCCACTCCACCAGCTCCGACGGAACGCTCGCATGCGATGGTCGGTGCCATTCCTTCGCATCTCAGCCAGTAGGGTGGCTGGGTGAAGAACGTCTCCCTGGTCGACGTCGACCACGTCGACCGGGTTGTCCTGCCGATCGGCACCGACTACCCGCCCGGCCACGTACTGGACTGGCACGAACACCGTCGCGCGCAGTTCCTCTACGGCGCCACCGGGGTCATGGTCGTCGACACCGCCGAGGGCAGCTGGACCGTTCCGCCCGAGCGGGCCGTACTGATTCCGGCCGCTACCCGGCACCGGGTCCGCATGCTGGGGGTGAGCACCCGGAGTCTGTACATCGAGCCGGATGTCATCCCCTGGTGGCCCGTCACCTGCACGGTTGTGGATGTTCCGCCGCTGTTGCGCGAACTGCTCCTGGTTGCTGTCGAGTTCGAGATCGACTACGGCCTGTCCGGACGGGAGGGAAGCATTGCCGCCCTCCTCCTGCACGAGATCGCCGAGCGTGCCCCGCTCCCGTTCCACGTCGGGATTCCCGCCGACGCCGACCTTGCGAGGCTCTGCCGCGAATACCTGGCAGCACCCGACGCCGGCGTCACCAACGCCGCATGGGCTGCGAGGACGGCCATGAGCGAACGGGCCTTCACCCGGCGCTTCCGCTCAGAGGTCGGTGACAGCCCCGCCGTCTGGCGGGCCCGCGCCCGCCTGCTCGCGGCCGTTCCGCTGCTGCGCACCGCGTCGGTCAGCGAGGTCGGTGGCCGTCTCGGCTACGCCTCTCCCGCCGCGTTCACCGCTGCCTTCACGCGCGTCTTCGGCATGCCCCCGTCCCGCTTCGCCGCGAGCCGCCAAGGCGGCGGTCCCAGCCGCAACTCCCGACGGCCGGGACGTCTCCGCACCCCGTCCCCGTGAACTCCTACCGGCGACCTGACCAAGCACGCCAAGCGGTCACACCGCCGGCACAGCTCGACGATCTCGGCCTTGAACTCCGGTGCGAACGACAGCGAGGGCGAGGCGGCGCATCAAGCACGCCAGCCCCAGCATTTTCAAGCCAACTCAGCCCCTCATGCATCACCAAACACCCCTATCGTGACAAAATGCTCTTTTGTTGCCCTGGAGGCCGCACGCAAGGAGCGAAGCGCTGGTCAGGTGCTGCATCATCGCGCCAATGCGCACGCTCGCGTACGGGCGA
This sequence comes from Streptomyces sp. Ncost-T10-10d, assembly GCF_900091955.1. GTDB lineage: Bacteria > Actinomycetota > Actinomycetes > Streptomycetales > Streptomycetaceae > Streptomyces. The sequence continues at coordinate 2,648 of NZ_FMDF01000211.1, forward strand.
CCCCTGCCGTCACCGGGGGCCTCAGGAGCATGGTGCCTGGCTGCCCGCCCGGACCGCGTCGGTGCCCCAGTTCGCGAGGAGGCGCAGAGCCTCCGCGGACGCGGAGCCCGGCTCCGCGTGGTAGACGCACAGGAACTGTTCGTCGTCGTCCGGCAGATGCAGCGTCTCGTACGCAAGGGTGAGGTCGCCCACCAGTGGATGCCGCATCCGCTTCACGCCGTGGCCCTTCTCCTTCACGTCGTGCGTGGCCCACAGCCGCCTGAACTCCTCGCTCTTGACGGAGAGTTCCCCAACGAGTGCCGACAGAGCCGGGTCCTCCGGGTGTTGGCCCGCGTACAGCCGCAGATAGCTGACCATGTCGGACGCCTTGGAGTCCCAGTCCAGGAACAGCTCGCGGTAGTCGGGGGAGAGGAAGGTCAGCCGCGCCCAGTTGCGCTCCGTGGGCGGCAGCTTGCCCCAGTCGCCGAACAGTGCCGCCGCCATCCGATTCCAGGCGAGGATTTCCGAGCGCGCGCCGCCGATGTACGCGGGCACGCCCTCCATCGACTCGAGCAGCTGCTGCAGCGCCACCCGCACCTGTTGCCGCTTGGGCGCCCGGTACTTCCTGCGCTGCTGCTTCGGCTTGGCGAGGTGGGTGAGGTGCGCATGTTCGGCGTCCGTCAGGCGCAGGGCGCGCGCGATCGAGTCGAGCACCTCCGCCGATACATTGCGCCCGTTGCCCTGCTCCAGGCGTGTGTAGTACGCCACCGAGACCCCGGCCAGTTGTGCCAGCTCCTCGCGCCGCAGCCCCGGCACCCGCCTGTGCCGCCCGTGTGAGGGGATCCCCACGTCCTCCGGCTTGAGCCGGGCTCGCCGGGTGCGCAGGAATTCACTGAGCTCGGCTCGGCGGTCGAGGCCGTCGGGGCGAGCTGCCTGTCCGTCGTCCGTGGCGGGGGTGTCGTCCATGACTCCAAGTATTCCCCGTCGTACGACCGGGAGCCTGACCCCGTCAGTAGTAGGACCACTGGACGTACGCAAAGCGGTGACCTGGGTGAACAGGCTGTGAGGAGGCACTGTGGAGAACATGACCACGACTGTTGTTGCATACGCCGCCCCCAGCGCCAAGGCCCCGCTGGAGCGCACCACCATCGAGCGCCGCACGGTCGGCGAGTTCGACGTCCTGATCGACATCAAGTTCGCCGGCATCTGCCACTCCGACATCCACCAGGCCCGCGAGGGCTGGGGCGAGGCCATCTTCCCGATGGTGCCCGGTCACGAGATCGCCGGCGTCGTCGCCGAGGCCGGCTCCGGCGTGACGAAGTTCAAGGTCGGCGACCGGGTCGGCGTCGGCTGCATGGTCGACTCCTGCCGCGAGTGCGAGAACTGCAAGGCCGGGCAGGAGCAGCACTGTGTGCGCGGGAACGTCGGCACGTACAACGCCATCGGCCGAGACGGCGAGCCCACCTACGGCGGCTACTCACAGAAGGTCGTCGTCGACGAGAACTTCACCGTACGTATCCCGGACGGGCTGTCACTGGACGTGGCCGCACCGCTGCTCTGCGCCGGCATCACCACGTACTCCCCGCTCAAGCGCTGGGGCGCGGCCCCCGGCAAGAAGGTCGCCGTGGTCGGCATGGGCGGCCTCGGCCACATGGCCGTCAAGATCGCACATGCCCTCGGCGCCGAGGTCACGGTCCTCTCCCAGTCGCTGCGCAAGAAGGGCGACGGCCTGAAGCTGGGCGCCGACCACTACTACGCCACCAGCGACCCGGCCACCTTCGAGAACCTGGCCGGCACCTTCGACATTCTCCTCTCCACGGTGTCGGCGCCCCTGGACTTCGGCGCGTACCTGAGCCTGCTGAAGACGGGCGGCGCCCTGGTGAACGTCGGCGCCCCCGAGGAGCCAGTCGCCTTGAATCTGTTCTCCTTGATCGGCGGCAACAAGACCCTCGCCGGTTCGATGATCGGCGGCATCGCCGAGACCCAGGAGATGCTCGACTTCTGTGCCGAGCACGACCTAGGCGCCGAGATCGAGCTGATCGAGGCGAGCCGGATCAACGAGGCATACGAGCGTGTCCTCGCCTCTGACGTGCGCTACCGCTTTGTGATCGACACGGCGACGATCTGAGCCTCGCGGCTTTACCGAGCGGGTAATCGACGCCCTCCCCGGGCTCCGGCAGGATCACCCCTATCCACCGGATCCCGAGGAGGGCTCGCCCATGACCGCCTACGTCATAGCCGCATTGCGTCCCACGCCCCCGGTGCACGTCGACGTCCTGGAGTACATCGAGCGCGTGCAGGCACCTTCGAGCCGCACGGTGGGCGCTTCCTCTCGCACGGCAAGCCCGGCGAGTGGGTGGAGGGGGAGCGGCTCGGCGACCCGGTCGTGGTCGAGTTCCCCGACCTGGCGCGCGCCCACGCCTGGTACGCGTCCCCCGCCTACCAGGACATTCTGCCGCTGCGCGCTGACCACATCCCCGGCGAACTGGTCTTCCTGGAAGGTGTGCCGGCCGACTACGACGCGTCGCGCACGGCGGCGACCATGCGGAAGGCGTAGGCCCAGGGGTCCAACTCCCGGGCATCGCCGGGCGGATGCGACCCGAGCGTCGGTCCGCAGCGTGGTCGCACGTCACTACGCCCGCGCGACGAGACGGCGTCGTAGGCGTCTAGCCGTGCGAGCAGATGCCGTTGCAACTTGAGGGCGAGCGGTGGCAGGTGAACGAGCCTCCCGGGCTGCCTTCTGTGTGGCCGGTTCGTTGTGGTGCGGCAATGTGGTTCACCTCCACTGCGTGTGGAGAGAACAGGGGCGGGGGCGGGAAACGTCGCCCCACCGGGGCCATGGCGTGTGTGCGGTGTCAGAAGCGGTGGAGTGCCGTGCGAAGCGACGGTGCGGATTCCTGCGGGCCCTCGGCCGCGCCGGTTTGTATGTGCTTTCCCATCAGCTGTCGGTTTCTGTGATGGCTTGCGGCCGGGGCGATGTCGTCCAGCGGGTGGACCGGCGCCTGCGAGGTCACCTGCCGGACCGCTGCACCCGCCCGCTGCACCCGCCCGGGATCGGGTCGAGCCACCCGTATCCCGCGATGGGCTGCTTGGCATCTGTGCCTTGAGAGGCCGCTCGCGGGCCGCATCTTTGTCGGCAAGGAGTCCGGGCCGCCACTGAAGGGCGCCACAAAATTGGCGAGTACACGACCATTGTCAGGGTCGTCGCGAGGGAGTTACATGGTCCCTGCCTGCGAACGAAAGCGCTTTCTGTCGATCGGGAGACCCCGGTCGGCTGCCCCTTCGCTGCCGCTGGGAGGCTGTATGGCACTGCCCCGCACCAGACGCTGCTCACTCGCCGTTGCCGCGCTCGTCGCGACCGCCTCGCTGGCCGCCGCCACGTTTCCGGCCCAGGCGGCCCGCCCCTCAACCGCCCACACTCCGCTGCGAGCCCAGGCTGTGGCGGCGTACGACTTCGGGCACCCGGATCCCGCCGACCCCGGTCGCGAGCTGGACATCGGACGCTCCGGCACCGTGCTCAGCCTGATCAACGGCGGTTCCGCGATGCGCGTGGCCGACGAGGCATACCCGGGTGCTTCGCCCGCCCTGCAGGTACGTCAGCAGAACCCGGCCACCGCGGGCAACGACGACTGGAAGGCCGGGGCCTGGGACGCCGAGGGCATGGCGTCCCTCGGGGCCTTCCGCAGTGCCCGGGGTGCCACCGTCATGGGCTGGTTCAAGATGACGGGCGACAATCCCGCGCTCAACTCCAACACGGCCAACCCGAGCGACCGCTACAACGCGATCGGGCTGGCCGGCGTATTGTCCGGAACCTCTGACGGTCACGCGGTGCGTGCGTTGCTCGAACTCATTCAGGTCAACGGCGAGTTGAAGCTGGTCGCGCTGGGGAGACGCCTGGACAGCGGCGCCTCCCAGACTTTCGCTGCCGACGTTCCCTGGGAAGAACTGCTGCCCCGCGGTGAATGGGTCCACCTGGCCGCCACGTTCGACTTCCGCGACGGCACCCTCGCCCTCTACCGCGACGGCAGGCCCCTGAACGGCTTCTACGTCACGCCGGGCGACCCCTGGGAACTCACCACCACGCCGGCGCCCCACCGAGCCTCGCCCAGCGATCCCCGCGGCATCAAGATCGGCGGTAGCTTCCCCCAGAACACCCGGGAGAACAACGCCTGCGACTGCCGCATGGACGACCTCCTGTTCCTGGACCGCCCGGTGCCGGCCGGAGCGGTGGCGGCCGAGTACCGGCGCATGACGCGGGGCCACTGACCCTTCTCGGCCCCGGATCGTCCTTTCCCTACTTGTCACGCCAGCCCGAAGGGACCCGCATGGCGTCACGACGTACATACCGAAGGCACTGGGCGGCCGTGGCCGTCAGCGCAGCGCTCGCCCTGGGCGGTCTTGCCGCGCCCTCCCATGCCGACGAGCCCGCCGCGGCGACAGCCGCCCTGACCGACCCCATTCCGCAGAAGCCCGTCCAGTCCAGGACCGGCCTCGTCCTGCAGGAGTTCGCACAGTTCCCCAAGTCGGAACCCGTGCCTGCGCCGACGGATCCGCGCCTGGTGCGCCACGCCCGGATCAACACCATCAACGAACTCCCCGACGGCTCCGGTCGGATGGCGACTCCCGACCTCAACGGCACGCTGTACCTCACCGACCCCGGAGTCGCGACGCGCACCTCCGGTGGCACCCCGCACCCATACCTGGACGTCAAGGCGGCATTCCCGCACTTCTTCTCGGGCCGGGGCCTCGGTCAGGGCTTTGGATACGCCGCATTCCACCCGGACTTCGGAACGAACGGGCGCTTCTACACCATCCATACCGAGCTCGCCTCGCAGGCCACCGAGACTCCCGATTACCGGCAGGCCGGCACCCTCACCTATCACGGCATCATCACTGAGTGGACCACCGACGACCCCTCCGCGGCCGTCTTCCACGGCACCCATCGCGAGGTGCTGCGTATCGGCTTCACCGGCCAGGTTCACGGCATTCAGCAGATCGACTTCAATCCGACGGCAAAGCCTCACGACGAGGACTACGGCCTCCTCTACCTCGCGGTGGGCGACGGAGGCCAGGGCGTCGGCAACAGCGAACCGCAGAACCTGACGCTCCCGCACGGCAAACTTCTGCGGATCGACCCCGCGGGCCGTGACAGCGCCAACGGCCGGTACGGCATCCCCGCGCCCAACCCGTTCGTCGGTGAGCCCGGCGCCCTCGGGGAGATCTATGCCATGGGCATGCGGGACCCGCACCGCTTCAGCTGGGACGCGGGCGGCAGTCACCGTATGTATCTCGGCCACATAGGCGAGCACGCCATCGAGTCGGTGTACGAGGTCAAGGCCGGTGACAACTTCGGCTGGAGCGAGCGCGAGGGCCCCTTCGTATTCGACAAGAAGACCACCGACCCGTGCGCCCGCATCCTTCCCCTCCCCGCCGACGACGCCCAGTACGGCTACACCTACCCGGTCGCCGCCTACGACCACGACCCGGGACCCGACTGGAACTGCCGGTCCGATGTGGGCCGCGCCATCGCCGGAGGCTCCGTCTACCGCGGCAAGGACGCGCCGGCGCTGCGCGGAAAGTACATCTTCGGCGACCTCGTGGACGGCCGGATCCTGGCCGCGGACACCGGCGACATGCACCGCGACGGCGAACTCGCGCCGCTCGAACAGCTGATGCTCTTCGACAAGTCCACCGGGAAAACGGTCACCATGCGCGACCTCGCCGGTGACCAGCGTGTCGACCTGCGCTTCGGCACCGACCGCAGCGGCGGTCTGTATATCGTCTCGAAGGCCAACGGCAAGGTCTGGAAGGTGACCGGGACCCGCACCTTCGCCGACTGCGAGATCGGCAACACTCCCACCACCCACACCACCGGGCCCGACAACTGGGCGCCGGTCACCCCGGCCAAGTGGGCGTACACCGAACGCGAGACGATCCTGGCCGAGCCGGGCGTCGCCCGCCCGGGACCGCGCCGCCCCTTCGAGTATGCCGTTCTGACCGCGGGCCCGCGCTATTCCTCCGTCACCGTCGAGGCGGAGGTGCGGATCGACACCCCCGTCGAGATCACCAACCGTGACGTCATTCTCATCTGGGACTACCAGTCGGACACCCGGTTCCAGTACGCACACCTGTCGAGCGACAACGCCATCTACCCGCACAACGGCATGTTCACCGTCAACGACGCCGACCGGCTGCGCATCGACGACCAGTGGAACGGAACCTACGGCGCACCTGCGGCGATCAAGGACGACGGATGGCACAAGGTGCGCCTCACCCACTGCGCCGACACCGGTGAGACCGCCGTCTACCTGGACGGCAGCCGCAACCCGCTGATCACGGCCACCGATCCGGTTTTCGCCTCGGGCCGGGTGGGCTTCGGATCCTTCGACAATGCAGGCCGCGTCCGTCACTTGAAGGTGACGGGCACTCCGGCCGACGACTGACCTCGCGGGTGCGGGCCGAGGTCGTCGGCCCGCACCTGTACCGTCCCCACATCCGCATCCGTTCAGCGAACCCGACGCGCGGCGATCAGTCCTGAGATGCCGGCTGGGCAGCCGCTACGTCCTCAGCCGGATCAGATCGATCCGGAACCCCGACAATCACCACAACGCCGAGGAGTCACCTCTTCGTCCTTCCGGCGAGAGGAGAGTGCTGGACCAGTTGCTGTCCTCATTGCGCTGCTGGTCCACGCCCGCAATCGCCGGCTCCGGATGGAGTGGCCTGCATGTTTGGAACGTTGGCGGCTGTCTCCGCCTCGGAGAAGACGCCTGGACAGGTCGTGCCGCGGCCGCATCGGCCCGGTTGAAAATTGCCTGTAGGGCCGGAGCCGGTCGAACGTCTGCTGCGCTGCCGAAGGGTAGTTCTGCGCCACGGGGACGGGATTCGCGGTGGCGTCGTGGCCTTGTGCCGGTACATGAAGTAATGGGACGAAACGGTAATCGGCGGGCCAGGCGTGAAGAACTCCGAAGGCCCCAGGCACACTCTGGGTGTCGCAGTCCCGTCGTCAAAAGGATGATCAACGCATGATTACGCTCAAGAAGGAAGACGGCCCGGCGGATCTGGACGGAGTGACCCACCTGTCCATCGGAGTGTCCTGGGATCCCACCGCCGGCAGCAGCGGCGGGGTGATGGGCATGCTCCGTCGCAAGTCCGGTACCGACCTCGACCTGATCGCCATCGCGATGCAAGGCGGGGACCCGGTGCGTCTGGCGGGACTTGATTCCCTCGACCCGATGGGTAACGGATCCTTGGTTCACAGCGGCGACAACCAGACCGGGCATGGGGACGGCGACGACGAGACGGTGACGGTCGAGTTCGCGCGGATACCGTCGAACATCACGTCGATAGTGTTCGTCGCCGCCGCCTACAAAAAGGGCAGTTCCTTCCAGAAGGCGCGCAACATCAGCTTCAAGGTGTACGACGCCACCGGGGGCAGCTCCCAGCAGGTTGCCGACATCTGGCCGAGCCTGCTCACTCAGGACAACGGCTGCGCCGTGGCCAAGGCCGTACGCGTCGGCGACAGCTGGAAGCTCGAAGTGATCAATACGACGGGGAAGATCAAGCAGGGCAACGAGCACGCCCTGATGCGCTTCGCCGTCAGCAAGTAGCGCGCAATGACCAGCCCGGGCCCGGTCTGCATCTGCTCGGTGGACCGCCGGGCGGTCTTGCGGTCGCCTGTGCTGACCAGCCCCGTCTTGGCTTCGTCGGTGTGAGACGGGAACGACTGATGCCGGGTTTCGGCAGCAGATGTTGATCGAACGGGTCGGGAGGTTGCCGAGTTTCGAGAGCGCCCGGTCGGCGTGTCGGAGCAGGCGGAGTGCTGATGAGCGGGACGGATATCGTCCTGGCATGACACAAAGGTTCGATCTTGCTGCGTCTCTCGCCAGAGGCATCGAAGGCCGCAGCGGTGCATGGAGCTTCATCCAGGGTTTCGCTGCCCATTGGGCCGGCGCTCTGGAGACCGGCGACGGGTGGACGGAGGCCGATCTGGCCGTGGCGGAGGAGAGGCTGGGAGTCCGGCTGCCGGCTGCGCTGCGCGAGGCGTATCTGCTGTTCGGGCGCCGCCGGGATCTCATCAGCAACCACGACATGCTGCTCAGCCCGGCAGAGCTGCATGTGGATGACGCCAAAGAGGCCCTGGTCTTCCGGCACGAGAACCAGGGAGCCGCCTCCTGGGGGATCCTCCTCGACAGCCTCCAGGACGACGACCCTGCGGTGTTCATCCGGGCCGACTTGGCCGACAAGACCGCCGAGCGGTGGGATGGCTGGCTGGAGCGTCTCTCCCTCTGCTTCGTCGAAATCGTTCTGTCTGAGTCCGTGCAGGCCGACGGAGAGTCTTGCGACTTCCTCGACCCCGATGACGACAGCATCGAGCTGCTGGAGGAGAACTGTGTTCAGCTGCCGTTCCCGTCCTGTCCCATCGGCGAGGAAGTGCACGCGACTCGCTGGTTCCTCGGCCAGGACGTCCTTCTGCGCGACGACGGCATGACCGTCCTGGCTCGTGGCCGGATGCCTGAAGACCTCGAACGCATGCGTGAGCTGATTCCGGGCGACTGGCTCAACGACTACCGCTGAACGCGCCCAAGTCTCCTGTCGGCCGCGCTTCCCGCGTCGACGTCAGCCCAAGCATTGCTGTTCGGCGCGAGCCCTGGTGGTGGCGACTCGGTAGGAGTCGGTGCCGGTTTCGATGATGTTGCCGCCGACAGTGAGGCGGTCGACGACGGCCGCGCAGAGGCGGGGTCGGGGAAGGTCTTTGTCCAGCCGGAGAGCGACTCGTTCGAGGCGATGGCGACGCTGTTCTTGATTCGGTGAGACGCCCCCGTACGGGGGCCGGCAGGCCGGAGCGCCTGATCGGCAGCGGGGCGAGTGCAGCAGCGAGGATGTTGCCGGCGACCACAGGGCCGCGCTGGGGCCTCCTGGGTGCCGGAGGCTGCGGGCAGGGCGTGGTGGGCGATGGGGTGGCCGTCTCGGACTGTGTCGCCGTCGACGATGTCGTCGTGCAGGAGGATCGTGCCGTGCCGGATTTCCGGCGCGGCGGCGACCGCGTTCAGGTCGGCTGTGGCGTCGGGTGTCGGGCGTCGGGTCGGCGTTGAAGGTGTGTGCGGCGTGGCGGAACGCCATGCCCAGCAGGCGCTTGCTCGGGCGGATCAGCCAGGCGGCGGACGCGTTGTGCATGGCCGGGGTCACTGATCCGGGCAGTTGCCTGGCGCAGTTCGCCGTCGGCGAATGCGGCGAGCATGGTCTCCAGGCCCTGCTGCCTGCGGATGAGGATGTCGTCAGGGGGCAGGCGCATGGCGTTCCTCCACAAGGGGTCAGGCGGCCTGGTCCGGCCAGGGGATGTCGGTGTCGACGGCGGCGGTGTAGTCGATGCCGGGTACGGCGAAGCCGTACAGGCGCTGAACCTCGGCCTGGAACCAGTCGAGGTCGGCGAGGTCGCCGATGGTGCTGGTGGTGGCGCTGTCCCAGCGGTCGGCGACGGCTTCCTGCACTGGTGGTGTGAGTTCCCAGGTGTCGAGGCGGACGCGGCCGTCGTCGTCGAGGGTGAGGGGGCGCGTGCCCGTGAGTTGGTCCCACAGGTCGGTGAGCTGGTCGATCGGCGGGACCAAGCCCGGGCCGAGGACGCTGCGCAGCAGGCCGACGTACAGGGCGATGCCGGGGATGGCGGTGGAGGACTGGGTGACGGCAGCCCCGTTGACGGACGTGAGCGCACGGCCTCCGACCAGCTTCTCCAGCCGCTCGTTCAGGGTGCGGGCGGTGGCTTCGAGGTGGGCCTTGGCCGCGCCGATGGTGCCCTGCCGGTAGATGCCGGCGGTCAGCGGTGAGCCGATGTAGGAGAGCGCGGCGGTGGTGAACCCGTCGGCGAGCAGGTCCCGTCCGGCCAAGTGGTCGATCCATCGCTCCCAGTCCGTGCCGCCCATCACCGCGGTGGTCTGCTCGATGTCGTCCCCTGCGGCCGGGTCGGTTTCCACCTCGGTGACGTGTGGGGTTCCGGAGGCGTCGAAGGTGAGGGTTTTGGTCCGGTAGGGCTCGCCGATCGGCTTGAGCACGGAGGAGTAGGTGACGCCGGTGTCCGGGTCAGTGCGGCGCGGGGCGGCCACCGAGTAGATCAGGTGGTCCAGTCGCCCGTACCGCTGCTTGAGCAGGGCGGCGACCTCGTCCTTCATCGCATCGGAGAACGCGTCACCGTTGAGGAAGACCATGTCCCGGCCGTGCTCGCGGGCCAGGTCGGCGGTGGCGGCGGTGCGGTACCAGCCGGCCGTGCCGGTGCGCCGTCCGGGCGCCTTCTCGTAGCAGACTCCGATGCCGCGGATCCCTGCGCGGGCGAGTCCGGCGATCGTGGCGGCGAGCCCGTACCCGGCGGACGAGCCGATGACGAGTGCCACCGGCCCGTCCCCGTGGGATTGTCGGGCGGGGACGGCCTGCCACATGTCGGCCACCACCTTGCGGCAGCCGGCCGGGTGGGAGTCGAGGAAGAGGAAGCCGCGGTTCAGGGGGGCGATGACGCGTTCGCTCACGATCAGGTCCTTGGGGGTCGGCGCGGATGAGAGCGCGGCAGCCATCAGGCGGGCCACCGCATCCTGCAAGTCTGCGACCGTAGGGATACGGATGGTGACCTCATCCGGCACAACGATGGTGGGGCGGCCTTGGAGGGTTTCCACCAGTTCGAGCAGAGCGAGTCTGTCCAGGCCAAGGCCGAGCTCCAGCGCGGCCCGCCGACGGGCGCATTCCTCACACGTCGGCCCGGTGATCCAGAGCCGGCGAACAGCGGGCGAAGGGGCGGCCGCCTGGTCAGGATGCTGGTCGGGCGTGCAGAACCACATACGTGTGCATCACGCCGCAGGTGCTCTCCGGGGCTGCCGGGTTCGTGCGGGACTGGGGGGCTTCGGTGTGCCGCGGTCGGGGAACTCGACCCGCCCGCCTCGCAGGTGATCGTCCCGGTCGTCGACTGCACCGTGCTGCTCGGTGTCTTCGCGCACGGCTTCACCTTCGCCTGCCTCGCCCAACGCCACGGAGGCGCGTCAGACCGCACCGGCGCGCCCCAGGACGGCCCGGCCGTGGACGAGCTGGCCCAACCGGGGAATTGACGGCAGGCACCGCCAGTGGTCACCGGCACAGCAGGCGGAAAGGGCACGCATGAAGACCCATCACCTGCTTCGCGACGATCTGTTCGCGTGCTCGTCGCCCTTGCTGTGCCTGTCCAGCGGCATCGCGGAGGGTCATGACCAGAGGGCTCATGGCACCCATGAACTGCGCGGCCGGGCGAGCTCGCGGAACAGGTCGGTGCGCATGAGCATCATCGGTCACCTCCAGGTGAGTTCAGGCACTTTGTGCCCATGCGCTTCACCTCAAGCAGGTTGTAATATGTCATCCAAAGGATGACATATGTGATGTCATGCGGACGGTGGCACACATTTCTTCCGGACGGTTGCCGTGATCGCAGTCGACCCGCATCCGGCCTCGTCGGCTCCGGACCCCGCGGTTGTGCCGGCCTCGTTCGCCGACGCCACGCGGGCGCTGGGTACCGTCGAAGTCGCCATGCGTCATGCCTGCACATCCCGCGACGACGAGTTCGCCCGCGCCGGGGCCGGTCGGGAAGAGGCCCTGGCTGCTCTCCGTCTGCTGCGGGACGTATGCCGGCGGCTCGTGGCATGGGAGCCGGGGCTCATCGAAGCGGCCCGGGAGGCCGGGGCCAGCTGGGCCGATATCGCCCACCCGCTCGGCGTCACCAGCCGTCAGGCTGCCGAACGCCGTTATCTGCGCCTGCGTACCGGCCCGCTCGGCACCACCGGGGAACAGCGGGTACAGGCCACCCGCGACCACCGGGCCGCCAACCGCGCAGTCGCCGCCTGGGCGCGGGACAACGCAGCGGACCTGCGCAGGCTCGCAGGACGGATCACGTCGCTCACCGGCCTCCCGGAGCGGGCCCGACCGGCCATCGGTGCCCTCGGCGACGCCCTCGGCGACAAGGACCCCGCCCGCCTCATCGGGCCGCTCGCCGGCGTACGCCCCCATCTGAAGGACCGCAGCGACCTCGCCGACCGCGTGGACCGCCTCGTCCGGCAGATCGAGGATCTGCGCAGGGACAGCGACAGCCGACGTCGCACGGTGGACGGGACGCCGGTGCAGTAGAGCCTGAATACCACTCGTCCACAGGAAAGGCAGGAAGGCGGGAAAGGTAGAAAACAGGACAGGAAAAGGGGTGAGCCGGCAGCCAGAGACCGAATCGATTCATAGCTCACTCGGATCCACTCGATTCTCATCCGCGACAAGGCATCAGAGTCTTGCCGTGAAGGGAGGCAGCGATGGCGCGGGCAGTGGGCATTGACCTGGGAACGACGAACTCCGTGGTGTCCGTGCTCGAGGCCGGCGAGCCGACGGTGATCGCGAACACCGAGGGCGCGCGGACCACTCCGTCGGTGGTGGCGTTCGCCAAGAGAGGCGAGGTGCTGGTCGGCGAGGTCGCCAAGCGGCAGGCGGTGACGAATGTCGAGCGCACCGCGCGGTCGGTCAAGCGGCACATGGGGGACGCTCAGTGGCGTTTCCCCGAGTCCGGAGACATCGACGGCAAGCGGTACACCGCCCAGGAGATCTCCGCGCGGGTGCTGCAGAAGCTGAAGCGGGACGCCGAGGCGCATCTCGGGGAGGACGTCACCGACGCGGTGATCACCGTGCCGGCGTACTTCAACGACTCTCAGCGCACCGCGACCAAGGAGGCGGGCCGGATCGCGGGCCTGAACGTGCTGCGGATCATCAACGAGCCGACGTCCGCGGCGCTGGCCTACGGCCTGGACAAGGAGAACGACCAGACGATCCTCGTGTTCGACCTCGGGGGCGGCACCTTTGACGTATCGCTGCTGGAGATCGGCGAGGGCCTTGTGGAGGTGAAGGCGACCAACGGCGACACGCACCTCGGTGGTGACGACTGGGACCAGAACGTCGTCGACCACCTCGTCAAGCAGTTCAAGAACGGCTACGGCGTGGACCTGTCCAAGGACAAGATGGCCCTCCAGCGTCTGCGCGAGGCCGCGGAGAAGGCAAAGATCGAGTTGTCGTCCGCGACCGAGACGACGATCAACCTGCCGTACATCTCGGCGTCGGCCGAGGGCCCGCTGCATCTCGACGAGAAGCTGACGCGCGCCCAGTTCGAGCAGCTCACCGCAGCTCTGCTGGAGCGCTGCAAGGGGCCGTTCCACAACGCGGTCAAGGACGCCGGGATCAAGGTGTCGGACATCGACCATGTGATCCTGGTCGGCGGTTCGACGCGGATGCCGGCGGTGACGGAACTGGTGAGAGAGCTGACCGGCAAGGATCCGCACAAGGGTGTGAACCCGGACGAGGTCGTCGCCATCGGCGCCTCGCTCCAGGCCGGTGTCCTCAAGGGCGAGGTCAAGGACGTCCTGCTCCTCGACGTCACCCCGCTGTCCCTCGGTATCGAGACCAAGGGCGGCATCATGACGAAGCTCATCGAGCGCAACACCACGATCCCGACCAAGCGCTCCGAGGTCTTCACGACGGCCGAGGACAACCAGCCGTCCGTGCAGATCCAGGTCTACCAGGGCGAGCGCGAGATCGCGGCGTACAACAAGAAGCTCGGAATGTTCGAGCTGACCGGCCTGCCGCCGGCCCCGCGTGGCGTCCCGCAGATCGAGGTCGCGTTCGACATCGACGCGAACGGCATCATGCACGTCGCCGCCAAGGACCTCGGCACCGGCAAGGAGCAGAAGATGACCGTCACGGGCGGCTCCTCGCTGCCGAAGGACGACATCGACCGCATGGTGCGCGAGGCCGATCAACACGCAGAGGAGGACCGGCAACGCAAGGAGGCCGCGGAAACCCGCAACCAGGCGGAGACCCTGGTCTACCAGACCGAGAAGCTGCTCCAGGACAACGCCGACAAGATCCCCGCGGATGTGCGCTCCGAGACCGAGACCGCACTGGCAGAGGTCAAGGAGAAGCTCAAGGGCGAGGACACCGCGGAGATCCGCACCGCCACCGAGAGGGCAACAGCGGCCGCACAGCGGATCGGCACGGCCCTGTACGCACAGGCCCAGGGCACAGCCGCCGAAGGCGGCACCGCGGGCGGCGGCACTGCTGGGGGTCCGGGTGCCGGCGAGGAGGAGGTCGTCGACGCGGAGATCGTCGACGACGAGCAGAAGGGAGGTGCCGGATGAGCAAGGAGCCGCACTTCACGCATCACAGCGAGCTGTCACCTGTGGCGGTGCGCGACCTGCGCGGGGGCGACCCGGTCGTCCTCCGGGCCTGGAGACGCCAGGATGCCGTCGGCCCCGCCCGACCACGTCCGGACGGCGTCGGTGAGGCACGCCCGGACTCCGCTCGGGCCGATCGGACGGAAACCGCACAGCGGCGCGAGCGGGTCGCGGAGCTGACCGCGGACCTGCAGCGGGTGAAAGCCGAGTACGACAACTACCGAAAGCGGGTGCACCGGGACCGCCTGGCCATACGGGAGATCGCGGTGGTCAACGTCCTCACCGGCCTGCTCCCGGTCCTGGACGTGGTGGAAGAGGCTCGTCGCCGGGACGACGTCAGCGGTGCTGCGGCAGTCATCTCCGACGTGCTTGAGGAGCGCCTGGCGGCGCTGGGTCTGCGGGCCGTCGGTGCGGCGGGTGAGCTCTTCGACCCCCACACCCATGAGGCGATCACCTACCTCGCTTCCGGCGCAGCCCGTGAGTCCGTGTGCACCGAGGTGCTGCGGCACGGTTACCAGGTCGGCGACCACCTCCTGCGCCCGGCCCAGGTGGCGGTGACAGGACCCACCCCTGCCGCGTAGTCACCGCACGAGGCGCGTCCCGGAGCTTGTGCCGGAACGCGCCTCGTGCGGGACGGTGGCAATCGGTTCACAAAAAACGCAGCCGTGTTCGGACGCTGAAACCGGCTCATCCCGCGGATCTACGAAAGAGTCGCGGTGCCGCGGGGAACCGGACATCGCCGGCGAGGCCCAGGAGACGGTCGCTGTGTGCGGTCGGCAGAGACGTGATCTTGAGTGTGGTATTGATCGGAGTGCTCCTCCCGGGGCGGCTCTCCGTGGAGCCAGGACGTTCATGCCGGCGGCAGGTGCCGGCCACCGGTGCACTGCACGACTCCGGTGGAGCGTTGCCCGGAGAAGTGGCCCGAGTACGCCGGCCGTTGACGGTTACAGGCGCCGGCAGCTCCTCCCGCAGAGGCGCTTTCCCCCTTCGGGGTCGACGTGACTCAACCCGCACGGCAGAGGGGCGTGAGGCCGTGGTCGACGAGCGGGCCGACGGTCAGTCCCTCGGCCCGGAGGCCGCTGATCAGTTCCGGCAGCATCGCGAGTGTGGGCCGCCACCGGCCGGATGACGACAGGTCGGCGTCGTGCAGGAGGACCGTACCGCCGCCCCCGAGTCCGCCGCGCACGGTCGCCAGAACTCCCTCGGGGGTCGCACCCTCGGTCCAGTCCCGGCCCCAGGCCGACCACAGTACGGGTCTCAGTCCGGACTGCAGGGCCGCGGTCCAGCGGCCACCGGTCAGGATTCCGTACGGAGGCCGGTACCACAACGGCCGGATGCCCGAGATCCTTCGTACCGCCTCGGCGGCGCGCGAGACCTCACGCGTGTCCCGGACGACGGTGGGAAGCCATGGGCGGTTGTGTGTCCATCCATGAACGGCGAGTTCGTGTCCGCGGCCGGCGATGTCGCGGCCGAGCCCCGGATGGCGCAGAAGACTCTCCCCGAGTACGAAGAACGTGGCACGCGTGGACAGCTGGTCCAGTACGTGGAGGAAGTGCGGGGTGGAGCGGGGATCCGGCCCGTCGTCGAAGGTCAGTGCGATGTGGCCGGGGTGTCCGAGGCCGGCCAGGGAAGGAAACCACCGCCGCCTCGGCCCCGGCAGCCAGGTGCCGGCGGGGGCGACATGTGCGGTCAGTGCCAGCGCCGAGACGCCCAGTGGGACACGGAATGCAGAGGGGATCCTCATGGGCCGGGGATTCATCGGGAATCTGCGCCTCCGTCGTTGTCCGCGACGGGTTGCGGTCGGGCCCGCTCTGTCGCGTTGTCGTTCTCTCTCGTCGAGTCCCAATGAGCTGCGACCGCCGGGGAGAGCGACAGGCCCACCGTCCCGGCAGCGATCAGGCAGGCCCCGAGCGTGGCCGACAGCAGATGAACGCCCAGCGCGATCCGTTCGTCGAACAGTGCTTTCCCCAGCACCACACTCACCAGCGCGTCCCCGAGGGTGAGTGCAGGCTGGGAGGCGGCGAGTGTCCCGGCACGCAGGGTGCTCTGGAGCAGCAACAGGCTCAACAGGCCGGCGCAGCACATCGCGTACAGGTAGCCCGTCGCGAAGACCGCGGCCGCGCCGCCCGGGATCCGGCCCGTGACCTCCTTGATCAGGGCGGCCGTACATGCGAAGGAAATGGCAGTGGCACAGCCCAGCACCGCGGCGCAGGCGGCGCCGTCGAGGATACGGGCGAGCAGGGTCAGGGCGGTCACTGCCGTCGCGGCGGAGATACCGACAGTCAGCCATGTCCCGGCCCGTCCCGTCGCCTCGCCCACAGACGGACCGGCGGCGGTCAGGAAGAGCGCCAACCCCGCGGCGAGCATCAGGAACGACATCCACGTCCTGCCGCCCGGACGGTGACGGAAGACCGTCGTGCCGAGCAACAGAGTGAAGAGGAGTTCGCTCGCCATCAGCGGCTGGACCACCGAAAGGCTGCCGACCGCCAGCGCGCCCGCCTGGAAGGCCGCGGACAGCCCGAGCGCCGATGCACCGGCCAGCCAGAAAGGACGGCGTACCAGCTGTGCCAATCGCCGCACCGCCTGCCGCGCATCCGGTCGGCCGCCCGCTGCTTCGAACTCCACCTGCTCCATGGCGGCCCGCCGTTGCAGCACGGATGCGGCGCCGTTGGCGAGAGCCGCCGACAGGGCCAGCATCACGGCGAGAACGTTCATGTCGCCGTTCAGCCGAAGCGGGTGGCGAGCCGGTGATAAAGCCCGGGCGCCACGGAGCGCACACATCCCGGCAGACGCAGCCAGCCGGGGACGAACACCTCGTCACGGCCCGCGACGACGGCGTCCCAGACGGCGTCCGCGACTCGTTCCGGCGACATGGGCCGAGGCCACGAACGGGTGTACGGCATTCCCCGGCGTTCGAAGAACGGGGTGTCCACCACCGCGGGGACCAGATGGGTGATGCGTACCCCGGTTCCCCTCAGTTCGTAGCGCAGCGCATCGGCGAAGGCGGCAATGGCCGCCTTCGCAGCCGAGTACACCGCCTCACCGCGGACACCTGCGGATCCGGCCACCGATCCGATCAGCACGATGTGCCCGCGCCCCGCTGCGACCATGTGCGGCAGCAGGAGCCGTACCAAATGGACGACGGACACCAGATCCACGGTGAGGACCCGGTCGGCGGCCGCAGTCGGCATGGAACAGAAGGAGCCGGCCCAGCCGACTCCTGCCGCCGCCACGAGCAGGTCGACTCCGCCTGCGGTGTCGAGGGCCTCCTTGACCAGTTGCTCCGTGCTGTCGGTCGACATCAGGTCCGCGTAGAGGGCCGTCGAGGACGTCGTCGCCGCGACACTGTCCAGCCGCTCGCGGTCGCGACCGGTGACCAGGAGCCGCCAGCCTCCTCCGGCCGCGATCCGGCGTGAGACCGCGGCGCCGATACCCGAGGAGGCACCCGTCACCAGGGCCACACCGGCCCGGACGTCCGACGCATCACCACTGGGCACGCCGCGGTGAGCGATGCCCGGAGTACGTGACATGGCCTCTCCCCTGCGTCAGCACGGTACGGCGCGGTGCCCGCCCCTCACGGATTCAGGATGGGTGACTTCGCGTCGCCGTGTCCGTTTAGGAGTAGCCCGGACGCGCGCCGGTAAAACCGTCGGAGCCCACACCTCACTGCACCGCACCGCCCACACCCACAGAATGGAAGAACCGCGTTCCGTGCCCCTTCCGACGCATCCACCGGGTGCTCGCCGAACGAGAGGTGGTCATGTGCCTGCTGGTCGTACGGATGAGCATCCGGCCGCGCACCGAAGCCTCGATCGGACGCGGGTGTTCCCGTTGCGACGAGTGAACGCCTCGTCGGCGCCGCCAGGCTCCGGACGGCGAAAGGGAACTTCCGGGGTCGGCAACGATCCCCTCCTGTACCAACGCCCGGGAGTGTGCGACCGATGAACGCGGTACCTGGACGCTTTCTCATCCTGAGCGCCGGCATGGGCTCCGGTCACCACGCGGTGGCCGCCGAACTGGCCCGTCGGCTGGAGGCCGGCGGAGGGCGCACGACAACGGTCGATGTCCTTGATCTGCTGCCCCCCGGTATCGGCAGTGGGCTGCGCTCCTTCTACCGGTCGGTCATCTGCCGCATGCCCGTGGTCTACGCCGGGCTGTACACGGCGTT
>NZ_FMDF01000210.1 GCF_900091955.1 Streptomyces sp. Ncost-T10-10d
CGACCATGCCACCCGGCATGCCTTCAACCAGCCATGGATGGTCGCCCTTGCCTTCGCGGGCAGCGCGGTCGCGGCGGCAGCCGTCGTCGGCAGGCGCGCCAAGGGCCGGGCCGCGGTCGACCCCGACGCGACCTGACCCCCCGGCAGGACAGGGACCGGACGGCACCCCAGGGAGGGAGCCGCCCGGTCCCGGCAGTATTACTTGCCGAACGTCAGCGACACGGCCGGGGAGGCGTTCCCGTACGCGTCGACAGCGACGACCCGTGCCACGTACCGGCCGCCCTCGACCGCGCCCGTCACCGGGATGTCGAGGGTGTTCGGCCGGGGCATGAAGTAGAAGTCCGAGAGGACCTTGGACGAGACGACCGAGGCGCCTGTCGAAGCGTCGGTGATGTCGACGTCGTAGTGGTGCACCATCTGGTCGTCCTCGGCCTGCGCGATCCGCAGAGCCGTGCCGCCCTTCGCGTCGTGCACCCGGGACAGCGGCTCACGCGTGGTGAACTCCGGCGCCACGGTGTTGCGTTCGGCGTCCGTGTAGCGGAAGTTCTCCTTGATCTGCCGGCTCGTCGAACCCTTCAGACGCACGGTCCAGGTGGGACCGCTCAGGGTGCCCGCACTGGCGTACGGCGGTTGCCAGCTCGCCGACCACTGGCCACCGGTGTAGATGTCGTGCTTGTCCGCGGCCATGTTCACCCGCGCGATCTCCGTGCGGTCCTTGTAGACCTCGACGAAGAGCGCCTGCGCGGTCGGCGACTCGAAGCGGTCGGCGAGGCCGTCCTCGGTGACCATCTGGTAGCCGTGATCGATCTCGACGTAACTCATCGAACCGTCGTTGACCGAAGTGAAGTCGCGCTGGTGGATCGAGCGGTCGTCGTTGATGTTCAGGTGCGAGTGACCGGAGAAGAGGATGGCCTGCGGGAAGGCGCTCAGATCCTCTGCCAGTCGTGGGTTGGACGCCTGCTGGCCGTCCATGGTGGTTCCGGTGGTGGGTCGATGCCCCTGGACCAGGACCGGCTTGCCCGCACAGGCCGGATCGGCGGTGATCGCGGCGAGCCGCTCCTTCAGCCAAGTGCGCTGGGCCGTGTTGGAGTTGTACGTCTCCGTGTTGACCGTGAGGATGTGCAGGCCCTTCACCTCGGACTCGTAGTAGCCACCGCCGGAGTCGGGAAACCACGCCTTTGGATATCCGGCCCGTATCGCGTCGAGGCTCGCGTCGTGGTTGCCGTTGGAGATCAGCAACCGGGTGTCGGTCATGCCCTTGCGGGCGAGGTTGGCCTGGAAGATCTCGGAGACGATTCTGTGGTCGGGGCCCTTGCCGTCCCCGTTGTCGTTGATCATGTCGCCGTTGGACAGGATCGCGTCCGGCTCGGGAAAGATCGACCCGATGGTGTCGAAGAAGCTCTCGTACTTCTTGTCGGCGCTCTGATGGCTGCCTACGTGCACATCGGACATGACGACCAGACGGGCGAGCGGCTTCTCCCGGGACTTGATCAGATAGCCGTACGACACCGGGACGCTGCTCTGCCTGCCGCGGAAGGCGACCGCCGTGACATTGGTGTCCTTCTTGATCCGCAGCGGACGGCCGGGGGAGTAGACGCGACTGTCGCGGGTCGGGGTCGTACCGTCCAGCGTGTAGCGCACTGTGGTCCCGTGCTCGGCCCGGAACTTCAGCTCGACCGAGTGTTCGTACCGCCCGCCGGGGACGCTCACACCGGGTGCGGCCGGGGTGAGGGTGCCGGGGGTCCGGGCTTGCGCGACGGTCGGGGAGACGAGCGCGACGGACGTCGCGGCGATCACGAGAGGGGTGAGTCTCACGGGGTTCCTGTTCTCCGGCCCGGGAATCCTGATCCCGGAGCTGTGGTCCGGCTGTGTAACGAGTGCATAACCGGTCTGAACCAAAGACACTAGGTGCCGTGCGTCAGGCCGTGGTGCGACCTGGCCGACTTCCCGGTGAAGCGATCATGAATCTCTGGTCGGGGTCGCTCGGGCGTCATGCCGCCCGGCGGTGGTCGGCTCCTTCGACGTCTTTTCCAGTCGCCCGGGTTCGGCGTTCGAGGTGGCTCGGGCACGGTCCGCGCTTCCGCCCCGCGGGTTTGCCGCCTACGCTCTCCGCGACATTCGCACGCCACTGGGGAGTACGTGTGACGGGTTGGGCCGGCCGCACCGCCGTCGATCGCCGATGTCGTACGGTGCGCTGATGTGACGCATCGTCAGGTCATTGTCGAGCACCTGGAACGTATCCGGCGGCTGGGCGATCGCCTCGGCGCCTTCCGGGCCGTACCGGATGAAGAGGCGCTGGCCGCCGCAGATGCCCTCGCCGACCGGAAGGACCGGGCCGACCTGCCGCTCGCGGGGGTGCCCGTTGCGATCAAGGGCAACGTCCCGGTCGCCGGACAGGCCACCCGCAACGGCAGCGCGGCCTCGCCGACCGGACCCGCCACCGCCGACCACGAGACCGTCAGCCGCCTGTGTGCCGCCGCCGCTGCGGCCGCACGATGGACCGCCGGTACGGCGGTCGAAGCCGACGGCCTCGACCCCGGGCGGCTCGCGCCACGCACCCGTCGTCATGCCGCCATCGGTCGCCTGGTGGTACGTACTACGCCTCGCTCTCCCGCTCG
>NZ_FMDF01000209.1 GCF_900091955.1 Streptomyces sp. Ncost-T10-10d
CAGCGTGACCTTGATGCCGCCCTTGGCCTCGCCGTCCGCGAGCAGGCCGACGACCTTGCCCGCCTTCGCGGTGAGCTCGATGCCGAATTCGACGCTGACCTCGTCGGGCCGCACCGCCCGCAACGGCTCGGCGAGCGAACGCGCGACGCTGGTCACGACGGCCTGGAGGCTCTCGACCCGGGCCTGCACCTGCTCGGCGAAGTCCCCGTAGCCGATGTCCGTGAACGCCGGCCCCGGCGGGCTTCGTCAGCTCCTCCGCCCCGGAGATCCGCGCCCAGACCGGTGTGCCGTCCGGCATCTCGATACGCGTGATACGAGCCCCGCCGTCACCCATGAAAACCCCCGTTCCCCCAACTACCCGCAGGCTAACGGCAGTACGCCGCCGATGCGAGAGACATGGAGCATGACGCCGGGGCTCGGCGGGCCGGTTCTCGACGGACTCGCGCGGCTGCCGCGGACCGCGCCCGAGGACGTACTCCCGGCCTTCGCGGGGCTGTCACCAGGCATTAGGCTTGCCGCATGTACTTCACCGACCGCGGTATCGAGGAACTGGAGAAGCGGCGAGGCGAGGAAGAGATCACTTTCGAGTGGCTCGCCGAGCAGCTGCGTACGTTCGTCGATCTCAATCCCGATTTCGAGGTGCCGGTCGAGCGCCTCGCCACCTGGCTGGCCCGTCTCGACGACGAGGACGAGGACGAGTAGTCAGGCCGGCCCGACGCCATCGGCCCCGTCGGCCCCGAACCGGTCGTAGGCGAGTCCGAGCGCTCCGTGCGCCATCAGCAACACCCCCGCCAGGACCCGGCCGCCACCGCGGCGGCTCATCCCCCGGAGGGCGAGCGGCAGCCCGGCCGCCACCTGGGCGCCGCCCGGTACGCGGGCTCCGGGCCGCGCGTCCAGGGGCCGAGGCCGCTGCTCTCGACCGTGTCGGGTTCGACCTTCACCGCCTCGCGCCGGCCGGTCCAGTCGATCGGTTGCGCTTCGGGCCGGTCGTCGGCCGCCGCGTACAGGCGGTCGCCGGGCGTGTCCGGGTCCAGGCCGGGCGGGAGGGCCAGGCCGATGCGGCCGAGGACGGCGAGCAGTCCGCACAGCCGGATGCGGGCATCGGCGTCCGGGTCAGTCCTTCGAGCGCCTGGACATCCGGTACCGGGTCGAGGCCCAGCCGCTCGGCGGACGTACGCATGGCCTCGTCCTCACCGACCGGCGTGCCGTCCGCGAGCCGGACGTATCCGACCGGGCGCCGGAATCCGGACGCGAGCGCATGGCCGGCCCGGCCGCCGTCCCACCATGGGGCGAGGACGGGCCGACCGCGAGCGCCGTGGCCCGGCCGGCCATGACCCGGTCGACCGGCTCCGCCCCCGTGCCCCCGTGCCCCCCGCCATCGTTCAGCCAGGGCTTTCCCGCGGGTACGAGGACGGACCACCTGTCTCCCGCGGGTGCGAGCAGCGTCTGCTCGCACGGCAGAGGGGCCACCGGCCGTACGTCCTCGGGTTCGGCACGACACAGCAGCAGCGCCCCCTCGGGGGATGTTGCGTTCATGCCCCACACGTAGGGCAATTTGCCCATATTTAGCACCCTTTGATGGACCAACGGCGCAGCGGCACCCCTCGGCTTCCCTTGACTTCCCCGATCCGCGATATATCGTGTTCTGCAAGAGACGCGATATGTTGCGTCGCTCCGCGTTCCCCGGGAGGTCAGATCCATGCCTGTGTCGACATGGGCCATCGCCGAGCCCCAGAAGCTGACCTTCGACGACCCCGTGACGTCGCTCAATGTGCGCATCGTCGGGGGCGCCGTCAATGTCGTCGGCACCGAGGAGCCGACCGCCCGGCTGGAGGTCTCCGCGATCGAGGGCCCGCCGCTGATCGTGACCCTGGAGGACGGCGCCCTCACGGTCGCGTACGAGGGCCTGCCGTGGAACGACTTCCTCAAGTGGTTCGACCTCAAGGGCTGGCACCGCAGCGCGGTCGTCTCGCTCGCCGTGCCGGCCGGGTCGGCGGTGGAGGTGGGTGTGGTCGGTGCCGGAGCTGTCGTATCCGGAATCCGCGGGCGTACGGACGTACGGGGCGTCAGCGGCGACACCACACTCGTCGGGCTCGCAGGTCCGGTCCGGGCCGAGACGGTATCCGGCGGTGTGGAGGCCCAGTCGGTCACCGGCGATCTGCGCTTCCAGACGGTCTCGGGCGATCTGACGGTCGTCGAGGGCGCCGGGGCCTCGGTACGGGCGGACTCGGTCAGCGGCAACATGGTGCTGGACCTGGACCCGACCGGGAAGCCCACGGACATCCGGCTGGCCACGGTCTCCGGCGAGGTCGCCATCCGGCTGCCGCACCCGGCGGACGCGACGGTCGAGGCGAACACCGCGAGCGGCGCCGTCTCCAACGGCTTCGAGGATCTGCGGGTCAGCGGCCAGTGGGGGGCGAAGAAGATCACCGGCACGCTCGGCGCCGGGACCGGGAAGCTGAGGGCGACGACCGTCTCGGGATCGATCGCCCTGCTGCGCCGCCCACCGGCCGAGGACGATCCGTACGATGCCGAGCCGACCGGAAAGGTGCTCTGACATGCCCCCCGTATTCGCCCACGGCCGCCTCCGCCTCTATCTGCTGAAGCTGCTCGACGAGGCCCCTCGCCATGGCTACGAGGTGATCCGGCTCCTGGAAGAGCGCTTCCAGGGGCTGTACGCGCCCTCGGCGGGCACGGTCTATCCGCGCCTCGCCAAGCTGGAGGCCGAGGGTCTCGTCACCCATGCCACCGAGGGCGGCCGCAAGGTCTACTCGATCACTGACGCGGGCCGCGCCGAACTGGCCGGCCGCACGGCCGAACTCGCCGATCTGGAAATGGAGATCAGGGAATCCGTCTCCGAACTCGCCGCCGAGATCCGGGACGATGTCCGCGGCGCCGCCGGCAAGCTGCGCAGCGAGATGCGGGCCGCGGCGCACGAGACCAGGCACACCTCCGGCGGCCCCACCGGCCGCAAGGGCGACCGGGAGTCCGTCTTCGGTGACCTCGGCGACTTCGGCGACAAGGAGGCATGGCGCGCCGCGAAGGAGGAGCTGCGCAAGGCCAAGCACGAGTGGAAGGAGCAGGCCCGCCGGGCGAAGGACGAGTCCCGCCGTGCCCGCGAGGACGCCCAGCAGGCCCGCCGCCAGGCCAAGGAGGCCCAGGACAGGGCACGCGAGCAGATGCAGAACGCCGCCCGCCAGGTCCAGGAACACTTCGCGCGGGGCGACTGGCCCTCGGGCGTACGGGAGGGGCTGGCCGAGATCACCGGTCAGCTGGGCAGCTTCGCGAGGACGGGCAGCTGGCCCCCGTACACGAAGCCGGAGCCCGCCGACGCCGACCCGGAGTGGGGCAAGGACACCGCAGGG
This sequence comes from Streptomyces sp. Ncost-T10-10d, assembly GCF_900091955.1. Taxonomy (GTDB): domain Bacteria; phylum Actinomycetota; class Actinomycetes; order Streptomycetales; family Streptomycetaceae; genus Streptomyces. The sequence continues at coordinate 3,366 of NZ_FMDF01000209.1, forward strand.
ACCGGCGACCCGGCCCGCGATCTGGACCGCCTGCTCGACCGCTTCCGCGACGACATCCGCGACGCGGCCCGGGACCGGGGTGTCACGGAGGAGCAACTGACGGAAGCGCGCCGCCATCTGTCGACGGCGGCGGCCCACATCGGGGCACTGCTCCGGAAGGACGGCGCGGGGAGCTGACGCGGGCCGGGGACGGAGCCCCGGCCCTCAGACCACGGACGACGGGCTCGGATCACCCGCGCCTCCGTCCCCGCCCCCGTACAACGCACGGTTCACCGTCTCGTACGTCGCGCCATGTGCGGCGAGTACGTCGGCGACCACGCCGGGGCAGGCGGTGAGCGCCAGCAGGAGGTGCTCGTCGCCGATGAAACGGTCTCCGCGCCCCACCGCGATCCGCAGCGTCCTCGTCAGGACGTCCTTCGACCCGCGGGTGAACGGGCGACGCCCCGCCCCCCGCCGCCGGGTCCTGTCCAGCGCACCCTCCCCGTGGGCCTCCTCGACACGGGCGACGATCTCGGCGACATCGATGCCGATACCGGCGAGTGCGTCCGTATCGACCCGGGTCAGCCCGCCGCGGCGGCGCGCGGTGACCAGATCGGCCTCGACCGCCGCGCGACGGTCGGCCAGGCCCAGCGAGGTGATGGCGAAGGAGGCCCGGCCGGCCCGCCGGTCCAGCAGGGCGAGCAGCAGATGTTCCTCGGTGACCGCTTCGACGTCGGTCCGTTCGGCATGGGTCACAGCGCCGGTCACGGTCGCCCGGGCACTCTTGGTGAATCGTTCGAACATCAATGCCTCCCGTACTTCTTGTGCACGGCCTGTCGGCTGACGCCCAGCTCGGCCGCGATCTCCTGCCACGACCAGCCCTTCACACGGGCGCTTCTGACTTGCACGGCTTCGAGTTGCTCCAGCAGCCGTCGCAGTGCGGCGACCGCCCGCAGCCCCACCCGGGGGTCGTGGTCACCGGCTCGTGCGGCGAGATCCGTTGCTTCGGTCATGATGTCAACTTACGTTGACACAGCATCCTCGTCAACCGTGGTTGACAAGAATGCTGTGGAGACCGGCTCAGCCATGCGCCGCCCAGGTCACCGTGACCGTGACGCGAGCCCCCTTGCGGGCCCGGACAAGCACCTCTCCCCCGCGCCTTCGGACCGTGGCGTGACCTGCCACCGCGACCCGCCACTCCCCGGCCGTCGGTGGCAGGGAGACCTCCGTGGCGCCCCTGCCGTCGGCCGTGTAGGAGAGCCGGTAGACGCCGGCGCTGTCGTCGTACGTGTCGGTACGGACGATTCCGGCGACGGCGGGCGCGTACGGCGTGGCGGTCCGTTCCTTGTTGGCCGCGAAGGCGCCTTCCTTGTCCAGTGCGCAGTAGCCGCCGCCGTAGCACCACACATAGCCCGCCCAGCCGGAGGTGTAGCGGCTCAGGGAGGCCATTGCGTCCCGGTAGAAGCGGCCCATCCGCGGGAGCGTGTTGTTCAGCGGGCCCCATTCGCCGACGACGACCGGGATGTGCCGCTGCTCCGGGTACACGGTGACGGCGGCCTCGTACGACTCGATCCAGCCCGCCGACGGGTCGTAGTCGCCGCCCGCCTCCATCGCGGTGTTGTAGAAGTGCGGCGCGTAGACAGTGCGGTGGTCCCTGATCGCACCCAGCCCGGTGGGGACGCCCTCACCGACGACGGGAGTGGGTTCGACGAACAGCCAGTTGGCCCGGTCCACCGAACGCACCGCGCGCGCCAGCCTGTTGTACATCGGGGTGAGCTGCTGGTCCTCGATGCGGCGGGCAGCCGTCGCCAGGTCCTCCCCTTCCTCGATCTCCCCCATCGGCTCATTGATGAGGTCGTAGCCGAGGACGGCGGGGTGGTGCTCGTAACGGTCGGCGACGACCTTCCACATGCGCGCCTGGGCACGCTGGAGATCGGGGTCCTCGTAGAGATGGGTGAAGGCACGCTGCACGGCGGGCTCGAAGTACTCGGCGAACCAGTCGTCGGGGTGCGGGGTGAAGGGCAGACCATCGGTACGGGTCGCCCAGGCCGGGATGCCGCGGTGGCCGAACGCGGGGCCGAAGACGTCCTGGTGGGCGTCGAGCAGCACCTGGATGTCGTACGTGCGTGCCCAGTCCAGGACCCGGTCGATCCGGCGCAGGTACGCGGCGCTGTAGTGGCCCCGGCGCGGTTCCAGATCGTCCCAGAAGATGAGCAGTCGGGCGAAGTCGAAGCCCTTGGCGCGCAGATCGCGGAAGTGCTTCTCGGTGATGGCTGTCAGCGCCTGGTCACCGCGGTGCGCCTTGTCCTCGACGTTCCATCCGCGCAGGGTGAGGGTTCGGCCCTCGTCGTCGGTGAGGCGGGGGATGCCGGTCCGGTCCGGTGGTGCGGGCTGTGCGTCGGCGGCGGGGGCGAGGACCCCCGCCGCGAGCACGGACGAAGTGACGATCGAGGTGAGTACGCTGCCCATCCGCGTCCGCATTCGCATTCGCATTCGCATGGCGCAGATGAGAACAGCTCACCCCGAACACCTCAAGAGCAGGTGAGCACAATCTTTCCGAACTGGTCGCCCGCGGCCAGCCGTTCGAATCCCTCGCGGGCCCGGTCCAGCGGCAGCACCTCGTCGATGACCGGCCGCACGCCGGTCGTCGCGCAGAACGCCAGCAGATCCTCCAGCTCGTCCTTGGAGCCCATGGTCGAGCCGACGATCTTCAGCTCCAGGAAGAAGATCCGGGTCAGCTCGGCGTGCGAGGGCCGGTCGCCGCTGGTCGCGCCGGAGATGACGAGCGTGCCGCCGGGGCGCAGCGACTTCACCGAGTGGGACCAGGTGGCGGCGCCGACCGTTTCGATGACCGCGTCGACGCGCTGCGGCAGCCGCGCGCCCGGCTCGTACGCCTCGATCGCACCGAGTTCGACGGCGCGCTTGCGCTTGGCCTCGTCGCGGCTGGTGGCGTAGATCCGCAGCCCGGCCGCCCGGCCGAGCACGATCGCGGCGGTGGCGACGCCGCCGCCCGCGCCCTGGACGAGGACCGAATCGCCGGGACGCACCCCGGCGTTGGTGAAGAGCATCCGGTATGCGGTGAGCCAGGCGGTCGGCAGACAGGCGGCCTGTTCGAAGGTGAGCTCCTTCGGCTTGGGCAGCACATTCCAGCTGGGGACGGTGACCTGCTCGGCGAAGGTGCCCTGATAGCGCTCGGTGAGAATGGAGCGGGGTTCTTCCGGGCCGACGCCGTGCCCGGTCTGCCCGATGACGGAGTGCAGGACGACCTCGTTGCCGTCCTCGTCGATCCCTGCGGCGTCGCAGCCGAGAATCATCGGCAGCTTGTCCTCGGCGAGGCCGACGCCGCGCAGGGACCAGAGATCGTGATGGTTGAGGGAAGCGGCCCGGACGCTGACGGTCGTCCAGCCCGGACGCGCCACGGGGGCGGGGCGTTCGCCCAGCTCAAGGCCGTTGAGGGGGTGGTCGCGGTCGATGCGGGATGCGTAGGCGGCGAACATGGCCTTGACGATAGGCCGGGGCGCGCGTCGGCGTAACCAGCCACGGGTGTGACGCGCACCGCGCGGGGGGGCGGGGCAGAATCAGCCCCTCCGGCGATCAAGGAGCGGGGGTCCGAGTGCGGAGCCCCCGGTCACGGAAAGGGGCGGGGTGGGGACGAGCCCGCCGCAGGCGCACCCCGCACCCGGGAACCCGTACCCCGTTCCCCGCCCCGGCCCTCAGCGCCGAGCCACGCCCTCCGCCCGCGCCGCCGCGGCCACAGCGGCCGTGACCGCAGGAGCCACCCGCTCGTCGAACGGCGACGGAATCACGTAGTCCGCCGCGAGCTCGTCGCCCACGACATCCGCCAGCGCATTCGCCGCAGCGATCTTCATACCCTCGGTGATCCGGGAGGCCCGGACCTGGAGGGCACCGGCGAAGATGCCGGGGAAGGCCAGCACATTGTTGATCTGGTTCGGGTAGTCGGAACGCCCGGTCGCCACGACGGCCGCGTACTTGTGCGCGATGTCGGGGTGGACCTCGGGGTTCGGATTCGCCATGGCGAAGACGAACGCGCCCGGTGCCATCGAGGCGACGGCCGCCTCGGGCACCGTACCGCCGGAAACCCCGATGAAGACGTCCGCGCCGGCCAGCGCGCTCTCCACCGGGCCGGAGATCCCGGCCCGGTTCGTGAGCTCGGCCAGCTCGCGCTTGACGTCCGTCAGGTCCTCGCGGTCCCGGCTGACAATGCCCTTGCGGTCGGCCACGGCGACATCGCCGAGCCCCGCCTCCAGCAGGAACTTGGCGATGGCCACCCCGGCCGCACCGGCGCCGGAGATGACGCCGCGCAGCTCGCCGAGGCTCCGGCCGGACAGCTTCGCGGCGTTGCGCAGGGCCGCGAGCGTCACGACGGCGGTGCCGTGCTGGTCGTCGTGGAAGACCGGGATGTCGAGCCGCTCCTGCAGCTTGCGCTCGATCTCGAAGCAGCGCGGCGCCGAGATGTCCTCCAGGTTCACGCCGCCGAAGGACGGCGCGAGCCGGACGACCGTCTCGACGATCTCGTCCGCGTCGGTGGTCGCGAGCGCGATCGGGACCGCGTCGACGCCGCCGAACTGCTTGAACAGAATCGCCTTGCCCTCCATCACGGGGAGGGACGCCTCGGGACCGATGTCGCCGAGGCCGAGGACCGCGGTGCCGTCCGTCACGACGGCGACGACCTGCGATTTCCAGGTGTAGTCGTGGACCAGCTCGGGATTCTCGGCGATGGCGCTGCACACCTTGGCGACGCCGGGCGTGTAGGCGAGGGACAGGTCGTCCTTGTCGCGGACGGGAACGGTGGCCTGCACGGCCATCTTGCCGCCGCGGTGAAGCGCGAAGGCCGGATCGAACGGCTCTTCGGTGGCGTTGTCGGTGGTGCTGTCGCTGCGAGGATTGACGATCTCCGCTGCCATGGTGTTGACCCCTTAAGTCTTCAACGTTTGAGGGTGGCCACTCCTGATTGAGGAGGGGTGGGCGGGCACCGCATACGTTCCCTGCGCCCGGCGGTTGGCCCGCCCCGGCAGGGGGACATACATACGCGCGGGCGCGCCGCACACGCGCCCTGAGCCCCGGATGAGGGGTGTAAAGGTCTTTCTTACCGGACGGACCACGTCACCGACGAGTCCATACCGACGCGGTGATGTGACTCATAGTCGAATATCTGGACAAGTCAGCCAATTGGCGAAATGACGTTCACCGGTCGAGACGCGCCGAAAATCCTCCGGTATCAAGAAGAAAACCCCACAGATGGTCCGGCCTTGATGTACCGGCCCCTTGAGGTTCGGGGATCGCCCGTTACCCGATTTTGACATGACTGGCCCCCTGTTTGGGCAAATTCGAATGGCAAGATGCCGTAATCGCACAGGGCGGCGACATCCGACATCGCGTGTCATACCGCCTGCACCACCCTCACCTGCCGGAGGAACCCGATCATGACCGCAAGCACCACACGTCGTACGGCCGCGAAGTCCCGGATTGCAGCGGTCGGCGCCATCGCGGTCGCCGGCACCATGCTGCTGACCGCCTGTGGCGACCAGACCAAGAGCGGGAACAACAACTCCAGCTCGACGAAGGGCTCCGCGGCCGCCGATCTCCTGCCGCCGGAGATCAAGGCCAAGGGCGTCATCAAGGTCGGCTCGGACATCGCGTACCCGCCGGTCGAGTTCAAGGACAAGTCGGGCGAGACGGTCGGCATCGACCCCGACCTCGGTGCCGCGCTCGGCAAGGAGCTCGGCGTGACGTTCCAGTTCGAGAACGGCACGTTCGACACGCTGATCACCGGCCTGCGCTCCAAGCGCTACGACCTGGCGATGTCGGCGATGACCGACACCAAGGACCGCCAGGAGGGCATCGACTCCGACACCAAGAAGAAGGTCGGCGAGGGAGTCGACTTCGTCGACTACTTCACCGCCGGTGTCTCGATCTACACCAGGAAGGGCGACGACCAGGGCATCAAGACCTGGGCGGACCTCTGCGGCAAGAAGATCGCCGTCCAGCGCGGCACGGTCTCGCACGACCTCGCCAAGTCCGAGTCGAAGAAGTGTACGGGCGGCAAGAAGATCGCCATGGAGACGTTCGACAACGACCTGGAGGCCCAGACCCGGCTGCGCAGCGGCGGCGCCGACGCCGGCTCCTCCGACTTCCCGGTGGCCGCGTACGCGGTGAAGACCTCGGGCGGCGGCAAGGACTTCGAGCTGGTCGGCGAGCAGGTCGAGGCCGCCCCGTACGGCATCGCCGTCGCCAAGGGCAACGACCAGCTGGCCAAGGCCGTTCAGGCGGCCCTGGACGCGATCATCAAGAGCGGCGAGTACGGGAAGATCATCTCCAAGTGGGGCGTCGAGGCCGGCGCGGTCACCGAGGCCAAGCTGAACGGCGGATCCTGAAACGGCTCCGGCGCGGAAAGGCTCTTCCTGTGACTGACATCAAGAAGACGGGCCCGGCCGACCGGCCGCCCATATCCCTCACCCCGGCGGCCGGACCGGAGGCGATCAAGGCCATTCCGGTCCGGCACTACGGCCGGTACGTCTCGGCCGTCATCGCCATCGCCGCACTCGTCGCGATCATCTACGCCTTCAGCCAGGGCAGGATCAACTGGGGTGCGGTCCCCGACTACTTCTTCGACGACCGCATCATCAAGGGCGTCGGCCAGACCCTGCTGCTGACCGCCCTGTCGATGGTGATCGGCATCGTCGGCGGCGTCCTGCTGGCCGTCATGCGGCTGTCGAGGAACCCGGTGACCTCGTCGATCGCCTGGTTCTACATCTGGTTCTTCCGCGGCACCCCGGTCCTGGTCCAGCTGTTCGTCTGGTTCAACCTGGGTCTGGTCTTCGAGTACATCAACCTCGGACCGATCTACAAGGACTACTGGTCGAGCTTCATGACGCCGTTGCTGACGGCGCTGCTCGGCCTGGGGCTCAACGAGGCCGCCTACATGGCGGAGATCTGCCGTGCGGGGCTGCTCTCGGTCGACGAGGGCCAGACGGAGGCGTCGCACGCGCTGGGCATGAGCCACGGCAAGACCCTGCGGCGCGTCGTGATCCCGCAGGCGATGCGGGTGATCGTGCCGCCGACGGGCAATGAAGTCATCAACATGCTCAAGACGACGTCGCTGGTGGCGGCCGTGCAGTTCTACGAACTGTTCAAGTACGCCCAGGACATCGGACAGTCGTCCGGAGCTCCGGTCGAGATGTACTTCCTGGCCGCGGCCTGGTACTTGATCATGACCTCGGTGCTGAGCATCGGCCAGTTCTACCTGGAGCGGTACTACGCACGCGGGTCGAGCCGCAGCCTGCCGCCCACCCCGCTGCAGAAGGTCAGGGCCAACCTGCTGTCCCTGGGCCGCCCGAAGGGAGGCATGGCATGACCGCCATGGTGAAGGCCGAGGGCGTCCACAAGTCCTTCGGCGCCGCGCACATTCTCAAGGGCATCGACCTGGAGGTCGCCCCGCGCGAGGTCTTCTGTCTGATCGGCCCGTCCGGTTCCGGCAAGTCGACCTTCCTGCGGTGCATCAACCACCTGGAGCAGATCAACGCCGGCCGGCTGTACGTCGACGGCGAGCTGGTGGGCTACCGCCAGAAGGGCGACAAGCTCTACGAACTCAAGGACAGCGAAGTCGCTCTGAAGCGCCGGGACATCGGCATGGTCTTCCAGCGCTTCAACCTCTTCCCTCATATGACGGCGATCGAGAACGTCATGGAGGCCCCGGTCCAGGTCAAGGGCGAGGCGAAGGCAGTGGCCAGGGCCCGGGCAGAGCGGCTGCTGGACCGGGTGGGCCTGGCCGACAAGGCCAAGAACTACCCCTCCCAGCTCTCCGGCGGCCAGCAGCAGCGGGTGGCCATCGCCCGCGCCCTGGCCATGGAGCCGAAGCTGATGCTCTTCGACGAACCGACGTCGGCGCTCGACCCGGAGCTGGTGGGCGATGTCCTGGACGTCATGCGCGGTCTCGCGGAGGACGGCATGACGATGATCGTCGTGACCCATGAGATGGGCTTCGCCCGTGAGGTCGGCGATGCGCTGGTCTTCATGGACGACGGCGTGGTGGTCGAGTCTGGCCACCCGCGCGACGTACTGACCGACCCGCAGCACGACCGGACGAAGTCGTTCCTGTCGAAGGTGCTCTAACAGCGCAGAAGGAGGGCGGTACGGACCGATCCGGGTCCGCACCGCCCTCCTCTCCGTGCCCCTGCCCCTGCCCTCTGCTTTCTGTTCTCTACTTCTTCGGCATCAGTTCCGGGCTGAGCATCAGGGTCCGCAGCTGGGCGCGGGTGAGCGGCGGGGTCTTGAGGAGCGGGCCCTGCGCCTGCTTGCTCTTGAGACCGGTGCTGTCGCGGACGGCCAGCAGCCCGCCGTCCTTCAGGGTGAGCCGGCCGACGAGCTCGGGCCCCCACAGGGGTGTGCCCCCGTACTTCATCGGGTCGCTCCAGATGGTCAGCACCCGCCCGTCCGGGAGCTCCTCGCGTACACAGTCCGCCGGACGATGCTCCCCACGGTTCGCCTTGCACAGATCCTCGGCCGGATCGAGTCCGCCGAACTTCTTCGCGACGGACTCCGCGGCCATCATGCTGACGGTGAGATAGCCGACGCCGCCGTCCCTGCGGACGGCGTACTGCCCGTCCAGCGGCCCCACCGGGTGTTCCTTGGCCTGCTCGGGGGTGGCGTTCTTGACGATGACGGCCAGCGAGACCTGTTCGACGCTCCCCACGTCCTTGGGCAGCAGCTTGACCAGCTGCTCGGCCCTGCCGGTGTTCCCCGCGAGCTCGGCCGGGGCCGCCACCGACGACTCCTTCGGCTTCGTCGCCGAGGCGAGGCCCGGTACCGCGACGACTCCGGCGGCGACCACGGCGAGTGCGGCCGCCGATACGGTGACCCGGCGCCGCAGTCGCACCCGGGCGGCTCGGGCGTACACCGCCTGGGTGGAGATGACCGGCTGTCCCGCGTCCGCGGCAACCCGCCCCAACAGCTCATGCACGTCGTTCATACGAACTCCTCTGCCATCTCGGCGCGCAGCGCCGCCAACCCCCGAGCCGCGTGGCTCTTGACCGTGTTCTCCCGCATCCCGAGCAGCTCGGCCGCGGCCTCGACGCTCAGGTCCTCCCAGTAGCGCAGCACCAGTACGGCTCGCTGCTTGGCCGTGAGCCGGGCGAGGGCCGCCCGCACCGCGAGGCCGGTGTCCGTGTCGAGCGCATGGCCCGCGCGGTCGGGCAGTTCGCCGTACGACTGTTCGCGCCGCCAGAACCGGCGGCGGGCCGCGATGTAGGTGTTGACCAGGGTCTTGCGTGCGTACGCCTCGATGTTGTCGAGCCGCCCGTACCGCCGTCCGCCGAGCACCACTTTGACCAGCGTCGCCTGGACCAGGTCCTCGGCCTCGTGCCGGTCGCCGCACAGCAGGTACGCGCTGCGGAACAGCGCGGTACGTCTGCCCTCGACGAAGGCGTGCAGCGCGGCATCATCATCGATCCGCATCGGCGCCCCTCTCCGGGCCCGCGGGTGCGGACCGTCTCACCCTTCCAGTGCGGTGGGACGCACAGCGGGTTGCAGCAGGGGACAGAAAAACGGAAGAGGCAGTACGGGCCACTGCCCGTACCGCCCGTTCCTGGGCATACCGCCGCTACTTCACCGCCAGCACCAGGGTGTCCGACGGCGACGCCCAGACGGCCCGCGCCTCGCCGAACCCCGCCTCGCGCAGGGTGTCGGCGTGCCACCGCACGGACGGCATGTCGCCGTCCGCGTGCTCGCCGTAGATCTTGTACCGCTCCGCGGTCGGCCCGGCGAGGACCGGGTCCTTGGCGGCGAGGGCCCACCAGTCCGCCCAGTCGAGAGCGCCCTGGGCCTTGGCGCGGTCCATGGTTGCGTGGCGATGGGCGCGTTCGGCCGCGTTGATACGGGGGGTCTCGGTGTCGATCATGTGGTCGGCGTTCATGAACAGCCCACCCTCCCTGACGAGCCCGCCGATCCGCCGGTAGAGCGCGGTCAGCGGTTCGGAGTGCAGCCAGTGCAGGGCGGTGGCGGTGAGGACGGCGTCGTACGACTCGTGCGGCAACTTCCCTGCCCAGTCCGGGTCCTTGAGGTCGGCGGTGACGAAGCTGACGCGCTCGTCGCCGTCGAAGTGGCCGCGGGCGATGGCCAGGAGCGCCGGGTCGAGGTCGACGCCCGTGCTGGTGGCCTCGGGGAACCGCTTGAGCAGCCGGTCCGTAATACTTCCCGTACCGCATGCGAGGTCGAGCACTCTCGGTCGAGGCCCGACAATGGCCTCGACCATGTCCAGCATCACCCGGAACCGTTCCTCGCGGTCGGGCATGTACCACTCCTGCTGCCGGTCCCAGCTCGCCTGCCAGGCCGCCCAGTCAGTACCTGTCGTTGTCTCCACCACGAGGAACCTCCCATGTAATACCCTGGAACGAGAAAAGCCCATTACATCGTTCGCTGCATCGACTTTAGACCGACGCCGTAAGGACTACAAGTGGAATTGGCCTATTACTCGGACTATGCCGTGCGTCTGGTCAACACCGAGGAGCCGGACCGCAACAAGGACTCCCTCACCTCCGTCGAGGCGGTCCGCGAGCTGTTCGGCGCCAACCGACAGGCGGCCCGGCGGGCGACCGACGCGGATGTGACCCGTTTCCGGTCCGTACGGGCACGGCTGCGCGCGGTCTTCGAGGCGGCCGACGGCGGTGACGAGACACTCGCCGTCGACCTGCTCAACTCACTGCTGCTGGAGTTCCCGGTCAGCCCGCAGATCTCCGGACACGATCTCCGCGACGAGGACGGCAAGCCGGACTGGCACATGCACCTGGCCGACCACCCGTCGAACGCGACGGCCGGGTACGCCGCCATCGCGGCGATGGGCCTCGCCTTCCATCTCACCTCGTACGGTGTGGACCGGCTCGGCCTGTGCGAGGCGGCGCCGTGCCGCAACGCCTACCTCGACACCTCGACCAACCGCTCCCGCCGCTACTGCTCGGACCGCTGCGCGACCCGCGCCAACGTGGCCGCCTACCGGGCCCGCAAGCGCCTGGAGACGGAACGGGCCGCCGACACCGGCCGCAGCGCGGAGACCGCCCAGGTCACCACACCCCACAGCGACCGCTGATCCTTCTTCAGCGGCCGGTAGCGCGCCCGGACCCTGGCCAGCACGAGCTCCTCGGGCACCGTCCCGTAATCCGTGCTGTCACCGCCCGCGAAGGTGTTGTCGGCCAGCACCCACCAGCCGCCCCGACGGCGCTCGGTGGCCCGCTTGACGATCAGCAGATCCTGCTGGAACGGATGGCGCAGAATCACCACGTCTCCGGGGCGTACCGCCGCCCCGTACTGCACGAGCAGCCAGTCCCCGTCGTGGAGCGTGGGCACCATCGACGGCCCCGTCACCTCCACCACCTGGAACGGCACGCGCGCAGCCAGCCCTCGCCCGGGCTGCTCCTGCGTCAGCTCAGGCAACTCCGGCACCTCCCGCATCTCTCCGGCACCTCCCCGGTCCGTCCAGTACACCGTCCCGTACAGCGTTCCGTACATTCGGCCACTGGTCCCATCCTCACCCTGGACTTTTGGCCTAAGCCCCTGGGGGCACCCACTGAATCCCGCCTCTCACGGAGTAATGTCCCACCTGAGAAGACGATCACGAGGAAGGACAGCTCAATGCTTTCCCGCCTGTTTGCCCCCAAGGTGAAGGTCAGCGCCCACTGCGACCTGCCCTGCGGCGTGTACGACCCGGCCCAGGCCCGCATCGAGGCGGAGTCCGTCAAGGCCGTCCAGGAGAAGTACCAGGCCAACGAGGACCCGCACTTCCGGGCCCGCGCGGTGGTCATCAAGGAGCAGCGCGCCGAGCTCGCCAAGCACCACGTCTCGGTGCTGTGGAGCGACTACTTCAAGCCCCCGCACTTCGAGAAGTACCCGGAGCTGCACCAGCTGGTCAACGACGCCCTGAAGGCGCTGTCGGCCGCGAAGGCCTCCACGGACCCGGCGACGGGCCAGAAGGCGCTGGACTACATCGCCCAGATCGACAAGATCTTCTGGGAGACCAAGAAGGCCTGATCTCCTTCTAGGCCGCTTGACCTGCACTTTCGCGGGTCGTGCGGCTTAGCTGTCCGCACCCGGTCCGCAGGCTGCCGAGCACGGCGTCCATGACGGCCCGGGTGCGGTCTTCTTCCCCGGGCCACAGATGCGCGTAGATCCGCAGCGTGATGACGGCGGACGCGTGCCCGAGGACGAGCTGCACCTGCTTGACGCTCGCGCCGCCTGCGATGAGCGCGGAGGCGTAGAAGTGCCGCAGGTCGTGGGTGACCATGTGCGGCAGCTCGACGGCCTTACGGTCTTCCCGCTCGGCGGCCCCGTTCTCGGCCGCCTGGAGCGCCTTGCGAGCCCCGTTCCACTCGGTCTTCCACCGCCGGTAGTTCTCGGCGGTGAGCCCGCCGCGCGGGGCGAGGGCGTCGGGGGTGCCGCCGGCGGTGACGTACTGCTCCAGGAAGACGCGCAGGCGCACGGGGTGCGGGGGCTCGATGGTGCCGTGCCAGCTGGCGAGGTCGAGCAGGCCGGGGCCGGTGAACGCGCGGGCGAAGTCCAGCAGCCGCCAGCCGCGCTCCCCGATCCAGCCGCGCTCCCCGATGTGGAGGCTGGTGGGGTGGAACTCGGAGTGCACCCAGCCGAACGGTCTGCCGTGTACGCCTACTTCATCGACGGCCGGCTGTTCTGCGTCGCGGTCGACGCGGTCCACGGGCCCCAGGTGAGGCTCTGGGGACGGGAGCTGACCGCCTGCGTCCCAGCTGATCTGGAACGGTTCCTCTTGCACGCGCACAGGTGTGAGGTGCTCGATGTGTCCTACGGTCCGCGGGGGAACCCCGGAGTTAACGAGCTCGGCCTGGTGTTGCGGGCGCAGGAGGCCGCCAGAGGCGTGGTGACCCGACCGGTCATGGTGGGTCGGACCTGGGCAGACCGTTGCACAGACGACTGGGAAGGCGCGATCCCGGAGTGTGAATGGGTGGGTCGCCTGTGGCCCCATCAAGGTGAAACGGGATCGTGGCCTCCGCCCGGTCACAAGACTCAGTGGGGCGGCTGGCAACCTCCCTTCTAGTCTGTCCCCTTCCTGCGACGAGCCACCAGCGCATGGTGCTGGGCGGTCCGTTGTCCGACCTGCTGCCTATGCTTCGCCGCATGCCGAACGAACTTGCGCCACTTCATGGCGTCGACGAGCAAACCTCCTGGCCGACTTCCGAGATGGTGGTCCACTACTCTGTCGCCGCTCCGAGTGAAGCGGAGGCTCGCTCGGTGGCCTCGGCACTGGCTCAACGCGGACACCGGTGGGTGACCGTGCGTCTGGTATATCTTCCGCATCTGGACCCCGGGAACCGACTGTTCGGCAAGCCCGAATTCTCCCGACCTGAGCTGGAGGGTTGGTGGAGCATCGACAGCGTCGTGGACGAAGAAGCTCCCGACCCGGCCTCGGAGTTTCACCAGCACGACTGCGAGAAGGTGGCGGTCGACGCCATCGGCAGAGCACACGGCGGTTTCTGGAACGGCGGATCTCTGGCTAATCGAGAGACCATGCTGCCTGGATTCGACCACCGGGGGCTGGTCCATGAACTCGACCAGAAGCACGCCCATCACATTCGGCGCGACGTGATCTCAAGCTTCCCTCCGCCGACGGAGGAACCCGCCCCGGCCACGCCGCTTCAGTGCACCATCGTCGAACGTCCATTCCCACCCGTGCTGGAGTGTGCGCGACAGGTCGCCCGCGATCAGGAAGCTCAGCAGGGCACTCTGCCCGACGGAACTTCCTGGTGGCTCACCATCGAGGCCGACGGCTTCTCAGACGACCGCGAAGTCGTCTTCGAATTGGCCGACTCGGTCATGCATCAGGGCACCTGCTACCCGCACACCGCCGACGAGATTCCCTTGCTGGCCGGTCTCGCATGTCACGAGGACATCCGTCCCGCGCATCGAGCCCTCTTCACCACGTTCCTGTTCGAAGCGGCCACCATCGGGCAGCGTGTGGCTGCCTCCGGGGCCGACCGCAGAGTGGCCCTGGGCCTTCCACTGGAGGAGACAGCGGACGAACTTGCCGCCCGTCATGCGGTCGAAGCCGTGGCACCGTACCTTCTGGTCCGCTGGGACAGTGAGGACGAAGCCGTACAGTTCACCCTCGCCGCCCTCGCGGCAGCAACCCAGCACCGCGCCTCGGGTACACGCATCCGGCACTTGGCCGAGCGCTGGGCCACGGGGCCCCGAGCGGATGCTCTACGTCTTGCAGCTGCCCTGGCCGAAACCGACGACGCCGAGGTAGCCACCGTTCTCCGCGGCATCGTCGAGAGCGGTGTCATACGCCCCAACAGGGTCCCGAGTCCCCTCGCGCCAGCACGCGGCGCGGCGCTCAACCTGCTCAAAGCTCTGGTCGAGCGGGAGATGTCTCCTCTGCTGGCCCAATGAGGCAGCGCTGCTGGTTCGCCCTGATCCGCAACCGCGCCGGCAGTCCGCACACAGTCCGCAGGACACCCGATAGGGACCGTCGTACCCCATCGCCAGCCATCACCAAAAGGCCAGGTCAGCGCCCCACAGGGAAGATCCCCGCAGGTCACCGGCCCGGCCCGTTACTAGGAGACCAAGAAGGCTTGATCGCCCCGCCCTGGCGACCGCGGCTCCGCCGCAGGCCGGACGGACAATCAGAAGGGCCCGACCGCTTCGACCGGTCGGGCCCTTCCGCGTTCCCGGAACGTCCGGAGACGTACGGGAGATGCCGTCAGCCGTTCGACTGCGGGGCCGGCGGGATTCGAACCCGCGGACGGGGCGGGCAGATCCGCCCGAACCCCCTCAGTCGGCATGAGGGGGACCTCCCGCACGCCGATCGCAATGGGCCGCTCTGCCACGGCTCCGCAACCTGCGGGACTGCGCAGTCCCGTTCCGGGGAGCGTAAGGTCAACACCCGGCAGGAGCCAGCCGTTTGTCCGGCCCGGGGCCGTCACTCCGGTCCGCTTCCCGGCTGCGATGCTGTCCGTCACCGCCGGAACCATGTGGAGCCGGACGGCTCCGATCCCCTTCTTCATACGCGGCGGACGGGAATGATCCCGGCCCGGCCCGGACGCCCGCTGAGCCACGGCTGTCCGCCACCGGCCGGGGCATCACGGATGCCCCCGATGAGTTTCCGGTACGGGATCAGTCGGTATGGGTGGACATGCGCACACAACGGACATGCGCACACGACAGGAGACAGCAATGACCACCGAGGGCTTCACCACATGTCTGTGGTTCGACGGGCAGGCCGAGGAGGCGGCGGAGTACTACCTCTCGGTCTTCAAGAACTCGCGTCTCGGCAGGATCGGCCGCTACACCGAAGCAGGGCCCGGGCCCGCCGGATCGGCGATGGCGGTCGAGTTCGAGATCAACGGCCAGAAGTTCGTAGGGCTGAACGGCGGGCCGCAGTTCACCTTCAACGAGTCCATCTCGTTCCAGATCCGCTGCTCGGACCAGAACGAGGTGGACTACTACTGGAGATGTCTCACCGACGGGGGCGAAGAGGGGCCCTGCGGCTGGCTGAAGGACAGATACGGCGTCTCCTGGCAGGTCGTCCCCGAGGTGCTCATCGATCTGATCAGCGACCAGGACGCCGAGAAGGCCGCGCGGACCACCGCGGCGATGATGACCATGAAGAAGCTGGACATCGCCGCGCTGCAGAACGTGCACGACGGGGGCTGACAGGGCGGGGATGCCGGCCGGGATCGATCCGTCCGGCATCTCCGCATCATCGGCGGGCGGGCCGTTGCTCACCGACGCGTGCCACCACCTGCTCGACGCGGACCGAGGAAGGCGCCGGCGAGCAGGGCGCCGGCCAGGACCAGTGCCGAGTCGACCAGGATCGCGACCGAGACTCCCGACAGGACACCCTCGGGTCCGGTGTCACCGAGGGTGGACATCCGGGCGGTGGCGACGGCGCTCATCACCGGGATGCCCATGGTGATGCCGACCTGCTGGGTCATGGTGGCGAGGCCGGTGGCCAGGCCCTGTTCCTCGTCGGGAAGACCGGACGTCGCGGTGACCATGAAGCCGACGATCATCAGCATGTTGCCCATGCCGCCGATGAAGGTGGCCACGAGCAGAAGCCAGATCCAGGCCCCCGATGTCCCGAGCGCCACCAGGGAGAGCGTGGCGACGGCCTGGATGGCGCCGCCGGTGGCGATGGTCGTGCGGCTGCCGTACCGGCCGACCGCACGGCCGCCGAACGCACCGCCGATCACGGTGCCGATGCCCAGGACGCCGAAGGCGAGACCGGTGGCGAGCGGTGAGTAGCCGAGGACTTCCTGCAGATAGAGAGTGAGCAGGAAGACCAGTGAGGTCTCGGTGACGAAGGCGATCAGGCCGGCGGTATTGCCCCAGATGACGCTGCGCCGCTTCAGGACGCGTACGGGGACCAGGGGCGCCGTGGCCCTCTTCTCGACGGACCAGAAGCCGAGGAGGAGCGCGAGACCTGCGAGGAGTGCGACCAGGGTGGTGGGCGTGGTCCAGCCGGACTCACCGGCCTGGGTCAGTCCGTAGACGAGCAGCAGCAGTCCGCCGGTGACGGTCACGGCTCCGGGGACATCGAGCCGGGGCCGTCGTGCGGGGCGCGAGTCGGTGATGACGGCCGGGGCGAGGGAGGCCACCAGGGCGGCCACGGGCACGTTGACGAAGAAGGCCCAGCGCCAGGAGAGCAGATCGGTGAGCAGGCCGCCGAGGATGGCTCCGGCGGTGAATCCGGCGGACATCAGTGCGCCGTTGAGACCCAGCGCGCGTTCCCGCAGCGGGCCTTCCTTGAAGGCCGTGGTCAGCAGCGCGAGTCCGGCCGGGGTGACCGCCGCCGTGGCGAGACCCTGCAACACCCGGGCGGTGAGCAGAACTTCGGGCGAGGTGGCGAGACCGCCCAGAGCGGAGGAGAGACCGAGTACGACCATGCCGCCCAGGAACAGCCGTTTACGGCCCACGAGATCGGCGACGCGGCCGAACAGCAGGGTGAAGCCGGCGGCGGCGAGCGCGAACGCGGTGGCGATCCACTGCAGGCGGGAGAGGGAGAAGCCGAGGCCCTCGCCGACAACCGGCAGTGCGACGTTCAGGATCGAGAAGTCCACGGCGATCATGAACTGGGCGCCGAGGAGAAGAGCGAGGACCAGCTTCTGCCGTCCGGTCATGCGGATTTTCGGGGACGGCGCGACGGGAGCGCCATCCATGATGTCGGGAGACTGGGCCCGGCTGGGTGCGGACATGGCTGTCCTTCCTCAGAGAGAGGTGTTAATGGGACTACTGTTCCGTTAATGTGAGAGTCACCGTAGCAGAGGAAGCATTACTAATGGAACTGGAGACCCGTTATGACGTCTGAGGGTGTGGAGCCCGGGACCGTCCGGCCCGGTGGCCGTACCGCCCGGGTCCGTGAATCGGTCCTGCGGGCCGCGGGCGACGCCCTGGCCGAGCACGGTTTCGACCGCCTGGACCTCGCCGATGTCGCGCGCCGCGCGGAAGTCGGCAAGACGACCGTCTACCGGCGCTGGTCCACCCCCACCGGCCTGATCGCCGACCTGCTCGACGACATGGCCGAGCAGTCCTCACCCCGTACGGACACGGGTTCTCTGGCCGAAGACCTCCGGGCCAATGCGCGGCTGGTGGTCACCACCCTCACCGACCCACGGCAGGGCGCCCTCTTCAAGTCCGTGATCGCCGCGGCGACCTGCGACCCGCGCACGGCCGAGGCCCTGCACCGCTTCTACGCGATCCGCATCAAGGAGTGGTCCGGCTGCGTCACCGAGGCCGTCGAGCGCGGGGAACTGCCCGCGGGCACGGACGCGGACGAGGTGATCCGCGCCGTATCGGCCCCCCTCTACTACCGGCTGCTGGCCAGCGGCGACCCGCTCGACGAGGCGGCGGCGGATCGTGCCGCCTCAGCCGCGGCCGCGGCGGCACGGGCGGGCGCGTACGTGAGGTGAGGGGTGGTCAGTCGGCCGGGTGGGCACGCAGACGTGCCGCCCACGGGTGGTCGGCGCCCTGGGCCAATGTGATCGTCTCGGTCAGCCAGGCACGCTGGTCCGCGGTGAGGGTCGGCAGTGCCGTCGCGAAGTCCTGTTCGTCCTTGGGCCGCGGGGACTTGGCCTTGTACAGGAGCTGTACCTCGGGACAGAGGTACGGGACGCCGTCCTTCGAGACCCGGCCGAGCCGGTCGAGCGGGAGCCGGATGCGGGGATCGCGGCGGAACAGCCAGTCGGTGCCCTCCACGTCGTCGAGCATGAGCTGGATGCGCCAGGGCTCGGCGGGCCCGGGGCGGCACCAGATGTCATGGACGTGACGCGGCAGGACCTCGCC
Organism: Streptomyces sp. Ncost-T10-10d; assembly: GCF_900091955.1. Lineage (GTDB taxonomy): Bacteria > Actinomycetota > Actinomycetes > Streptomycetales > Streptomycetaceae > Streptomyces. The sequence continues at coordinate 21,663 of NZ_FMDF01000209.1, forward strand.
GGGGAGCCAGGGGCGCAGGGCGCCGGGAGGATCGGCGGCCCACCACTCCCAGCCCGCCAGGATCTGCTGAGCGGTGAGCTGGTCGCGGCGGAGCAGGAGTACGTCGATGTCGCCGTGGTCCCGGAAGGTGTGGCCCACGGCGAGTTCGACCGCGTATCCGCCCGCGATCCACCAGGGGACACGCAACGGGGCGAAGAGGCGGGCGGCCTCTTCGAGCGGGGCCGGATCCCACGGGCCCCAGGGGGTTTCCGTACGCATGGACTGCGGCCCCTCTCCTCTTCCGGTGTCGCCCGCCATGGGATCAGTCCGTTCTCAGCAGATGCCGATAGCTGTCCGGGTGCTCCCTCAGATAGGTGGCCAGACTCATCGCCGGATGCCCGGTGAGGTTCGGTACGGCGTCCGAGACCGTGGACATCTCGCCGGTGGCGATGGCCTCGTACGACGTCACCCAGCCCGCCACCTCCCAGTCCTCGGCACCGTACTGCGCCCGTGAGGCATAGGCCTCCTCGCGGGTCTCCGGTACGTAGGTGATGGTCCGGCCGGTGACCCGGCCCATTTCCTCGGCCGCTTCGGCGAGAGTGAACGCCTCGGGACCCGTGAGGTCGTACGTGAGCCCGTCGTGCCGGGTGTCGGTGCTCTCGGTACCGGCCGGCAGCACGGCGGTCGCGGCGTCCGCGATGTCCTCGTGCGCCACCGCCGACACCCGGCCGTCGCCGCCGGGACCGCGCAGCACCCCGTCGGCTCCGGTCATCGCCGGGAGCCCGGCGAGGTACAGGCTGTCGCGCAGGAAGGTGTAACGGACATCGGCGGCCCGGATGTGCGCCTCGGTGTGCCAGTGGTCCCGGGCGAAGGTGAACGTGGCGTCCGGCGCGGCGCCGAGGAACGAGATGTACACGATGCGTTCGACGCCCACGGCGACCGCCGCGTCCACGGCCGTCGTGTGCTGGCGCACCCGGTCGGGGCTCTCGTGCGCCGAGACGAGGAACAGCGTGTGTGCCCCGGCGAGGGCGCGGCGCATGGCCTCCCCGTCACCGTAGGGGGCCGGCGGTGCGGCGACGGCGCCGGGCAGCTCCGGCAGCCGGGACGGGTCGCGACCAAGGAGCCGCACGGGCACACCGGCGCGCACCAGACGCTGTGCGACACGGCCGCCGACCGCACCGCTCGCGCCGGTGACGGCGACGATGGGGGCGCCTGGGTCCGTGGGGGGTCGGGGGTTCATGCGGGGTCGCCCTCCTTTCGCGGCCAGGGGCGCACCTCCACGACCGCGTCCACCGGGACGGGTCCGTAGATGTGCGGGAATTCCTCGCCGCCGGGCGCGACGGACTCGTACCGTACGGGTGCGGGGAGACGGGCGGGATCGATGACGAGGACCACCAGATCCTGGTCGCCGGCCCCGGCCCGGCTCCCGGCGCCGTACAGCATCTCGGCCACGCCTGCGAGCTGGTGCGGCAGCGAGCAGTGGATGAAGCCCTCTTCGTGCAGGGTGCGGCCGCGGGTGGACATCTCGTACGTCCCGATCCCGCGGGCCGCCTCCCACAAGGGCCCTTCGGTGAGGTGCAGCAGCAGTTCGGCCATGGGCCAAAGCTAGCCGCGTCGACGCGCCCTGCGGGCCATCAGCGTGGCCGCCGATCCGGGAACGAGCAGAACTGCCGCGATGCCGCCGGGAATCCATTCACCGCCGCGGGAACCCGTGTTCGAGCGCGAGCCGCCGTGGCCGGCGTGGTCCGGCCGGTTGTGATCGGACTTGTGCGGCCGGGAGTGGGTGGGGGCGGCCTTCGGTGCGGGGGCCGTTCCCCGTAGGGGCCGGGGCGGGTGATTCCGTCTCCGGATGTCGGGGTGGGCCGGCCGGTTTCCGATGCACCCGGGTGCCCCGATACGTAGGGCCGCACCGGGGCACACCATGCTCGCGAGCGCGCGTCAGGCCGGATCCGCCAGCAGTTCGGCCTCCACCCGCGGGTCCAGACCGACCGCGGGCCGGTCCGGCCGTTGCGGGGCCACGCCGTCCAGTTCGACCAGCCACTTCCAGGTATCGGCGACCGTCTCGTCGACGGGCCGGCAACGCAGACCCGCCGCGTACGCCTTGCTGACGTCGCCCCGGTGCATGGTGTCGTACAGCTCGCCCGGCGGCAGCCAGACGGGCAGATCGCTCCAGGGCTCCACACCTGCCGCGAGGATGGTCCGCGCGGGTGTCCAGCGGAGTTCCGCGTCCGAGCCGGTGGCGCGTGCACAGGCATCCAGCAGTTGCCCCATGGTGGCGTGGCCGGGGCGGCTGACCAGGTTGTACGGCCCGTGCAGACCACCGTGCCCCGCGTCCAGGAGCCAATCGGCGAGGTCGCGGGCGTCGATGTACTGGAGCATCAGGTCCGGTGTCCCCGGGGCCAGTACGGGCCCGCCGCGGGCGATCCGCAGCAGCCACCAGGGCAGTCTGCCCACATTCTCCCAGGGGCCCAGGATCAGTCCCGCGCGGGCCAGCAGGGCCCGGTCCCCGAAGGCGCCGAGTGCGGCCAGTTCACCGCCGCGTTTGGCAAGGGGGTACGAGACGTCCCCACCGGCGTCGGGCGAGGCACCGGCCACCAGCGGGCCGTCCTCGGACAGACCGGCCGGGGCCGGGTAGTCGTACACGGAACGGCTGGAAACGTACGCGTACCGGGCGGCCCGGTCGGCCAGCAGACGGGCCGCGTCCCGTACGGCCGAGGGGGCGCCGCTCCAGGTGTCAACGACCAGGTCCCAGTCGGGCGTTCCCCCGTGGCGGCCGTCGGCCGCGGCCAGCGCGGCGAGGCCGTCGTCGGTGGTGCGGTCCCCGAGGAGTTCCGTCACGCCCTGCGGGGGTGCGTGACGGCCGCGGTGGAACACCGTGACCTCCCAGCCGCGCGCGAGCGCCGCCTCGGTGACGGCGCGACCGACGAATTCCGTACCGCCCAGCATCAGAAGCCTCATGGGACCGACTCTGCCCGCCGGACGGCCGGGTCGGAACAGGTCCTCGCTCTCGGCGGAATCGCACAGCGGTCCCTCACTGTGTGCGGGCGAGCGGGCTGTGGTTGCGCAGCAGCCACTGGTGGTACCCGGCCGCCCGCTGGGCCGCCTCCCGGTAGGCCGCCTCCAGCTCCCCGTACACGGTCGCCATGTCGGCGCCCGGCCGGGACACCAGCAGCAGCCGTACGGCCAGGGGATCGTCGCGCAGCGGACGGATCGCCATGTCGTCGCGCGGCCCGGAGGTGGGCTGGCAGGGTGCGACCGCCTCGCCGAGCACGACGAGGGACGCGGCGGTGAGGTAGTCACCGTGCAGGACGGTCGGCGCGAGACCCGCCTCACCGAACACCCTGCGCAGACCGTCCCATTCGCCGTCCACCGTGGGGTCGACCATCCACCGGTCGGCGGCCAGGTCCTCGAGGTCGACCACGGACCGGGCCGCGGCCGGATGGTCCCGTGCCATGGAGATGAACTGCGGCTCGCGGTCCAGCAGTACGCGCTGCTCCAGGCCCTCCGGGATGGCCAGCGGAAAGCCCTCGACCTCGTGCACGAAGGCGACATCGAGGCCGCCCGCATCGACCGTATGCAGCAGGGCACTGGCCGATACGTCGACCCGCAGCGAGATGTCCGTGCCGGGCAGCCGGAGCCGCAGCCTGCGCAGCCAGCCGCCGATGACCCGGCTCGCGGTGCAGCCGATGCGCAGCCGCGGGCCCGAGGCGCGGACCGCGTCGGCCTCCGCCTTCGCCTCGCTGACCAGGGCGGTCATTCCGTCGACCAGGGGGCGTGCCCGGCTGAGGACGGCGCGGCCGAGCAACGTCGGCCGGCAGCCGGTCCGCTCGCGGCTGAACAACTCGGCGCCCAGAGTGTTCTCGATCCGCCGCAACTGGGTGGTCAGGGAGGGCTGGCTCACGCCCAGCCTGCGGGCCGCGCGGTGCAGGCTGCCCGTGTCGGCGATGGCGCACAGCGCCCTGAGGTGTCTCACCTCAAGCTCCATACGGTCGAGCGTAGGGCGGCGCGCCACGGTCGCACCAGACGCCCCAATCCCATCAAAGTCCGTTAATTCACCGGGAGTTGACGGAGACGTCGACAACGGCACCGGGGGTGGCGATAGGCCGGTGCTATCGCCGGTTGACATCATCCGCCACGGCTTCCGCTCCCCGACACTCTGTGCGTACCGCACCCGTCCGAGTCCGATGACCGGACGGGTTCATCGGACAGGTAATCGGTAGGAGACCCCCCATGAGACACCCCAGGACCGTCATGTCGGCCGTGATCGGCCTCGGCTTCGGACTCGCGGCCGCGCTGGGCACCGCACCCGCCATCGCCTCCTCTCCCGCATCCGCCGCACCCCCCGCCGCCGCCTCGGAGGCCCACGCGGGCTACACCTCCGGCTCCGGGTCGCACGAGAGCGCCGCCGCGAACAAGGCGTTCTTCGAGGCAGTCGCCAAGTCCGTCGCCAAGAAGCGGGCGGCGAACCCCGGCGCCCAGGCGGTCACCATCGTCTACAGCACCGCCAACGCGCCGAGCTTCCGCACCCAGATAGCCAACAGCGCGCAGATCTGGAACGGCTCGGTCTCCAACGTCCGGCTGCAGGAAGGCTCGAACGCCGACTTCGCCTACTACGAGGGCAACGACCCGAGCGGCTCGTACGCCAGCACCGACGGGCACGGCAACGGCTACATCTTCCTCGACTACGCGCAGAACCAGCAGTACAACTCGACCCGCGTCACCGCGCACGAGACCGGTCATGTGCTCGGCCTGCCGGATCACTACTCCGGTCCGTGCAGCGAGCTGATGTCGGGTGGCGGCCCCGGCACGTCCTGCACGAATCCCTATCCCAACGCGAACGAGCGCAGCAGGGTGAACTACCTGTGGCAGAACGGCTTCGCGGCCGCACTCGCCCGCAGCGGCTCCTGACCGCTGTCCGGCCGCTCAGCGGCACCGGGGGCCACCTCGTAGGACGGGGTGGCCCCTTGGGCGTCCGACGGACAGGTGAATGCTCGCCCCCACTTGATCCGCCCGCAGCGAACGGGCCGGGCGTGCCGCTCGTTCCGGGGGATGCTGGAAACGGCCGCCACAGGCGGGCCGTCCCCCATGGAGGTACGAGCGTGAGCGAGCGTCCCGATTCCCTGTACGAGGCCGTCGGCGGCATGGACGCACTGCGCCGGCTGAGCATCACCTTCTACGACAACGTGCTGGCGGATCCGCTGCTCGCACCCGTCTTCGCGGATTTCACCCCGACCCATATCGAGCATGTCGCCGTCTGGCTGGCCGAGATATTCGACGGCCCCGCCGACTTCACCGCGCAACACGGCGGCCACCAGGCCCTGTTGCGCGTCCACCTCGGGCTGTCCATCACCGAGCAGCAGCGGCTGCGCTGGATGGAGCTGATGACGGACGCCGTCGAGAAGGAGCTCCCGGACGACGCGCTGCTGCGCCGCCGGGTCCTGGAGTACTTCGACTGGGGCACGGGCGTCGCCCGCGACGTGTCGGCGTCCCCGGTCGGCGCGGACCTCGGCGATCCCGGCCCGACGCCACGCTGGGGCTGGGACGGCCTGCGCTGACCTACGGGTTGTCGAGTGCGGTACGGACCAGGGCCAGCAGCTCGTCCTCCGTCATCCCCAGCTCGCGTGCGTCCGCGGCCACCTCGCGTACGCGCTCCAGCAGCCGGGCCCGGTGCGGGGATGCGCCGCCGGTGATGACCGCACCGCGCCCCCGGCGCAGTTCGATCAGCCCCTCCTCCCGGAGCTGCTGATAACCCCGCAGCACCGTATGGACATTGACCCCCAGGGAATCGGCGAGCACCCGGGCGGCGGGCAGACGCTCGCCCGGCACCACCGCCCCCTCGGCGACGGCGCGGCGCACGGACGCCGCGATCTGATCACCGAGCGGCACGGTGGAGGTGGGATCGACCCGGAAGAGCATGGTCAGTGCTCCGCTCGGCGCTGGTCGATGAGGGTGTTGAGGAGCGCGGCGCCGGTCGCCGAATCGTCGACGGTCACCGCGAAGTCCCGGCCGCCGGCCAGTGTGGCCACGATTCCCTCACCGGAGCGGATCATGAGGCCGCTCCGGCCTGGACGGATGCGATAGCCCCAGCCCCCGTACTCCGCAAGGGGGTTGATGTCCCTGCTGGTCGCGGCCTCGATCCGGTCGAGCGGCACTCTGAGGCGCGGCCAGGGCAGCATTCCCGAGATGGTGATGCCGCGCCGGTCCACCACCACGTACGGCCGGGCGAAGGCGGCCAGCAGCACACCGAGGAGCAGTAGCGGAATCGCCGCCGCCCAGCCCGAGACGAAGAGCAGCACCACCCCGCCGGCCACGAGCCCGAGCGCGATCAGCGGCAGCCACCAGCTCCCGGCGCTGCGCGCCCATCCGGCGACCTCCCCGTCGGCGAGCGCGATCCGCGCACCGTCCCCGGCCTGCCCGGTCGCGGTCGGCTGCTTCGGTACGGGACCGAGCGCGGCCAGCGCCATCCCCAGCCCTCCGGCGAGCACGGCGACCCCCAGGGCGACGGCGAGCTGCCACATCGGGAACGACACACCTTGCGCCTCCCCTTGCGCATTCTCACCGGCATCCACGTTGGCGAGCAGCACGGCTGTCATCACCCAGCCGAGGAATCCGGCGAAGGCATACCCACCGGCGACCAGCCATCGATAGGCCCACCCGTAGAACTTCCCCCGCACCACCGTGAGAGCCCACAGAGCGCCGGTCACGGCGAACAGCAGAACGCCGGCCATGGCGTGCCACACCTGCCCCGCATAGCCGTCCGACCGGCCATCGGCCCGGAAGTGACTGGCCAGTTGCCCGGGAAGTCGGTCGCGGAAGACGCCGAGCAGCACCAGATCGGTGGCGAGCGCGAGCAGGAACGGCAGGGCGACGAGAGTGGCCCGGCCCAGATTCTTACGCTTCATGAAAACCTCCATTGTTTGCATGCTAGTAGAACAATGGAGGTGGGGCAAAGCTTTGACGGCATGCCGTGGGGATGGCATGCCGTCGGGGATGGCGGGAAGAGGTACGGACCGCCCTCGTCGCGGTCAGGAACAGTCCGACGAGCAGCGGGAGGGCGGCAGCAACCGGTCAGGCAGAGAAGATCAGGCCAGCTCCAGCGGGAACGCACCCCGGTGCCCGGTGCCGGCGCCCTGATCCGGGCGGGACTCGTACTCGCGGCAGCTCCAGATCTCCTGGACGAATCCGGTCCGCCGGTCCCACAGATCCAGGACATCGCCCTCACCGGCCGCCCCGCGGTAGGCATCCTTGGCGCCCCGGAAGCATGCGAGGCCGCCGGAAAGGCCGCGGCCGGGGGACGGGAAGTAGTCCGAGAAGGCGCAGGCGATACAGGTCTGCAGGCGCACGCCGGGCGGCAGGGCGCGCTGGATCGTGGCGAGGGCGGACGCGAAGTCGCTCTCCGCACGATGGGACCGGTAGGCCGCCCCGCCGAACTGCAGCTCCAGGTAGAGATACGGATCGGGGCGGCGCAGCGACAACAGGCAGCTGAGCGTGGCCTGATGTACGGATTCGTCCCAGAGAACCGGGAGCGGCAGGTCCCATTCCAGGACACAGTCGCCCAACGCGCCGTCCACCAGAGCGAACAGGCCGTCGGCCGGTGGTGTGCCGGCCACCGGGGTGAGGCCGTCGAAGCTTTCGCCCTCGAAGTCGATGCCCCTGGCCCGGAGGCGGAGTTGCTGTCCGTCGGTGGTGAGGATGACGGCATCGGAACCCTGTCGGTCCCGGTACCACCCTGCCCATGACTCATCTGTCATGGGCACGGACTGTAGCCCGTGCCCATGACAGTCGCCCGGTCGCCCTCCTTTTCGTCTCATGGGCCTTGTGACCTCGGCACCTTGCTCCGCTCTCCTTCCTCCGCCCCCTTCACCGCTCCCGGCTCTCCGCCCCTTTCTCCGCGCCCCCTCCGATCCCGCTCCGCCTGCCGCTCCCTCCTTTCCGTGCTCAGTGCGTCCGGCGGGTGACGAACTCCGCCAGGGTCAGGAGATCGCCCGCCGGGGACAGGTCGGGAACCGCCCGGGAGAGGTGGTGGACCGCGCGCGCCATCCGGTCGGCCGCGCAGATCTGCGCCCACTCCCGGCCGCCGGCCCGGTCGACGGCATCGGCGGCGCGGCTCACCTCATCGGGCGTGTTCACCGATCCCCGGTAGAGCGCGGCCAGTTCGGCCGCCGCGGGCGTGCCGGAGGTCAGCGCGGCGACCACGGGCAGGGACTTCTTATGGGCTACGAGATCCGCCCCGACCGGCTTTCCGGTCTGCGCCGGATCACCCCAGATGCCGATCAGATCGTCGATGAGCTGGAAGGCGAGGCCCGCCTCCCGGCCGAATCCGTCCATCGCGCCGACCGCCCGCTCTCCCGCGCCGGCGTACAGCGCACCCAGGGCGCAGGCGCAGCCGAGCAGGGCTCCCGTCTTGGCGGTGGCCATGGTCAGGCACTCGTCCAGCGAGACTTCGTCCGGACCGCGTTCCTCGAAGGCGCAGTCGGCCTGCTGGCCCGCGCACAGCTCGATGACACAGGTCGAGAGCCTCGCCGAGGCGCGGGCCGAGGCCGGGCCGGTGTCCTCGGCAAGCAGCCGCTGGGCGAGGGCGAGCATGGCGTCACCGGCGATGACCGCGTCCGGAATACCGAAGACCGCCCAGGCCGTGGGACGGTGCCGACGGGTCCGGTCCTCGTCGATGACGTCGTCGTGCAGCAGGGTGAAGTTGTGGGCCAGTTCCACGGCGACGGCTGCCCGTACCGCCCGTTGCGGGTCGCCGCCCAGCGCCCGGGCGGCGGCGAGGACGAGCGCGGGCCTGATCGCCTTGCCTGCCCGCCCCGACGACGGGGTGCCGTCGGCCTGCTGCCAGCCGAAGTGGTACATCGCTACGCGACGGATCGATCCGGGCAAGGAGTCGACGGCGGCGTGCAGTTGGGGATCGACGAGGGTGCGGGTCTGTTCCAGGAGGGCTGTGGCCTCATGGCCCTGCGTTGCGAGGGCGGCCGGGTCGTTGTCACCCGGGGCCCGGGGTTTGGGTGGTTGGGGTGCGTGGTGGGTCTTCATTGGGGCGTCCTCCCGAGATCGCCCCGGGCACGGCTGCCCGGTGGCGGTGGTTGACGGGGGCCCGGACATCGCCGTCCGGGCCCCCGATGGGCTACCGCCAGCGGCTGACCTCGACGTTTTCCAGTACGCCGAGGGCGTCCGGTACGAGGATGGCCGCGGAGTAGTAGGCCGTCACCAGGTAGGAGATGATCGCCTGCTCGTCGATGCCCATGAAACGGACCGACAGGCTGGGCTCGATCTCGTCGGGGATGCCGGTCTGCTGAAGTCCGATGACGCCCTGCTCGGCCTCACCCGTCCTCATGCAGATGATCGACGTGGTCCGGGCGTCGGTGACCGGGATCTTGTTGGACGGGAAGATCGGCACGCCCCGCCAGGCCGGCACACGGTGTCCGCCGACGTCCACACTCTCCGGCACCAGACCGCGCTTGTTGCATTCACGGCCGAATGCGGCGATGGCCCGCGGATGCGCGAGGAAGAGCTTCGAGCCGCGGCGGCGCGAGAGCAGTTCGTCCATGTCGTCGGGGCTGGGCACCCCGTCGTGCGGCTGGAGGCGCTGCCCGTAGTCGCAGTTGTTGAGCAGACCGAACTCACGGTTGTTGATCAGCTCGTGCTCCTGGCGCTCGCGCAGCGCCTCGACCGTGAGCCGCAACTGCTGCTCGGTCTGGTTCATCGGCTGGTTGTAGAGGTCGGCGACCCGGCTGTGGACCTTCAGCACGGTCTGGGCAACGCTCAGTTCGTACTCACGCGGCGCCGATTCATAGTCCACGTACGTGTGCGGGACGACGGCTTCGCCGACATGGCCGGCGGAGAGATCGATCTCCGCCTCGCCGTACTTGTTGGTGCGCTGCTGCGGAATGCTGAGCAGTCCGGCGAGATGGGTGCGGAGCGAATCCGCGCGCTCGGCAAGATTCAGCACATCGGCCCGCCTCAGTGTCAGCACCGTGCAGGCGGTGACGGCACGGGCCGTGTACTCCCAGACGGCGTCGCCGTCGATCAGGGCGCGGTCGCCGAAGTAGGCCCCGTCGGCGTGGACCCCGAGCACCGTCTCGTCCCCGTACGGGCCGGTGCCGACCTTCTCGACCTTGCCGTGCGCCAGCAGGAAGACACGGTCCGCCGCGTCCCCGGCGCCGGCCAGCACCTGGCCGGCGGCGATTTCACGTTGCTCGCACCGCCGGGCCAGCTCTCCGAGCACCTCCTCGTCGCCGAACTCCCGCAGGGCGGGCAGTTCCCCGAGCTCGGCGGGGATGACCGTGACCCGGTCACCGGTCTGCACGAAGGTCACCCGGCCGTCCCCGACCGAGTAGCTCAGCCTGCGGTTCACCCGGTAGGTGCCACCTTGTACCTGCACCCATGGCAGCATCTTCAGCAACCACCGTGAGGTGATCTCCTGCATCTGCGGAGCGGACTTGGTGGTCGTCGCGAGGTTCCGCGCCGCTGCCGTGCCCAGACTCTGCTGCGGCGGCACCGGCGCGTTCTGAACCTCTTCACCAACGGACATCTGACGTCCTCTCGATCATCGGCTGACCTGCACGAAGAAGCCTTTCAGCACGGAGAGTCGGTACGCCATTACACAAAAGAGTGTGACTATTCGGGCTTTGGGCTGGGCACGACGCTCAGCAATGTCCACGGGTCCCATTAATTTGCATCCCTGATGCAAATTATCTACCGTGTCCGTCATGCGGCTGACGAGATTCACCGACGTGGCGCTGCGCGTACTGATGCGCCTCGCCGTCGTGGAGAACGAGGACCCGCCGACCACCCGGGAGGTGGCGGCGACCATGCAGGTGCCGTACACCCACACCGCGAAGGTCGTAGCCAAGCTCCAGCACCTCGGCCTCATCGAGGCGCGCCGGGGCCGCGGCGGCGGGCTCAGCCTCACCGGAGCGGGCCGGGCCGCCTCGATCGGCGGACTCGTCCGGGAGCTGGAGGGCCCCGGCGACGTCGTCGAGTGCGAGGGCGCCACCCCCTGCCCCCTGCGCTCGGCCTGCCGGCTGCGCGGCGCCCTGCGCCGGGCGGAGGACGCCTTCTACGCCTCACTCGATCCGATCACCGTCGCCGAACTCGTCACCTCCCCCACCGGGCCGCTGCTCATCGGCATCAGCCGCGGCCGCCCGGCCACCGACTGAGCCACCGCACACCGCACCACGGGCGCCATCGCCCGGTTTCACACTGCCCAAAAATACGCATCTCACATACCAATTCAAGAATCCAGGAGTCACCGATGCTCTCCGAGACGTCGACCGCCACCGTCCGTGCCACCCTCCCCGCCGTGGGAGCGGCCATCGGAGACATCGCCGATCTCTTCTACCGCAAGCTCTTCGACGCCCACCCCGAGCTGCTGCGTGACCTCTTCAACCGTGGCAACCAGGCGTCCGGCGCCCAGCGCCAGGCTCTCGCGGGCTCCATCGCCGCCTTCGCGACCCAGCTGGTCGAGCACCCGGACACCCGCCCCGACGTGATGCTCAGCCGGATCGCGCACAAGCACGCCTCGCTCGGCGTCACCGCCGCGCAGTACGACGTCGTGCACACCCATCTGTTCGCCGCCATCGCCGAGGTGCTCGGCGACGCGGTCACCCCGGAGGTCGCCGCCGCCTGGGACGAGGTCTACTGGCTGATGGCGGGCGCCCTGATCTCGATCGAGGAGCGGCTGTACGCACAGCAGGGCGTCGTCGCCGGTGACGTGTGGCGCGAATGGGAGGTGACCACCCGGATCGAGGAGACGGCGGATGTCGCCACCTTCCAGCTCCGCCCGGCAGACGGCGCACCCGCCCCCGCCTTCCGCCCCGGCCAGTACGTCTCCGTACAGGTGGAACTCCCCGACGGGGCCCGCCAGATCCGCCAGTACAGTCTCTCCAGCGCCCCCGGCTCCCCGCTCCGCTCGATCACCGTCAAGCGGGTGCACGGCGGCGGCTCGCCCGACGGCGAGGTCTCCCGTCATCTGCACGCCGAGATCGGGTCGGGCGACCGGCTGCGCGTCTCCGCCCCGTACGGCGATCTCGTACTCGACTCCGCCGACGCCCCGCTCCTGCTCGCCTCCGCGGGCATCGGCTGCACCCCGATGCTGTCGATGCTGGAACACCTCGCGGCGACCGGACACCGCGCCCCGGTCACCGTCGTGCACGGCGACCGCTCCCCCGCCGACCACGCGCTGCGCACCGACCACGCGATGCTCACCGGCAAACTCCCCGACGCGATCGCCCACTTCTGGTACGAGAACCCGGAACCCGGCCACCCCGCCGACCGCACCGGCCGGGTCGACCTGAGCGGCCTCGCGATCGCCCCCGGCACCCATGCCTACCTCTGCGGCCCCCTGCCCTTCATGCGCGCCGTACGCACCCAGTTGCTGGCCAAGGGCGTCCCGGCGGCGGACATCCACTACGAGGTGTTCGGCCCCGACCTGTGGCTCGCCCAGGACTGAACCCGGCCCACGGCGAGCAGAATTGACCGGATCGGCTCGCACGCGGCCCGGACAACCGGTCCGCACCCGGTCGGCCACGGCCGCGCCGACCACGCCGGACTCGGCGACGACGACGTACTGCGCGCCGTCGTCGCCGAGAAGCGCCTCCCGTCCGACAACGAGGCCGACACCGACCGGAACAAACACTTCTACGGCTTCGGGTGGGAGAACCTCGGCGACAGTGAGAACCCCTGGCCCGACGAACAGCTCGAAGCGATCGGGAAGCCGACGCCGCGGTCTGCCGTCACCACAGCTGGACGTCCCGCTCGGTGATCGGCCACAAGGAGTGGCAGCCCGGCAGGATCGATCCCCACGGCTTCTCGACGGACTCCATGCGGCACCGGATCCACAACCGCCCGAAGCGACCCGCACCCACCCGGCACGGCATGCCAGGGCATGGCGCGGCGACAATTGCGGCATGCCCCCCGAAGCACTCGACCTCTCGCGCCTGCAGCCGGTGCTCCCCTCGCCCCTGCAACCGGCCGAGGACGTGCGCTTCGCACGCCACGGCGTACGGCTGCTGCTCAAACGCGACGATCTGATCCACCCCGATCTCCCGGGCAACAAATGGCGCAAACTCTCCCCCAACCTGCGGGCCGCCGCCGGGCGCACCGTGCTGACCTTCGGCGGCGCGTACTCCAACCATCTGCGGGCCACCGCCGCCGCCGGACGGCTGCTCGGCTTCCCCACCATCGGAGTCGTACGCGGTGACGAACTGGCCGGCCGTCCCCTCAACCCCTCGCTCGCCCGCTGCGCCGCCGACGGGATGACCCTGCATTTCGTGGACCGTACGACGTACCGCGCGAAGGCCGATCCAGAGGTCCTGGCGGGACTGCTGAGCGCCTTCGGGGAGTGCTGTGTCATCCCGGAAGGCGGCAGCAACGCCCTGGCCGCACAGGGCTGTACGGAGCTGGGCCGCGAGCTTCACGGCCGGGCCGATGTGGTCGCGGTCGCCTGCGGCACCGGCGGCACCCTCGCCGGACTGGCCGCCGGCCTCGCACCGGGGCAGCGCGCCCTCGGCATCCCGGTGCTGCGCGGCGGTTTCCTCGGCGACGCGGTGCGGGAACTGCAGCAGGAGGCGTTCGGCGGGCCCGCCGGGTCGTGGTCCCTGGACGAGCGCTTCCACTTCGGCGGCTACGCCCGTACGACCCCGCAGCTGCACGCCTTCGCGGACGACTTCGAGCAGCGGCACGGGCTGCCCGTCGAGCACCTCTATGTCGCCAAGCTGCTGTACGCACTCACCGCGATGACCGAGGAGGGCGCGTTCCCCCCGGGAACCACGGTCGCGGCCGTCGTCACGGGCCGGCCGTAGGCGCATCCCGCCGGACGGGCCCTCAGCACCCTCTCAGGGCGCTTCCGACTCCTCCCGGTAGGCCGCCGCCTCCTCCAGGTCGAGCCGTCTGAGCAGCGTGCGGAGCATCTCGTCGTCGATCTGCCGTTCGTCCCGCAGCCGCACGAAGACCTCGCGCTCGGCTTCGATCATTTCCCTGGCCAGGCGCCGGTACGTGTCGTCCGCCGACTCCCCGGTCACCGGATTGGCCGCACCCAGCCGCTCCCACACCGCGTTGCGGCGGCGCTCCAGGACGGTGCGCAGCCGGTCGGTGAGTGGTCCCGGCAGAGAGTTGCGCCGGTCGGTGAGCAACTCCTCCAGGCGCGTCTCGGCGGCCGTGGACGCCTCGCTCTGCGCCTGCGCCTCGGCCAGGGTCTCCGCCGTCGCATCGCGCCCCGGAAGCTTCAGGACGCGCACCAGCAGCGGCAGGCTGAGCCCCTGGACGACGAGGGTGCCGATGACGGTGGTGAAGGTCAGGAACAGCACCAGATTGCGGGCCGGGAATGCCTGCCCACCGGTCGTGAGCAGGGGGATGGAGAAGGCGATGGCGAGCGAGACGACCCCCCGCATCCCGGCCCAGCCGACGATCAGCGTCCCCGTCCAGGTGGTCTCGGTCTCGCGCTCCCTGATCCGTTTCGACAGCCACCTGGGCAGATACGTCGCCGGGTAGACCCAGAGGAAGCGGACCACGACGACGGCAAGGAACACGACCACCGCGTACCGGAGGGCATCCGCCACTGCGTAGGTGCCGAGCCCCTTCAGCACGAAGGGCAGCTGGAGCCCGATCAGCGCGAAGACCGCGGACTCCAGGATGAACGCGACCATCTTCCAGACGGCCGCCTCCTGGAGCCGGGTCGCGAAGTCGACCTGCCAGGAGCGGTGGCCCAGATAGAGCGCGACGACGACCACGGCGAGCACTCCGGAGGCGTGTACGCGTTCGGCCGCCGCGTACGCCACGAAGGGGATCAGCAGCGACAGCGTGTTCTGCAGCAGAGCTTCCTTGAGGTGCGTACGGAGCCAGTGCAGCGGCACCATCAGCGCCAGGCCGACCACGATGCCGCCGACCGCGGCGAGGAGGAATTCGCCGATCCCGGCACCCCAGCTCATGCCCTCGCCGACGGCGGCGGCGAGGGCCACCTTGTAGGCGGTGATCGCGGTGGCGTCGTTCACCAGGGACTCGCCCTGCAGGATCGTCGTGACCCGGCCGGGCAGCCCGACCCGGCGGGCGATCGCGGCGGCCGTGACGGCGTCCGGCGGGGCGACGACCGCGCCGAGCACCAGCGCGGCGGTGAGTGGCAGGTCCGGCACGAGGCGGTACGCCAGCCAGCCGACCGCGACGGTCGCGAACAGGACGTAACCGACGGAGAGCAGCGCGACCGGCCGGAGATTGGCCCGCAGGTCGAGGTACGAGCTGTCGACGGCCGCCGTATAGAGCAGGGGCGGAAGCAGCAGCGGCAGCACGATGTGCGCGTCCAGGGTGTACGTCGGCACCCCGGGCAGGTACGAGGCGATCAGCCCCACCGTGACCAGCAGCAGGGGGGCCGGCACCGGGGTGCGGCGGGCGGCCCCCGCCACGGCCGCACTGGCCGCGACCAATGCCACCAGCGGCAATGCGTCCATCTCACGGTCCTCGCATCCGTCGTAACCTGACAATCATGAGTGATTGCGCGCACGTGTCCGAACTGCCGCGCCCCGAGCCGGTCCCGCGCAGCGAGACCTGCCTCGGGTGCCTCGAGGCGGGCACCCACCCGGTGCAGCTACGGCTCTGTCTGCTCTGCGGTCATGTCGGCTGCTGCGATTCGTCGCCGCTGCAGCACGCCACCGCGCACTTCAAGGAGACCGGTCATCCGGTGATGCGGAGCTTCGAGACGGGCGAAAGCTGGCGCTGGTGCTTCGAGGACGGTTCGATCGTCTGACGCCTGGGTACGTCAAACCGGCGCCGGTTGTTCGTAATTGACCGCCGCAGACCTCTACCCACTGTGTGTACTCATGGGCTTACCATGAGTGACAGTCATGGGCTGGGGGTCCGGCGACACGGCATCATGGATCGCGATAGCGTCGCCGGACCAGAACCGAAGACGTACCGCATGGCTCCGGGGCACCCTTCCCGGATCCTCGAAAGAGTTTGTGCCACCTTGGAGGTGAGGGTGTCCCAGATCGCAGGCGAGCCCGGGAATCAGGACTTCGTAGAGGTCCGGCTGCCCGCTGCGGGTGCCTACCTGTCGGTGCTGCGTACGGCAACGGCCGGTCTCGCAGCGCGCTTGGACTTCACTCTCGACGAGATCGAGGATCTTCGCATCGCGGTCGACGAGGCCTGCGCGATCCTGCTTCAGCAGGCCGTGCCGGGCTCCGTCCTCAGCTGTGTCTTCCGGCTCATCGAGGATTCTCTCGAGGTGACCGTGTCGGCCCCGACGACGGACGGCCGGGCGCCGGAGCGAGACACCTTCGCATGGACGGTGCTCTCCGCGCTGGCCGGAAAGGTCGAGTCCTCGGTCGCCGACGACCGTACTGTCAGCATCAGCCTCTACAAACAGCGCGGCGCGGGACCCGGGCCGGCGTGAGCAACGGGAACGGGGACGGTCCTGTGCGGGACGAGACGATCCGACCAGGGGTGGTGCGCGCAGCAGGCATCCCGGAACAGCAGGCCCTGCCCCATCCGGTGGACGGGGCGGACGGGCCTGCGGGCCGTACGGCCGCGGTGGAGCAGTCGCAGGCGGAGCAGGCAGGCCAGATGAGCGAGCACGGGCACCACGATCCACACGACCGCAGCGGGGCACGGGCGCTGTTCATCGAACTGCGCAAGCTCCCCGACGGGTCGGCCGAGAAGGCGGAGCTGCGCAATCAGCTGGTGCGGATGCATCTGCCGCTCGTGGAGCATCTGGCCCGCCGGTTCCGCAATCGCGGCGAGCCTCTGGACGATCTGACCCAGGTCGCCACGATCGGCCTGATCAAGTCGGTGGACCGGTTCGACCCGGACCGCGGCGTCGAGTTCTCGACGTACGCGACCCCCACGGTCGTCGGCGAGATCAAGCGCCACTTCCGTGACAAGGGCTGGGCGGTCCGGGTGCCGCGCCGGCTCCAGGAGCTGCGGCTCTCGCTCACCACGGCCACTGCCGAACTCTCCCAGCAGCACGGCCGCTCGCCGACGGTGCACGAACTGGCGGAGCGGCTGGGCATCTCCGAGGAAGAGGTCCTGGAGGGCCTGGAATCGGCCAATGCGTACAGCACGCTCTCGCTGGACGTGCCGGACACGGATGACGAGTCCCCGGCGGTCGCGGACACGCTGGGTTCCGAGGACGAGGCGCTGGAGGGCGTCGAGTACCGGGAGTCGCTCAAGCCTCTGCTGGAGGACCTGCCGCCGCGCGAGAAGCGGATTCTGCTGCTGCGCTTCTTCGGCAACATGACCCAGTCGCAGATCGCGCAGGAGGTGGGCATCTCGCAGATGCACGTCTCGCGGCTGCTGGCCCGCACACTGGCGCAGCTGCGCGAGCGGCTGCTCGTCGAGGAGTAGCGCGAAGGGCCGGTTCGGGCGCGGGGGCCGGCGGAAACGGCCGCGCCCGTGCCGGGCAGCGGCGACCGGCGGTCGGCTCGTACGTGCAGCACCCGCGCCGGGGAATCGCCGGCATCCGGGGCCGCCTCGCCCGGACACCGGGCGTCCGGCTCAGGCGTCCGGCGTGGTGCCCGGCCGGCGGATGCCGAGTGCCTCGACGGTCGTCGGCCTGACCAGCTGGTAGAGCGCCGTCAGGGTCATTGCGGCGAGGACGATCCCGGCCGGGATCAGTACGCCGTGCGACCTCAGCAGCGTCCAGGCCACCGGAAGCCCGATGATCTGCGTGATGAGCGCGGGGCCGCGGCTCCAGCTGCGCCGCCGCAGCAGTCCACGGGCGGCGAACAGCGGGATCAGGGCGAGCGCGATCAGCGTCAGACCGCCCATCTCCGCCTGCTGCGGGCTCTCGGGGCGTCCGAGCAGACCCATGACCAGCATGTAGATCCCGCCGATGGCCAGCGCCGCCCCTTCCAGGGCGGTGAGTCCGGCAACGAGAGTGATCCTGCTCGGCTTCGCCGGTTCGAGCCTCGGCGAGGGCGACGAGGCGGGCGTGTTCTGCTGAGTACTCACCCTTGCAGGTTGGCATCCCGGCGCCGCGAAAGCGAAGCCGGGGTCGGAATCGGTACGGGAACGGACGACCGGCCCGCCCCGCAGCACCCGGACCGTCACCGAGCGTGAAGGTCATGGGGCAGGACTTCAGAGCGATACCACGCGGTAGGTAGTCTGGCCGTCATGCGCGCACTCCTTGTGGTCAATCCAGCTGCTACCACCACCAGTGCGCGGACGCGTGATGTGCTCATCCACGCGCTGGCCAGCGAGATGAAGCTGGAGGCCGTGACCACGGAGTACCGGGGCCACGCCCGGGACCTGGGGCGGCAGGCCGCGGACTCCGGAGAGATCGACCTGGTGGTCGCCCTGGGCGGCGACGGCACGGTCAACGAGGTCGTCAACGGCCTGCTCCACAATGGCCCCGACCTGGACAACCTGCCGAGTCTCGCGGTCGTTCCCGGTGGCTCCACCAATGTTTTCGCGCGTGCCCTGGGGCTGCCCAACGATGCGGTGGAGGCGACCGGCGCGATCCTGGACGCACTCGCCAACCGCACCGAACGCACGGTCGGTCTCGGGCTGGCGGCCGGCACGCCGGGCACCGAGGACGAGTCGGTTCCGGAGCGCTGGTTCACTTTCTGCGCCGGGCTCGGATTCGACGCGGGCGTGGTCGGCCGGGTCGAACAGCAACGCGAACGCGGCAAGCGCTCGACGCATGCGCTGTATGTACGCCAGGTGATCCGGCAATTCCTGGAGGAGCCGCACCGGCGGCACGGGGTGATGACACTGGAGACGCCCGGACAGGAACCGGTCACCGACCTCGCGCTGTCCATAATTTCCAACACGGCTCCGTGGACGTACCTGGGGAATCGCCCCATGTACGCGTCCCCGAAGGCCACCTTCGACACCGGCCTGGACGTGCTCGGGCTGAAGCGGCTCTCCACCTCGGCGGTCGCCCGCTACGGCACCCAGCTGCTCACTTCGACCCCGGAGAAGGGTCCGTCCGGCAAGCACGCCGTTTCACTGCATGACCTCACAGACTTCACCTTGCATTCAAAGGTGCCGCTGCCCTTCCAGATGGACGGCGACCACCTGGGAGTGCGTACCAGTGTGACGTTCACAGGCGTACGCCGTGCACTGCGTGTGATTGTGTGAGTGGAAGGGACCAAAGTCCTTTAACTCGAACGTTTGGGCTGGGCTCCACCCCATAGAAGTACGGCTGTGACCTAGTCGACACCGAGGAATCAAAAAAAAGTTTCCAGAAGGGGTTGTATCCGCAGCCGAGGTTTGCGAATCTCTACATGGCGATCGGGACGGCCCGCAACAACGGCCTCCACTGAGAGCCAGAACCCCTCCTCACTTCACAGGACCACAACCAGTTCATCTGGGCGTCGGCCCGTCACCTGCGGGGGGATTCGTGAAAGCGTTCACATTCACAAGCACCAGTATGTAATACCAAGGAGAGGTAGCAGCCATGGACTGGCGTCACAACGCCGTTTGTCGTGAGGAAGACCCCGAGCTGTTCTTCCCCATCGGCAACACCGGTCCTGCGCTGCTGCAGATCGAGGAAGCCAAGGCCGTCTGCCGTCGCTGCCCCGTCATGGAGCAGTGCCTGCAGTGGGCGCTCGAGTCCGGCCAGGACTCCGGCGTCTGGGGTGGCCTCAGCGAGGACGAGCGCCGCGCGATGAAGCGCCGTGCCGCTCGCAACCGGGCGCGTAACGCCAGCGCCTGATCCGACGCCACCGCTACGAGCCTCAGCCAGGCGGCGCGTACAGAGCGTACGCACAACCCCGCCCCCCGAGTCGCAGCGCGCAGTACCCCCGAAGCGCATGCATGAACAGTGAGCCCGGACCGTGATCAACGGTCCGGGCTCACTGCTGTGTTCGTACCTTGCCGGCCGCCGGGGCTACTTCTGGGCGCGGACCGGGATGTCGAGAACGACCTGGGTGCCGCGGTCCGGGGCCGGGACCATGCCGAAGGTGCCGCTCAACTCGCCCTCCACCAGCGTCCTCACGATCTGCAACCCCAGGTTGCCGGCGCGCTGCGGGTCGAATCCCTCGGGCAGTCCGCAGCCGTCGTCCTGGATCGTGATCAGCAACCGCGTCCCGGCGGAGCTACCGCCGCGTACCGCCGACACTTCCACCGTGCCGGACTCGGCGAGGGTGAAGGCGTGCTCCAGGGCGTTCTGCAGGACCTCGGTGAGTACCATCGCCAGCGGTGTGGCCACTTCGGCGTCGAGAATGCCGAAGCGTCCCGTACGGCGACAGGTGACCTTGCCCGGGGAGATCTCGGCGACCATCGCGATGACCCGGTCGGCGATCTCGTCGAACTCCACGCGCTCGTCCAGATTCTGGGACAGCGTCTCATGGACGATGGCGATCGAACCGACGCGCCGTACCGCCTCGTTGAGCGCCTCTCGGCCCTGGGCGGAGTCCATCCGGCGGGCCTGGAGCCGCAACAGGGCAGCGACGGTCTGGAGGTTGTTCTTCACCCGGTGGTGGATCTCCCGGATGGTGGCGTCCTTGGTGATCAACTCCCGCTCGCGGCGGCGCAGTTCCGTGACGTCCCGGAGGAGGACCAGGGAGCCGATCCTGACCCCCTTGGGCTTGAGCGGGATCGCCCGGAGCTGGATCACCCCGCCCGCGCACTCGACCTCGAACTCACGGGGCGCGTATCCGCTGGCGAGTTTGACCAGGGCCTCGTCAACCGGGCCGCGGGAGGGGGCGAGTTCGGCGGTGATCCCGCCCAGGTGCTGGCCGACCAGGTCGGAGGCGAGGCCGAGGCGGTGGTAGGCGGAGAGACCGTTGGGGCTGGCGTACTGGACGACCCCGTCGGCGTCGAGCCTGATCAGCCCGTCGCCGACGCGCGGCGATGCGTCCATGTCGACCTGCTGGCCGGGGAACGGGAAGGAGCCGGCGGCGATCATCTGGGCCAGGTCGGAGGCCGACTGGAGGTAGGTGAGCTCCAGCCGGGACGGTGTACGGACGGTCAGGAGGTTGGTGTTGCGGGCGATGACCCCGAGAACCCGGCCCTCACGGCGTACGGGGATCGACTCGACCCGTACCGGCACCTCCTCGCGCCACTCCGGGTCGCCCTCGCGCACGATCCGGCCCTCGTCCAGCGCGGCGTCGAGCATCGGGCGGCGGCCGCGCGGCACCAGGTGGCCGACCATGTCGTCCTGGTAGGAGGTGGGGCCGGTGTTGGGCCGCATCTGGGCCACGGACACATAGCGGGTGCCGTCGCGGGTGGGAACCCACAGCACGAGGTCGGCGAAGGACAGATCGGAGAGCAGCTGCCACTCCGAGACCAGCAGATGCAGCCACTCCAGGTCGGTGTCACTGAGGGCTGTGTGCTGGCGGACGAGGTCGTTCATGGAGGGCACGTGTGCGAGCGTACCCGCGGATGGGCAATGGTTCCGAACCGAACGACCCGGCCGTACGTGTAAGGGCGGGGGCCCGGAAAATTGCGGCCGTCCGACGGATGGACATGGGCGAATGGTCTAGTCCACAATGCTCAAGACAGAGCTTCCGCTCTCCCCGCACAGGAGGGTGGATCGAGGTACCCGCGCTCTCTGCCCTGACTGCGCAGGCACCTCTCCCCGGCCGGGGGCACCGCACACCGCCGGCCGAGCAACTCAGGGCTGCGGTGCCGGACGGGCTGAGGGTCCCGTCCCGGCGCCGCGGCCCGCGGGTGTTCTCCGGCCGTCGCCCGTACCCGGCCCGTGATCAGCGGGTCTCGGTGACCTCGACCGGTGCGCGACGCGTCCGGATCCTGACCGCGGGCGATCACCACCTCGTACGCCGGCATCCGCGGCGGCAGGATCTCCAGGATCGGCCGTACCTCTTCGGCAACCCCCGCCGCCGGCGGCACGAAACCCGCTGACGCCACCTCCACCTGGGCCTTCGGGCCGACCACGAACAGGTCCGCGCCACGGCCGCGCAGCCGGTTCAGGACGGGCTGGAGGGCTTGGCCGCCCCGGCCGTCCGTGACGACCGCGATCACCGGGAAGGTGTTGTCGGCCACGGCGCGCGGGCCGCGCGGCGGATCGGCGCCGGAGCAGGAGAGAGCCGGGATGCAGCTGGTCTCCATCCGGCTTCTGCTAGATTGGACCCTGATTGGTCTATACCACATGATTCAACTCTTCAGATCGGCAGGCCCCGCGTGGAAGTTGTCATCGTCCCGGACGCCAAGGCAGGCGGCGAACTCATCGCGGAAGCCATCGGCGCCCTGCTGAGCCGCAAGCCCGACGCCCTTCTCGGCGTTGCCACCGGCTCTACCCCGCTGCCCATCTACCAGGCGCTGGCGGCCAAGGTCCGCTCCGGCGCCGTGGATGCCTCCCGCGCCCGCATCTGCCAGCTCGACGAGTACGTCGGGCTGCCGGCGGGCCACCCCGAGTCCTACCGCTCCGTGGTGCTGCGCGAGGTCGTCGAACCGCTCGGCCTGTCCGAGTCGTCCTTCATGGGCCCCGACGGCTCCGCCGAGGACGTCCTGGCCGCCTGCCAGGCATACGACAAGGCGCTCACGGAGGCCGGCGGGGTGGACCTGCAGCTCCTCGGCATCGGCACCGACGGGCACATCGGCTTCAACGAACCGTGCTCCTCGCTCGCCTCCCGTACCCGGATCAAGACGCTCACCGAGCAGACCCGGGTCGACAACGCGCGCTTCTTCGACAACGACATCTCGCAGGTGCCGCACCACGTGATCACCCAGGGCATCGGCACCATCCTGGAGTCCCGCCACCCGATCCTGCTCGCCACCGGCGAGGGCAAGGCGGACGCCGTGGCGCAGACGGTGGAAGGGCCGGTGGCCTCGATCGTGCCCGCGTCGGCGCTGCAGTTGCATCCGCATGCGACGGTGGTGGTGGACGAGGCTGCCGCGTCGAAGTTGAGGCTGGCGGACTACTTCCGCGCCACGTATGCGGCGAAGCCGCTGTGGCAGGGGGCTTTAGACCGACCTGCAAATGGGGGGTGGGAGAAGGAGCGGGGCTGGGTGCGTGCAGCTGCAAGGCGGAGGAGGGAGGCAACGCGAAGGGGGCCCCTCCCATGCCTTTCGGGCTATGGGGGAGTTGTTGACCGACGACAACGCCGCGGGTGTGCGTGCCCAGCCCCGCGACGCCG
>NZ_FMDF01000208.1 GCF_900091955.1 Streptomyces sp. Ncost-T10-10d
TCCCACAATTGTTGAGCATCTCTTCCTCTTCACCTCAAGAAGAACTAAGTGGACCTTCACGGTTCGGCCGACCGACACTTCAGGGATGACAGCACCTGTAGCCCCCTTCGGCCGCGCGCTCTGCGCGATGATCACGCCGTTCACCGCTTCCGGCGCGTTGGACCAGGACGCCGCCCGGAAGCATGCCGTCTCTCTGGTCGCCGACGGTTGCGACGGCCTGGTGCTCAGCGGCACCACCGGCGAGTCCCCGACCACCACCGACGCCGAGAAGCTCGCACTGCTGCGGGCGGTCAGGGCGGCGGTCGGCGACGACGTGCCGATCGTCGCCGGGGTCGGCAGCTCGGACACCCGGCAGACCGTGGCCCTCGCCCAGCAGGCCGAACAGGCGGGCGCGGACGGCCTGTTGGTGGTGACGCCGTACTACAGCCGACCGCCGCAGGCCGCCGTCGAGGCGCACTTCTGTCGCGTCGCCGACGCGACCGGCCTTCCGCTGATGCTGTACGACATCCCCGGCCGCACCGGCACGCGCGTCGAGCCGGAGACCCTGCTGAGGCTCGCGGAGCACCCGCGCATCGTGGCCGTGAAGGACTGCGCGTACGACCTGCTCGGCTCCACGAAGGTGATCGGCGCGACCTCGCTGGCGTACTACTCGGGCTGCGAGGAGCTGAATCTGCCGTTGTACGCGGTGGGCGCGGCGGGCTATGTCAGTACGGTCGCCAATGTCGTGCCCCGGCAGCTGAGGGCGGTCCTGGACGCCTTCGACGCAGGGGACACCGCGGAGGCCGCCCGGCTCAACCGGCTGACCGTCCCGCTCGCCGAGCTGATGATGGCGTCCGGACTGCCCGGCACGGTCACGGCGAAGGCGCTGCTCGACGCCGGACCGGTCCGGGAACCGCTGCAGCCCGCCGGGCGCGAGGCGGCCGACGGGCTGCGGAGGGCGTACGAGGAACTCCTCGCCGCCACGAGCTAGTTGTGGCTGTGCAGGACGTCGTTGAGGCCGTCCCAGACCGCATTGTTCGGGCGGGCCTCGACGGCGCCGGTGACCGAGTTGCGGCGGAAGAGGATGTTCGAGGCGCCGGAGAGCTCACGGGCCTTGACGATCTGGCCGTCCGGAAGCGTGATGCGGCTGCCGGCCGTGATGTAGAGCCCGGCCTCGACGACGCACTCGTCGCCGAGCGCGATCCCCACACCGGCCTCGGCGCCGATCAGGCAGCGCTCGCCGATGACGATGCGCTCCTTGCCGCCGCCGGAGAGGGTGCCCATGGTGGAGGCGCCGCCGCCGATGTCGGAACCGTTGCCGACGACGACACCGGCGGAGATCCGGCCCTCGACCATCGACGTGCCGAGGGTGCCCGCGTTGAAGTTGACGAAGCCCTCGTGCATGACGGTGGTTCCGGAGGCGAGGTGCGCGCCGAGCCTGACCCGGTCGGCGTCGGCGATCCGGACGCCCTTCGGCGCGACGTAGTCCGTCATCCGGGGGAACTTGTCGACCGAGGTGACCTGGAGGTGCAGGCCCTCGGCGCGGGCGTTCAGCCGCACCTTCTCCACGTCGTCGACGGCGACCGGGCCGAGCGAGGTCCAGGCGACGTTGGTGAGGAGGCCGAAGAGGCCGTCGAGGTTCTGACCGTGCGGCTGGACGAGACGGTGCGAGAGGAGGTGCAGGCGCAGGTACGCGTCGTGCGCGTCGAGCGGCTTGTCGTCGAGCGAGGCGATGACCGTACGTACGGCGACGATCTCGACACCGCGGCGGGCGTCCACGCCGATGGCCTTGGCGGCGCCCTCGCCGAGGAGGTTGACGGCCTGGTCGGGGGTGAGCCGTTCGGTTCCGGCCGGGCCGGGCTCGGCGGTGAGCTCGGGGGCGGGGAACCAGGTGTCGAGAACGGAACCGTCGCCGGCGATGGTGGCGAGGCCGGCGGCGACGGCGCCGGTGGTGCGAGCAGGAGTCGTGTCGGTCATGACACGAACCTAACCGGCGAGGCACCGTCGGAGCCAACCGGTCTCGCCGGGTGGTCGCGCGCGGTCCGCGGGAGCCCACGACCACCCGGTCAGCCGGGCTGCGCCTGCCGTTCGGGTACTGGTGCGGGAGCCTCCTCGCGCACCGGCCCGCGCAGCCGCCGCGCCGCCAGCACCGCCGCCCCCGCACCGCCCGCCAGTACCGCGCAGGCCGGCCAGAGCAGTCCCGGCACGGCGGCGTAGAGGGCGCCGCCGATCGGCGGCGCCAGCACCTGGCCGCTGATGGAGGCGCCCGCGTACAGGCTCTGGAAGCGGCCCTGCGCATGGGCGGGAGCCTGGTCGGCGACGTACGCCGTCGCGGTGGTCTTGTAGAGGATCTCGCCCGCGGTCAGCGACGCCATCATGGTGACGGCGAACAGCGCCCCGGCCCCCGGGATCAGCACCGCGTATCCCAGCCCCACGAGCAGCAGCCCGGTGCCCACGATGCCCAGCGGCGTGCGCCGGCGCAGCGCGTGCGCCGCCGGGAGTTCCAGCAGCAGGATGAGGCCGCCGTTGACGGAGAGCAGCCAGCCGTAGAACTGGGCGCTGTGGCCGTGCTCGGACAGGAAGACGGGCAGCGTCGAGTACTGCTGCCGGTAGACGAGGTCGACGCAGAGGATCGCGGCGAGCAGGACCAGCACGGCCGGCCTGGCCCGTAGCTCCCGCCAGAGCCCGGGTGCACCGGGCTCGCGCACCGGCCGGTTGTGCGCGGTGCCGTGCGCCGGAAGCACCGTCGACGCGTATCCGGCGAAGAACAGCGTCCCGAGGCCGTCGGCGACGAACAGCCAGTCGTACGAGAAGTGGGCGGCGATCAGCGCGCCGAGCGGCGGGCCGACGGCGAACGCCGCGTTGCTCCCGGCCCGCACGAGGGCGAAGCTCTGACGCCGGCTGCCCTCGGGGACGGAGACGGCGACGAGTGCGGCGTTGGCTGCGCGTACGACACCTGCCGCGTACTGCGCGAGCGGCAGCACGCCGTACATCGCCGCGACCGGCAGGACCGGCAGGGCGGCGAGCGCCGTCCCGCTCACCAGCGACCCGGTCAGGAGCATTCGGCGGTGGCCGTAGTGGTCGCCGAACCAGCCGCCGGTGAAGTTCCCCGCGACCAGCCCGATGCCGCCGACACCCGCGATCACTCCGGCCTGCGGGACGGTCAGTCCGCGCGGGCCGGTCAGATAGATGAAGAGATAGACGAAGGTGAAGCTGACGACGCCGTTGAGAAAGGAACCGAAGGCCAGCAGCCGTACCGTGCGCGGTACGTCCCGCACGATCCCGAAGAACCTCATTCGCAGCACCCTCCCCAGTGAGTTTCTCTTGGGAACGGACTATGACATCATGCTTTCCTGCAGGTCAATCGTGTAAGAGACGACCGCGGGAGACCGACGGAGGAGGAGCCCATGCCCCAGCGCACCAGCCTGGCCGACGCCGACTGCGCGATCGCCCAGGCGCTCGATGTCGTCGGCGACTGGTGGACCCTGCTGATCGTGCGGGACACGGCGCGCGGGGTGCACCGCTTCGACGCGCTCCAGGAGGAGCTGGGCATGTCCCGCAAGGTGCTGACCGAGCGGCTGCGACTGCTGGTCGACGCGGGAGTGCTGTCCCGGGAGCCGTACCAGGACCGGCCGCCCCGGTACGAGTACCGGCTCACCAGGCGTGGACGCGCACTGCTGCCCGTACTGATCGCGCTCCAGGACTGGGGCGACACCTGGGTGATGGGAGACGGGGAGATGATGGCAACGGCCACGGAGGCGTCGAAGGAAGCGGCCCGGGTGCACGCCCTGGTGGGCACGCGCCTGCCCGAGCTGCAACTGCTGGACTACGACGGCGTGTTGCGCGACCCGGTCGCCGACACCCCGTACACCGTTCTGTACTGCTTCCCCAGCGCCTACGCCCGCCGGGACGCCTATCCGCCGGGCTGGTCCGATATCTCGGGGGCGAGCGGCTGCACCCTCGAATCCTGTACGTATCGTGACCAGTTGGCCGAGTTCACGGCGGTGGGCGCGACCGTGCACGGGGTGTCCACCCAACGCCCGGACGAGCAGCGGGCGTTCGCGGACGCGGAGCGGCTGCGTTTCCCTCTGCTGTCCGACGCGGAGCTGGAGCTGACGGCGGCGCTGCGCCTGCCGACGTTCCGTGCGGCGGGAACCAGCCGGCTGAAGCGGCTGACGCTCGTGGTGGACGGGGACCGGACGATCCGCGAGGCGTTGTACCCGATCACGGACATCGAGGCGAGCGTGCAGGCGGCGCTGACGGCGATCCGAAGGGCAAGCCCGGCCGGCGAGTGAGGGGCACTTGAGCCCGGAGCCATCAGCCGGCGACGCGCCCCAGCATCTCCCGCGCGTACGCCTCGTCGTACTCCCCGCCGGTGAGCAGCACCTGCAGGCAGATCCCGTCCATGAGCGCGATCAGCGCCCTCGCCGTGGCCGGATCGGTCCGCCGGGACAGCAACTCGGCCGTGCCGTCGGTCCATTCGGCGGCGACGGGCCGCAACGCGGGCCTGCGGAGGGCTGCGAGGTACAGCTCGTACTCCAACTCGGCCCGCCCGCGCCCACCGGAGAAGTAGTCCCCCAGCAGCCCGGCCAGTTCCCCGGCGAGGTCGGCGGCCGGGTCGGCCAGGGCACCGCACTCCCGCATGAGCTCGGCGAAGTTCTCGTTCGACCGGCGCAGGGCCGCGATCAACAGCTCGTCCAGCGAGGCGAAGTGATACGTCGTCGAGCCGAGCGGCACATCGGCCTCGGCCGCGACGGAGCGGTGGCTGAGCCCGGCGATGCCCTTGGCACCGACCACCCGGATCGCGGCGTCGATGATGCGGCCGCGCCGCTCGGGGTCGTAACGGCGTGTCATCAGTGGGCCCCTCCCAGATTCAGCACCACCACTCCGGCAATGACCAGGGCTATGCCCGCCAGCTTGACCGGATTGCCGGACTCCCCCATGAAGAGGATGCCGATGGCGGCGACCGCGGCGGTCCCGATCCCGGCCCAGATGG
This sequence comes from Streptomyces sp. Ncost-T10-10d, assembly GCF_900091955.1. Taxonomy (GTDB): domain Bacteria; phylum Actinomycetota; class Actinomycetes; order Streptomycetales; family Streptomycetaceae; genus Streptomyces. The sequence continues at coordinate 4,976 of NZ_FMDF01000208.1, forward strand.
CATAGGCGGTGCCCATCGACAGCGTCTTCAACGTCTGGGCGAGCAGCGTGAAGGCTATGAGATAGCCCGCGACGGTGATGAGCGAGGGCCAGAGCCGGGTGAAGCCCTCGCTGTATTTCATGGCCGTCGTGCCGGCCACTTCCGCCGCGATCGCAGCGGCGAGCAGTCCATATCCCATGTGTACGAGTGTACGCATCGCTGTTCGCACCTCAGTACGGCAGCTTTGCGCCATCCGGGACGCTACGGTGTCCCGACCAGCACACAGGACGACAACACAACGGAGCAGCAGTGGCGCAGGACGCAGGGTGGGGCGGCGGTCCGCCGTACGGCGGAGCACCGTACGGAGGGCCGCCGGGATGGGGTGGCTGGATGCCGCCGCCGAAGCCCGGGGTGATACCGCTGGCACCTCTGAAACTCGGGGACATACTCGGCGGCGCCTTCAGCACGATGGGGCGCTACTGGAAGCAGTTGTTCGGCATCGGTGTGGCCGTGTACGGCGGGGCACTGGTGGTCGTGGGGGCGGCGGCCGTGATCGGGTACTCCGCGGTCAGTGACCATCTGCACCGGATCATCTCGCTCAGCGCCGAGGAGGACCTGCCGTCGACGGATCTCACACCGGTACTGATCGCCCTCGGCTCCGTCTGGCTGGTCGCCATGGTCGCACTCATGATCAGCACAGCCATGGTGTACGCCGCCGTTCCCGCGGTCCTTCAGGAGGCCGTACTGGGTACGCCGACCACCTTCTCCGTCATCTGGCGCCGGGCCTGGGCCCGCGTGCCGGCGTTGATCGGAACGGTGATCCTGACAGCTCTGATCGCGATGATCCCGATGGTGCTGATGGTGATCGGCTTCCTCGCCCTCATGATCGGCGCGATCACACTGGCGGACGGGGCCGGTGCCGCGGTGTGGACCTCGCTCGGCTTCCTGGGCGCCCTGGCCACCGCGCCCGTGGCGGCCTGGCTCTGGGTGAAATTCAGCCTGGCCCCCTCGGCCGTGGTCTTCGAGGGGCAGCGCCCTGTGGCCGCACTGCGCCGCTCGTCGCAGCTGGTGCGCGGCGACTGGTGGCGGATCTTCGGGATCAGCCTGCTGGCCTTCGCCATGGCGGCAGCGGCGAACTACATCATCCAGATCCCGTTCTCGTTCCTCGGCATGTTCTCCGGGATGATCGGGGGCGCGACCCTGGACGACGACCCGAACCCCGCGTCGATCGTCTTCGCGATGAGCGGCTATGTGGTGATCCTCTTGCTGGGACAGCTGATCGGTCAGCTCGTCTCGGCGACGTTCCCGCAGCTGGTGACCGGACTCCTCTACGTCGACCGGCGCATGCGTACGGAGAACCTGGGCCCGGTCCTCGCCGAGGCGGCAGCCGTACCGCCGCAGCACGGCCCGCAGTACGGCCCCTAGAGGTCACGTCCGCGAAGGCCCGCACCGGACCGCTCGGCCCGCCAGTCCGCCTGGCGGGCACGGCCGTTCGCCACATCGATTCGCGAAGCCGCCCGTTGCGTCAGCCGCCGACGGTGAACCGGACGGCCCGGGACTTCTTCCACTCGGCGTGGTCGAGGTCCTTCGCCGCCGTGCCGTCCCCGTACAGATCGGCCGATCCCGCATCCGTGATCAGCTGCACCCGGGCGCCAGGAACCGTCAGGTCCGGAACGTCGACGACGGCCTCCCAGCCGCCCGGGTCGGCGGTCGGCAGATCGGCCCGCTTGACGGGCGCGTGTGCGGCGACGCCGTCCCATGCGTAGAGGGCGTACGGGTCGGAGTTGTCGTCGGCCGCCCAGGAGCCGGCCACGATCAGATACTGATCGGCGGCGTTCTTGCGGATGTCCCGGATGCTGAGCCCGCCGAGGTCCAGCTCGATCGGCGTACCGATGACCGGCTTCGCCCCGCTGCCGGCCACCTTGTCGAAGTTGGTGACAGGCACGATCAGGGCCCTGCCCCCGTCCTTCGGCGGCACGAGAGGCGCCCGGAAGCCGAGGTACGCGGTGGTCGTCGAGCCGGGCGCGAACTCCAGGCCCTCGATGTTGAACCCGTCGATCTGCTTGGGCACTTCACCGTCCGCCGTACCCGCGGCGAAGCCGTACCGGTTGCCGTTCGCCTTGTCCCAGGCGACGAGGTCGTCCCGGAGCTTCCTGTACGAGCCGCCGACCGTCAGCCGGGTGGCGGCGCCCGACCCGGTCACCGTCGTGGTGAAGACGGTGTTGCGGTCGGACTTGTACTCACCGTCCTTGTTGTTGCCGAGCGAACCGGTCCAGTAGATGGTGTTCCCGACCCGGGCCGCGCCCTCGATGTCGATCTCCTTGTCCGCCCCGAGCGCCGAGCCGACGTCCCAGCTCCGCACGGGCGCACCGGATGCCGAACGGCTGTACAGCCGAAGCGTGTTGGACTCGTCGTCGGCCACGACCGCGTACCCGCCGCCGACATCGACGGCGGCCGAGGCATCCGAGGACCCGGTGAGGTAGCGCGTGTCCGCGGAGTTCTGCACGGCGGCGGACGCCGCGTAGTGCAGCGTCCTGGTGGCGGTCCTGCCGCCGAGTCCGGTGACCTTGATCGTGAGATCCGTGTAGCCGCGCGCGTGCGCGGCGACCGCGAGCTGCCGGGTGGCGCCGGTCCCCGTCACGGTCACATCACCGGTTCCGGCGACGGACGACTTGGAGCTGGCGGATGCCGCCACACCGAGCGCGGTGACATCGGCGCCGCTCTGCGCGACGGTGACGGTGACCACGGGGTCACCGGTCGCACCGACGGCTCCGGAGAGGTAGGAGACCGAGAGCCCGATCGTCGGCGTTCCGTAACTCGCAGCGTGCGCGGGGGTGTTGACCCCCAGAGCGGCCAGCACGAGAACACCGCCCGCGGCGGCGGCCGCCCGGCGGTTCTGGAGCGAAAGCTGATGCAGCACAGCGTGCCTCTCGTCGGCGTGATGTCGAGGAGTAGGTTGCGGTTCCCGCGCCAACGGCGGAGACACATCAGGCGTACAGCAGACGAACAACGCCGAACGGCCCCCGGCAGAAGCCGGGGGCCGTTCGGCGGTGCAGATGGCTCAGACGTTGAAGCCGAGCGCGCGCAACTGCTCGCGCCCGTCGTCCGTGATCTTGTCCGGGCCCCACGGCGGCATCCAGACCCAGTTGATCCGCAGCTCGCTGACGATGCCGTCGGTCGCGGACTTCGCCTGGTCCTCGATGACATCGGTCAGCGGGCAGGCCGCGGACGTCAGGGTCATGTCGAGGGTGGCGATGTTGGCGTCATCGATGTGGATGCCGTAGATCAGGCCCAGGTTGACGACGTCGATGCCCAGCTCGGGGTCGACGACGTCGTACAGGGCCTCACGGACCTCCTCCTCGGAGGCCGGCTTGGTCGTCAGGCCCTCGTCGGGTGTCACCGTGTTCTCGCTCATGCCGTCTTCCCTTCGGACAGCGCTTTCGCCGTCGCGTCCTTCCACGCCATCCAGCTCAGTAGCGCGCACTTGACCCGGGCCGGGTACTTCGAGACACCGGCGAACGCGACCGCGTCCTCCAGTACCTCCTCCATCGCGTCGTCCGGCTCCAGCTGGCCCTTCGACTGCATCAGTTCCAGGAAGGTCTCCTGGATCTTCTGCGCCTCGCCCAGCTCCTTGCCGACCAACAGGTCGTTCAGCACGGATGCGCTGGCCTGGCTGATGGAGCAGCCCTGACCCTCGTACGACACATCGACGATGGTCTCGCCGTCGTACTTCACCCGGAGAGTGATCTCGTCGCCGCACGTCGGGTTGACGTGGTGCACCTCGGCGTCGCCGTCCCGCAGGCCGCGCCCATGGGGGTGCTTGTAGTGGTCCAGGATCACTTCCTGGTACATGGAATCAAGCTTCACCAGTCAACCCTCAGCCGCTGTGCCTATTAACCGAAAAAGTTCCGTACGTGTTCCAGACCGTCCACCAGGGCGTCGACCTCGGCGGGCGTGGAGTACAGATAGAACGACGCTCGCGTCGTCGCAGGAATTCCGTACCGCAGGCAGACCGGCCGTGCGCAGTGGTGTCCGACCCGGACCGCGATGCCCTGTTCGTCGAGCACCTGGCCCACGTCGTGGGGGTGGATGTCGCCGAGCGTGAAGGAGATCGTGGCGCCGCGGTCCTCGGCCGTCGCAGGACCGATGATCCTGAGGTCGGGGACCTCCAGGAGCCGCTTCACCGCGTACTCGGTGATCGCGTGCTCGTGTCGGTAGATCTTCTCCATGCCGATCGCCGAGAGGTAGTCCACGGCCGCACCGAGGCCGACGGCCTGGGCGATCGGGGGCGTACCGGCCTCGAACTTGTGCGGCGCGGGGGCGTACGTCGACGAGTGCATCGACACGGTCTCGATCATCTCGCCGCCACCGAGGAACGGCGGCAGGTCCTCCAGGAGCTCCTGCCGTCCCCAGAGCACGCCGATGCCGGTCGGGCCGACCATCTTGTGACCGGTGAAGGCCACGAAGTCCGCCTGCAGCGCCTGCACGTCGAGCACCATGTGCGGGGCGGCCTGCGAAGCATCGATGCAGACCAGTGCGCCGACCTGCTGGGCACGGCGGATGATCTTCTCGACCGGGTTGATCGTGCCCATGATGTTCGAGACCAGGGTGAAGGAGACGATCTTCGTCTTCTCCGTGATGATCTCGTCGATGTTGGACAGGTCGAGGCGGCCGTCGTCGGTGATACCGAACCACTTCAGCTTCGCGCCGGTGCGCTGCGAGAGCAGCTGCCACGGCACGATGTTGGAGTGGTGCTCCATCTCCGTGGTGACGATCTCGGTGTCGTGGTCCACCCGGTAGGGCTCATCGGCCCAGCCGAGCATGTTGGCCACGAGGTTGAGCGACTCGGAGGCGTTCTTGGTGAAGATCACCTCGTTGCGGCTGGGCGCGTTGATGAACGCGGCGACCTTGTCACGGGCGCCCTCGTACAGCGCCGTGGCCTCCTCCGCGATCGTGTACACACCGCGGTGCACATTGGCGTTGTGCCGCTCGTAGTACTCGTTGAGAGCGTCGAGCACCTGGCGCGGCTTCTGCGAGGTCGCCGCACTGTCCAGGTAAATGACCTTCTTCCCGTCGTGGACCGTACGATCCAGCAGGGGGAAGTCCTTGCGGATCGCCTCGGTGTCGAGGAGGCCCGGCAGCTGTGTCACGCGACTGCACCTCCTGAGTTCGCTCCGCTCACGGGGCCACCCTTCACATATGCCTCGTAGCCCTCGTTCTCCAGCTTGTCGGCGAGCTCGGCGCCGCCGGACTCGGCAATGCGGCCGTTGGCGAAGACGTGCACGAAGTCGGGCTTGATGTAGCGGAGGATCCGCGTGTAGTGCGTGATCAGCAGGGTGCCGACCTCGCCGGTCTCGCGGACCCGGTTGACGCCCTCGGAGACGATGCGCAGGGCGTCGACGTCCAGACCGGAGTCCGTCTCGTCGAGGATCGCGACCTTCGGCTTGAGGAGCTCCAGCTGAAGGATCTCGTGGCGCTTCTTCTCACCGCCGGAGAAGCCCTCGTTGACGTTGCGCTCGGCGAACGCCGGGTCCATCTGGAGCCGGCCCATCGTCTCCTTGACCTCCTTCACCCAGGTACGCAGCTTGGGTGCCTCGCCGCGGACGGCGGTGGCGGAGGTGCGCAGGAAGTTGGAGACCGAGACACCGGGAATCTCGACCGGGTACTGCATCGCGAGGAACAGACCGGCGCGGGCGCGCTCGTCGACGGTCATCTCCAGGACGTCCTCGCCGTCCAGGGTCACCGAACCGCTGGTGATCGTGTACTTGGGGTGACCTGCGAGGGAGTACGCGAGGGTGGACTTGCCGGACCCGTTGGGGCCCATGATGGCGTGGGTCTCGCCCTGCTTCACGGTCAGGTCGACGCCCTTGAGGATCTCCTTCGTGGCGTTGTCGGCCTCGACGGAGACGTGCAGGTCGCGGATTTCAAGCGTTGCCATGGGTGACTCAGGACTCCTGGGTGACGGAGACGAGCACATCGTCCCCTTCGATCTTGACGGGGTATACGGGGACGGGGCGCGTCGCGGGGAGGCCGGACGGCTTGCCGGTGCGGAGGTCGAAGCTGGAGCCGTGCAGCCAGCACTCGATCATGCAGTCCTCGACCTCTCCTTCGGACAGTGAGACATTCGCGTGCGAGCAGATGTCGTTGATCGCGAACACCTCGCCCTCGGTGCGGACGACGGACACCGGGATGCCGTCGAGCTCCACCCGCTTCGGGGTGTCGTCCTCGAGCTCACTCAGCGCACAGGCTTTGACGAAGGCCATCAGACGGAAGCCTTCAGCTCGGTCTCGATCTTGTCGAGCAGCCGCGCCTCGACGTCCGGCAGACCGATCTGCTGGACGAGCTCGGCGAAGAAGCCGCGCACGACGAGCCGGCGGGCCTCCTCGGCCGGGATGCCGCGGGACATCAGGTAGAAGAGCTGCTCGTCGTCGAAGCGGCCGGTCGCGGAGGCGTGACCGGCGCCGACGATCTCGCCGGTCTCGATCTCCAGGTTCGGCACCGAGTCGACCCGCGCGCCGTCCGTGAGGACGAGGTTGCGGTTCATCTCGTAGGTGTCGGTGCCCTCGGCCCTGGCCTGGATGAGTACGTCACCGATCCACACCGCGTGTGCGCCGTCGCCCTGGAGCGCGCCCTTGTAGGCGGCGTTGGACTTGCAGTGCGGGGTGTTGTGGTCGACCAGGAGGCGGTGCTCCTGGTGCTGGCCCTTGTCGGTGAAGTACAGACCGAAGAGCTCGGCCTCGCCGCCGGTGCCCGCGTAGCTGACGCGCGGGTGGAGGCGGACGAGGTCACCGCCGAAGGTGACGACGATCGACTTGAACGAGGCGTCCCGGCCGACCAGCGCATTGTGCTGGCCGATGTGGACGGCGGTCTCGTCCCAGTCCTGCACGGAGACGACGGTGAGCTTCGCGCCGTCGCCGAGGACGTAGTCCACGTTGGCGGCGAGCACCGCGTCACCGGTGTGGTCGATGACGACGACGGCCTCGGCGAAGGCACCCAGCTCGACGACCTGGTGGCCGTAGGCCACGCCGCCCTCGCCGTGCACCGCGATGCGGATCGGCTCGGTGAGCACGGCCTCCTTGGCGACCGTGACGACGGACGCCTGCTCGAAGGACGTGTACGCCTGGGCGGCGACGCGGTCCACCGGGGTGCCGGCCTTCCCGAGCCGGGAGTCGTCACGGCCGACGGTCTCGACCGTGACGCCCTCGGGGGCCTCGATCGCGACCTTCACGGCGCCATCGGTGGCGACGGCCGTGCCGTCGTGCAGCCCGCGGAGCCGCTCCAGCGGCGTGAACCGCCACTCCTCCTCGCGGCCGTGCGGGACCGGGAAGTCCGCGACGTCGAAGGACGGGGGCGCGCTCATGCGCGTGGCGACGGTCGACTCGGCGGCCACCGCGATGGACCCGGTGGTGGTGGACCCCGCCGGAATGTTCTGAGCCTCAGCCATGGCTGTCGTAGTGCTCGCTTTCTCTGTCAAAAGTCGGGGGATTCGGTCGTCGGACTGTGCTAGCCGACCGAACCCTCCATCTGCAGCTCGATCAGCCGGTTGAGCTCGAGGGCGTACTCCATCGGCAGCTCCTTCGCGATCGGCTCGACGAAGCCGCGCACGATCATCGCCATCGCCTCGAACTCCGTCAGACCACGGCTCATCAGGTAGAAGAGCTGGTCCTCGGAGACCTTGGAGACGGTCGCCTCGTGCCCCATCGACACGTCGTCCTCGCGGACGTCGACGTACGGGTAGGTGTCGGAGCGCGAGATCGTGTCGACCAGCAGCGCGTCACAGAGGACGTTGGACTTCGCGCCCGGCGCGCCCTCGCCGATCTCGATCAGACCGCGGTAGGAGGTACGGCCGCCGCCTCGCGCCACCGACTTGGAGACGATGTTGGAGGAGGTGTTCGGCGCCATGTGGACCATCTTGGCGCCGGCGTCCTGGTGCTGGCCCTCGCCCGCGAAGGCGATGGACAGGGTCTCGCCCTTGGCGTGCTCGCCCATCAGGTAGACGGCCGGGTACTTCATGGTGACCTTGGAGCCGATGTTGCCGTCGACCCACTCCATGGTCGCGCCCTCGTAGGCCACGGCGCGCTTGGTGACCAGGTTGTAGACGTTGTTCGACCAGTTCTGGATCGTCGTGTAGCGGCAGCGGCCGCCCTTCTTCACGATGATCTCGACGACCGCGGAGTGCAGCGAGTCGGAGGAGTAGATCGGCGCGGTGCAGCCCTCGACGTAGTGGACGTAGGCGTCCTCGTCGACGATGATCAGCGTCCGCTCGAACTGGCCCATGTTCTCCGTGTTGATACGGAAGTAGGCCTGCAGCGGGATGTCGACGCGGACACCCTTGGGCACATAGATGAACGAGCCACCCGACCACACGGCCGAGTTCAGCGAGGCGAACTTGTTGTCGCCGACCGGGATGACGGTGCCGAAGTACTCCTTGAAGAGCTCCGGGTGCTCCTTCAGCGCGGTGTCGGTGTCGAGGAAGATGACGCCCTGCTCCTCCAGGTCCTCACGGATCTGGTGGTAGACGACCTCGGACTCGTACTGCGCGGCGACACCGGCGACCAGTCGCTGCTTCTCCGCCTCCGGGATACCGAGCTTGTCGTAGGTGTTCTTGATGTCCTCGGGCAGGTCCTCCCAGGACTCCGCCTGCTTCTCCGTGGACCGCACGAAGTACTTGATGTTGTCGAAGTCGATGCCCGAAAGGTCGGAGCCCCAGTTCGGCATGGGCTTCTTGTCGAACAGCCTGAGGCCCTTGAGGCGCAGCTTCAGCATCCACTCGGGCTCGTTCTTCTTCGCCGAGATGTCGCGGACGACATCCTCGGAGAGCCCGCGCTTGGCTGCGGCGCCTGCCGCGTCGGAGTCGGCCCAGCCGAATTCGTACGTACCCAGACCCTCGAGCTCAGGGTGGGCAGTCTCCGTAGGGAGCGTCATGCGGGGTTCCTCCCGGCCGTGCTTGCAGATGCTGAATTGGTGGTCTGTGGTGCTGAGTGGCCGCTGCGCGGAATGTACGTCGTACACACACCGTCGCCGTGGGCGATGGTGGCCAGACGCTGCACATGCGTCCCGAGGAGGCTGGAGAAGAACTCCGTCTCCGCCTCGCACAGCTGCGGATACTGCTCGGCGACATGAGCGACCGGGCAGTGGTGCTGGCACAGCTGCTCGCCCTGCTGCGGGCCGGGCGCGCTTCGCGCCGTAGCAGCGTACCCGTCGGCGGACAAGGCCTTGGCCAGCGCCTCGGTGCGCGCCTGGGGATCCGCGGCCTCGATCGCCGTGCGGTACGCCTCGGACTGAGCCGCGATCCTGGCCCGGGCGAAAGCGACGACCGCTTCGTCGCCCGAGGTCTCGGCAATCCAGCGCAGCGCGTCCGCGGCGAGCTTGTCGTAGGACTGGTCGAAGGCATCCCGCCCGCAGTCGGTGAGGGCGAACGCCTTGGCCGGGCGGCCACGGGTCCGCGCCCCGTACACCCGCTGTTCGCGGGCTTCGACGACGCCGTCGGAGGCGAGGGTGTCGAGATGGCGGCGCACCGCGGCCTGGGTGAGGCCCAGGCGCTTCGCCAGCTCGGCAACGGTGGACGGGCCGTGGTCCAGGATGGAGCGCGCGACCCGGTTGCGCGTCGAGCGCTCGCCGGTCGCGAGTTCCTCCTGCGGTGACTCCCGCTTGGCCTCGCCGTATTTCACAACGCCATTGTTGCGTAATTCAGCGGGCCCTGACAACCACGGTCCGAAACGATCTACGGTGCCGTTCATCACTTAGGGTTACCTAATTCGGCCCCGGGAGACGGGCCCTTCCCGCCCCTGCCTAGACTTACCGGCCATGAAGAGCGAGCCCGTCGTACAGGTCAGGAACCTGGTGAAGCGGTACGGCCCCAAGACCGCTGTGGACGGCCTCGACCTGTGTGTACGCGCCGACGCGGTCACCGCCGTCCTCGGCCCCAACGGCGCAGGCAAGACCACCACCATAGAAACCTGCGAGGGCTACCGCCGCCCGGATGACGGGACGGTACGGGTCCTCGGCCTCGACCCGGTCGCCGACGCCGCGAAGCTCCGCCCCCGGATCGGCGTGATGCTCCAGTCGGGCGGCGTCTACTCCGGTGCACGCGCCGACGAGATGCTCCGCCACATGGCGAAACTCCACGCCGATCCGCTGAATGTCGATGCCCTGATCGAGCGCCTCGGCCTCGGCAGCTGCGGCCGGACGACCTACCGCCGGCTCTCCGGCGGCCAGCAGCAGCGGCTCGCCCTGGCGATGGCCGTCGTCGGCCGCCCCGAACTGGTCTTCCTGGACGAGCCGACCGCCGGCCTCGACCCGCAGGCCCGCCGCTCCACCTGGGATCTCGTACGGGAGCTGCGCGCCGACGGCGTGTCGGTCGTCCTCACCACCCACTTCATGGACGAGGCCGAGGCGCTCGCCGACGATGTCGCCATCATCGACGCGGGCCGGGTCATCGCTCAGGGCAGCCCGGAACTGCTGTGCCGCGGCGGCGCGGAGAACACCCTGCGCTTCACCGGCCGCCCCGGTCTCGACCTCGGCTCGCTGCTGAAGGCGCTGCCCGACGGTTCGCAGGCGGCCGAGCCCACCTCCGGCACGTACCGCATCACCGGCCAGGTCGACCCACAGCTGCTGGCCACCGTCACCTCCTGGTGCGCGCAGCACGGCGTGATGCCCGATGGCATCTCCGTCGAGCGTCACACCCTGGAGGACGTCTTCCTGGAACTGACCGGCAAGGAGCTGCGCGCATGAGCGCCGGTACGTACGCCCCGCGGCCCGGTGCCGCCCCGCTGCCCCGCATGATCGGTGCGCAGACCGCGCTGGAGACAAGGATGCTGCTGCGCAACGGCGAGCAGCTGCTCCTGACGGTGATCATTCCGACGCTGCTGCTGGTGCTGTTCAGCGCCGTCGACATCGTGGACACCGGCGCGGGCAGGTCCGTCGACTTCCTGGCGCCGGGCATTCTCGCGCTGGCCGTGATGTCCACCGCCTTCACCGGCCAGGCCATCGCGACGGGCTTCGAGCGGCGGTACGGCGTGCTCAAGCGCCTCGGTGCCTCACCGCTGCCCCGCTGGGGGCTGATGACCGCGAAGACCCTCGCGGTACTGGTCACCGAGGTGCTGCAGGTCGTGCTGCTGACGGTGATCGCGTTCGCGCTGGGCTGGTCGCCGCACGGCAACCCGCTAGCCGTCCTGCTGCTGCTCGTGCTCGGCACCGCCGCGTTCTCCGGGCTCGGCCTGCTGATGTCCGGGACGCTGAAGGCGGAGGCGACGCTCGCCGCCGCCAACCTGGTCTTTCTGCTGCTGCTGGTCGGCGGCGGCGTCATCGTGCCGCTGGACAAGTTCCCGGACGCGGCGCAGTCCGTGCTGGGGCTGCTGCCGATCGCGGCCCTGTCCGACGGGCTGCGGGACGTGCTCCAGCACGGCGCCTCGATGCCGTGGGGCGATCTCGGGATCCTCGCGGTCTGGACGGTGCTCGGACTGGGCGCGGCGGCAAAGTTCTTCCGCTGGGAATGACCGGCGACGACGTGCGGCATGACGTTTCGAGGTAACTCGTCCCCCTCGTGAAAGCTTGCACAAGCCGCCGCTTACGATGGTGCGCGTGCCCAAGCTGACCCGAGCCGAAGTCGCTCAAGCCGCGCGGAACCCGCTCCTCTTCATCGCCGAACGCTGGACCCCGTCCCCCCGCACGGTCCGCCGCGCGGCCATGTCGGCCGTCGTCATGGCCGTGCTCATCGTCGTGACCGGCGGCGCGGTACGGCTGACCGGCTCCGGCCTCGGCTGCCCGACCTGGCCCAAGTGCACCGACGAGAGCCTGACGGCGACGAGCGCGATGGGCTTCCACGGCGCCATCGAGTTCGGCAACCGGATGCTGACGTACGTCCTTTGCGCGGCGGTCGGGTGGGCGATCATCGCCGCCCGGTCCGCGAAGCCCTGGCGGCGAAGCCTCACGCGGCTCGGCTGGGCGCAGTTCTGGGTGGTCATGGGCAACGCGGTGCTCGGCGGCATCGTGGTACTGGTCGGCCTCAACCCGTACACCGTCGCCGCGCACTTCCTGCTCTCCACGGCGCTGCTCACCGTCGCGATGGTGACCTGGCAGCGGGTCCGCGAGGGCGACGCTGCGCCCCGTCCACTGGTGGGCAAGGCGGTGTCCCAGCTGACCTGGCTGCTCGTGGTCGTGGCGGGGCTGCTGATCGCGGTCGGCACGGTCGTCACGGGCGCCGGACGGCACGCGGGTGACTCCAGCGACGTCCACCGCATTCCGATCGACTGGAAGATGATCACGCAGCTGCACGCCGATCTGGCCTGGGCCGTGGTGGCGCTGACCGTCGCTCTCTGGTTCGTGCTGAAGGCCGTTGACGCGCCGGTCGGTCCGCTCCACCGCGCCCGTGATCTCTTCCTGGTGCTGCTGGGGCAGGGCGTGATCGGTTACGTCCAGTACTTCACGGACACCCCGGAGATCCTCGTCGGCCTGCACATGTTCGGCTCGTGCCTGGTATGGATCGCGGTCGTGCGGGTGCTGCTGTCGCTGCGTGAGCGCCCGGTGGCCGTCGCCGCGGTGCCCGGTGCTGCTGCCGAGCAGCCGGAGCCCGCCGCGGCGGGCTGAGCGCGGGAGAGCTCCGGGCGTCCGACGGCCGCCCTCTATGTCGATCGCCGGGCGGGCCTGTGAATGCAGGCCCGCCCGGCGATCGACGTATGAGGGTCCGTTCGGTCAGGCCTTGTTGGAGGGGCCGCCCAGCTGAATGCCGGCCATCCGAGCCCATTCGTACGGGCCGGTGTGGACCTTCGCGGCGAACTCCCCGTCGAAGGACTCGTGCATCGTGATCCCGGCCTTCCGGGTGGCGCTCTCGGCGATCGCGTACGACGGGGCGACCAGATCGCCCCAGCCGCCGTCCTCGCCCACGAGAACGATGCGAGTGCCCGTCTGCCCGATGTAGGCGAGCTGTCCCTCCGCACCGCCGTGCGCCTTGGAGAAGGCGCCGATCTGCTTGGCGAGCCTCGTCGCCCTGCGCTCCGCGCGGGCCGCCTGCTTGCCGCTCTCCACCTGGGTCTCTGCCGTCTCTGCCATGCTCAGGATGCTACCGATGGGTAGATCGACTGGCGACGGGCGGGGCACGTGGCATGGACCACGTACCCCGCCCGTCGGCAGGAATCGATGAAGCGGGACTACCTCAGGAAGGGATCGACCGCCACGGCGACGAAGAGCAGCGAGACATAGGTGATCGACCAGTGGAACAGCCGCATCTCCTTGAGCTTCGCGCCGGTCACTCCGGCCTTGGCCCGGTTCTGCAGGCCGTGCGCCTCCCAGAGCCAGAACCCGCCGGTCGCCAGCGCCACCACCGTGTAGAACCAGCCGGTGTAGCCCAGCGGGGTCAGCAGCAGCGATACGGCCACCATCACCCAGCTGTAGACGACGATCTGGCGGGCCACCACCCGATTGGACGCGATGACCGGAAGCATCGGGACGCCGACCCGGGCGTAGTCCTCCCTGACCTTCATGGAGAGCGGCCAGTAGTGCGGCGGCGTCCAGAAGAAGATGACGGCGAAGAGGATGACTGCGGCCCAGGACATCGAGTTCGTCACGGCCGACCAGCCGATGAGGACCGGCATGCAGCCCGCGATGCCGCCCCAGACGATGTTCTGCGAGGTGCGGCGCTTGAGCAGCATCGTGTAGACGACGACGTAGAACAGCAGCGCGCCGAGCGACAGCGCGGCCGACAGCCAGTTGACGAACAGCCCGAACCAGACCGTGGAGATCACCGCGAGGGCGAACCCGAAGGCCAGGCACTCGCGCGGGCTCACCATGCCGGTGACCAGCGGGCGCTGCGACGTACGGTCCATCAACGCGTCGATGTCGCGGTCGATGTACATGTTCAGCGCATTGGCACCGCCCGCGGAGAGATATCCCCCGATGGTGGTGGTGAGAACGAGCCACAGATCGGGTACACCCTGAGCGGCCAGAAACATCACCGGAACAGTGGTGATCAGCAACAGCTCGATGATCCGCGGCTTGGTCAGCGCCACGAATGCCTTGACACGGGCCCCGAACGGGCGATGGCCCCCTGGGCTGGGAGTCAAGGCGACCCCTGCGGGTCGGGACTCGACGGCCGTCACGCACACCCCTGACAGAGAAATCCCAGCAAGCTCCGGGCGTGAGGGCCCGGTAAAGACTTGCGCGAACCAGACCACTGTAGACGTTGGGGACAGGCCGCCCTTCGCGGGGGTGGGTCGTGTTGGAGCCGCGCAGAAACAGGGGCGCACGCTCATCGGAGGACCCAGCAGCGACGGGGCACGCTCATCGGAGAGACGTCGGGGCAAATCCGGCACATAAGTAAGAGGACACGCTCATCGGAGGGCCCAGAAGTAACGGGACACGCTCATCGGAGTAGCGCATCGGTGAGCCGTTGCGCTCATACGGGAGGCGAACTCCGCGGGGCGCCTGCACCCTGGAAAGCAGCCGGAAAATGCTCGTTCCGACGGGGGTAGGCTCGACAACGCCCGGTGCGGTCACAGTCACCGGTTTACAACAGTGGAGAGGAGCCCTGACTCAGGGTGAGCACCAAGCCGACCACCACAGACCTCCAGTGGACCGAATTGGACCAGCGGGCCGTGGACACTGTCCGCGTCCTTGCCGCCGACGCCGTACAGAAGGTCGGAAACGGCCACCCGGGCACGGCGATGAGCCTGGCTCCCGCCGCGTACACCCTCTTCCAGAAGGTGATGCGGCACGACCCCGCCGACGCGGAGTGGACCGGTCGTGACCGGTTCGTGCTCTCCGCGGGTCACAGCAGCCTGACCCTCTACATCCAGCTCTACCTGGCCGGCTACGGCCTGGAGCTCGATGACCTCAAGGCTTTCCGTACCTGGGGCTCGAAGACCCCCGGTCACCCGGAGTACGGCCACACCACCGGCGTCGAGACGACCACGGGCCCGCTGGGCCAGGGCGTCGCCAACGCGGTGGGCATGGCCATGGCCGCCCGCTACGAGCGCGGCCTGTTCGACCCGGAGGCGGCCCCCGGCACCTCCCCGTTCGACCACATGGTCTGGGTCATCGCCGGCGACGGCTGCCTCCAGGAGGGCATCTCCGCGGAGGCGTCCTCGCTGGCCGGGCACCAGAAGCTCGGCAACCTGGTCCTGCTGTGGGACGACAACCACATCTCCATCGAGGGCGACACGGAGACCGCGGTCTCCGAGGACACCCTGAAGCGGTACGAGGCGTACGGCTGGCACGTCCAGCGCGTCGACCAGCTGCCCAGCGGCGACCTGGACCCGGCGGGTCTGTACAAGGCGCTGCAGGCCGCCAAGGCCGAGACCGAGCGCCCGTCGTTCATCGCAGCCCGCTCGATCATCGCCTGGCCCGCCCCGAACGCCCAGAACACCGAGGCCTCGCACGGATCCGCGCTCGGTGACGAAGAGGTCGCCGCGACGAAGAAGGTCCTCGGCTTCGACCCGGAGAAGTCCTTCGAGGTCTCCGACGAGGTCATCTCCCACACCCGCGAGGCGCTGGACCGCGGCCGCGAGGCCAAGGCCGAGTGGGAGAAGTCGCTCGCCGCCTGGCGCACCGCCAACCCGGAGCGCGCCGCCGAGTTCGACCGGATCTCCGCGGGCGAGCTGCCCACGGGCTGGGAGGACAAGCTTCCGATCTTCGAGCCGGGCAAGAGCGTCGCCACCCGCGCCGCCTCCGGCAAGGTGCTCCAGCAGCTCGGCGAGGTCGTCCCCGAGCTCTGGGGCGGCTCCGCCGACCTCGCGGGCTCGAACAACACCACGATCGACAAGACGTCGTCGTTCCTCCCGACGGGCAACCCGCTGCCCGGCGCGGACCCGTACGGCCGCACGATCCACTTCGGCATCCGCGAGCACGCCATGGCCGCGGCCATGAACGGCATCGCGCTGCACGGCAACACCCGCATCTACGGCGGCACCTTCCTGGTCTTCTCGGACTACATGCGCAACGCCGTGCGCCTGTCCGCGCTGATGCACCTGCCGGTGACGTACGTGTGGACGCACGACTCGATCGGTCTCGGCGAGGACGGTCCGACCCACCAGCCGGTCGAGCACCTGGCCTCGCTGCGCGCCATCCCGGGCCTGAACATCGTCCGCCCGGCCGACGCCAACGAGACCTCCATCGCCTGGCGCGAGATCCTGCGCCGCCACACCAAGGTGTTCGGCAAGGGGGCCCCGCACGGTCTGGCGCTGACCCGCCAGGGCGTGCCGACCTACGAGGCGAACGAGGACGCGGCCAAGGGCGGTTACGTCCTGCTCGACGCCGAAGGCGGCGACGCCCAGGTCCTCCTGATCGGTACGGGCTCCGAGGTGCACCTTGCCGTCGAGGCACGCGAGGAGCTGCAGGCCGCAGGTATCCCGACCCGTGTGGTCTCGATGCCGTCGGTCGAGTGGTTCGAGGAGCAGGACCAGGCCTACAAGGACAGTGTTCTGCCGCCGTCCGTGAAGGCCCGGGTCGCGGTCGAAGCCGGTATCGGTCTGACCTGGCACCGGTACGTCGGAGACGCCGGCCGGATCGTCTCGCTGGAGCACTTCGGTGCCTCGGCCGACGCCAAGGTCCTCTTCCGCGAGTTCGGCTTCACGGGCGAGCACGTCGCCGCCGCCGCGCGGGAATCTCTCGCCGCCGCCACACGCTGACGCCGTTATACGACTAGTAGGAGATGCAATTCTCATGACAGACGCACTCAAGCGCCTCTCCGACGAGGGCGTGGCGATCTGGCTCGATGACCTGTCGCGCAAGCGGATCACCTCGGGCAACCTCGCCGAGCTGATCGACCAGCAGCACATCGTGGGCGTCACCACCAACCCGTCGATCTTCCAGAAGGCGATCTCGCACGGCGACGGTTACGAGCAGCAGCTCACCGACCTCGCCACCCGCAAGGTCACCGTCGACGAGGCCATCCGCATGATCACGACGGCCGACGTACGGGACGCCGCGGACATCCTGCGTCCTGTCTTCGACGCCACGGACGGCCAGGACGGCCGGGTCTCCATCGAGGTCGACCCGCGCCTGGCCCACCACACCGATGCCACGGTCGCCGAGGCCAAGCAGCTGGCCTGGCTGGTGGACCGGCCCAACACGCTCATCAAGATCCCGGCGACGAAGGCCGGTCTCCCGGCGATCACCGAGGTCATCGGCAAGGGCATCAGCGTCAATGTCACGCTGATCTTCTCGCTGGAGCGCTACCGCGAGGTCATGGACGCCTACCTGGCGGGCCTGGAGAAGGCGAAGGCTTCGGGCCTGGACCTCTCCAAGATCCACTCGGTGGCCTCGTTCTTCGTGTCCCGCGTGGACTCCGAGATCGACAAGCGGCTCGACGCGGTCGGCACCCCGGAGGCCAAGGCGCTCAAGGGCAAGGCAGCTCTTGCCAACGCCCGGCTCGCCTACCAGGCGTTCGAGGAGGTGTTCGGCTCCGCCGACGAATCGACACAGCCGTCGGACCGCTGGGCCGCCCTGGACAAGGCGCAGGCCAACAAGCAGCGTCCGCTGTGGGCCTCGACCGGTGTCAAGGACCCCGCGTACAAGGACACCCTGTACGTCGACGACCTGGTCGCCCCCGGCACGGTGAACACCATGCCCGAGGCCACCCTGGACGCCACGGCGGACCACGGGCAGATCACGGGCAACACCATCGCCGGCACCTACGACCAGGCCCGTGCCGAGCTCGACGCGGTCGCGAAGCTCGGGATCTCCTACGACGACGTCGTCCAGCTTCTCGAGGACGAGGGCGTCGAGAAGTTCGAGGCGTCCTGGATCGACCTGCTCAACTCGACCGAGGCGGAACTCAAGCGCCTCGCCCCTTCGGAGGGCTGACCACCTTGTCTGGTGTTCCCGGAGCCAATCCGCTTCGTGACCCCCAGGACCGACGGCTCCCGCGAATCGCGGGACCGTCGGGCCTGGTGATCTTTGGCGTCACGGGCGATTTGTCCCGTAAAAAGCTGATGCCCGCCGTCTACGACCTGGCCAACCGCGGCCTGCTGCCGCCGGGCTTCTCACTCATCGGCTTCGCGCGCCGCGAGTGGCACGACGAGGACTTCGCACAGGAGGTCCACGACGCCGTCAAGCAGCACGCGCGTACGCCGTTCCGCGAAGAGGTCTGGCAGCAGCTCATCCAGGGGATGCGCTTCGTCCAGGGCAACTTCGACGACGACGAGGCCTTCGAGACACTGAAGGCCACGATCCAGGAACTCGACAAGGCACAGGGCACGGGAGGCAACTTCGCCTTCTACCTGTCCGTGCCGCCGAAGTTCTTCCCCAAGGTCGTCCAGCAGCTCAAGAAGCACGGGCTCGCCGACCAGAAGGAGGGCTCCTGGCGGCGTGCCGTCATCGAGAAGCCCTTCGGCCACGACCTGAAGAGCGCGCAGGAGCTCAACCAGATCGTGCACGACGTCTTCCCGCCCAACGAGGTCTTCCGGATCGACCACTACCTGGGCAAGGAGACGGTCCAGAACATCCTGGCGCTGCGGTTCGCCAACACGATGTTCGAGCCGATCTGGAACCGGAGTTATGTCGACCACGTCCAGATCACGATGGCCGAGGACATCGGCATCGGCGGCCGGGCCGGCTACTACGACGGCATCGGCGCCGCCCGCGACGTGATCCAGAACCACCTGCTCCAGTTGCTGGCGCTGACCGCGATGGAGGAGCCCGGCTCCTTCCACCCGAAGGCCCTGGTCGCCGAGAAGCTCAAGGTGCTCACGGCGGTGGAGCTGCCGGAGGATCTGGGCAAGCACACGGTGCGCGGCCAGTACGTGCACGCATGGCAGGGCGGCGAGGAGGTCCTCGGCTACCTCGAAGAGGACGGCATCGATCCCAAGTCGAAGACCGACACCTACGCCGCGATCAAGCTGACGATCAACAACCGCCGCTGGGCGGGCGTGCCGTTCTACCTCCGTACCGGAAAGCGGCTCGGCCGCCGGGTCACGGAGATCGCGGTCGTCTTCAAGCGCGCCCCGTATCTGCCCTTCGAGTCCGGCGCGACGGAGGAACTGGGCGGCAACGCCCTGGTCATCCGCGTCCAGCCGGACGAAGGCGTCACCGTGCGATTCGGCTCCAAGGTGCCGGGCACCTCGATGGAGGTCCGGGACGTCACGATGGACTTCGCCTACGGCGAGTCCTTCACGGAGTCCAGCCCGGAGGCGTACGAGCGGCTCATCCTCGATGTGCTGCTCGGCGACGCCAACCTCTTCCCGCGGCACCAGGAGGTCGAACTCTCCTGGAACATCCTCGACCCGATCGAGGAGTACTGGGACAAGCACGGCAAGCCCGCGCAGTATCAGGCGGGCACCTGGGGCCCGGCCGAGGCGGACGAGATGCTTGCACGAGACGGACGGAGCTGGCGCCGGCCATGAAGATCGATCTCACGGAAACCACTTCCAGCAAGATCAACCAGGCGCTGGTGTCGGCCCGCCGTGCCATCGGCACCCCGGCCATCGGCATGGTGCTGACCCTGGTCATCGTCACCGACGAGGAGAACGCGTACGACGCCCTCAAGTCGGCCGGCGACGCCTCGCGTGAACACCCCTCGCGGATCATCGCGGTGATCAAGCGGCACAGCCGCTCGCCGCGCAGCCGCCGGGACGCCCGGCTCGACGCCGAGGTGCGGGTCGGTTCCGACGCGGGCACCGGCGAGACCGTCGTCCTGCGTCTCCACGGCGAGCTGGCCAACCACGCCCAGTCGGTGGTCCTGCCGCTGCTGCTGCCGGACGCCCCGGTCGTGGTCTGGTGGCCCGAGGACGCCCCCGCCGATCCGGCGAAGGACCCGCTGGGCGCGCTCGCCCAGCGCCGGATCACGGATGCGTACTCGGCGGAGCACCCGGGTGACGAACTCGCGGTGCGCGCCCGGTCGTACTCCCCGGGCGACACCGATCTGTCCTGGACCCGCATCACGCCGTGGCGCTCGATGCTGGCGGCCGCGCTCGACCAGCAGCAGGTCGAGGTCGTCTCGGCGACGGTCGAGGGCGAGTCGGAGAACCCGAGCTGCGAACTGCTCGCCATGTGGCTCGCGGACCGGCTCAAGGTTCCGGTGGAGCGCACCCAGTCCGGCGGCCCCGGTCTGACGGCCGTGCGGATGCAGACCAAGAACGGCGTCATCGTCCTGGACCGGCCGGACGGTTCGCTGGCCACGCTCTCGATGCAGGGCCAGCCGGACCGTGCGGTGGCGCTCAAGCGGCGGGACACCGCCGAGCTCCTCGCCGAGGAGCTGCGGCGTCTGGACCCGGACAACACCTACGAGGCGACGGTGAAGTTCGGCGTGGAGAAGCTCGGCGGACCGGCGGAGCCGAAGCCGGCCGAGCCCGCCCCCGCTGCAGCCCCTGCCGCCGCGAAGAAGACCGCGGCGAAGAAGGCGGCGGCGAAGTGAGTGCCCCTCAACTTGTCGTGCACCGCGACAAAGAACTGATGGCGCAGGCCGCCGCGGCCCGGCTGATCACGAAGATCGTGGACGCCCAGGCCGCGCGCGGTCACGCCTCGGTGGTGCTCACCGGCGGGCGCAACGGCAACGGCCTGCTGGCCGCACTCGCCGACGCGCCCGCCAGGGACGCGATCGACTGGTCGCGGCTCGACCTCTGGTGGGGCGACGAGCGGTTCCTGCCGGAGGGCGATCCGGAGCGCAATGTCACACAGGCCCGCGAGGCTCTGCTGGCCTCGGTGCCGCTGACCCCGTCCCGGGTGCACGCGATGCCCGCTTCCGACGGCCCCTGCGGCAACGACGCCGACGCGGCAGCGGCCGCGTACGCCGGTGAACTGGCCGCGGCAGCCGGCCCGGAGGACCACGGTCCGGTGCCGACGTTCGATGTGCTGATGCTGGGCGTCGGCCCGGACACGCATGTCGCGTCGCTCTTCCCGGAGCTGCCCGCGGTACGGGAGACCGAGCGCACCGTCGTCGGTGTGCACGGCGCTCCCAAGCCGCCGCCCACCCGCATCTCGCTCACGCTGCCCGCGATCCGGGCGGCGCGCGAGGTGTGGCTGCTCGCCGCGGGCGAGGACAAGGCGGAGGCCGCGGAGATCGCGCTCTCGGGCGCCGGGGAGATCCAGGCCCCGGCAGCCGGTGCGTACGGACGCAGCCGCACTCTGTGGCTGTTGGACGCGGCGGCGGCCTCACGGCTGCCGCGCGCGCTGTATCCGCCGGCCTCTCCCTGAGTGGTCGTCAGTACCGTTGCACGCAGGCCCGGTTCGCTCTTCGGAGCGGCCGGGCCTGCGGCGTGAGAGGCTCGGCCCATGATGCGTATCGGAACCGTGGTGATGGGTGCGTCGGACGTACGGCGCGCCGCGGCCTTCTGGAAGGCGGCGCTCGGCCATGTGGAGCGTGAGCCCTTGCGGGACGACTGGGTGGTGCTGGTCCCGGCCGATGGACACGGCGTCGGGCTGTCCCTGGGGCGGAGCGACACGCCGGTGCAGGAGATCCCCCGGGTCCATCTCGACCTGTACGCCGAGGAGCAGGACGCCGAGGTGGACCGGCTGATCGCACTCGGCGCGGCGCGGGTCGACTGGGAACTGTATCCGGACGACCCGGATTTCGTGGTGCTCGCCGACACCGAGGGCAACAGGTTCTGCGTCATCGACACGACGCACGGCTGACCGTCGCGGTCACCGGGCCGGCGGGATGCGCTCCAGGAAGGGCTCCAGCAGGCCGGGGACGGCTTCGGACGCGAAGTCGAGGCCCTCGGTCGCATCCGCGTCGTACGCCGTGTACGCGCCTGCTCCGGCGGCCGTCGTCGCGGTGAGGCTCAGCACCCCGGACCGTCGCTGGAAGTACGTCTGCCTGACCGTCCAGCCGATGACACCGGCCCGTTCCAGCGCGGCGGTGGAGCGCCGGACCGTGCCGGACCGGACCACCAGGTAGTCGCCGCTGATGGCGTGTCCCAGGCCGCGGTAGGCGTCCCGGGCGAGGAACACCCCGACGGGCAGTCCCACGACGGCGCAGGCGAGTGCGATCCAGAGCAGGACGGGTGTCAGCAGCACACCCAGGAGGGCCAGGACGAGTACGGGCGCGGCGGTGGCCCAGAACGCCCGGCGCAGCCGGCGGCCGCGGGCCGCGAGGGGGTGCCCGGTCAGCGGGACGCCGGTCGGGGACGTGGTCTCGCGCAGGACGTCGGCGGCGACCGTGTCGGCGACGGGCCGGGGCGCGGCGGGCAGCAGGGTGTTGTGGTCGCCGTGCTGCTCCTCGTCGTCCTTGGCCAGTCCGGTGGTGATCGCGTCGATGCGGGCTGCGCCGAACAGCCGGATGCCGAACGGTTCGACGAGGTCGACGCCGCGCAGCCGCCGCTCCTCGATGGAGACGGACCGGGAGGTCAGCAGGCCGCGCCGAATGCGCAGCGTGCCGCCGGGTTCGCGCTCCAGCCGGTAGCTCCACCACATCTCGACCCACAGGCCGAGCGCGCCGACGACACCGGCGGCCACCGCGGCGACGGCGAGGATCACGATCATGGCGAGCAGTGAGGTGTCCCGGAACCGGTCGCCGATCCAGTCGATCACCTGCCCCTGGGCCCCGAACCAGTCGCTGACCTGCATCACCGCACCGGCCGCCGCACCACCGAGCGCGGGGGCGACGAAGGAGACCGGTGCGTAGCGGATCCAGCGCGGGTCGAGGGCGGCGAGCTCGCCCTCGCGATGGGTGCCCGGGGTGCCGGTGGCTGCACGTTCCAGCAGCTCGAGGCGGAGCCGCTCGCCCTCGGACCTGGTGACCGGGTCGAGCTCCAGGGTGGACTCGTTGCCGGAGTGCTCGCCGGTACCGATGCGGACGGTGACCAGGCCGAGGACCCGTTGCAGCAGATGGGCGGTGAGGTCGACGCTGCGGATGCGTGTCCGGGCCAGTGAGCGCTTCTTGACCAGCAGCAGCCCGGTGTGGAGCTCGACCCGTTCGGCCCCGATGCGGTAGCGGGTGCGGCGCCACCGTACGTAGTCACCGGCCGCGGCGCAGCCGATCAGCGCGATCGCACCGGCCAGCACCCAGGCAACCGCGTGCCCGAACCCGAACCGCCCCGAGAGGCCGAGTGTGGTGGGCACGGCCGCACCGGCCGCCACCCCGGCCGTGACGACTGCGCTGACGAGGACCGTACGCCGGTCCAGCCGCCGCCAGCCGGCAGCGGCGGCCGCCTCGGTGCCGGTGACGCCGCCCTCGCCCTCGGCGTCCGGGGCGACGGCCGCCTCGGAGCTCATGTGGCGTCCCCGGGGGTTTCCTGGGTGATCCGGGTCAGCCGCTCGGCCAGCTCGGCCGCCAGTTCGTGGCCCAGTCCCTCGATCCGCACCGCACCCTTGGACGATGCCGTGGTCACGGTGACCGTGGCGAGCCGGTAGAGCTGTTCGAGCGGGCCGCGCACGGTGTCCACGGTCTGGATCCGGGACATCGGAGCGATCCGCCACTCCTGCCTCAGGACGCCGGTTCTGACATACACCGCTTCGTCGGTGACCTCCCAGCGATGGGTGCGGAACCACCAGAGGGGGAAGAGGACGGCGCAGCCGATGCCGAGCACCGCGAGGATCGCGGCAGGCAGCAGCAGCCAGAACCGGGCGGGTTCGATGAACGCGCCCAGCACGGCCAGCACGACCACCGGCACCGCGGTCAGCAGCAGCCACTGGGCCCGCCACCAGCCGACGGCCCTCGGGTCCAGTGTGTTGTTCGGCGGCCTCAGCCGCACCGCCCGCTCCCCCGTGGTCATCGGCTCAGCGCCCCCTGCGGGCGCGGTACGCCCGGACGAGCGCGGCGGTCGAGCTGTCCAGCTGCCCGTCCCCCTCCGCCGCGGCAGAGGCCGATGTCGACGTCCCGGTCAGCACCGGCTCGATCTTCTTGGCGAGGACCTTGCCGAGTTCGACGCCCCACTGGTCGAAGGAGTCGATGTTCCAGATGGCTCCCTGGACGAAGACCTTGTGCTCGTACAGCGCGATCAGCTGGCCGAGGACGGACGGCGTCAGCCTGTCGGCCAGGATCGTCGTCGTCGGGTGGTTGCCCTTGAAGGTCTTGTGCGGCACCAGCTCCTCGGCGACTCCCTCGGCGCGGACCTCGTCCGGCGTCTTGCCGAAGGCCAGCGCCTGGGTCTGGGCGAAGAAGTTGGCCATCAGCAGATCGTGCTGGGCGACCAGACCGGGCAGCAGGTCGGCGACCGGCTCGGCGAAGCCGATGAAGTCGGCCGGGATGACCTTGGTGCCCTGGTGGATCAGCTGGTAGTAGGCGTGCTGCCCATTGGTGCCGGGGGTGCCCCATACGACCGGTCCGGTCTGCCAGTCGACCGGATTGCCGTCCCGGTCCACGGACTTGCCGTTGGACTCCATGTCCAGCTGCTGCAAGTACGCGGTGAACTTGGACAGATAGTGGCTGTAGGGCAGTACGGCATGCGACTGCGCGTCGAAGAAAGCGCCGTACCAGACGCCCAACAGGCCCAGCAGCAGCGGGACGTTGTCCTCGGCGGGGGCGGTCCGGAAGTGCTCGTCGACGAGGTGGAAGCCGTCGAGCATCTCGCGGAACCGATCCGGGCCGATGGCGATCATCAGCGAGAGTCCGATGGCGGAGTCGTACGAGTAACGGCCGCCGACCCAGTCCCAGAACTCGAACATGTTGGCGGTGTCGATGCCGAAGTCCGCGACCTTCTCGGCGTTCGTGGACAGCGCCACGAAGTGCTTGGCGACGGCGTCCTGATCGGCCTTCAGACCGGTCAGCAGCCAGTTGCGGGCCGAGGTGGCGTTGGTGATGGTCTCGATCGTGGTGAAGGTCTTCGACGCGATGATGAAGAGCGTCTCGGCCGGGTCGAGATCGCGCACGGCCTCGTGGAGGTCGGCGCCGTC
Organism: Streptomyces sp. Ncost-T10-10d; assembly: GCF_900091955.1. Taxonomy (GTDB): domain Bacteria; phylum Actinomycetota; class Actinomycetes; order Streptomycetales; family Streptomycetaceae; genus Streptomyces. The sequence continues at coordinate 29,720 of NZ_FMDF01000208.1, forward strand.
GACGTTCGACACGAAGCGGACGGTGAGCGAGCGGTCCGTGAAGGAGCGCAGCACCTCGTACGCCATGGCGGGGCCGAGGTCGGAACCGCCGATGCCGATGTTGACGATGTTCTTGATGCGCTTGCCGGTGTGACCGGTCCACTCCCCCGACCTGATGCGGTCGGAGAAGGCCGCCATCTTGTCGAGTACGGCGTGCACGGCGGGCACCACATTCTCGCCGTCGACCTCGATCACCGCATCGCGCGGGGCACGCAGCGCGGTGTGCAGGACCGCGCGGTCCTCGGTGGTGTTGATCTTCTCGCCGCGGAACATCGCGTCCCGCAGCTCAGCCACGCCGGTGGCCGCGGCGAGCTCGCGCAGCAGCCGGAGCGTCTCGTCGGTGACCAGGTGCTTGGAGTAGTCGACATACAGATCGCCGACCCGGAGGGTGTATCCGGTGCCGCGCTCCGGGTCGTCCGCGAAGAGCTGCCGCAGATGTGTCGCCCCGAGCTGCTCGCGGTGCTTGCCCAGAGCGGTCCACTCGGGTGTCTGGTTGAGCCTGGTTCGGCTTGGTGTGTTCATCCCGGATATCAGCCCACTTCTTCTCGTGCCTGCAGATGCCCCGCTGCGCTTCCAACTTAATTGATCAGAGGGGTTGACGAGGCAATGGCGAGCTGCGGCACGGCGAAAGCAGTCCGGCCGGACACCTCGTGAGGTGTCCGGCCGGTGAACAACAACTAGATCTCACCCCGGAGTTTTGCCAGGGCCTCGGCGAGGATGGCCTCGCCGTCCGCATCGCTGCGCCGCTCTCGTACGTACGCGAGGTGCGTCTTGTACGGTTCGGTGCGCGGCGGGTCCGGCGGGCTGTCCCGGTCCTGGCCGGCCGGGAAACCACAGCGCGGGCAGTCCCAAGTCTCCGGTACCTGCGCGTCACTGGCGAAGCTCGGCTGCGTCTCGTGCCCGTTCGAGCACCAGAAGGAGATGCGGAGGCGCGGCGCGGACTCGCCCCGCTCGGCCTCCCCCATCGGCCCCGCTCCGACCCGGCTTCCCCGGATCGCGTTGCCACTTGCCACGGTCGTAACTCCCTGCGTGATGGTGCTCGAAGATGCCCCAGTCTACGTAAGGCCCAACGCGCGTCCAGTGAAAGGAGTTACACCCTCACCGGGAATCGCGTACGACGGGTCAGCTGTCCAGCTTGATCAGCAGACCAAGCACGACAATGCACGCGAACCAGGCCAGACCGATGAACACGGTGATCCGGTCGAGGTTCCGCTCGGCGACCGAGGAGCCGCCCACGGACGACTGCATACCGCCACCGAACATGTCGGAGAGGCCGCCGCCCTTGCCCTTGTGCATCAGCACCAGCAGCATCAGCAGCAGGCTGAAGACGATCAGGGCGATCTCGAACGCCAAAATCACGGCTGGTCCCTACTTTCCGGAATTCTCTGGACTGCATGTGCGAACAGCGGGGGCCGGGAGGCTACACCCTCCTCGGCCCCCGCAAGGGTACGACGGATCGGCGCTACCGCATACTCACTGGTCGCGGAAGCGGACGATCTTGACGAACTCGTCGGCGTCCAGTGCGGCCCCGCCGACCAGCGCGCCGTCCACATCGGGCTTCGACATGATCTCGGCGACGTTCCCGGACTTCACCGAGCCGCCGTACTGGATACGGACCGTGTCGGCCAGTTCCTGCGAGTACAGCTCGGCGAGGCGGCTGCGGATCGCCCCGCAGACCTCCTGGGCGTCTTCGGAGCCGCAGACCTTGCCGGTGCCGATCGCCCAGACCGGCTCGTACGCGATCACGATCGACTCGGCCAGCTCGGCGGGGATGTCCTTGAGACCACCGTCGACCTGCGCGAGCGTGTGCGCGACGTGGCTGCCCGCCTCACGGACCTCCAGCTCCTCGCCGACGCAGAGGATCGGGGTCAGGCCGTGCTTGAAAGCGGCCTTCACCTTGGTGTTGCAGATCTCGTCGGTCTCGCCGTGGTACTGGCGGCGCTCGCTGTGGCCGACGGTGACATAGGTGCACTTCAGCTTGGCGAGCATCGGGCCGGAGACCTCACCGGTGTACGCGCCGGAGTCGTGCGCCGAGATGTCCTGCGCGCCGTACTTGATCTTCAACTTGTCGCCGTCCACCAGGGTCTGCACGGAGCGCAGGTCGGTGAAGGGCGGCAGGACGGCGACCTCGACGGCGTCGTAGTCCTTGTCGGCCAGGGCGAAGGCGAGCTTCTGGACGTGTGCGATGGCCTCGAGGTGGTTGAGGTTCATCTTCCAGTTGCCCGCCATCAGCGGGGTACGGGTGCTCATGAAAAGTCAGTCCTCCAGTGCGGCGAGGCCGGGAAGCGTCTTGCCCTCGAGGTATTCGAGGCTGGCGCCGCCACCGGTCGAGATGTGTCCGAATGCGTTCTCGTCGAAGCCCAGGATGCGGACGGCCGCGGCGGAGTCGCCACCGCCGACGACACTGAAGCCCTCGGAGTCGACGAGGGCCTGGGCGACGGCCCGGGTGCCCTCGGCGTAATCAGGGTGCTCGAAGACGCCCATCGGGCCGTTCCAGAAGACGGTGACGGCGTCGGCGAGCTTCGAGGCGTACAGCTTGTTGGTCTCGGGCCCGTTGTCCAGGCCCATGAAACCGGCCGGGATGGCGTCCGCGGGCACGGTACGGTGCTCGGTCGGAGTCTTGGTCTTGAGGTCCGGGAACTGCTCGGAGACCACGACGTCGACGGGGAGCACGAACTCCACGCCCTTGTCCTCGGCGCGCTTGAGGTACTCCAGCACCGCCGGGATCTGGTCCTCCTGGAGGAGGGAGCTGCCGACCTCGTGGCCCTGGGCCTTGAGGAAGGTGTACGCCATGCCACCGCCGATGAGGATGCGGTCGGCGCGCTCCAGCAGGTGGTCGATGACGCCGAGCTTGTCGGAGACCTTGGATCCGCCGAGCACGACGGCGTACGGGCGCTCGACGTTCTCGGTGAGCTTCTTCAGGACGCCGACCTCGGTGGCGATCAGGTCGCCGGCGGCGTGCGGCAGCCGGGCCGGGAGGTCGAAGACCGAGGCGTGCTTGCGGTGGACGGCGCCGAAGCCGTCGCCCACGTACACATCGGCGAGCTCGGCGAGCTGGTCGGCGAACGCGCCGCGCTCGGCGTCGTCCTTCGACGTCTCACCGGGGTTGAAGCGGAGGTTCTCGATGACGGCGACCCGGCCGTCGGTGAGCGCGGCGACCGTGGCGCGGGCCGACTCGCCGACCGTGTCGGTCGCGAAGGCCACGTCGGCGCCGATGAGCTCACCGAGACGGGCCGCGGCGGGCGCCAGGGAGAAGGCGGGGTCCGGGGCGCCCTTGGGGCGGCCCAGGTGCGAGGCGACGACGACCCGCGCACCGGCTGCGGCGAGCTTCTCCACGGTCGGCTGGACGGCCCGGATGCGGCCGTCGTCGGTGATGGTGGTGCCGCTCAGCGGCACGTTGAGGTCGGCGCGGACGAATACGCGCTTGCCGGTGACCCCTTCGGCGAGAAGTTCGTCGATGGTCTTCATCTTGCTGGACTCCTTGGAGGACGAGGAAGCATGCAACGGGGCTCGAACGGCGCTGCGTTGCGCTGTTCGAGCCCCGTGCTCACATCGAGGTGCCTGCCGATTCGACGGTCAGAGCTGGCTGCCGACGAACACGGTCAGGTCGACGAGGCGGTTGGAGTAGCCCCACTCGTTGTCGTACCAGCCGATGACCTTGACCTGCGTGCCCTCTGCCATGGTCAGCAGGGAGTCGAAGGTGCAGGAGGCCGGGTCCGAGACGATGTCCGAGGACACGATCGGGTCCTCGGTGTAGAACAGCTTGCCCTTGAGCGGGCCTTCCTCGGCGGCCTTCTGGAAGGCGGCGTTGACCTCGTCGCGGGTGACCTCGCGCTCCAGCGTGATGACCAGGTCGGTGACCGAACCGGTCGGGACCGGGACACGCATGGCCATGCCGTCGAGCTTGCCCTTGAGCTGCGGGAGCACCAGAGCGGTGGCCTTGGCGGCACCGGTCGTGGTCGGGATGATGTTCTCCGCGGCGGCTCGGGCGCGACGCAGGTCGGAGTGCGGGAAGTCCAGGATGCGCTGGTCGTTCGTGTACGCGTGGACCGTCGTCATGAGGCCCTTGACGATGCCGAAGTTCTCGTCCAGCACCTTGGCCATCGGCGCGACACAGTTGGTGGTGCAGGAGGCGTTGGAGATGACGTGGTGGTTGGCCGCGTCGTACTTCTCCTCGTTGACACCCATCACGATGGTGATGTCCTCGTTCTTGGCCGGGGCCGAGATGAGGACCTTCTTGGCGCCACCCGCGATGTGCTTCTCGGCGTCGGCCTTCTTGGTGAAGATGCCGGTCGACTCGACGACGATGTCGACGCCCAGCTCACCCCAGGGGATGTCGGCCGGGTTGCGCTCGGAGAGCACCTTGATGGTGTGGCCATCGACGGTGATGCTGTCGGCGGTGTGGCTGACCTCGGCCTTGAGACGGCCCAGGATCGTGTCGTACTTCAGAAGGTGTGCCGTGGTCGCGGTGTCACCCAGGTCGTTGACAGCCACGATCTCGATGTCCGCACCCTGCTCCAGCAGCGCGCGGAAGTAGTTACGACCGATGCGGCCAAAGCCGTTGATGCCTACGCGGATCGTCACGAACCGATCTCCTCGTTAGGTACGCGGGGTTTCCACCCCGGCGAGTTGTATGAGATGTCCCCGACCGCCTCCGACCCTACCTCTCCGACGGCCCCGGGGTGACATCGAGCGGGGCCGTAAGAACCGCCGAGGCCCGTACTCCTTCGGTAGGAGTACGGGCCTGCGGATACTCGGCCGTACGTGCAGCGATGATTACGGAGCTTCAACATTCCTGGGGCTGCCGCGTGTTCTGTATCCGGCCGACTTCACGGCCGTCGCGGGTCAGCCCACCAGGCCGTCGGCGAGCTCCTCGCTGAGCGTGGATTCCGTGCCCGGGATACCCAGATCCTGGGCCCGCTTGTCGGCCATCGCCAGCAGCCGTCGAATCCGGCCGGCGACCGCGTCCTTGGTCAGCGGCGGGTCGGCGAGCGCGCCCAGCTCCTCCAGGGAGGCCTGCTTGTGCTCCATGCGCAGCCGTCCGGCCGCCGCGAGGTGCTCGGGCACCTCTTCGCCCAGGATCTCCAGCGCGCGCCCCACCCGGGCGCCCGCGGCGACCGCGGCCCGCGCGGAACGGCGCAGGTTGGCGTCGTCGAAATTGGCGAGCCGGTTGGCGGTGGCGCGGACCTCGCGGCGCATCCGCCGCTCCTCCCAGGCCAGCACCGACTCATGGGCGCCGAGCCGAGTGAGCAGGGCGCCGATCGCGTCGCCGTCCCGGACGACGACCCGGTCCACCCCGCGCACCTCGCGGGCCTTCGCCGCGATGGAGAGCCTGCGGGCTGCGCCGACCAGCGCGAGCGCCGCCTCCGGACCCGGGCAGGTCACCTCCAGCGAGGAGGAGCGGCCCGGCTCGGTGAGCGAGCCATGTGCCAGGAAGGCCCCGCGCCAGGCTGCCTCGGCATCGCAGGTGGCCCCCGAGACCACCTGCGGGGGAAGGCCGCGGATGGGGCGGCCGCGGCCGTCCACCAGGCCGGTCTGGCGGGCCAGCTGATCGCCGCCCGCCACCACCCGTACGACATAGCGGGAGCCGCGCCGCAGCCCGCCGGGAGCCATCACGATCAGTTCCGAGCTGTGCCCGAAGATCTCGAGAATGTCCCGCTTCAGCCGGCGCGCCGCCATGGCGGTGTCCAGCTCCGCCTCGATCACAATCCGGCCGCTCACCAGGTGCAGCCCACCCGCGAACCGAAGGATCGCCGAGACTTCTGCCTTCCTGCAGCAGGTCCGGGTCACGGGAAGCCGAGAGATTTCGTCCTTCACCGCCGGCGTCATCGCCATGGGCCGATCCTTCCATGCATCCGAAAAATACGGTCGTACGCGGCGGCCAACAGCTCCGGATCATGGATCGGAACGCCGTCGGGTGAGGCCACCGGCGCCAGCTCGACCGCGGCGCCGAGCCGCTTGGCTGCGTCGGCGAGGGACTCGCGATCGGGCACGGCGGCTTCGTCGGCCAGCACCACGTCCATGGCGAGTTTAGGGGCGTGTCGTCCCAAAACCTCCAAATGACGCTGCGGAGAGAAGCCATCAGTTTCGCCGGGTTGCGGTGCGAGGTTGAGCGAGAGGACCTTGCGGGCCTTGGTCTCGATGAGCGCGTCGAGCAGTTCCGGGACGAGCAGATGCGGGATCACGGAGGAGAACCAGGACCCCGGGCCGAGCACCACCCAGTCCGCGTCGAGGACTGCCGCGACGGCCTCGGGAACGGCCGGCGGGTCGTTCGGGACGAGGTGCACGGACTGCACCTCGCCCGGGGTGAGCGCCACGGTGGCCTGGCCGCGCACCGTGTCCACCTCGTCCGGGCGGGCCGGGTCGTGCCCCCGTACGAGTGCCTGGAGCTCCAGCGGCACGGCGGACATGGGCAGCACCCGGCCGTGCGCCCCGAGGAGCTTGCCGACCAGGTCCAGGGCCTGGACATGGTCGCCGAGCTGCTCCCACAGGGCGACGATCAGCAGATTGCCGACCGCGTGCTCGTGCAGATCGCCCTTGGACTGGAAACGGTGCTGGATGACCCGGGCCCAGGTCTGGCCCCAGTCGTCGTCACCGCACAGGGCGGCGAGCGCCTTGCGCAGGTCGCCGGGCGGCAGGACGCCGAGTTCCTCGCGGAGCCGGCCGCTGGAGCCGCCGTCGTCGGCGACGGTGACCACGGCCGTGAGATCGCCGGTGATCCGGCGGAGCGCCGCGAGCGACGCGGACAGGCCCATGCCGCCGCCGAGGGCGACGACCTTGGGCTGCGCGCCCCGCTTGCGGCCGGAGATGGCAGAGGTGGCTCTGCGCAGCCGTCGCAGGCGCAGATTACGGCTGGTCACTCGCGCCCCATGTCCCGGTGGACGAGGACGGTCTCGATACCTTCGGTAGCGAGCCTGGCCGCGAGCTTCTCGGACATGGCGACCGAGCGGTGCTTACCGCCCGTGCAGCCGACGGCGATCGTCACATAGCGCTTGCCCTCGCGGCGGTACCCGGCGGCGATGAGCTGGAGCAGCTCCGTGTACTGGTTGAGGAATTCCTTGGCGCCCGGTTGGTCGAAGACGTAGGCGGAGACCTCTTCGTTGAGCCCGGTGAACGGGCGCAGCTCGGGAACCCAGTGCGGGTTGGGCAGGAAGCGGCAGTCGACCACCAGGTCGGCGTCGACCGGCAGGCCGTACTTGAAGCCGAACGACATCACCGTGGCGCGCAGCTCCGGCTCCTCGTCGCCGGCGAACTGGGCGTCCATCTTGGCACGCAGTTCGTGGACATTGAGGCTGGAGGTGTCGATCACCAGGTCGGCGTCGCCGCGCAGCTCACGCAGCAGGTCGCGCTCGGCCGCGATGCCGTCGACGATCCGGCCGTCGCCCTGGAGGGGGTGCGGGCGACGGACCGACTCGAAGCGCCGGACCAGTGCGTCGTCGGAGGACTCCAGGAAAACGATGCGCCGGGTGACGTGCTTCGCCTCCAGGTCCGCGAGGGACTCGCGGAGGTTGTCGAAGAAGCGGCGGCCCCGCACGTCGACGACGACGGCGATCCGGGCCACGTTGCCCTGCGAGCGGGCGCCGAGCTCGACCATGGTGGGGATCAGTGCGGGCGGCAGGTTGTCGACGACGAACCAGCCGAGGTCCTCCAGACACTTGGCCGCGGTGCTGCGCCCGGCGCCCGACATCCCCGAGATGATCACCAGCTCGGGGATGGCCGCATTCCCGTCACCCGTCTCGATCGTGGTGCCCGTACTCACGTGTCCTGCTCCGTCTGCTCGGTCGGTGCTGTTGTGCTCGACTTCGTGTTCGTGTTCGTGCTCAGTCATGTCGTGCTGCCCCCGTCGTCATCTTCAATGATCTCTCCTGTCGCCGTGTTCACGGCGGGCGTGGCCGGGGCAGCCGAGGCCAGGGCGACAGCCACCGACTCCGCAGTCCTGCGGCCTATCCCCGGAACCTCGCAGATCTCGTCGATTGTCGCCTGCTTCAGCTTCTTCACGGAGCCGAAATGCTTGATCAACGCCTGTTTGCGGGTCTCGCCGAGGCCGGCGACCGCATCCAGGGGGCTGGAACGGATGCGCTTGGCCCGCTTGGCGCGCTGATACGTGATCGCGAAGCGGTGGGCCTCGTCACGGACACGCTGGAGGAGATAGAGGCCCTCGCTGGAGCGGGGCAGGACGACGGGGTCGTCGTCCTCGGGCAGCCAGACCTCTTCGAGGCGCTTGGCGAGACCGCAGACAGCGATGTCGTCGATCCCGAGCTCGTCGAGGGCGCGCTTGGCGGCGGCGACCTGCGGCTGGCCGCCGTCGACCACGACGAGCTGCGGCGGATAGGCGAACCGCTTGGGACGGCCGTCGTCCTCGCGGGGCTCGGCGTCCGGATCGGGGGTGGCGTCCGGGGCGAGGGTGGTGCCTGCGCCGGGAATGGTGTCCACGCCGAAGGCCGGCGCGGCCGGGCCGGTCAGGACTGCCAGGGCGGTTTGCGGGGCCGGGACGGGGCCGGTCGGCGCGGGGGTCTCCTCCCACTCCCCCGTCCGCTCCTTCTCCTGGAGATACCGCTTGAAGCGGCGGCCGATCACCTCGTGCATCGACCGGACGTCGTCCTGGCCCTCGAAGCCCTTGATCTGGAAGCGGCGGTACTCGCTCTTACGGGCAAGACCGTCCTCGAAGACGACCATGGAGGCGACCACGTCGTCGCCCTGGAGATGCGAGATGTCGAAGCACTCGATGCGCAGCGGAGCCGTGTCGAGGCCGAGCGCCCCGGCGATCTCCTCCAGGGCGCGGGAGCGGGTCGTCAGGTCGGAGGCGCGCTTGGTCTTGTGCAGTCCGAGAGCCTGCTGGGCGTTGCGCTGGACCGTCGCCATCAGGTCCTTCTTGTCACCGCGCTGCGGGATCCGCAGGCTGACGTGGGAGCCCCTGCGGTCGGCGAGCCACTGGGAGACCGCGTCGGGGTCCTCGGGAAGGGCCGGGACGAGGACCTCCTTGGGTACGGATTCGCCCGTCTCCTCGCCGTACAGCTGCTGCAGGGCGTGCTCGACCAGACCCGAGGTGTCGACGTTCTCGACCTTGTCGGTGACCCAGCCGCGCTGGCCGCGCACCCGGCCACCGCGCACATGGAAGATCTGGACGGCGGCTTCGAGCTCGTCCTCGGCGACCGCGATCAGGTCGGCGTCGGTCGCGTCGGCGAGGACGACGGCGCTCTTCTCCATGGCCCGCTTGAGCGCCTCCACATCGTCGCGGAGCCGGGCCGCCCGCTCATACTCCATCTCTTCGGCCGCCGCCATCATGTCCTTCTCCAGGCGGCGGATGTACGTGCCGGTGCGGCCGGCCATGAAGTCGCAGAAGTCGCCCGCCAGTTCGCGGTGTTCCTCGGGGGTGACCCGGCCGACGCAGGGGGCCGAGCACTTGCCGATGTAGCCGAGGAGGCACGGGCGGCCGGTCCTGGCGGCGTTCTTGAAGACTCCGGCTGAGCACGTACGCACCGGAAAGACCCGGAGCATCAGGTCGACCGTCTCGCGGATCGCCCAGGCGTGCCCGTACGGACCGAAGTAGCGCACGCCCTTCTTCTTGGCTCCGCGCATGACCTGGACGCGCGGGAATTCCTCGTTGAGCGTGACCGCGAGATACGGATAGCTCTTGTCGTCGCGGTACTTGACGTTGAACCGGGGGTCGAACTCCTTGATCCAGGAGTACTCCAGCTGGAGCGCCTCGACCTCCGTGGAGACGACGGTCCACTCCACCGAGGCGGCCGTGGTGACCATCGTGCGCGTACGTGGGTGGAGCGCGGCCAGGTCCTGGAAGTAGTTGGCCAGGCGCTGGCGCAGGTTCTTGGCCTTTCCGACGTAGATCACCCGGCGGTGTTCGTCGCGGAATTTGTAGACCCCCGGGGAGTCGGGGATCTGTCCCGGCTTGGGGCGGTAGCTGGAGGGGTCTGCCATGTGTCCCACCCTACTTGCGGGCAGTGACAGTGCGGCCTGCCCGGCAGTGGTGCCGTGCTCCGGGGCGCGGGGTGAGGGAGCGCGCCCCGGAGCACGGGGTCAGCGGGTGCCGTTGCCGGTCACGGGGTTCCCCGGTGGCGACGGCGACTGCGCAGTGCCGTGAGGCCGGCGAGGGCGAGCACGGCGAGGGCACCCGCTCCGGCGGCGGCCGACGTGACGGTCGGGGCCGTGTCGGAAGCCGCGCTCGCGGCAGCCCCCCGGTGGGCTGCGTCGGCGCCTTCCCGGGTGCCGGAAGCGGTGGCGGACGGTGCGTAGCCCCCCGCCTTGCCGGAGCGGTCGTATCCGGATCCGGGGAGTTTATTGCCGTAGGCCTCCCGTACTCGGGCGCGGTAGGCGGCGAGCGTGGTGCCGCGGGCGCCGATCGCGCGGACCGCATCCTGGTCCAGCGGGAGCACCTCGGCCCCCCTCTGGACGTACCAGGCGTCGATCTGCGGCTCGCGGAAGACCGTCCCGCCGGGGAGCTTGTGTGTGCCCGCGGCGGCGTACCGCGTCTCGTCGTCGCCGGTGGCGATGTTCACCACCCGCCAGCCGCCGCCCTTCCCTTCCTTCGGAAGGGTCCACAGGGACGCCTTCTGGCCGTCCGAGGAGACGGCCGTGGTGGCGAGGTAGTCCAGCCTGGCGACGGGCGCTCCCGGTCTCCCGGCGACGAAGTCGGGATCGAGGGTGCGTACGGGGACCGCGGTGCCCTCGATGCGCGGCGCGGCCGCCGACCTTGTGATCCTGCCTTCGCGGGCGAAGAACCGGGACAGGGTGTCCAGGGTCGCGGGGTCGGTGGCCGCTCGACGGGCGGCGGTCAGGGAGGCCGGATCGGCTGCGGGGCCGGTGGCGGCGGCCGCCTGCGGGGCCGTGACGGTGAGCAGGGCGGCGCCTGTCAGAACGCCCGTGGCGGCCAGGGCGGCCCCTGCGGACCGTGCAGTGCGTGCGGTGCGTGCGGTCTTGGAGATCATTGGGTCACGCTCCGATCCGGTACAGCGAGTGGGTCCAGGAGAATTCGTTGTTGCTCACGTACCAGGCGTGCGAGGCCCAGTTGTAGCGGTTGCTGGAGGGCCATGGATCACCCCAGTAGACCCAGCTGTTCGCGTCGTCGTACCCGTACAGGACGTGCATGTGGCCACCGCCGGCCGACCACTGGATGCGGGTCTCGACGGGGCGTCCTGCGGCGATCTCGGCCTGGACGGTGGGGTAGCGCAGCCAGCCGGTGACGTACGAACCGGGGTTGATGCCGGCCCAGTCGAGACCGTCCTGGACATTGCCGAGCGAGGCCTGCGAGTTGGGGCACTCGTAGCCCTGGGAGCGGCCGAAGGCGGCGTTGCAGAACTGGTTCTGCGAGTAGGTGCGGCCGAACCAGGTGGCGATGGTGTTGCCGGCCGCCGCCCAGCACCAGTTGGTCTTCTGCTGGGCCTGCATGGTGATGTTCAGGCGCTGGGTGGCGGCGATGCTGCTGCCGGCGGCAGCGGTGCCTTGTACTGCCGAGGCGGTCGCGGTGGGGGTCTGTGCCGCTGAGGCGGTCGCCATCGGTACGGCGAGCAGTACGGCAGCGAGGACGGCCGTGACCGGGAGTCGTCCCGGTCGGACACTTCGGTTGCGCATGGCGTTCCTCCCAATGCAGGGGATGTGTGATCGGAGGAGCGCGTCCGGACGCTGTTCGAGGAGCATCAACCGTTGTCGGGGACGGGTCAACACGCTTCAATGCGGGGGAACATCGCGGTGTGAACGGCGTGGCGGATACGTGAACGGATCCACCCCGGCCACCTGCGGCACCGCCCCCGCCGATGCGGTCTCCCCACCCCGTGTCGTGAACGTTCACCTGGAGGACCTCATGCAGCACACCGAGGCCGAACTCGCGCAGGTGCTGCACACCGGCCCGTTCCACCTGGCGCTGCGCACCGCACTCTCGGTGCGCGGGCTGCCGCTCCAGCGGGTGCAGCACCATCTCGCACACCGTGGGGTCAAGGTCGGTGTGACCAGCCTGAGTTACTGGCAGCAGGGGGCCAGGCGCCCGCAGCGCACCGAGTCCCTGCGGGCGGTGAAGGCGCTGGAGGAGGTGCTGGAGCTGCCGGGGAACTCGCTGCTCCGCCTGCTGGAGACCGGGAACGGCCGTGTGGACGCCGACCGTCCGGCCGCACGCTCGTACCGTTCCCTGATGGAGGCGTCCGGCGCGGTGGAGCGGTTGCTCGCCACGATGGGGTCACCGATGGACGGCGGGCTGCACACCGTGGGGCATCACGAGCGGATACGGATCGGGCCCGGCCGGGAGCTGCGGCAACGGGAGTCGCAGCATGTGGTGCGTGCGCACCGGGACGACATCGACCGCTATCTCGCCGTCTACCGGGGCGATCCGGGCTGCGATCCGGCGCGGGTGGAGGTGGCGGCCCGGGAGAACTGCCGTACGGGGCGGGTCCGCTGGGACCGGGAGACGGGAGTGCTCGTCGCGGAACTGCTCTTCGACACCCGGCTGAGGGCGGGTGACACGTACCTCTTCGGCTACGGCTTCGACGACGCCACGGGAGGGCCGTGCGGCGAGTACGTGCGTGGCTTCAGCTTCGGCGGCGGACAGTACGTGCTGCAGGTGGGCTTCGACGAGGCCGCGCTGCCGGTACGGTGCCGGAGCTTCGCCCAGGTCTCGGCTGGAGCGCCGCGTGGCGCCCGTGCGGATCTCACGCTCACCGGCCGGCACCGGACCGTTCACCTGGTGGAACAGGGGGTACGGCCCGGCCTGGTCGGCATCGACTGGGACTGGGAGTGAGCCCGTCCCCGGCAGGGCGTCAGGCGTCGGGGCCCGCGACGAGCTTTCCGTCCTCGATCCGGACCGGGACCGAGGGCAGCGGCGCGGTCGCCGGGCCGCGCATCGCCTTGCCGGTCGTCGTGTCGAAGCGGCTGCCGTGGCAGGGGCAGTTCCCCACGTTGTCCTCGACCTTGTCCAGCAGGCAGCCCGCGTGGGTGCACTGGGCGCTGAACGCCTTGTACTGGCCCTTGGCCGGGCATGTGACGATGACCCGCTGGTCGCGGTAGAGCTTGGATCCGCCGACCGGCACCTCTTCCGCCGCGCCGAGCTGGACGGGGGCGGTCGGCGTCGGCGTCTCGGCGTGACCGAGCTTCGATTCGGTCGAGCAGGCGGCCACTCCCAGCCCGGCGGCACCGGCGAGAGCGGCACCCTTCAGCACGGTACGGCGGGCGGCGGGCTGGCCGGGCATGCGGTCTCCACTGGTCAGGGGTCAGGGTGCAGAGGGGCCACCGGGGGCAGCCGAGGCATCGGGAGTACCCAGGGGTACCTGCCGGCATCAGTGCCATCGGTGACAGAACCGACGATACCGGCGGAGATCGGGGGGTCGGTGGCCGGGCCACCCAAGTCCGGTTGTCCCTGGTCAGGGGGTTGGGGACGGGTGGGACAGGGGGCACGGGGCGCGCGCACAGGCAGGGGCGCGTGGGCGGACCGGGGGACCTGGGGAGACGCGCGGGGTGGGGCGGCGCAGGTCTCACCGAGCTCCGGTGGGCGCGCAGCCGTACCGGGGCCTGCTGCGAGGGGCGCGCCGTACCGACAGAAGCGGCGGCCTCCGATTTCCGGGGGGCCGCCGCTTCGTCGCGGTGCCGTCAGGCCTTGCGCGCGCGGGTCGCCTTCTTCGCCGCGGGCGTCTTCGCCTCAGCCGTCTTGGCGGTCTTGGCGGTAGCGGACTTGGCGGCCTGGCCCGCGCTCGTCCTGGCCGTGGCCGTCTTCCTGACCGGGGCCGACTTCGCAGCGACCGCCTTCTTCGTGGTCACCTTCCGCACGGGCTTACGTGCCGCGGGCACCGAGGCTTCGCTCACCCGGTCCGGGTCCAGGATGCCCTGGAGGAACTTGCCGGTGTGGCTGGCCGGAACCCCGGCGACCTGCTCCGGGGTTCCCTCGGCGACGACCAGACCGCCCCCGTTACCCCCTTCGGGGCCCATGTCGATGACCCAGTCCGCGGTCTTGACCACATCGAGGTTGTGCTCGATGACGATCACCGAGTTGCCCTTGTCGACCAGCCCGGAGAGCACCTTGATGAGCTTGCTGATGTCCTCGAAGTGCAGACCCGTGGTCGGCTCGTCCAGGACGTAGACCGTGCGGCCGGTGGAGCGCTTCTGCAGCTCGCTCGCGAGCTTCACACGCTGTGCCTCGCCGCCGGAGAGCGTCGGCGCGGACTGGCCGAGCCTGACGTATCCGAGGCCGACCTCGTGGAGCGTGCGGAGGTGACGCGCGATCGTCGGGACGGCCTCGAAGAACTCCAGGCCCTCCTCGATCGGCATGTCCAGCACCTCGGCGATGGACTTGCCCTTGTAGTGGACCTCCAGGGTCTCCCGGTTGTAGCGCGCTCCGTGGCAGACCTCGCACGGGACGTACACATCCGGCAGGAAGTTCATCTCGATCTTGATGGTGCCGTCGCCGGAGCAGTTCTCGCAGCGGCCGCCCTTGACGTTGAAGGAGAAGCGGCCCGGCAGATAGCCGCGCACCTTCGCCTCCATCGTCTCCGCGAACAGCTTGCGGACATGGTCGAAGACGCCGGTGTACGTGGCCGGGTTGGACCGGGGCGTACGGCCGATGGGCGACTGGTCGACGTGCACCACCTTGTCGACCTGGTCGTCCCCGTCGACCCGGGTGTGTCGGCCGGGCACCGACTTGGCGCCGTTCAGCTCGCGTGCCAGGTGGGTGTAGAGGATGTCGTTGACCAGCGTCGACTTTCCGGAACCCGAGACACCCGTGACGGCCGTGAGCACGCCGAGCGGGAAGGAGACGTCGATGTCCTGGAGGTTGTTCTCGCGGGCACCGTGCACCGTGAGCCTGCGTGACGGGTCGACGGGGCGCCGGATGTCGGGCATCGCGATCGACTTCTTGCCGGTCAGATACTGACCGGTGATCGACTCACCGTTGCCCAGCAGCTCCTTGAGCGATCCGGAGTGGACCACCTTGCCGCCGTGCTCACCGGCGCCGGGGCCGATGTCGACGACCCAGTCGGCGACCTTGATGGTGTCCTCGTCGTGCTCCACGACGATGAGCGTGTTGCCCATGTCGCGGAGCCGGACCAGGGTCTCGATCAGCCGGTGGTTGTCCCGCTGGTGCAGACCGATGGACGGCTCGTCCAGCACGTACAGCACGCCGACCAGACCGGAGCCGATCTGCGTGGCCAGCCGGATGCGCTGGGCCTCGCCGCCGGACAGAGTGCCTGCCGCGCGGTTCAGCGAGAGGTAGTCGAGGCCGACGTCGACCAGGAACCTCAACCGTTCGTTGACCTCCTTCAGCACCCGCTCGGCGATCTTCTTGTCGCGGGCGTTCAGCTTCATCCGGCCGAGGAATTCGGCGCACTCGCTGATCGACATCGCGGAGACCTCGGCAATGGACTTCTCCATCACCGTCACCGCGAGGACGATCGGCTTGAGCCTGGTGCCCTCACAGGTCGGGCAGGGCACCTCTCGCATATAGCCCTCGAAGCGCTCCCGGCTGGAGTCGCTCTCGGCCTCGGAGTGCCGCCGCTTGACGAACTGCACCGCGCCCTCGAAGGCGGGGGTGGTGTAGGCACGCTCGCGGCCGTAGCGGTTGCGGTAGCGGACCTCGGTCTGGATCTTGTGGCCGTGGAGCAGGGCCTTCTTGGCGCGCTGCGGCAGCCCGGCCCACGGGATGTCCGTACGGAATCCGAGGGCTGTGGCGAGCGCGCCGATCAGCCGCCCGAAGTACTCCTTGGTGTGGCCGTGCGACCAGGGGTGGATCGCGCCCTCGTCGAGCGACTTCTCCTCGTCGGGGACGATCAGCTCGGGGTCGACCTCCATCCGCGTACCGATACCCGTGCAGTCGGGGCAGGCGCCGAAGGGCGAGTTGAAGGAGAAGGAGCGCGGCTCCAGCTCCTCGAAAGAGAGGTCGTCGTACGGGCAGTAGAGGTGCTCGGAGTACATCCGCTCACGCTCGGGGTCGTCCTCGGGAAGGTCGACGAAGTCGAGCACGACCATGCCGCCGGAGAGTCCGAGCGCGGTCTCGACCGAGTCGGTCAGCCGGCGCTTGGCGCTGTCCTTCACCGTGAGGCGGTCGATGACCACCTCGATGGTGTGCTTCTCCTGTTTCTTCAGCTTGGGCGGCTCGGAGAGCTGGATGGTCTCGCCGTCGACCCGGGCCCTGCTGTAGCCCTTGGTCTGCAGATCGGCGAAGAGGTCGACGAACTCGCCCTTGCGCTCACGCACCAGCGGCGAGAGCACCTGGAAACGGCTGCCCTCGGGAAGGCCGAGCACCTTGTCGACGATGGCCTGCGGCGACTGGCGCGAGATGGGGCGGCCGCACTCCGGGCAGTGCGGCTTGCCGATCCGGGCGAAGAGCAGCCGGAGGTAGTCGTAGACCTCCGTGATGGTGCCGACCGTCGAGCGCGGGTTGCGCGAGGTCGACTTCTGGTCGATGGAGACTGCGGGCGAGAGGCCCTCGATGAAGTCGACGTCCGGCTTGTCCATCTGGCCGAGGAACTGGCGGGCGTACGAGGAGAGGGACTCCACGTAGCGCCGCTGCCCCTCGGCGAAAATCGTGTCGAACGCGAGAGACGACTTGCCCGACCCGGAAAGCCCGGTGAAGACGATGAGAGAGTCGCGGGGGAGGTCGAGCGAGACGTTCTTGAGGTTGTGCTCGCGAGCGCCACGGACGATGAGACGGTCGGCCACGCCGGTCCGCACCTTTCTAGAGAGAAGTGGGGGAACTGAGCCCCTGTCCCAGGGTATGGGGGGCGCCACAGCGATGTACGAAGCTTTCGACTCCGAGCGTATAGCACGCGCATTCGATTTACGGACGGCCGCAGACTCCTTCACCCGAATGAGTGGCGAGGCTAGGCTCAGCCTCATGATTGATCATGCGCACGACCTGGACGCCGTACGTGAAGCGACCGATCGGCTGCTCAGCGCCACCGGGAAATTGGACGACGCCGCACTCGCCGAGCCGTCGCGATTGCCGGGCTGGAGCCGCGGCCATGTCGTCGCGCACCTCTCTCGTAACGCCGACGCGCTCGTAAATGTTCTCCAGGGCCGGCCGATGTACGCAGACAGCGAAACCCGCGACCGCGACATCGAGCGCGACGCACCCCGGCCGAAGGCCGAGCAGCTGGCCGACCTCGCCGAGAGCGCGGCCCGCTTCGTGGACGCCGCCTCGGGCCCGGCCGACTGGTCCCGCACGGTCACGCTGCGCAACGGCGTGACCGATTCGGCCTCCCGGATCCCCTTCCGCCGCCGCATCGAGGTCGAGCTGCACCATGTCGACCTGGGCATCGGTTACGAGCTGGAGGACCTCCCGGACGAGTTCGTCACCCGGGAGATCGGCTTCCTCGCCGAGCGGTTCGGCGGGCACCCCGGTGTCGTGTCCACGGGTGTGGCCGACGACAAGGGCCGGACCTGGACGACGGGCGGCGGCGCGGAAGGTGGTCCTGTCACGGTCCGCGGTACGGCCCCCGAGCTGCTCGGCTGGCTCTGCGGACGCCGTGACGGCTCGGCGCTGACCGTCGAAGGCGGCCCCCTTCCCGCGCTGCCCCCGCTATAGGCTGAGACGTATGACGTACAGCGGAACGGTCAAGGTCGGCGGGCGTGCGGATGTACACGAGTTGACGGATCTGATGATCTCCAAGGTCGCCGTCGGCCCGATGAACAACAACGCCTATCTGCTGCGCTGCCGGGCCACCGGCGAGCAGCTCCTGATCGACGCGGCCAACGAGGCCGGGACCCTGCTGCGACTGATCGGTGACGACGGCATCACCTCCGTCGTCACCACCCATCGGCACGGCGACCACTGGCAGGCACTCGGCGAGGTGGTGGCGGCCACCGGCGCGCGTACGTACGCCGGGCGGTACGACGCCGAGGGCATCCCGGTCCCGACCGATGTCCTGGTCGACGACAACGGCACGATCCAGGTGGGCCGGGTCGCCCTGACCGCCCGTCACCTCGTCGGTCACACCCCCGGCTCCATCGCGCTGATCTACGACGACCCGCACGGCGCCCCGCATCTGTTCACCGGGGACTGCCTCTTCCCCGGCGGCGTCGGCAATACGCACAAGGATCCCGAGGCCTTCGCGAACCTGCTCCACGACGTGGAGACCAAGCTCTTCGACCAGTTGCCCGACGAGACCTGGGTCTACCCGGGCCACGGTCACGACACCACGCTCGGCGACGAGCGCCCGCAGCTGCCGCAGTGGCGCGCCCGCGGCTGGTGACAGCAGCCGCAGGGACGCTCTCCACCCGTGAAGACACCGGCCGGGGCGGGCAACGGACAGTTGCTCGCCCCGGCCGGTGCCGGTTCCTGCCCGGCCGGACAGCCGCCGGGCCGTCCGCCACGATCAGGCGTCGACGCTGGAACCCTTTTCCGCGGCTGCCCCGTCCGCTTCCTCGGCCGTGTCGGCCTGCTCCTGCTTCTTGTTGGCGATGAGGCTGGTGATCGTGGTGATCACCAGCACGCCGCAGATGACGCCGAGCGAGACCGGGATGGAGATCTCGGGAACGTGCACTCCGGACTCGTGCAGTGCATGCAGTACCAGCTTCACGCCGATGAAGCCGAGGATGACCGAGAGGCCGTAGCTGAGGTGGACCAGCTTCTTCAGCAGCCCTCCGATCAGGAAGTACAGCTGCCGCAGCCCCATCAGCGCGAAGGCGTTGGCGGTGAAGACGATGTACGGGTCCTGGGTCAGGCCGAAGATCGCGGGGATGGAGTCCAGGGCGAACAGCACATCGGTGGTGCCGATGGCGAGCATGACGACCATCAGCGGCGTCAGGACGCGCTTGCCGTTGTTACGGATGAAGAGCTTGGTGCCGTGGTACCGGTCGGCGACCCCGAAGCGGCGCTCGATCGTCTTGAGGAGTCGGTTCTCCTCGAACTCCTCCTCTTCCTCGTCGGCCCGCGCCTCCTGGATGAGCTTCCAGGCGGTGTAGATCAGGAACGCGCCGAAGATGTAGAAGACCCACGAGAAGTTGGCGATGACGGCGGCACCGGCGGCGATGAAGACCGCTCGCAGCACCAGCGCGATCAGCACGCCGACGAGCAGCACCCGTTGCTGGAGGTGGGAGGGGACCGAGAACTTCGCCATGATCAGGACGAAGACGAAGAGGTTGTCCACGCTGAGCGACTTCTCGGTGATGAAGCCGGCGAAGAACTCGCCCGACGCCTGACTCTCGCCGAAGACCAGCAGGCCGAGTCCGAAGAGCGCGGCCAGTGCGATCCAGATGATCGTCCAGATTCCGGCTTCCTTGGTCGTCACGTCATGGGGTTTGCGCCCGATGAAGAAGTCGACGGCAATAAGGGCTGACAGACCAAGAATGGTCAGCACCCAGAGGGTCCATGAAACGTCCACTGCGCCTCCGGCAGTTCGCTACGGCTACTGATCAGCGTCGTCGCTGCCGGAGGTCTCTTCCACCCGGGCGCACGGGCTGCGCGCCACGGGCCGACGCCCCGGGACCGGTCACAGTCCGTACTGACGGGCACGCCGCGTATGGGAGTACTCCCCTCCGCTCAAAGAACAGTACAGGGAACACCAAGGAAAGGTAAAGAGGAGGGTAAAGATCTTCCAAAAGAGCAGGTCGGGGGCGCTGATAGGTAGTCGCTGCCGCTGCAGGGCTCAGGGGCGCCGGGGGCGGCGGGCCGCGGCCACCCTGGCGAGCACCTGCTGAAGGACCCGGCTGCCGGGCGGCATTCTCAGCGGCTCGTACGTCCAGGCGTGGCCTACCCAGGGATCGGCCAGGTGGTCGTCGGCGACCGGCGTGATCCGGAGCAGCGAGCGCCACAGCGGGTCGAGCACCGGCCCGTACGCGCCGGCGTCCTCGCGGTCCGCGACCATCAGCAGATGGACGCCGACCGAGGGCCCCTCGTCCGCGAGGTAGCGCAGCTGGGTGACGGCCCGGTCGTCGAAGCCGTGCGGGAAGTCGTTGACGATCAGCAGCTGTTCGCCCGTGTCGAGGTCCGGCGGAAGCGAATCGGCGGCGCCGGCCCTGATCGCCATCTGCACCAGGTCGACGCGCCGGGTGAGCTGCGCGAGGACCGAGGCCACTCCCCCGGCTCCGGCGGCGGGCGGCCCGGCGAGGGCCCCGGATCCGACCAGGGGGGCGAGTGCTCCGGCCGCCGAACCCGCGGGGTCGATGACATGGACGGAGAACTCGTCGGCCGGGTAGACGGCCAGCAGCCGGGCCGCGTGCGCGACCGCGTTCTCCATGGCCAGGCGGCGCAGTTGGGCGGTGTCCATCAGAGCTGCGGCCTCGGAGGCCGTACGGCCGCTGTCGACCCAGATCCCTCGCTCCAGAGGGAGCCGGACCAGTAGTGGGATTCGCAGCTCGGGACTCTCGGGCAGATGGAGGTCGCCGATGCGCAGCGCCATGGGGATCTCCATAGGGACGCGGTAGGCGTGCCAGGCAGGGTTGTCCCATCCCGCGTACGCAGCGGGGAGTGCGGGTTCCACGACGGCGGACTCGGCGGCGAGCTGGGCGAGGTCGCGATCGAGGACCTCGCGGGCCCGGGCGGTCAGCTCGTCGCGCTTGGCACGGGCCTGTTCGCGGGCCCGGTCGCCGGCGCCGCCGATCCGGTTGCGCGGGTCGGACAGGGTCCGGTCGAGCTCCTGCTCCATGCGGGACTCTGCGAAGTCGACGGCGCTGCGGTACGCGGCGGTGGTGCGGGCCAGGTCCTCGAACATGCCCCATATCTGGTTGTAGAGGCGCTCCTCCATGGACCAGCCGGTCGCGTCCCCGGCGACGGGCCGGGCGGCGTGGCCCGGCTCGGCGGGCGGGGCGGTGGGAGGGGGCGGCGGCGGTGCGGATGCCTGGCGGCGCGGGTGCGCGTAGTTGATGGGGCCGCCCGTCGGGGCCGCGGAAGGCTCGGCGAGCGGCGTCGGGGGGCCGGGTGGCCGTCGGCGGTGCGACGGGAGGCCGGTCCCCGTCCGAGGGCGGTACGGGGCCCGTGCCGTGACCGACC
>NZ_FMDF01000205.1 GCF_900091955.1 Streptomyces sp. Ncost-T10-10d
GCCGGGCACCGACGAGGTCGCCGGCTGGCTCGTCGACGTGCCGTGGTGGCGACAGCGCCGGGAACTGCTGGCGGCGGCCGTGCGGGAGTGGGCTGCCGGCCATCCGCTCACCCCCGCCCTGCCGCGGGAGACCGCGCTGCGCCTGACGGGCCTGCCCGACACCGCACTGCTGGACGCGGCGGCGGACGGGCTCGGCATGGTGAGGGACGGATCCGGGTTCCGGGAGGCGAACGTGCGTCCCCTCCTGTCCGACCGGGCGCAGGGCGCGCTCGACACCCTCTGCGCGCGGCTGCACGGCGATCCGTTCGGCGCACCCGGGCAGCCGGAGCTGGCAGAGCTCGGCCTCACCACCCCGCACCTGCGCGCGGCCGTCGACCGAGGCCTGCTGTTCCGCGTCGAGCAGGGCGTGTATGTGCACCCCGACGCGGTGCGCCTCGCACTGGCCCGGCTCGCGGTGCTGCCCCAGCCGTTCACCCTCAGCGCCGGCCGCCGGACGCTGGGCACCTCCCGCCGGGTTGCCGTGCCCCTGTTCGAGCTTCTCGACCGGCTCGGACACACCCGCTCCACTCCCGACGGCCTCAGACGCCTGGTCGCGAGCGGCGACGCGACTCCTTGACGCCACGTGACCTCGCAGGTGTTCACCGGAACACACGAAACGCAAGAGAGATCAAGAGATAAGGGACGTTTCCCGCCGAAGGTGTGACACCCGAACGTCCCCCTGACGAACGCCGCCCTGTGCGGAACATTAGACTCTGCGGATCGGCAAGAAGTTCGACCGGCTCATACGCAAGGAGGCACGGGTGCCGTTGCTGACCCACATCAGGGGACCGCGCGACCTGGACCGGCTCGGCCCGGAGCAGCTCGGCCAGCTGGCGGACGAGATCAGGACCTTCCTCGTCGACGCCGTGTCCAAGACAGGCGGCCACCTGGGACCGAACCTCGGTGTCGTCGAACTCACCATTGCGCTGCACCGCGTCTTCGAATCCCCGAAGGACCGGGTCCTCTTCGATACGGGCCACCAGTCGTACGTGCACAAGCTCCTCACTGGTCGGCAGGACTTCTCGAAGCTCAAGAGCAAGGGCGGCCTCTCCGGCTACCCCTCGCGAGCCGAGTCCGAGCACGACGTCATCGAGAACTCGCACGCCTCCACCGTGCTCGGCTGGGCCGACGGCCTCGCCAAGGCCAACGAGGTGCTGGGCAAGGACGACCATGTCGTCGCGGTCATCGGTGACGGCGCACTCACCGGCGGTATGGCCTGGGAGGCGCTGAACAACATCGCCGCCGCCAAGGACCGCCCCCTCGTCATCGTCGTCAACGACAACGAGCGCTCCTACGCCCCGACCATCGGCGGCCTCGCCAACCATCTGGCCACCCTGCGCACGACCGACGGTTACGAGCGCTTCCTGGCCCGCGGCAAGGACATCCTGGAGCGCACCCCCGTCGTCGGGAAGCCGCTGTACGAGACGCTGCACGGCGCCAAGAAGGGGCTGAAGGACTTCATCGCCCCGCAGGGCATGTTCGAGGACCTCGGCCTGAAGTACGTCGGCCCGATCGATGGCCACGACATCGAGGCCCTGGAGTCCGCGCTCCAGCGCGCCAAGCGCTTCGGCGGGCCCGTCATCGTGCACTGCCTCACCGAGAAGGGCCGCGGCTACACCCCCGCCCTGCTCGACGAGGCCGACCGCTTCCACGCCGTCGGCAAGATCCACCCCGACACCGGCCTGCCCGTCTCCACCTCCGGCCTCGACTGGACCTCCGTCTTCGGCGAGGAGATGGTCAAGCTCGGCAGGGAGCGCAAGGACATCGTCGCGATCACCGCGGCCATGCTCCAGCCGGTCGGCCTCAGCAAGTTCGAGGAGGCGTTCCCGGACCGGATCTACGACGTCGGCATCGCCGAGCAGCACGGCGCGGTCTCCGCGGCCGGCCTCGCCACCGGTGGACTGCACCCCGTCTTCGCGGTGTACGCCACCTTCCTCAACCGTGCCTTCGACCAGGTCCTCATGGATGTCGCCCTGCACAAGTGCGGTGTGACGTTCGTCCTGGACCGTGCCGGTGTCACCGGCACCGACGGGGCCTCGCACAACGGCATGTGGGACATGTCGATCCTGCAGTGCGTGCCGACCCTGCGCATCGCCGCCCCGCGCGACGCCGACCAGGTCCGTGCACAGCTGCGCGAGGCCGTCGAGGTCGACGACGCCCCGACCGTGGTCCGCTTCTCCAAGGGCGCGGTCGGCCCGGCGGTCAAGGCCGTCGGCCGGGTCGGCGGCATGGATGTGCTGCGCACGTCCGACGCGCCCCGCCCGGACGTCCTCCTGGTCTCCGTCGGTGCGCTCGCCCCGATGTGCCTGGAGATCGCGGACCTGCTGGACGCCCAGGGCATCACGACGACGGTCGTCGACCCGCGCTGGGTCAAGCCCGTCGACGAGGCCATGGCCCCGCTCGCCGAGCAGCACCGCGTCGTCGTCACCGTCGAGGACAACAGCCGGGCCGGCGGCGTCGGCTCCGCCGTCGCCCAGGCGCTGCGCGACGCCGGGGTGGATGTACCGCTGCGCGACTTCGGCATCCCGCCGCGCTTCCTCGACCACGCCTCCCGCGCGGAGGTCATGGCCGAGATCGGACTGACCGCGCCGGACATCGCCCGTCAGGTCACCGGCCTCGTCGCCAAGCTGGGCGGCCGTTACGACACGGACAGCAGCTCCGTGATCGAGCCCGTCCGCGACTGACCCGTTCGACCCCGGTCCTCGCGGCCGGTACGCGATACGGCCAAGGGGCCGGTCGGACCACCCTGTACGAGTGGTCCGACCGGCCCATTCGCGTGAAATCGCCCGGTGCGGAGCTCTGCGCCGCACATACGGTCCCAATCATGGCGTACACGACGAGTGCGTGGAGGTACGCCGGTGACTGCCCAGCAGGACACACCACCCAGCAGTGGCGGACTGTTCCGGACCAAGACGGTCGAACAGTCCATCCGCGACACCGAGGAGCCGGAGCACGCGCTCAAGAAGTCCCTCTCCGCGCTGGACCTCACAGTGTTCGGAGTGGGCGTCATCATCGGCACCGGCATCTTCGTGCTCACCGGCAAGGTGGCCAAGGAGACCGCGGGCCCCGCCACCGCACTCGCCTTCGTGGTCGCGGGCATCGTCTGCGCCCTGGCCGCGCTCTGCTACGCCGAGTTCGCCTCCACCGTCCCGGTCGCCGGCTCCGCCTACACCTTCGCGTACGCCTCGCTCGGCGAACTGGTCGCCTGGATCATCGGCTGGGACCTGGTGCTGGAGTTCGCACTCGGCACGGCGGTGGTGGCGGTCGGCTGGTCCGGTTACGTCCGCTCACTGATGGACAACTTCGGCTGGAACATGCCCGCAGTGCTCTCCGGACCCGATGTGGCGAAAGGATTCGGCTTCGACATCCTGGCCTTCGTCCTGGTACTCGTCCTGACCGTCGTGCTGGTGCTCGGCATGAAGCTCTCCGCCCGGGTCACCACCATTGTGGTCGCCATCAAGATCGCCGTGGTCCTGATCGTGATCATCGCGGGGCTGTTCTTCGTCAACGCCGCCAACTACTCGCCCTTCATCCCCCCGGCACAGCCACAGCCCTCCGGATCCGGACTGACCGCACCGCTGATCCAGCTGATCTTCGGCTATGCGCCCACGAACTTCGGCGTCCTGGGCATCTTCACCGCCGCCTCCGTCGTCTTCTTCGCCTTCATCGGCTTCGACGTGGTGGCCACCGCTGCCGAGGAGACGAAGATTCCGCAACGTGACATGCCACGTGGCATCCTCGCCTCGCTCTTCATCTGCACCGTGCTCTATGTCGCCGTGTCCCTTGTGGTCACGGGCATGCAGCACTACAGCGAGCTGTCGGTCGAGGCCCCGCTGGCCGATGCCTTCAAGGCCGTCGGCCATCCCGTCTACGCGGGATTCATCAGCTTCGGCGCAGCGATCGGCCTCACCACGGTCTGCCTGATCCTGCTGCTCGGGCAGACCCGGGTGTTCTTCGCGATGAGCCGCGACGGTCTGCTCCCGAGGTTCTTCTCCGTGACGCACCCCCGCTTCCGCACCCCGTACCGCCCGACCATCCTGCTCGGCGTGATCATCGCGATCGTCGCGGGCTTCACGAGCATCAACGAACTGGCGACGCTGGTGAACATCGGCACGCTCTTCGCGTTCGTCGTCGTGGCCCTGGGTGTCATGGTGCTGCGCCGCACCCGCCCCGATCTGCACCGCGCGTTCCGCACCCCGTGGGTGCCGCTGATCCCGATCCTCTCGGTGGCCGCCTCGGTCTGGCTGATGCTCAATCTGCCGGCCGAGACCTGGCTGCGGTTCGCCATCTGGATGGCCCTCGGCGTGGTCATCTACTTCGTGTACGGGCGCAGGCACAGCCGGATCAACCAGCCCCTCGGCCGGCCGTAGATCAGTCGCTGCGCGACGGAGGCAGTGGCCGAACCGCACGGGGGCCCACGCACTGCGCTCCATACGCCTCCACCCGCCGCCGCAGTTCGCGGTCGGCGGTGACGACGACACAGGCGCGTTCCCTCTGAGCCCCGGTCAGCTCCACGATCAGGTCGTCGCCGCTCCCGGACGCCGATTCCACCCGCACCTCGGGCACCGATCCGATGCCGCGAGCCGCGCCCTCGACGACCAGCACCAGCTCGACGGGGCCGGGGTGCCCCGGCAGACCGGCCGCGGCGAACGGGACCAGTGAGTCCCGCAGCCGTTCGGCCGCCCCACGCCGGTCCCGCCACCAGCCGTCGGGCACGGACCCGACCACATTGGCCGCGTCCACGATCACCAGGGTCCGTTCGGTCAGCATGCCGGAAGCGTGCCACGCACCGGCCGCCACCGTTCCGTCAGCCGCCGGTGGCGGGGGACTTCTTCGCCGACTCCGGGATCGTGCCGTCGTGGCGGATGGCCTTCCACAACTCACCGGCCTGCGGCTGGGCCGCCACCACCCGGTTCCGGTCCTGCTTGTCGTACGCCACCGGAAGCATGATCGTTTCCATGGTGTCCGGGTTCACGCCGTTCATCGACCGGCCGAAATCCGCGAGGGACGTCAACGAGGCGAGCCCGGAGTCGGTGGTGAGCGACTTGGTGGCGGAGTTGGCGATCTTGTACGACTTGGTCGGACTGCCCAGCATGTCCTGCGACTTGACCTCGCTCAGCAGTGCCAGCAGGAACTGCTGCTGCAGCCCGATCCGGCCGAGGTCGCTGCCGTCCCCGATGCCGTGCCGGGTCCGGACGTACGCCAGCGACTGGGTGCCGTCGAGCTTGTGCGTCCCCTTGGTGAGGTGGAGACCGGAGGACTTGTCGTCGATGTCCTGCGGTACGTCGACGGTGACGCCGCCTATCGCGTCGACCAGATCCTTGAACCCGGCGAAGTTGATCTCCAGGTAGTGGTCGATCCGGACCTTGGACATCTTCTCGACGGTCTTGACCACACAGGCCGGACCGACCTGCGAATAGACGGAGTTGAACATCACGCGGTTCGCCGACGGAACGGTCGAGCCGTCGGCCTTCGTGCACTCGGGCCGGGTCACCAGGGTGTCACGGGGTATGGACACGGCGACGGCCTTGGTGCGGCCCTCGGGAATGTGCACCACCATCGCGGTGTCGGACCGGGCGCCGCTGACGTCGCCGCCGCCGCCCAACTCCTTGTTCTCGGCACCGGCACGCGAGTCGGAGCCGAGAACCAGCAGGTTCTGACCGCTGGTCGGCAGCTTCTCGGGGCGGTCGTCACCGAGCGCCTTGTCGATGTCGACGCCCTTGATGTTCCCGTCGAGGCTGCTGTAGAGCCAGTAGACGGTGCCGCCTGCGGCGAGGAGTACAACAAGCAGGCTGATCAGCACAATGCGGCCGGTGCGACGCCGTGGGCGCCCGCCCTCCTCGCCCCTCTTACGGCCCTTCCTGCGGGACTCCGCCCGCCGTGAGGCGCGCGGGCCAGGGGGAACGCTGTCGTGGCTCATCCTGCTCGAGTCCCTTGATCTCGTGGCCGCGGAAGGGCCGGGGTAGGGCCGGGGACTCGGGTGGGGCCGGTCCACGCATGTGGGGGGCAGAGCGTGCACTATAGACAGATTTTCGAATTTTGTGTAATCCTTCGCGCGATCTTCAACTCCGGCACCGAATTGTTATTCGTTCCGTGGTACGCCAGTTGTCTCCGTGGACGCCTGTGATACCTGGGGAGCGCTGATCCGTGGGGCGAACAGGGAATCTATGATGGGTTGGTTCGGCCCGTCGTGTGCCGGAGAGCCGAAGCGGCTCCCGGAGCCGGGGCCGAGGAACCATGGGAAGGACGACTTCACGTCATGCCGGTCAGATCCAGGCGCGCTGCCCAGGGGAGGGCCCCGATCACGGGTGCCGACGTCCACGACGGAGGCGGGAATCGGGTGGCGCGGGCGACCGCCGACGGGCGTTGGCTCGTACTCGGCAAGGACGGCAGGCTCACTGCTTACGCACTGTGCGACGAGGGGCTGCTCCGTTGGACGGAGGCTCGTCCCGGCGGGCCCGACTGGACGGGCCCGGACCTCTTCCCGGTGGCGAACCTGACCCATCTGTCGGTGACTCAGGGATCCGACTGCTTTGTCCACTTCATCGGTCGGCGCACGGTGCGCAAGGACGACGGACCGGTCGTCGACCTCGTGCATGCCACCCAGTTCCAGTCCGGCCGCCCCGTCACCGCGTGGCACCCCCTCGGCAATCCGCACAAGGACCGTGAGAAGGCGGCCCGGCTCGGGGCGCCGACGGCCGCGGTCAACGCCCAGGGGCTGCTGCACGTCTTCGTCCGCAACGCCGACGGCAGGCTCGCACTGCGGCGCGAGAAGACGGGCGGAAAGTGGGAGGGCTGGCAGGACCTCAAGGGCGGCCGGCTCCAGGACGGGGCGGCTGTGGCCGCCACCGCCTCCGGACGCATCGAGGTGCTCGTCCCGGGACAGGGGCAGGCGATGCGCTGGAGCCAGAACGAGCCCGACGGCGCCTTCACCCAGGACCAGGACATCCCGTTCGCCCATGCCCCGGGCAGCGCCGTAGCCCTGGAGACCGGGCAGGACAGGGTGACGTACTACTGGGCCGACGAGGCGACCGGGGGCGTCGTCGCGCATCGCCCCGGCACCTGGGCGATCCCGCTCAACAGCTCTCCTGCGAACGGTGCGGTGGCGGCTCTGCGCGCCATGCTGGACGGCTACGACTGCACCGTACTGGCCCACCGCGACTCCGAGGGCCAGGTGATGCTCACAGCCTGCGGCACGGAGAACGAAGGGGCGGGCGTGTGGTGGTCGCCGACGGGTGAGCGCTGTGTGGGCGGACCGGCGCTCGCTTACGACGCGTTCGGCCGGGTGGTGCTCGCGCTGATCGGCGAGGACGGTGCCCTGCGCGTTGCCCGGCAGAGTCGTGAGCCGGGCCTGGCCCTGGAGCACTCGGTCCGGATCTGAGCCGTCCGGACTGTCCGGACCACCGGGACACGGGGCACTCACCGCGATGAGTGCCCCGTTCGCGTCGTCGGGCATGATCAGGAGGCCGGCTTCAGCCCGATCGACAGGTAATTGCTGTCCGTGTAGTAGGGGTTGAAGGTCACCGAGCGTCCCCCGACGGTGGTGATGGTCCGCTTCGGATAGACGTGGATGTGCTTGCGCTGCATGATTTCGTCGCCGAACCGCCCCAGCCGCAGACGATGCGCCTCGCCCGACACCGTCAGGTTCCCCGGAATGCTCAGGGACAGGTCCCAGATCGTGTCGACGTCGACCATCCGGTCCGCGTACTGCTGGAGATCGATGGTGAAACTGGCCCCGCCGTTCGAAAACGCGCACGGGATGGTGACGAAGGAGTCCGCGTTCTTCCGGCTCTGGGCGATCACGTGCGCGCCCTGACCGGCGAGGTCGACCTGCGGTCCGCCGGCCGCTGAGGCGACCCCCAGAACGTACGACTGGATGGTGAGGTGGGAGCCGTTCGCCTCCACGGACAGCACTTCCGCGTGGGCACGGAACTCGCGCGAGACTATCTGGAGATAGCCGCCGTCCTCGGAACGCGTGAACGTGCGGAACTGCACCGGGCTGGCGTGGGCCGGGGACGAGATCAGCGAATTCGCCGACTGCTGGAGTTCGTTGACCTTCACCCGGCGCATGACGCCGTCGTCCTCGCGGCGCAGCAGTACGTTCCATGTCCCGGGAGCCAGCCGGAGCTGCGCCGGGACGGAGGCGTACAGATGCCCGTCGGCCGCCTGCTCGGCCTGCACCGCCAACAACGCCTGCCGCCCGTCCGCCGCGTTGACGCACAACACGGTGAACCGACTGCCCGGTGCCCGGGCCGGATCGACCGCGAACTCCAGGTCCCCCGCGGGGGTGGCCCGGCACAGCGCCTCGGGCCGGTAGGCGCGCGCCGTGAGCAGACGGGAGAGGTACGTCTCGTACGCCTGCGCCTGCGACTCGTTGCTGTAGTGCCGGGACTTCTCCACCGCATTCGATCCGAGCTGTACGCGCAGATCGGCGTCGCTCAGCAGCCAGTCCAGGTTCTTCGCGAACGCGTCCACATCTCCGACGGGCGACAGCGCGCCGTCCACTCCGTCGGAGATGATCTCGGACGGACCGTGCGGGCCCGCCGTGCTGAGCACCGGGACGCCACAGGTCATGGCCTCCACGATGGTCAGGCCGAACGTCTCGTCCGTCGATGTCGAGGTGTGCAGCGCCGCCTTGGCCAGCTCCTCGCGCAGATGCCTCGTGTGCCCCATGAGGAGGATGCGCTCGTTCGCCCCCAGGTCGTCGATGAGCTTGCGCAGCTTCGGCTTCTCGTCGCCGCTTCCGTAGATGCGCAGGGTCCAGTCCGGGTGCTCCCTGCCGAGCTGCGCGAAGGCGTTCACGAGCAGGTCGAACCGCTTCCAGTCGACGAGCCGCCCCGAAGCCGTGACGATGCGCGAGCCGTGCACATCGGCCCGGAGGAAGGTCCCGGGGACGGCGTTGGGAATGGCATGGAAGGCCGTCCCGACGGCGCCGTACGCGTCCCGGTGCGTCTGGGCGTCCTTCGCGGTCACGGTGACGAAACCGTCCAGCTGCGGAATCGCGGCGTCCAGCATCTTCCGTGAGGCCGCCGTCTGGTGGTGGTAGTGCGTATGCGCCTGGCCCAGCGTGATGTACTGCCCGGTCCCCAGTGCCGTCAGCAGCGACACCGTGTTGGGGGCGGTGGCGATGATGACGTCGGCGTCGGAGCTCTCCAGGTACGCGGCCGCCCGCTCGTCCATCAGCCGGCTGTAGCGGTTCTTGTCGTCGGCCTTGAAGCCCGTGCAGTGCTGGGAAGCCGTCGAGTGCAGTGGATTCGTCAGGTCCGGCGAGCCGCCGCGGGTGTCCACGAGCGTGCGCAGCCTGATGCCGGGCGCGAAGCGGAGCGGCGGTACGTCGTGGTACTGGAACACGCTCACCAGCTCGACCTCGTGCTGCCGGGCGGCGAGCGAATTGGCGAGCGTCTGGGTGGCTACGGACGTACCGGCCTGTCCGTAGGCGCTGTACATCAGAAATGCGATCTTCACGTGGTCCTCCTCGATCCGTGGCCGTAGCGGCTTCAGTTCCGGATTCCGTGGGCTCCGGTCCCGGGGCGGGGCTCAGACGGGCTGGTTCCCGGAGTCGTCGAGCACCTGCGAGAGGGCGGTTTCGAACGCCGAGTCGGGTGCCGAGGCAGCGCCCTGCCTGCGTACGTCGATCACCTGACCGCTCACGCCGGAGAGCAGGACATCGAGCGAGCTGCGCGCGACCTCGTCCGAGGAGAGCAGCGAATCGCCGGGCTCCTGCCCGAACGCCTTGGTCCGCATCGGGGTCGCGGTCCGCTCCGGGTTCATGCAATTGACCCGGATGTTGTCCTCGGTCCACTCCTCCGACAGCGCCTGGGTGAGGTTCACCACGGCCGCCTTGGTCGAGGAGTACAGGCTGTACTCGGCACGCCCGCGGGTGTAGCTGCCGGAGGTGAAGAGCAGCAACTGTCCCTCGGTCTCCGCCAGGAACTTGTACGCGTTGCGGGCGATGTTCACGGGGGCGAGGTAGTTGATCCGGAGCGCCTCGTGGATCGCGGCGGTGTCGGTTTCGTCGAGCCGGCCGATCCGGAGCACACCCGCGGTGTTGACGACGTAGTCGATCCGCCCCGTCTCCGCGTACGCCCTGGCGAAGGCCGCTTCCACCTCGTCCGGGTTCTCCACATGGGTGCCGGTGGCGGAGCGGCTGAGGGCGTACACGCGGGCCCCGTACTCCTCGGCCATACGGGCTATGCCGGCGCCGATCCCGTACGAGCCGCCGAACACCATAAGGGTCCGGCCGGCCAGCCGCTCCCGGTAGAACGCGTCGGAGCTGTGTGCCGGAGCGGTCGTCGAGGCCAGCTGGAACAGCTTGTCGGCGATGAAGACATCGACGGGCTGGGTGACCTTCATGTTGTACTCGTCGCCCATGACCACGTGAACGGGCACGTCGGGCAGGTACTTGACGACGACCGAGCAGTCGTCCGTGGCCCGGAACAGCGGGTCGGCCGCCGCGAGCTCGTACGCCCGGCGAATCGTGGAAAGGCGGAACCCCTGGGGCGTCTGCCCGCGCCGGAGCCGGTCGCGGTCGGGCACCTCGGTGATGAACTCGCCGTCATCGCCGTGCGTCCGGGTCACGATCACGGTGTCGGACGAAGGGATGGCCACGTCGACGGCGCGGTAGCGCTCCAGCGCCTGCACGCACTCCTTGACCACGCGCTGCGACAGCAGCGGACGCACCGCGTCGTGGAACAGCAGGTTGCAGTCCTCATCGCCGTCGAGCCGGTCGGCCACCGCCGCGATCGCGATGTTCGTGGTCTCGCTCCGGGTGCTGCCGCCCGGGAGTACCTGCGACACCTTGCCCGGACCGGCCTTCGCGACGATCTTCTCGGCGTCGGCGACATGGTCCGGTGCCATCAGGACCACGACGTCGTCGATGTCCGGGGCGTTCTCGAAGATGTGCAGAGTGTGCTCGAGAATCGACTTACCGGCGATCTTCAGGAGCTGCTTCGGGACAGCGAGCCCGATGCGCTGCCCGGTGCCACCGGCGAGGACAACGGCGACAGTACGGCGACGGGAGGCGCGGATGGTCAAGGTCTCTTGCTTCCTGTAGGCGGTGAGGTGACGAGCATGCGGCGGCAGACCGTCAGGCCGGCTGGTGCGGCTGGTGCTCGGGGTTGCCGGGCTGTTCCGGGGACTCGATGGGGAAGTCCCGCAGTCCGCGCAGATAGAGATCGTTCGCCGCATTGGCGAAGCGCACGGTCGACGGCGGACTGTCCGGGCCGAGCAGATAGTCCTTCAGCTGCTCCCGGTACGGGGCCATGACGTCCTGGTCCCGGGAGAACATGGCGGAGAGCGCCGTCTCCAGGCCATTGCACTCGGCGTCGAGCAGGTACGAGGCGTACGCGGTGCGCTGCTCGTTACGGAACTCCGCGTCCGGCAGGCCCTCCAGGTTGAAGATGGCGTACGGCTTCCGGGTGGCCACGAAGTCCGAGACCACGCTCGACATGTCGCCGATCAGCAGGTCCGAGTGGTTGAAGCAGTCGTAGAGCGTGGGCACCCTGTCGGTCACGACGTGGTGCGCGTCGGCGGGCAGTGAGTCCCAGTAGAGCGTGCCCGCCTGGTCACGGAACTTGCGGATCCGGGTTGTCCGTTCCTCCTCGGTGAGGTCCGGATACTTCGAGCGGACCCCGCGCTCCTGGAGTGCGGCGAGCCGCTTGTCGATACGGGCCAGCCGGCGGGCCGCGGCCTTCGAATCGAGGATCTTCCGGCCGAACCGGCGGGCGTTGTCGTCCTGGAGCAGCGCGATGATGCGCCGGTGCGCGGCGGCAGCGGCGGGGGAGCGGGTGCCGGTCAGCGGGTGCGGCTTGTAGATGATCCGCAGCTGCCGCTCGTGCGCGAGCAGGGTCCGTATGAGGTGCTCGCCCGCCGGGATGACCGAGGTGTAGCAGGCATCGTCGGTCCAGCCCTCCCAGGTGGGGGCGTAGATGACGGTCGGGATCTCCTGGCTGACCGAACCCGTCCAGCGGCGCAACGGCATCAACTGAGGTCGGCCGACCTCCACGATCTGCTGGGCGGTCACCGCGTGCTTGATGCGCTCGTAGCGGTCGCGTCCGGCCCGTCCGGCCACCCAGATTTCGTCGAAGACCTTGCTGACGCGGTTACTGCTGGCGAGCTTGTCGCTGTCGCCGTGACCGATGAAGACGTGCTTGACCTCGTGCCGCTGGAGCATGTGCACGTTCTTGCCGGCGTTGCCGGGGTAGAGCGTCACCCGCAGTTCGGGCATCTCGACACGGGCCAGGTACTCGGCCTTCGGGACGCAGATGACCGGTACGGAGGTGGCGTCGAGGAACCGCAGGGTGGCCCGCTCGCGCAGCACGATGATGGGCCGCAGATCCAGCGACTCGAGCGACTCCAGCCACATGTTCACCTGGTACATGAAGTCCCGGGAGACGGCGGCGAAGGTGAAGTAGAGCGCGACCTGCGGCCGGTACTGCCGCAGCTGCCAGTTCAGCTCGTCGATGGCGTCATCGGCGGTGGGCAGGATGAGCGCGTTCCGCGCCCCGGGCAGCAGGACGAGGAAGGCCACGAAGGCGAACCAGACCGAGGCGATCCCGCCGAACGTCACGTACTCCCACCGGTCGGTGGCGATCGTGCCTATCGCGCCGCCCACCAGCGGGACGTCCAGATGCAGCGTCTTGCGGACGTGCTTGTTCATCAGGAACGGGTGCGGCAGCCGCCGGATCCCCAGTGCGTCCAGGTCGAGTCCGCGCGTGGTGAAGGGCAGCGCGGCACGCTCCGTTTTGACCCGCTTGAGCAGAGCACCGTAGGCGAGCTGCAGGACGAAGAGCAGCAGCAGCCCCACTGAGGTCATCCGGACGACGAACGAGTCGAGGTCATTGATGGAGCCGCAGAGGGCCAGCAGCAGGAACTGCCGGATCAGGAACCGGATGGTGAGCCCGAATCGCGAGTCCCGCAGCCGGTCCAGGGTCGAGGACTCGGAGGTGTGCAGGAGCAGGTCGGCCGCGTAGCTGACCGCAGCGGCGTACGCGAAAACGGGCAGGGACGCCATCACCACCGCCGCCAGCATGGCGACGAAGCTGAGCACCAGGGCCGCGGTGATCAAGAATCCCAAGGCTGCCTGACGTTGTGCTTTGCCCATGGGCGGCCGGCTCCTCCTTCAGTGTCTGGGTGCGGCGCGTGGCTGCGTTGCCAGCGCGGACAGGGACTGCCGCACGTCACAGTGGGGGCCGAGCCGCGGTCTGACGGAGTGCGGACGGTGCGTAAGGAACTTGTGAAGCATCCGACCGAACTTTAGACACGCGTGATGCTTTTGGTGAACTTTCACAGGGTCAAAAGTCGAACATTCGACGTCTGGATACCGAACAGTTATGAATCTAGGAGCTCTGTGTGATCTCCGTAACGCCGGATCTCACGCTTGGTGATCAAGACCCATGTGTCTTACTCCCAGTCAGGAATGACACGAGTAAACAGTCAGCTCCCGCCGGCCCGGCGTCTTGACCGAGAAGGCCACACACAGCTGCGGCTCCCGGCCCGGGCGCACGGCGATCCCTTCCGGCTCGCGGAAGTCCAGCCCCGGTGCCACTGTCACCTTCTGGCGCCCGGCGGCCCGCCCGCTCCGTATGTCGATCGCCGCCACATAGGTGTTGCCCCCGCCGGACGGCGGATTGCCGCCCGTCGCGTCCGTGTAGGGCTTTCCGGTCAGCTGATAGATGTGGTCTCCGTGCAGGGCGCAGCCCTGGAGCGTCTCGCCCTCCTGGAGGGCACGGTCCTCGACGTGGTGCAGCGGCTCGTACCGCCCGGTGAGGAATTCGTCCATGCGGTAGACCGTGTAATGGTGCGTCCGGCCGACCCAGTGGCTCACCAGAACACGGCGGCCCGGGAGGTCCAGGGACGGATGGATCCTGTGGCTGCCGGGCAGCGGGCGATGATGCCGTACCCGAGGTGACGAACTGTCGATCACCGCGCCGTTACGGAAAGGAATCCTGGCGACGGCGCGTCCGTACCCGGTCCGGACGTCCACGTCGGACTCCACCCACAGCAGCACGTCCCCGCCCGAGGGCTCCACCCCGTGCGAGATCCCGTGCCCGAAGCCCCTGAGGTACATGTGCCCGGTTTCGGCACCCGAGGGGGAGAGGACCGTCACGCACATGTCGCCGGCCAGCCGCCGGGTCCGGCCACCGAGTGGCCTCTCCTCGTCGGGCAGCCGGACGGAGGCCGGCACGACCTGGAGCGCGTACACCTCGCCGGGGTCACTGCCGTACGAGATCGACTGAGGGCCCGAGACATGGTGCAGCGGGCTGAGCGGCAGCAGCTTCGACGCCGTGTCGATGTCGAAGAGTCCGGCCTGTCCGGCGGGCGGCTTGCCGTCGCCCGCACCGACACCCGGGGTTCCGCGCAGCAGGACGCTTCCGGCCACCGCGACCGCGCCCCCACAGCTCGCGAAGAGCAGTGATCTGCGAGTGATGTGGCTTCCGGTGCCCACCATGCCTGCCCGTGACCGCCGTCTCTGCTCAGGGACGGGACGCCGTCCCCCTCTGGGGTTGGAACAGACATCCTGTCATCACCCCGTCGAGTCCGGACGACCCGGGCAACGCGTACGGAGGGTACGGCCCGTCCACCGAGCCGCACCCTCCGCCGGTCAGGCAGTGGTGTTACGCAGGAACGCTCGCCACACCCTGCGCCAGGAACTTCTTGCCGTTCACCCGCTCCGAGACGCCCTCACGGTCCAGGTACGGCGTGATGCCGCCCAGGTGGAAGGGCCAGCCCGCGCCGGTGATCAGGCAGAGGTCGATGTCCTGGGCCTCGGCGACGACGCCCTCGTCCAGCATCAGACCGATCTCCTGCGCCACCGCGTCCAGGACACGGTCGCGGACCTGCTCCTCGGACAGGACGACATCGCCCTGCTTGAGGAGAGCGGCGACCTCCGGGTCCAGCTCCGGCTTCCCGGAGTCATACACGTAGAAGCCGCGCTTGCCGGCCTTGACGACGGCCGCGAGGTTCTCGGAGACGGTGAAACGCTCCGGGAAGGCGCGGTTCAGGGTCTCGGAGACATGCAGGCCGATGGCCGGGCCGACCAGCTCCAGCAGGACCAGCGGGGACATCGGCAGACCGAGAGGCTCGATGGCCTTCTCCGCCGCCTCGACCGGGGTTCCCTCGTCGATGACGTTCTGGATCTCGCCCATGAAGCGGGTGAGGATGCGGTTGACGACGAACGCCGGGGCGTCCTTCACCAGCACCGCGGTCTTCTTCAGCTTCCGCGCCACACCGAACGCCGTGGCCAGCGAGGCGTCGTCGGTCTTCTCGCCGCGCACGATCTCCAGCAGCGGGAGGATCGCGACCGGGTTGAAGAAGTGGAAGCCGACGACCCGCTCGGGATGCTGCAGTTTCGATGCCATCTCGGTGACCGAGAGGGACGAGGTGTTGGTGGCGAGGATCGCGTGCGCCGGGGCGACCGCCTCGACCTCCGCGAACACCTGCTGCTTGACGCCGATCTCCTCGAAGACGGCCTCGATGATGAAGTCGGCGTCGGAGAAGCCCTCGGCCTTGTCCAGCACACCGGTGACCAGGGCCTTGAGGCGGTTGGCCTTGTCCTGGTTGATCCGGCCCTTGCCCAGCAGCTTCTCGATCTCGGCGTGGACATAGCCCACACCCTTGTCGACGCGCTCCTGGTCGATGTCGGTCAGCACGACCGGCACCTCCAGACGGCGCAGGAACAGCAGCGCCAGCTGCGAGGCCATCAGACCGGCACCGACGACGCCGACCTTGGTGACCGGGCGGGCCAGGGCCTTGTCCGGAGCACCGGCCGGGCGCTTGGCGCGCTTCTGGACCAGGTTGAAGGCGTAGATCCCGGAGCGCAGCTCGCCGCCCATGATCAGGTCCGCGAGGGCCTGGTCCTCGGCGTCGAAGCCGGCGCTCAGGTCGCCGTCCTTCGCCGCGGCGATGATCTCCAGCGCGCGGTACGCGGCCGGGGCGGCGCCGTGCACCTTGGAGTCGGCGATGGCCTTGCCACGGGCGACGGCCTGGTCCCAGGCGTCACCGCGGTCGACCTCGGGGCGCTCCACCGTGACCGTGCCGTTCAGCACGTTCGCGGTCCAGATCAGCGACTGCTCCAGGAAGTCCGCGCCCTCGAAGATCGCGTCGGCGATCCCGAGCTCGAAGACCTGCTTGCCCTTCAGCTGACGGTTCTGGTTCAGCGAGTTCTCGATGATCACCGAGACCGCGCGGTCGGCACCGATCAGGTTCGGCAGCAGCGCGCAGCCGCCCCAGCCGGGGACCAGACCGAGGAAGACCTCGGGCAGCGAGAACGCGGGCAGCGCCTTGGAGACGGTGCGGTACGAGCAGTGCAGACCGACCTCGACACCGCCACCCATCGCCGCGCCGTTGTAGTACGCGAACGTCGGGACCGCGAGGCCGGAGAGGCGGCGGAAGACGTCGTGGCCGCCCTTGCCGATGGCGAGCGCGTCGTCGTGGTTCTTCAGCAGCTCGACGCCCTTGAGGTCGGCGCCGACCGCGAAGATGAACGGCTTGCCGGTGATGCCGATACCGGCGATCGCACCCTCGGCAGCCTCCTTCTCGACCTGGTCGATGGCGGCGTTCAGGTTCGCCAGCGACTGCGGTCCGAAGGTGGTCGGCTTGGTGTGGTCCAGGCCGTTGTCCAGCGTGATGAGGGCGAACCTGCCCGCATCCGCCGGGAGGTCGAGGTGGCGTACGTGCGCCTGGGTGACGACCTCGCCGGGGAACAGCTCGGCCGCGCCCTTCAGAAGCTCAGTGGTGGAGCTCATGCCTGACCCTCGCTTCGCTCGGCCCAGCATTCGCTCAGGCTGCACCTCTTGTCTGTTCGCTCGCTGCGCTCGCTCACGCGTTGCCTCCGTCTGCCTTGTCGAAGTGCGGGTTCTCCCAGATGACCGTCGCGCCCATGCCGAAGCCGACGCACATGGTGGTCAGGCCGTAGCGGACATGCGGCTGCTCCTCGAACTGGCGGGCCAGCTGCGTCATCAGACGCACACCGGACGAGGCCAGCGGGTGACCGTAGGCGATGGCGCCGCCGTACTGGTTGACGCGCGCGTCGTCGTCGGCGATGCCGTAGTGGTCGAGGAAAGCGAGCACCTGGACGGCGAACGCCTCGTTGATCTCGAACAGACCGATGTCGCCGATCGACAGACCGGCCTTGGCGAGGGCCTTCTCGGTCGACGGGATCGGACCGTAGCCCATGACCTCCGGCTCGACACCCGCGAAGGCGTAGCTGACGAGGCGCATCTTGACCGGGAGGCCGAGCTCGCGCGCGACGTCCTCGGCCGCGAGCAGCGAGGCGGTGGCGCCGTCGTTGAGGCCCGCGGCGTTTCCGGCGGTGACCCGGCCGTGGGCGCGGAACGGGGTCTTCAGGCCGGCGAGGGACTCCAGCGTGGTGCCCGGACGCATCGGCTCATCGGCGGTGACCAGGCCCCAGCCCGTCTCGCCGGCCTCCGCGTTGGTGCGGCGCACGGAGATCGGCACCAGGTCCTGCTGGATCTTGCCGTTGGCGTACGCCTTGGCGGCCTTCTCCTGCGAACGGACCGCGTACTTGTCGGCGCGGTCCTTGGTGATCTGCGGATACCTGTCGTGCAGGTTCTCCGCAGTCATGCCCATGAACAGGGCGGACTCGTCGACCAGCTTCTCCGACACGAAGCGCGGGTTCGGGTCCACGCCCTCGCCCATCGGGTGGCGGCCCATGTGCTCGACACCACCGGCGACGACGACGTCGTACGCGCCGAAGGCGATGGAGCCGGCCGTCGAGGTGACGGCGGTCAGGGCGCCCGCACACATGCGGTCGATGGAGTAACCGGGGACGGACTGCGGCAGACCGGCCAGGATTCCGGCGGTGCGGCCCAGCGTCAGACCCTGGTCGCCGATCTGGGTGGTCGCGGCGATGGCGACCTCGT
This sequence comes from Streptomyces sp. Ncost-T10-10d, assembly GCF_900091955.1. Taxonomy (GTDB): domain Bacteria; phylum Actinomycetota; class Actinomycetes; order Streptomycetales; family Streptomycetaceae; genus Streptomyces. The sequence goes on from NZ_FMDF01000205.1 coordinate 17,922, forward strand.
CGATCTTCGCGGGGTCCAGGTCCGGGTTGCGGCGCAGCAGCTCCCGGATGGCCTTCACGACGAGATCGTCGGCGCGGGTCTCGTGGTAGATGCCCTTCGGGCCCGCTTTGCCGAACGGGGTGCGGACGCCGTCGACGAAGACGACGTCCCGGATGGTACGAGGCACGGTGGCTCTCCTCCAGGGTGCGGGATGGCACTGCTGCGGGGCACGCCCGCAGGCGCGCCGCTCCCCTCATGCTACTTGTGGGTAACCAGACTGCCCAGCCCCTGTGACGGGAGCGGCGAAGGTCACATGCGGGTGCGCGGTTGCGAGGGCCGTTTCGGCCTCGGGCGCCGGACGGGCCGGCAGTGGACTGCCGGGCGTGTCGAGGCTGCGCCGGAAACGGCAATCGCCGGACGGGGCAGTGAGAGCAGCCCGTCCGGCGATTGAGGACAGCGTGCGGCCGGAGGCCGCGCAACCTGGCGTGATTACGACCCTCAGGGGGGAGCCCTCAGGCCGCCGACATCAGCGCTCGGACCAGAAGCGGGGCCACCTGTTCGATCTGCCAGCGCCGTGCGCCGTATCCGGTGAGCGCGGACTCGATCGTGTCCGCGGTCGGATTCTTCGGCGGCTCCCAGCACACCCGGCGCACCGTGTCCGGGGTGATCAGGTTTTCCTGCGGCATGTGGAGCCGCTCGGCGAGCTCCGCCACCGCGGCGCGGGCGGCCGAGAGCCGGGCCGCTGCCGCCGGGTCCTTGTCCGCCCAGGCGCGGGGCGGCGGCGGGCCGGCAAGGGTCTGGCCGGGCTGGGGGAGCTCGGCGTCCGGCAGCGCCTTGGCGCGGTCGATGGCCGCCTGCCACTGCTCGAGCTGACGCCGCCCCATGCGGTGGCCGAACCCGGGCAGCGCGGTCAGCGCATGCGTGTTCGGCGGGAGCGCGAGCGCCGCCTCGACGATCGCGGCGTCACCCAGCACCTTGCCGGGGGAGATGTCCCGGCGCCGGGCGACCTGGTCACGGACGGTCCACAGCTCCCGGACCACCGCCATCTGACGGCGGCGGCGGACCTTGTGCATGCCGGAGGTCCGGCGCCACGGGTCCTTGCGCGGGGGAGCGGGCGGCGCCGAGGCGATCGCGTCGAACTCCTCCTGCGCCCACTCCAGCTTGCCCTGCCGGTCGAGCTCGTCCTCCAGGGCGTTGCGCAGATCGATCAGCAGCTCGACATCGAGCGCCGCATAGCGCAGCCAGGGGTCGGGCAGCGGACGGGTTGACCAGTCGACGGCGGAGTGGCCCTTCTCCAGTGAGTACCCGAGCACGCTCTCGACCATGGCGCCGAGGCCGACCCGCGGGAAGCCGGCCAGCCGTCCGGCCAGCTCGGTGTCGAAGAGCCCGGTGGGAGTCATCCCTATTTCGCGCAGACAGGGCAGATCCTGGGTGGCGGCGTGCAGGATCCACTCGCTGCCGCTCAGGGCGTTGCCGAGCCCCGACAGATCGGGGCAGCCGACAGGGTCGATCAGTGCGCTGCCCGCGCCGTCGCGACGGAGCTGCACGAGGTAGGCGCGCTGGCCGTAGCGGTAGCCGGAGGCGCGCTCGGCATCGACGGCCACCGGACCGCTGCCCGCGGCGAAGGCGGCGATCACCCGGGCGAGGGCGTCGTCGGATGCCACCACCGGGGGAATGCCCTCTCGAGGTTCGAGCAAGGGGATCGGCGCCGGGGCGACGTCGTCCGGGGGGCGCCCCCGGTGGTTCGCAGTGAACTGTCTTCTGCGGTCTCTTGGGCGTCGGTCACGTGTCAAGGGTATCTGTGTATGTACGGCGCCCGTCGACGGAACGTTCCGTCGACGGGCGCCGATGAATGCAATCCAGCCGGTGCGGCCGGTGTGTACGTGCCGGGGTGCGGGGTCAGTGGATGATGCCCGTTCGCAGGGCGACGGCGACCATTCCTGCGCGGTCTCCGGTGCCGAGCTTGCGGGCGATTCGGGCGAGGTGGCTCTTGACGGTCAGGGCGGACAGGCCCATGGAGACGCCGATGGCCTTGTTGGACTGGCCTTCGGCGACCAGCCGGAGGACCTCGACCTCGCGGCCGGACAGTTCGCGGTAGCCGCCCGGGTGGCTCGGGGTGCCGGGGGGCCGGCGGTGCATACGGGCGGCAGTGGCGCCGATGGGAGCGACGCCGGGACGGGTGGGGTGGCCGATATTGGTTCGTGTGCCGGTGACGACGTAGCCCTTCACGCCGCCCGCGAGGGCGTTGCGTACGGCGCCGATGTCATCGGCGGCGGAAAGGGCGAGGCCGTTCGGCCAGCCGGCGGCTCGGGTCTCGGACAACAGGGTCAGCCCGGAACCGTCGGGCAGATGGACGTCGGCTACGCAGATGTCGCGTGGATTGCCGACGCGGGGACGGGCCTCCGCGATGGACGACGCCTCGATGACGTCACGTACTCCGAGTGCCCACAGATGGCGGGTGACGGTGGAACGGACGCGCGGGTCGGCCACGACGACCATGGCCGTCGGCTTGTTCGGGCGGTAGGCGACCAGGCTTGCGGGCTGCTCTAGGAGAACGGACACCAGGCCTCCTGGGGAGTGGCGGGACGGGCCGGCTCGGGGATGAAGCCGGGGCGAACCGTGCTTGAAGGGTCATTGACCTCTTCGGCAGCAGACCCGTCCTCCTTTAGAGGAAGATCACTATTTGGTGAGTAACAATTCGGGCAAATCGGACATGCGATCGATTGTACGAAAAGAATGCCGGTGACATTGCGATGGTTGTGACGCAGTGTTACCGGCAAGGGGGAAGCGTTCGGGGCGGATTCAGGACAGGTTCAGGGAACCTGCGGGCCGCGCCGCTGGGGGAGCGTCACCACCGCGGCATCGGCGGGGCCGGATGGTGGCAGGCCCGCGATCTGGCACAGCAGATCGCCCCACGCCATCAGATGCGCCGCCGTGTCCGGCACCCCGCCTCGGCCCTCGCGCGGTGTCCACGAGGCTCGGATCTCGATCTGCGTCGCCGGGCGTCGTGTGGCCAGCGCACCGAAGTAGTGCGACCCCGCCCGGGTCACCGTGCCGCCCGCCTCCCCGTACGACAGACCGCGCGCCTCCAGCGCACCGGTCAGCCATGACCAGCACACCTCCGGCAACAGCGGATCGGAGGCCATCTCCGGCTCGAGTTCGGCCCGTACCAGCGTCACCAGGCGGAATGTTCCGTGCCAGGCGTCGTGCCCGGCCGGATCGTGGAGCAGTACGAGGCGGCCGTCGGCGAGATCGTCCTCGCCCTCCACGACCGCGGCCTCCAGGGCGTACGCGTACGGAGCGAGCCGCTTGGGCGGCCGCGTCGGCTCCACTTCCAGCTCGGGACGCAGCCGCGCCGAGCGCAGCGCGTCCACTGCCGAACGGAACGCGGGCGGGACGGAACCACCCTCCGCGCTGTCCTTGCTGTCAGCGCCATCGGTTTGATCGGAGAACTGTCCCTGAGCCGGAGCCATGCGGGGAAGAGTAGGCGGAACCGGAGCCTCGCGCAGGGAGGGACACCCGGGCGGGCACGGCTGCTTGCGGCTTCGTGCGAAGATTCTGTGTGTGAGTGCCAACGACCGCCCCACGGGCCAGCAGACGAAGACATCCGCCACCCATGGGTCGGCGTTCCTGAAGGCGTGCCGCCGCGAACCCGTGCCGCACACGCCGGTCTGGTTCATGCGTCAGGCAGGGCGCTCGCTGCCGGAGTACCTGAAGGTGCGCGAGGGCATCCCGATGCTCGACTCCTGCACGATGCCGGAGCTGGTCGCGGAGATCACGATGCAGCCCGTCCGCCGCCACAAGGTCGACGCCGCGATCTACTACAGCGACATCGTCGTACCGCTCAAGGCCATCGGGATCGATCTCGACATCAAGCCCGGCGTCGGCCCGGTCATCGCCGATCCGATCCGCACCCGCGCCGATCTGGCCCGGCTTCGCGACCTCACGCCCGAGGACGTCAGCTACGTCACCGAGGCCATCGGCCTGCTCACCGCCGAACTGGGCTCCACCCCGCTCATCGGCTTCGCGGGCGCGCCCTTCACGCTCGCGAGCTACCTCGTGGAGGGCGGCCCGTCCCGCAACCACGAGCACACCAAGGCCCTGATGTACGGCGACCCGCAGCTCTGGGCGGATCTGCTCGACCGGCTCGCCGAGATCACTGGCGCCTTCCTCAAGGTCCAGATCGAGGCCGGCGCCTCGGCCGTCCAGCTCTTCGACTCCTGGGTGGGCGCGCTGGCCCCCGCCGACTACCGGCGTTCGGTGCTCCCCGCCTCGGCGAAGGTCTTCGAGGCCGTCGCCCCGTACGGGGTCCCACGTATCCACTTCGGTGTCGGCACCGGCGAACTCCTCGGCCTGATGGGCGAGGCGGGCGCGGATGTCGTCGGCGTCGACTGGCGGGTTCCCCTGGACGAGGCCGCGCGCCGCGTCGGCCCCGGCAAGGCGCTCCAGGGCAACCTGGACCCCGCGGTGCTGTTCGCGCCGACGGCGACGGTGGAGGAGAAGACCCAGGAGGTGCTGGACGCGGCCGCAGGTCTCGAGGGCCATGTCTTCAACCTGGGCCACGGTGTCATGCCGTCGATGGACCCGGACGCGCTCACGCGGCTCGTGGAGTACGTGCACGAACGGACCGCGCGCTGAGCGGGAGAGGACACCGGGCACCGCGCGCTCAGGCGGTGCCCGCCCTCCGCAGTGCCGTCACCGCCTTGCGGGCCGCCACCAGGACGGGGTCCCAGACCGGTGAGAACGGCGGGGCGTAGCCCAGGTCCAGGGCGGTCATCTGGTCCACCGTCATCCCGGCCGTGAGTGCCACGGCCGCGATGTCCACGCGCTTGGCCGCCCCCTCCCGGCCCACGATCTGCACACCGAGGAGCCGCCCTGTGCGGTACTCCGCGAGCATCTTCACCGTCATGGGCTGCGCCCCCGGGTAGTAGCCCGCCCGGCCCGTCGACTCGATCGTCGCCGTGACGAACCGCAGGCCCACCGCGCGGGCGTCCTTCTCCCGCAGCCCGGTGCGGGCGATCTCCAGATTGCACACCTTGCTCACCGCGGTGCCCACCACCCCCGGGAACGTCCCGTAGCCACCGCCCGCATTGGCCCCGATGATCTGGCCGTGCTTGTTGGCATGAGTGCCCAGCGCGATATGCCGGGTACGGCCCGCCACCAGGTCGAGGACCTCGACGCAGTCGCCGCCCGCGTAGATGCTGTCATGCCCGACGACCCGCATCGACAGATCGGTGAGCAGGCCGCCGTGCGGGCCCAGCGGGAGGCCGGCGGCCCGCGCCAGCGTCGTCTCCGGCTCCACGCCGATGCCGAGCACCACCACGTCCGCCGGGTAGGAGGTGTCGCCCGCGGCGACGGCGCGGACCCGGCCGTCCGGGCCGGTGTGGATCGCGGTGACCTCGGCCCGGTTGACCGTGGTGATGCCCAGGCCGTCCATCGCGTCATGGACCAGCCGCCCCATGTCGGGGTCGAGCGTCGCCATCGGCTGCTCGCCGCGGTTGAGCACGGTCACCTCGAAGCCGTGCTTCAGCATCGCCTCCGCCATCTCGACGCCGATGTAGCCCGCCCCGACGACGACCGCCCGCCTGCGCCCCGGCGCCACCCGGTCCAGCGACTCCAGCAGCGCCTGCCCGTCGTCCAGCGTCTGCACCCCGTGCACCCCGGGCGCGTCCATGCCGGGCAGCGCCGGACGCACCGGCCGGGCCCCCGTCGCGATCACCAGCTTGTCGAAGCCCGTCCAGTACGTCTCACCGGCCTCCCGGTCCAGGGCCCGCACCCGCTGCCCGGACACATCGATCTCCGTGATCTCTGTGCGCATCCGCAGGTCGATGTCGCGGGCCCGGTGTTCCTGCGGCGTACGGGCGATGAGGTCGTCCCGCTCCGCGACGTCGCCACCGACCCAGTACGGGATGCCGCAGGCGGAGTACGAGCTGAAATGGCCCCGCTCGAAGGCGATGATGCTCAGCTCGTCGGGGCCCTTGAGCCTGCGGGCCTGTGACGCGGCGGACATGCCCGCCGCGTCACCGCCGATGACCACCAGTCGCTCCGCCGTCATGCCTGGTCCCTTCGACACCGAGTCCGAAGGGACCACGCTACGACGCCGGGGGCGTGGACGAGGACTCGGACCGCTCGGGCGCCCGCGGCGCGCGGCGTCCGGGCAGGCGGCCCTGGAGCAGCCGCCACAGCAGCAGGAGTACGGCGGCCGTGGCCAGGAACGGGGCCGCGGCCCCCACCGCCATCGCGAGCCACCGCAGCATCGTGACGAACGCGTGCCAGCCGCCGCCGAGCGCGTCCAGGAAACCGGGGTCGTCATCGCCGTCCTTCGCCATCGTCTCCGGCTCGGAGAGGTCGAGCGTGATCGTGGCGAGCGTGGTGCGGTCCTTCAGCGACTCCTGCTGGGCGAGCAGCGACTCCAAGGAGGCCTGACGACTGCTCAGTTCACCTTCCAGTGCGACCACATCGGTGAGCTTCTCGGCCCGGTCCATCAGCTTGCGCACCCGCGCCACACTCGCCCGCTGGGTGGCGATCCGGCTCGCCACGTCGACCACCTGGTCGGTGACGTCCTTTGCGGACGACGTGCGCGACAACAGCTTCCCGGCGCCCGCGAGATCCCGCAGCACCGCGTCGTACTCGCTCTGTGGAACACGCAGCACGATATGTGACATTTCATGCGTGTCGTCGACCCGTTCCGTCTCCTCGCGGGCCACCAGACCTCCCGAACCCTCCGCGACCGAGCGGGCGGCCGCGGCGGCCTTCGGCACGCTCTTCACCTCCACCGAGAGCGTGGCGGTGCGGATGACATGGGTGCCGGCGGGCAGGGCGTCGGGCTTCTTCTCCGCCGACGAACCGCCGGTCTCCTGCGGATCCTGTGCCGTCTTTCCGGCCGCGGCGTCCGCAGCGCCCCGCTCGTCCGCGGAGATCGCCTTCTTGCTGTCCCCGGAACTCGCGTCGCTCGCAGTGTCGCCGGCGCCGCAGCCGCTCAGTGCGAGGAGGCCGGCCAGCAGTCCGGCGGCCAGGATCGTGCGCGAACGACGGACGGCTGAACGGCCGGGATGCCGGTCTGTCTGCATAACTGCTCCCCCGAGGTGGGTGGTTGATGATGCCGGTTCGACGTGCCGAGCGGTGGTGCGGGTTGCCCGATACCGGTTTCGAAGCGGTCACGTTCAGGACTCGGAAGAGGTTTGAGAGAGTGGAGGCATGCAGCGTTCAATAAACCGCGCGGACACAGATACGGGTCATGTCGTCGTCATCGGCGGTGGCATCGCCGGTCTCGCCGCCGCCCACCGGCTCCTCGGGGCGGGGCTGCGGGTCACCCTCCTGGAGGCCACCGAACGGCTCGGTGGCAAACTCATGACCGGTGACATCGCGGGTACCCGGGTCGACCTGGGCGCCGAGTCGATGCTCGCCCGGCGCCCCGAAGCGGTCGCCCTGGCGCGCGCCGTCGGGCTCGGTGACCGCCTCCAGCCACCCGCCACCGCCGCCGCATCGGTCTGGACGCGCGACGCCCTGCGGCCCATGCCCAAGGGGCATGTGATGGGTGTACCCGGCGACCCGGCGGCGCTCAGCGGGGTGCTCTCCCCGGAGGGCCTCGCGCGCATCGCGCAGGAACGCGACCTCACCCCGACCCCTGTCGGCGACGATGTCGCGGTCGGCGCGTACGTCGCCGACCGGCTGGGCCGCGAGGTCGTCGACCGGCTCGTGGAACCGCTGCTCGGCGGCGTGTACGCGGGCGATGCCTACCGGATCTCGATGCGCGCGGCCGTACCGCAGCTCTTCGAGGTGGTGAGGGAGGGCGGCTCGCTGCTCGACGGTGTCCGGCGCATCCAGGAGCGGGCCGCGGCCCGGCAGCAGACCGGACCGGTCTTCCAGGGCATCGACGGCGGCATCGGCACCCTGCCGAACGCGGTCGCCGACGCCGTACGCGCGGCGGGCGGGGAGATCCTGACCGCCATCCCCGTCCTCGGTCTGACCCGCGCCACCGACGGCTGGGACGTCCGCACGGACACCCGGGTGATCACCGCCGACGGCATCGTGCTCGCCGCCCCGGCCTGGTCCGCCTCCACGCTGCTCGCCGCCGAGTCCCCGGCCGCCTCCGCCGAGCTCGCCGGTGTCGAGTACGCGTCGATGGCGCTCGTCACCATGGCGTTCCGCCGCTCCGACGTGGCCGGCACCGGCGCACTCGACGGACGCTCCGGCTTCCTCGTGCCGCCGGTCGACGGCCGCACCATCAAGGCATCCACCTTCTCCACCCACAAGTGGAACTGGGTCGCCGACTCCGCCCCCGACCTCTTCGTCCTGCGCACCTCCGTCGGCCGGTACGGCGAGGAGGACCACCTGCATCGCGAGGACAGCGAGCTGGTCGACGTATCGCTGCATGACCTCGCCGAGGCGACCGGACTGGCCGCGAAGCCCGTGGACACCGAGGTCACCCGGTGGATCGGTGGACTGCCCCAGTACCCCGTGGGCCACCTCTCCCGGGTCGCCCGGATCCGTGACGAGGTCGCCAAGCTGCCCGGCCTGCGGGTCTGCGGAGCGGTCTACGACGGGGTCGGCATCCCGGCGTGCATCGCGAGCGCCCACCGTGCCGCCGACGAGATCGCCCGCGACCTCGCCGGCGGGTCCGGGGAAGAGATCATCGCCACGTCGACCCTGGTTCAGGGCACACGGAGCGAGGCGGGACAATAGCCGTATGAGTGCGCCTGAGAAGATCCCCAACGCCGGTAAGAAGGCCAAGGACCTCAACGAGGTCATCCGCTACACGCTGTGGTCCGTCTTCAAGCTGCGCGATGTCCTGCCCGCGGACCGTGCCGGTTACGCCGACGAGGTCCAGGAGCTGTTCGACCAGCTCGCGGCGAAGGACATCACCGTCCGCGGCACCTACGACCTCTCCGGTCTGCGTGCCGACGCCGACGTCATGATCTGGTGGCACGCCGAGACCGCGGACGAACTGCAGGAGGCGTTCAACCTCTTCCGGCGCACCAAGCTGGGCCTGGCGCTGGAGCCGGTCTGGTCGAACATGGCGTTGCACCGCCCCGCCGAGTTCAACAAGTCGCACATCCCGGCGTTCCTGGCCGACGAGACGCCGCGCAACTACATCAGCGTCTACCCCTTCGTCCGCTCCTACGACTGGTACCTGCTGCCGGACGAGGACCGTCGCCGGATGCTCGCGGACCACGGCAAGATGGCCCGTGGCTACCCCGACGTCCGGGCCAACACCGTCGCCTCCTTCTCGCTCGGCGACTACGAGTGGATCCTCGCCTTCGAGGCCGACGAGCTGCACCGCATCGTCGACCTCATGCGCCACCTGCGGGCCTCCGAGGCGCGGATGCACGTCCGCGAGGAGGTTCCGTTCTACACGGGGCGCAGGAAGTCGGTTGCAGACCTGGTGGCCGGACTCGCGTAGCGAGCGGGCTCCGACCACCCCAACCCGGAAGATCAGACGACGGGCACCGGCGCGTTCCGCGCTGCCCGTCGTTCCAGCGACACCGGGTTCGGCTCCGGGTTCGCCGCAGGCTTCGACCTGCGGCGACCCCGGAACCCACAGAGAAGCACGCGGAGCACGGTTCTTCTCCGCGGTGCTGTGGAAGGTGCCGAGCTCGAACGGGGCAGCGGTCTCTTCGAGTTGCCGGGAGGCGCATCCCGGAGTGCTCCGCGCGACATCTTCATGCGGGCATCGCGCATACGGCGACGTGCGGGGACTCGCACTTCCCACCGCCGAGCGTCGGCAGGCCCCGCCTCAACCGAGGCGACGAGGCTAGAGGCTCAGCGCGATGACGGTGGCGATGCCGCCGAGGCACAGCGCGAAGGCGGCTTCACGCCAACCACCCTTTCCCCAGCGGAAGGGCCGGTCGAGAGCGAGCCGTCCGGGGCCGATGGCGGCGATGGCAAGTGCGACGACCGCGATGCACAGGTTGTACTCCATGCCACCCTGTGTTTCCCATAGACCGTGTGCCGCGGTGACGGTCACCATGGCGTTGATCATCACGCCGATCAGGGCAGCCGCCGCCAGTGGCGTGAACAGTCCCAGAGCCAGACCGATGCCTCCCAGGAGCTCGGAGCCACCGCAGATGGCGGCGTAGACAGTCCCGGGGTGGTAGCCCAGTGCGGCGAACCCCTTGCCCGTGGCGGTGAGGCCGTCACCACCGAATATTCCGAAGAGTTTCTGACTGCCGTGTCCGGCCATCAGCAGGCCGAACGTGATCCTGATGAGAAGCAGCCCGCAGTCGCCGGCGGACACTGCCGGCCGGGCCGAGGCGTCGGCCGCAGGCTCCGGTGAGGCGCGTAGCCGCTCAACCATGTTCTTCACCGGGGGCTCTCTTCTGCTCCGAGGTCCCGGGGCGGTGCCGACCGACCACCAGGGAAACGGCAGGGCGGGTTGTTCAGCCACTATGGCGTTTGCAAGGGCATGCTGTGGACGGAAGACCGTGACGTTGCCGGGACGCGGTCGCAACAGGAAGTCCGCTGGACTCTCGCCACCGTTCTCGCATCAGTCCGGTCAGGGCGCTGGTCATTTTCGTTATGAAATGTGAAATATGTGACGTCGGCTGGTCAATTTTCATCATTACTCCTTTGCTCCTCTGACGCCGAGCCTGCGACGGGGGAGGGCATGAGTTACCTCCGGGAGAAGGTGACAACCGACTGCACCGGCTGCGATGCGGGGACATCGGCCCGTCCTGGTGTCGGCCCGCCGTGCCGCTGCTGTCCCTGCTTTTCAACGGTGGGTTCCGTGAGAGAAATTGACTCTCCGGCAGCGATCAGCTGGACGGACGGCGGACTCCGAGCGCGGACCGCAGGGCCGGATCGTCAACGGCGCGCACACCCCGTACCGCAATCGCCGCCAGGAGGCCATGGTTCTTTGCCGCCGCCGGGATCTCGTTCGCGGCAAGCAGTCGCTGCCCGGCTGGCGAGGCCCAGCAGCTGTACGGGTGGATCTCCATCCGGGCGATGATCAGGCAGCCCAGCGTCAGCGCGAGCGGCAGCCCGAACCAGACGAGCAGCGGGACCACCGGACCGTCGGTGCCGCGCTCATGACCGGGCGTCAGCAGTGCGGCAGCGCCCATCGCGACCACCAGCAGAGCCGCGCCGCGCACCGCCCGGACCGCGGCGGCGATATCGGTTCCGGCGCCACCGGGGACGGCCAGGCCCGCGGTGACGAGCCGGTCGGCCAGGGCGCGCACGGTTTCGGCAGCCGCCGCGGCCCTCCGGACCGGCGGTATGGGGGACCGGCCCCGCGGACCGATGGCACGGATCACCGCGCGTTCCATCTCGTCCCGGCCCTCCGGGTCGACGACCGTCGCCCACCCGGTGTGGGCGAGCAGCAGCCGCCGCCGCAGATGCATGGTGACCAGTGCCAGATCGACCACCCGGTGCGGGCCGCCGGCCAGGAACGCGGTCTCGTACAGGGTCAGTTCAGGACCGTCCGGCCCCTTCCGTGCGGAATCCGCGGATGCGTCGTGCAGCAGCCCCGTGCGGGCGGCGACGATACAGAGCCCGATGCACGAGATGGCTGCCGCACCCCATGCGACCAGCAGAAACAGTAACCAGAGCATGGCGGATTTCTATGCGGGACGGGCGTGGGACGCCAGGGCCTGTTCATCATATGGACGGTTCGGCGGCGTGGGCCGAGGAGCGGGACGCCGCCGTCGCTCATGAGCTGCTGCCACAACTGGACCCGCCTCCGCAGCTGGAACCGCTGCTGCTGGAGCAACTGGAGCCGCTCGACCCGCCGTAGCCGGACCCTGAGCTGCAACTGGACCCGGAACCACAGCTCGACCCCGAACTGCACCCGCCGCCGCCTCCGCTGCTGCCGCCGTCATTGGCGCTTCCGCAGCTGCCGTTGCCGGGGCCCGTACCGGCGCACCACACCGCCGGTGCGACGAACATGCCGGAGGAGTCCGAGGACGAGCGCGAGCCCGGGTGCAGGTGCCGTCCCGCCGGGCGCATCCGGGCCGCCGCGATCAGCTGCGTCTGCAGTACGGGATCGGGGAGGGCCCGCAGTCCGTGCGTGGCCACCAGATGCGCCGGGTGCGGGTTGTACGCATGGGCGGTGCGGTACGCCTCGGCGGCCCGGCGCCCCGCCTTGGTCACCCGCCCCCGGGCGATGGCGGTGCAGACGAAGCCGATCGGGAAGCCGACCAGCAGGAAGGGGAGGACTTTGAAGACGAACGGTACGGAGAAGTCCACGTCGGCCGCGTATTCGTCCGTGGACTGCACAGCCGTCATCACGACCGTGAGCGGGATGGCCAGTACACAGACCAGCCCTTGCGCGATCCCCCAGCGGCGCCATGTACGGCTCGTCGTGGGCGAGGCCAGCAGACCGCGGGCCGCGAGCCCGTCGCCGATCTCCTGCACCGCGGGGTGTCGCATCACCGCGTCGCGCAGGGTGTGCAGCGCGCCGCTGGGTGCCACGGCGTGTTCCTGTAGCACCGCACGCTCCACCGGGTCACCGGCCTCCATCTGCTGGACGGCGACGATGCCGGGACCGCCGATGGCGATCCGCCCGTCCGTCTGCATAGCGGTGAGCGCGGTGTCCACCACCCTGCCCGGACCACCGTTCAGGAAAGCGACTTCGAAGAGGTCGTGGGCGGGGCCGTCGGACCCGCCACGGGCACGGGCGAGCCCCACGATCAGGAGGACCGACGAGACCACGATGCCGAGATCCACCAGCACTGCGAGGGTGTTCATGCCGATCACCTTCCGACCAGGGCCGCGCGGGCCGCTCGTACCAGCCGGGTGGAGCGGCGCGGCGGTCGCGCCGCGGCCCGGTCCTGCCACCAGTGGGTCAGCCGGCGCCGGGCCGCGTCGTCGGTGGGCCGGCCGGCGATCAGCAGCTGCTCGGCGAAGTCCAGCGCGTCGCGCCGGTAGCCGGCGGACATGGGGCGGGTCCGGGCGTAGGCGAGGAAGGCGTCCCGGTAGCCGGCGCCCAGAATCTCCGGCAGCTCGGGTGCCACCTTGGCGACGACCCCGGCCCGTTTGGCGGCCAGGGCACGGCTCTGGATCCCGAGACGCCGGTGGTCGAAGCCCTGCGGGGCGGGGTGCCCGCGACGAGGGCGGAGAGCAACGCGGTCTGCGCGACCGCGACCCGGTCGCGCACGGATTCCGGGGACGGACCGGCGGTCCGGGCCGATCGCGATACGGATGTCCCGGCGTGCGCCGACGCACCGGCACCGAGGGCAGCCGCCCGGTCCAGTGTGGCGCGGATCGTGATCAGTTCGCCCGCCAGCTCCTCGGCCGGCGGGAAGTCGTCGTCCCGTTCCAGAAGTACGCCGGGCGGGTCGACCCGGGAGCGCAGTTCGGCGAGGACATCGAGCACGGGCTCGGTGACCGGGTGGGCGTGGGTGTCGTGCCAGACACCGTCCTTCTGGACACCGCCCGCCACATGTACGTACGCGATGGCCTCCACCGGCAGCTCGTCGAGTGCGGTCGCCGGGTCCTCGCCGCGGTTGACGTGGTTGGTGTGCAGATTGGCGACATCGATCAGCAGCCGGACGCCGGTTCGCTCGACCAGCTCCGCGAGGAACTGCCCTTCGGTCAGCTCCTCGTCGGGCCAGGAGATCAACGCCGCGATGTTCTCCAGTGCCAGTGGCACCGGCAGCGAGTCCTGCGCGATCCGTACGTTCTCGCACAGCACGTCCAGCGCGTCCCAGGTCCGCGGCACGGGCAGCAGATGCCCCGCTTCCAGCCCCGGCGAAGCGGTACGCGGCCCCCCGGCCCGTACGAACGCGATGTGCTCGGTGACCAGCGGCGTGGAGAGCAGCTCGGCCCGGGCCGCGAGATCCGCGAGCCGACCCGCGTCGGGGCGCTCGGCTCCGCCGAGGCCGAGCGAGACGCCGTGCGGTACGACGGTGACACCGCGTGCCCTGAGCCGCACCAGCGAATCGGGCAGATGGTCGGTGCAGATGTTCTCCGCGACCGCCTCCACCCAGTCGATCCCCGCCAGTGCCTCGACGGAGTCCGCGATCTCCGGCCTCCAGCCGATGCCGATTCCCAGCTTCATGTCGTCCCCCTCCTCCACCCCGTGCAGGGCTAATGGCCCCGGCGGGCGGCGGTGAATCCGAAGAGGGTGACGTTCAGAGGTTGATTTGAGGTTCCCGGTCCGGGGTGGTCAGGGCATCGGCATCGTGGAGGGCCGCGAGGTGAACGACATGTCCCGGTCGGCTCCGCCGGCACCGGCACCGGCGGTACGGCTGTGCCGGCCGGAGCGGGCGGCCTGTCGGGCCGACCGAGCGCGCCGAGCGTGGCGACGAGCGCCGCGATGACGAGAGCCGTTCCGTTGATGTGTCGCAACAAGGTCTCTCCCGGGCCGGGGCATGACGGCGACGAATACTGCCGGTACGGCAGTACCGGGAGGTACGTATCACCGCACCGGATGTTCAACGCGCCCCGCGGACAAGGGGGAGCGGCCCCGCTCCCGCTCAGCCGCGCAGCGCGGGATGGTCGGCGACCACGGTGCACGACCCCGGTGCGATCTCGGTGAACCCGGCGTCACGCACCACCGGAAGCCCGCTCACCGTGAGTTCCTGCCAGCGGCCCGCCTCCGGAGTGGCGACCGACAGCGGGAAGCCCGCCTCGCGCCACGCCTTGCGCTCCGTCTCCGACAGCTCCCACCAGGCGAGCTGCGCACCGTGCCCGGCCTGCGCCATCGCCTTGCCCGCCGACATGTCCAGGTCCGGGTTCAGCCACAGCACCGGACCCGCGGTGTCGGGCGCGGCCGGCGGCTCGGGGTCGTCCAGATCCGTCCCCGAGACCTGGAGCTTCGCCAGCTCCTTCGGCCAGCCGTCCAGAGGCACGGGCGGGAAGACCCGTACCTCGGCGTTCTCGCCGGTGACCGTGATACCGGGCAGCGCGGACGCCTTGCGCCACTCCGCGCCGCGCGCCCGGCGCACCACCTTGCGGATCCGGGCGTCCTGCCAGTCCCGCATCGCCTGCGCCCACTCGCCCTCGTCGGCCGACCGCTCGTCGGAGAGCATCACGAGCACAGCGCGGGCGGCGGTCCGCAGCGCGTCGGTACGGGCCGGGGGAGCCGTCTTCTCGATGTGCACGACCAGCGGCAGCACGTACTGCCGGGCCTCGTCGCGGCGCGTCCGCTCGGACCTGAACGGGCTGTCCGCCGCGGGGGAGTAGGACGTGGCCGGGGATTCGGACGGGGATACGGGGGTGTCGTTGTCGCTCACTCGGCCCAGTCTGCCAGCCGCCCGAGAAACGCTTCTTGGCGGAATGAATCGCTCCGGGTGAGGATGCCCCGCATGAAGAGCGATCTCTTTTCCAGTGAGAACATGGCGCAGCAGGCAACCGCCCCCGGCATGACCCTGCAGAACGCCAAATCCATCAAGTACGCCGTCAACGGCGAGATGCACGCCCGTCAGGGATCGATGATCGCCTTCCGCGGTGATCTGCAGTTCGAGCGCAAGGGCCAGGGCCTCGGTGGCATGCTCAAGCGCGCCGTCACCGGTGAAGGGCTGCCGCTGATGGCGGTCCGCGGCCAGGGCGAGGCCTGGTTCGCGCACGAGGCCGCCAACTGCTTCATCGTGGACATGGAGCAGGGCGACGTCCTCACCATCAACGGCCGCAACGTGCTCTGTTTCGACGCCACGCTCTCCTACGAGATCAAGACCGTGAAGGGCGCCGGGATGACCGGCGGCGGCATCTTCAACAGCGTCTTCACCGGATACGGCAAGCTCGGCCTGATGTGTGAGGGCCACCCCATCGTGATACCCGTCACGCCCCAGCAGCCGGTGTGCGTCGACACGGACGCGGTGGTCGGCTGGAGCGCCAACCTGACCACATCGCTGCACCGCTCGCAGAGCTTCGGCTCCATGATGCGCGGCGGGTCCGGAGAGGCCGTCCAACTGCGTCTGGACGGGGAGGGATTCGTGATCGTACGGCCCAGCGAGCTCAAGCCCGAGAAGGCGTCGGCCAACTGAACCTGAGCGGGGTGGGCCGTCGGTACGGCCTCGGCGGACCATGGGTCCTGCGCGGGGTCGACCTCGACCTGCCCTCGCACACCCTGATCCGCATCGAGGGTGCCAACGGCACCGGCAAGTCGACGCTGCTGAGGCTGCTCGCCGGGATCGACGCCCCGACGGAGGGCCGGATCACCGGCCGCAGGCCCCGTACGGCGTACGTGCCCGAGCGCTTCACGGCCGCGCTGCCGTTCACCGCGGCCGGGTACCTGGTCCACCTCGGCCGGGTCCACGGCCTGCGGACCTCCGAGGCGGCGGACCGGGCGCAGTCGTGGCTCGCCCGTTTCGGGGCCGCCGGCCATGCCCGTACACCTCTTCCGGAACTCTCCAAAGGGACCAGCCAGAAGGTCGCCGTCGCCCAGGCGCTCCTCGCCGAACCGGAGCTGCTGGTCCTGGACGAGGCATGGACCGGCCTGGACGCCGCGGCCCGCGACGAGCTGGACCGGGCCGTGGCCGAGCGGGTCGCGGCGGGCTCCACCGTCGTCTTCGTCGACCACGACCCACGCCGGCTCGCCGGGGCGGTCGACGCCGCGTTCCGGGTCGAGGGGCACGGGCTCGCCGCCGTACCCATGACGCGAGCCGAGGGGACCGGGCCGCAGGTACGCATCGAGGCGGCGGGCCCACCGGGCGCGGCACTCCCCGCCGGGCTGCCTGGTACGCCCGAGCGCACGCCCGCGGCAGACGGGGCCGTACGGCTCACCGTCGCGGCCACGCACTCCGACGCGCTGCTGCGCGCCCTGCTCGCCGCGCGCCCGCCCTGGCACATCCGACACCTGACGACCACCCCCGGCGCCGCTACGGGGCCGGAGGCCGCTCCGGCCCCCGGTGCCCGCTCGACCCCCGAGGCACCATGACCGCCCTCCTCCGCTACCAGACCGCCCTGCTGATCCGCTCCCAGCGCTGGCTCGCCCCCGTTCTGCTGTACGCGGCCTTCCTCGGCATCGGCGTGCAGTCGGGGCAGCCCGTCCTCGACTCGCTCGGATACGCCGCCGCCGGGCTCCTGCCCGTCACCGCCTGGCTCGTACAGCTCTGTGTCGACCAGGAGCCGCCCGCCGCCCGGACCGTCACCGCCGCGGTGGCGGGATCGCCGCGGGTCCATCTGGCGTCGCTGCTCGCCGCGCTGGGGTGCGCCGGGCTGCTGGGCGCGGTCGCCACTTCGATCGTGCTGCTGATCAGCAAGCCTGTCAGCGCGGACAACGCCGTCCGGGTGCCGCTGCTGCCCGCGGGGCTCGCCGGACTGCTCGCCGCCGTCTGCTGCGTGCTGCTGGGGGCGGCCGTCGGTGCGCTGTGCACCCGGCCGCTGCTGCACCGGCGCGGCTGGTCCGTCGCCACCACCGTGCTCGCCGCACTGCTGGCCCTGGTGACCAGCGGCTCGCCCGCGAACCACGCCGTGACGGGCCTGGTCACCGGCTCGCAGACCGGCACGGTGCACGTGCCGCTCCTGCCGCTCGTCGCAGCCGCCGCGATCGCAGCGGCGGTGGCCGCGCTCACCTGCAGGCTCACTTCGCTGCGCGGCTGAGTAGGCTCCTGCGCATGGATGAGCGCAATGGCGTACGCGTGGACGAGTCGTACTGCAAAACGCCTGCCGTGGCCCCCGCACCCGCCGCGGGACCTCCGTACGCCGAGTGCGTGCTGTGCCGGAAGCCGACCGAGTACCCGGAGTCGGTCAAGGGCGTCACGCTCTGCCCGGTCTGCGAATGGCAGGAGGCCCAGCGCACGGCGTGCTCCGGCTAGGCAGGGCGCGTTCGCATCAGGTCGGATACCTTCACGAAGCGGTACCCGCGCCTGCGCAGCTCCGGGACCACTTGGCGCACCGCCTCGTCCGTGACCGGTGCCGCGCTGCGGGTGCAGTGCATGACGACCACCGAGCCCGGCTTCACCCCGTTCAACACCTGCTGCGCCACCGCGTCCGCATCCGTCGCGAACGCGTCGCCGCTGACGACGTCCCACTGCACCGCCGTCACCTTCTCGGGCGCGAGCGCGCGCAGCGCCGCATCGTCGTAGCAGCCGCCGGGGAAGCGGAAGTACGGCACCACATTGCGCACACCGGCCTTCCGGAACGCGGCGAAGGCCCGCTCGACATCGCCGCGCATCTCGCCCTTCGCCACGGTCGGCAGCCCGTAACAGGGCGACTTGAAGGCGTAGTGGCTGTACGAGTGGTTGGCGATCTCGAAGAGCGGATCGGCGCCGATGGACCGGGCCTGCGTCGGGTACTCATCGGCCCACCGCCCGGTCATGAACACCGTCGCGGGAACCTTCAGCCGGCGCAGCAGCGCGATCAGTGCGGGGTTGTCGAAGTGCTCGCCCGCAGCCGCACGCGGCCCCTCGTCGGCCGTCATATCGGCGTCGAAGGTCAGCGCCACAACCTTCCCGGCCGTCTCGGCCCCGCGCGTGAAGACCGGCGTCAGCCCGCCCGGGCCCGGTGTCATGGTGGGCGGCTGCTCCGTCGCGGCGGGGGGTGCGCTCACGAGCGGTGGTGCCGAGGCCGTCTGCGACGGTGCGTCGGCGACAACGGGCGTACGCTCCGCAGCCGGGGAACCTCCCGGGCTCCCGCACCCGGCAAGGCCGCCGAGCACCGTGCCCAGGACAGTCAGAGCCGTCAGATTCCGTACAGAGTTCATCACTCACGGAAAGTATCGGATGACCTGACTGATAGTTGTATGTAGTGATCCTCCGCATCGAAGTCGCTCTCGGATTCACTCCGGCCGTGGAGCCGCCGCCGAGAAGTGTCTGATCAGTCATGCCGGCACGAGGGTCTCGGGCGCGCACAGATGTACGGCGTGCGCACCCGGCCCGGGTACGTCGAGGGCGAGCAGGGCGGCCCGTGCGGCGTCCCGGACCTCCAGGCACGTCCACAGATCCCGGGCACCGGCAGCCGGTTCCGCGGTGAGGGCCGGTTGTTGATCAGCGCGACGGTGCGGCCCGGCCGGGCGGCGGCGATCGCGCCCCCGAACCGGCCGTCGCCGGCCCCTTCATCGAACGGCCCACGGTCCTCCCCGGACGGGTCGAGCGCAGCGACCTGCCCGGTGTCGGTGTCGTCATCGACCGCGACGAGTCCCGCAAGTACCGGGCCACTGCCGCCGGACGACCTCATCTGCGCACGGCGGACGGGGCGTTCACCCATGGGTAGAAGACTTCTCAGGAGCCCGTCCCCGTATTGTGCAGGGGGCGGGCAACAGCTGCCCGCCCCCTGCACATCAACGCATCAGCGCCACGGCCCCGTCACCGCGAACGTCGTCCCCGGCGTATAGCAGTTGACGAACATCGTCCCGCCGTCCGGAGCGAACGTGACCCCGGCGAACTCGCCCCACGCGGGCTCCTCGGACGTCCCGATGTTCTGCCGGCCCCGCGCCATCGCGTACACCTCGCCGCCCCGCGTCAGGCCGAACACATGCTGCGCGCCGTCGCCGTCCTCGCACACCATGAGTCCGCCGTCGGACGACAGGCAGATGTTGTCGGGGGACTCGCCGGGCAGTTGCACGTCCGTACCGGGACCGAAGACGATCACCAGCGTGAGACGGCGCCGCTTCGGCTCGTACTTCCACACCTGGCCGTAGTGGTCGGCCGCCGACCCCTGCGAGCTGTGCGCGAAACTGGAGACGAAGTAGACCGCGGACCCGCCCCAGTAGCAGCCCTCCAGCTTCTGCGCGTGCGTGATGCCCTTCGGGCCGAAGTCCTGGAACCGGATCGGGGTCCCGGCTGCCTGTGCATCCGGTACGGGAACCCACTCGATACCCTCGAAACTCGCACCGGTCTCCTGGATCACGGAGAGGTCGGGGACGCCGGGCACCCGCATGGCCTCCAGATGGCCGCCGGCCCGCAGCGAGCCTGTCCCGCCGAGCGGTTTCCTCGGCAGGAAGCGGTAGAAGAGCCCGAACGGCTTGTCGAACGCATCCTCCGTCTCGTACACGATCCCGCTCTTCGGGTCGATCGCGATCGCCTCGTGCTGGAAGCGGCCCATCGCGGTGAGCGGGACGGCCCCGGTGCGGTGCGGATCGGCGCCGTCCACTTCGAAGATGAAGCCGTGGTCCTTGGTGTAGCCGTTGGTGCCGGCCTTGTCCTCGGTCTCCTCGCAGGTCAGCCAGGTGTTCCAGGGGGTGCGGCCGCCTGCGCAGTTCACCGCCGTACCGGCGATGGCGACGCGTTCGCCGAGGACGTTGTTGCGGCCGTCCAGCTCCAGGACGGTACAGCCGCCCTTGCCCATCGGGTCGTAGGTGAGGCCCTCGACGGTCGGGACCGGGATTCTTCCGGTGGTGCGGTTCTCGTGATTGCGTACGAGACGGACGTGTCCGTGCCGGCCCGTGAAGGCGGCCATGCCGTCGTGGTTGCTGGGGACCTGGCCCTCGCCGGAGCGGAGCGGGTCGCCCTCCCGGGACAGGACCCGGTAGCGGAAGCCCTTCGGGAGGTCGAGCAGGCCGTCCGGGTCGGGCACGAGCGGGCCGTAACCACCGTGTCCACGGGCGGCGGCGGTACCCGCGAAGAGTTCGGAGAACGCCCCGGCGAAGGCGATCGAGGCAACGGCCGCGCCGCTGCCGGCCAGGACCTGTCGTCGTGTTGCGAGGTGTCGTGCTGCTGCTGATGACATGAGGCAACTCCCTGCTGGCGGACAGGAGAAGTGACCCGCATGTGTGTACCACGCGTATCGCCGCGCGGGAACCACGCGGGTCACTGAGCCTCGTGCGTGTCAGGGGACCGCAGGGGCCCGTGGGGTCAGGCCAGGGACGCGGAGAGCGTGATCGTCGTGCCCGTGAGCGCCTGGCTGACCGGGCAGTTCGCCTTGGCGTCCTCGGCGGCCTTGACGAAGCCCGCCTCGTCGAGACCCGGCACCTCGCCCTGGACGGTGAGGTGGATACCGGTGATGCCGGTACCGGGCTGGAAGGTGACCTCGGCCCGGGTGTTCAGCCGGGTCGGCGGGGTGCCGGCGGTGGCCAGGCCGTTGGACAGCGCCATCGAGAAGCAGCTGGAGTGTGCCGCCGCGATGAGCTCCTCGGGACTGGTCTTTCCGTTCGCCTTCTCCGCGCGGGACGGCCAGGAGACCTCGTAGTCGCCGATGCCGGAGGAGTCGAGGGTGACGACACCCTTGCCCTCGATCAGGTTGCCTTCCCAGACCGTGTGCGCCTGACGCGTGGTAGCCATGCTGGATCCCTTCAAACGGTGTGCGCGGTGATACGGGAGATACGAGGTGCGCCGGGGCACCTCGGTGATACGCCCCCGAAGGGTGGTACGCCCCGAACCTACTGCGCCACCAGACCCTTTGCGTCGCGCGCCAGCGCCGTCAGCCGGGAGATCGCCCGGAAGTACTTCTTCCGGTACCCGCCGTTCAGCATCTCCTCACTGAACAGCTTGTCGAACGGGACCCCGGAGGCGAGCACCGGAACCTCCCGGTCGTACAGCCGGTCGGCGAGGACGACGAGCCGCAGCGCGGTCGACTGGTCCGGCACCGGCTGGACCTCGGTGAGGCAGACCGCCCGCAGTCCGTCCGTCAGCGCGCCGTAGCGGCTCGGATGGACCCGGGCGAGATGGTCGAGGAGCGAGGGGAAATCGTCCAGACTGGCGCCCTCGGTGGCGTACGCGGCCTGGGTGACCTGCTCGTCGGAGTACGGCGCGGGGGCCTCGGGCAGTCCACGGTGGCGGTAGTCCTCGCCGTCGATCCGCAGCGGTCGGAAGTGCGAGGACAGCCCCTGGATCTCCCGCAGGAAGTCGGCGGCGGCGAACCGGCCCTCACCGAGCTTGCCGGGCAGCGTGTTGGAGGTGGCGGCGAGCGCGACCCCTGCCTCGACCAGCCTGCTGAGCAGCGAGGACACCAGTACCGTGTCACCCGGGTCGTCCAGCTCGAACTCGTCGATGCACAGGAGCCGGTGCCCGCTCAGCGTCTGCACGGTCTGCTGGAAGCCCAGCGCACCCACAAGGTTTGTCAGCTCGACGAAGGTGCCGAACGCCTTCAGCGACGGCGCGGCGGGCGTGGCGTGCCAGAGGGAGGCCAGCAGGTGCGTCTTGCCGACGCCGTAGCCGCCGTCGAGGTAGACCCCGAGAGGTGCCGCGGGCGCCGCCGGCTTCTTGCTGAACCGCCCACCCGTCGCCCGCCACCACCCCTCCGAGGATGCGCTTCGCGCTCTTCTGTTCTTGCCGGAGCCGGTGGCGTGCGCCCCGCCCAGCCCGGCCGCGAAGCCGCTCAGGACCGTGACCGCCTCGACCTGGCTCGGCTGGTTCGGGTCCGGGACGTACGTATCGAAGCGTACGGAGTCGAAGCGCGGCGGCGGCACCATCTCGGCGACCAGGCGGTCGGCGGGGACGTGCGGCTCACGGGCACACAGGGACAGCGGGGCCGTTTCGGCTATGGGGCTCTGCCCCGGCACGGCGGTGGAGGACGACACAACTCTCAACCTTAAGCGCCGTGCCAGACTGCAGAACATGCGACGCCTCTTCCCTGTGACCGACCTGACACCGGCTGACGACGAGGGGGAGTGGAGTCTGGACCATCTGGCCGACGCCTACTCCTACCCCGAGCAGGACGGCCCCTGGCTGCGCGCCAACATGGTTTCGACGCTCGACGGCGCCGCTCAGCACGACGGGCGCTCGCAGCCGATCTCCTGCGAGAGCGACATGCGGATCTTCGGCACCCTGCGCGGTCTGGCCGATGTGGTCGTGGCCGGAGCGGAGACCGTACGGCTGGAGGGCTACCGGCCCGCCAGGGCCCGCGAGGCATTCGCCGCCCGCCGGGCAGCGGCAGGGCAGGGGCCCGCACCGGCGATCGCCGTGGTGAGCGGCAGCCTGGACCTCGACTTCTCGTTGCCGCTCTTCGTCTCGCCGCTCGTCCCGACTCTCGTGCTGACCGGCAACGGAGCCCCTGCGGACCGGATCGAGGAGGCGCGGAAGGCGGGCGCCGAGGTGGTGATCGCTGGGGAGGGCTCCCGGGTGGACCCCGCCAGGGCCGTACGGGAGCTGGCGGACCGCGGACTCAAGCGGCTGCTGACCGAGGGCGGACCCAGGATGCTGGGCCAGTTCGTGGCGGCCGGGGCGCTGGACGAGCTCTGTCTGACCCTCTCGCCGATGCTGACCGCCGGAGACGCGCAGCGGATCGCCGGTGGCCCCTCGGTGGCCGTGCCGGAACGATTCGCCCTGACATCGATGCTGGAAGAGGCCGGGTTCCTCTTCACCCGATACCGTCGGATCTGACAATCGGCGGAATTAATCGTTCCGGTTAGCCCTCGATGGGCACAATTACTCGCAGACCCCGTGCGAGCACGGGGAAGGATGGTTTCAGCAGAGACTCGCGACGGTTACTGAAGCAGAAGGGCGCCCGTGGTGTTCACCAGCGTTTTGATGATCGAGAAGCCCCTCACTTCCGAGGACGTCGAGTTCGTCACCACCCTGCACGGGGAGGAGCAGACCTCCTTCGTCGTGCTCATGCAGCCGCGCGGTGACCAGGCCGATGTGCTGTTGCGGGCCATCGACGACCTGGCGATGGGCGAACTCAAGGAAGCCGCCCGGGAGGGTGAGGAGCCGGAGGGCAAGAATGCCAGGCAGTCCGCCGAACTGGCGCTCGAAGTGTCGCTCGAGGCCCTGCGGCAGGCAGGCTCCGAAGCGGTCGGGCAGGTGATCGAGGAGCACCCGCTGGACAAGCTGAAGTCCGTGGTCGACGACGCGGAGGCCGATGAAGTCATCGTGCTGACCGCGCCGCACTACGTGGAAGAGTTCTTCCACAGGGACTGGGCGTCCAGGGCCCGGCACAAGGTCGGCGTACCGGTGCTCAAGCTCTTCGCGCACAGCGAATAGGCTGGGCGGGTACTCGATTCGACTTCTGGGGAGACACACGCATGGCACCCGGTATTCCTGCCGCCATGGAACGACCGCACTTCATCGGCATCGGCGGCGCCGGAATGTCGGGCATTGCGAAGATCCTCACCCAGCGCGGCGCGAAGGTCGCGGGCAGTGACGCCAAGGAGTCGGGTACGGCCGAGGCGCTGCGGGCGCTGGGGGCGACCGTGCACATCGGACACGCCGCCGGACATCTGGCGGACGACGCCTCGTGCGTGGTCGTCTCCAGCGCCATCCGCGCCGACAATCCGGAGCTGGTGCGCGCCGCCGAACTGTCGATCCCCGTCGTGCACCGTTCCGACGCGCTGGCCTCCCTGATGGGGGGCCTGCGCGCGATCGCGGTGGCGGGTACGCACGGCAAGACGACCACCACATCGATGCTGGCCGTCGCCCTGTCCGAGCTGAACCTCGACCCCTCGTACGCCATCGGCGGCGACCTCGCGGGCCCCGGCACCAACGCCGCGCACGGCGAGGGCCGGATCTTCGTCGCCGAGGCGGACGAGAGCGACCGCAGCTTCCAGAAGTACGACCCCGAGGTCGCGATCGTCCTCAACGTCGAGCTGGACCACCACGCGAACTACGCCTCGATGGACGAGATCTACGAATCCTTCGAGACGTTCGCAGGCAAGATCGTTCCCGACGGCACCCTGGTGATCGCCGCCGACCAGCCCGGCGCCGTCGAGCTGACCAAGCGGGTGCGCGCCCTCTCCTCGGTGAAGGTCGTCACCTACGGCGAGTCCGAGACCGCCGACGTACGCGTCCACAAGGTCACCCCGCGCGGTCTGACCAGCGAGGTCACGGTCATCCTGAACGGGAAGTACCTCACGTTCACGGTCTCCGTGCCCGGCCGCCACTACGCCCACAACGCGGTCGCGGCCCTCGCCGCCGGTGTCGCCCTCGGCATCCCGGCCCACAACCTGGCCTCGGCCCTCGGCAAGTACACCGGGGTCAAGCGCCGCCTCCAGCTCAAGGGCGAGGCCGCGGGCGTGCAGGTCATCGACTCGTACGCACACCACCCCACCGAGATGACCGCAGACCTCGAAGCGATGCGCGGCGCC
This sequence comes from Streptomyces sp. Ncost-T10-10d, assembly GCF_900091955.1. GTDB lineage: Bacteria > Actinomycetota > Actinomycetes > Streptomycetales > Streptomycetaceae > Streptomyces. Next base: position 42,739 of record NZ_FMDF01000205.1, read on the forward strand.
GCATCCGACGCCCGCCTCCTGGTCGTCTTCCAGCCCCACCTCTTCTCCCGCACCCAGGAGCTCGGAGCCGAGATGGGCCAGGCCCTCGCGCTGGCCGACGCCTCCGTGGTCCTGGACATCTATCCGGCCCGCGAGGACCCGATCCCCGGCATCACCAGCGACCTGATCATCGACGCCGCGAGGTCCGCGGGCGCCGATGTCACCGCTGTCCACGACAAGGCGGCGGTCCCCGAGGCCATCGCGGGAATGGCGAAGCCCGGCGACCTCGTTCTCACCATGGGGGCGGGCGACGTCACGGACCTCGGCCCGCAGATCCTGGACCACCTGTCGAGCTGAGGGAGCGACGTGTCGTACGACATCGAGAAGCCGGACGAGCAGTGGCGGGCTGAGCTGACGCCCGCCGAGTACGCGGTCCTGCGCCAGGCCGGCACCGAACCCGCCTTCGTCGGCGAGTACACCGACACCAAGACCACGGGCGTCTACTCCTGCCGCGCCTGCGGCGCGGAGCTGTTTCGCTCCGACACCAAATTCGAGTCGCACTGCGGCTGGCCGTCCTTCTACGACCCGAAGGACACGGACGCGGTCGAACTGATCCAGGACCGCAGCCACGGCATGGTCCGCACCGAGGTCCGCTGCGCCCGCTGCGGATCGCACCTCGGCCATGTCTTCGAGGGCGAGGGCTACCCGACCCCGACGGACCAGCGGTACTGCATCAACTCGATCTCACTGCGCCTGACGCCCGACGAGGGCTGACGGTCACGTCCTGAGCCGAGGGCCGACGCCGGGCGTCAGCCCTCGGCCTCGGCCTCGGGCTCGGGGTTCTCCGGCCGCAGCAGCGGGTGGGCGACCCCCGGGAAGACCCTGGCCCGCACGACCGGCTCCGCGGACCCGCCCTGGACGACCGTCTCGGCGACGCCCCACGGCCGGCCGGGCAGCACGACCGTCAGGATGTACGAGGAGGCGCAGCCCGTGCAGTCGTAACGGTCCGCCCAGGTCTCCACGTCCGTGACACTGCCGGGGTATCGCGCCACATGCCGGTGCAGCGCGTGGCAGCGCTCGCACCGCTCGCCCGGCTCGCACGTACCACCGCAGGGGCACGGAACGTCGAACGAGTCGGCGGGACGCCAGCGCTGGGTGAGGACGGCCTCACGCGTGGCGCCCATGTCCTTCATCGCCTTCAGGTTGCGGGCGGCGACGTTGTACGACTCGCCGGTCGCGGCCATCCGGTCCCGGATGACGTCCTTGCGTCCGCGGTTCGTCGTCATGGCTTCCTCATCTGTTCCTCTGGCGGTTCACGCAGCCCGTCAGGAGGCCCACGAGATCGTACGTTCTACGGTACCGGTCGCTCCGAGGAAGCCGTGACGTATGTCCGGCCGGGTCCGGAAGCTCAGGACGGGCCGCAACCTCACCGCCACCCTTCAGTGCGCCTGGGCGTGCCTCAGCTCGTGCTGGAATTGCTGGAACGGCACGCTGTCCGGGAAAGCCCACTCATCGCCCTGCTACGCACGAGCGATTGGAATTCTTTCCGGTCACGCCACTATGAACTGATGCGCCCTCTCGCTACCCTCCGCGCATGATTTCCACGGTTGTCTGGGGTACCGGCAACGTCGGCCGCGCGGCGATCCGTGCCGTCGATGCCCATCCGGCGCTGACGCTCACTGCCGTGCTCGTCCACAACCCCGACAAGGTCGGCCGCGACGCGGGCGACCTCGGAGGGCTCGACGGCGGTCTGGGGGTTGCCGCGACCGACGACATCGACAGTGTGCTGGCCTCCGGCCCCCAGGCGGTGGTGTACGCGGCGTCCGGCGACATCCGCCCCGACGAGGCCCTCACCGACATCATCAGGGCCATCCGGGGCGGAGCCGTAGTCGTCACCCCTGCGGTGTACGCGCTCTACGACCAGCTTGGCGCCCCGCCGGAGTTGCGGGATCCGGTGCTGGCCGCCATCGCTGAGGGCGGCGGCTCGCTGTTCGTCTCCGGTGTCGACCCCGGCTGGGGCAACGACGTGCTGCCGCTGCTGATCAGCGGACTCGGCACCACCGTGGACGTGATCCGCTGTCAGGAGATCTTCGACTACTCCACCTACGACCAGGAGGATTCGGTCCGGTACCTGGTCGGCATGGGACAGCCGATGGACTATGAGCCGCTGATGCTCGCGCCGACGGTCCCCACGATGGTCTGGGGCGGCCAAGTGCGGCTGATGGCCAGGGCCCTTGGTGTCGAACTCGATGACATCCGCGAGACGTTGGACCGGCGCCCTCTTGAGACCATGGTGAGTACCAGGACGATGGGCGAGTTCGAGGCGGGCACCCAGGGCGCTGTCCGGTTCGAGGTGCAAGGCATCGTCGAGGGCGAACCCCGAATCATCATCGAGCACATCACGCGCATCCATCCGTCCTGCGCACTGGACTGGCCGACGCCGCCCGACGGCGACGGCGCACATCGGGTGGTCATCGAGGGTCGCCCGCGGATCGAGGTCACGGTCGAGGCCACCGACGAGGGCGAGAACCGGTCCGCGGGCGGGAACGCCACCGCAGTCGGCAGGCTCGTGAGCGCCATCGACTGGCTTGTGGGCGCGGAACCCGGACTTTACGACGCGCTCGACGTCCCACTGCGCCCCGCGGTCGGCAGGCTCGGAAGGAGACAACGATGAACATCGATATCCCCGAAGGCAAGGATGCGATCGAGTACGTGTGGGGGGAGATGATCCCCGGGATCGGGATCGCCGCCGCGAATTTCTCGATGTCGGTGTATGCCCACACGACGCTCGGGCTACGCGAGTTCGAGGCCGCGCGGTTGCGGATCGCACAGATCAACGGGTGCATCTTCTGCCTTGATTGGCGGACGGAACGGGACGGAGCGAAGGTCGAGGAGGAGTTCGCCGACGCGGTGGCCCAGTGGCGCACCACCGACGCCTTCGACGACCGGACCCGGTTGGCCGCCGAGTACGCCGAGCGGTACGCCCTGGACCACCACGGCCTCGATGACGAGTTCTGGACTCGGATGACCGCGCACTACAGCCAACCCGAGATCGTGGAGCTGAGCATGAGCATCGGCTCGTGGCTGGCATTCGGCCGGCTCAACCATGTGCTGGGCCTCGACACCGTGTGCGCGCTGCCCGGGCGCTGAAGTGGTCCGGGGCCGCTCGGTGAGCCCGCCCGGCCCCGGGCTTCGATCTCACCGTCACAGGTCGGCGGCGATGATCTCTTCGATGTTCCGTTCGGCGAGCGCGGTGATGGTGACGAACGGGTTGACACTGGTGTTGCCGGGGATCAGCGAGCCGTCGATGACGTACAGGCCGGAGTAGCCGTGGAGGCGGCCGTAGTTGTCGGTGGCCTTGTTCAGCACCGCGCCTCCGAGCGGGTGGTACGTGAGGTGATCGCCCCAGATCTTGTAGGTGCCGAAGAGGTCGGTGCGGTAGATCGTCCCCTCCGCCTTGTTGATCTTGTCGAAGATCGTCTTGGCCGCGTCGATGGACGGCTGCTTCCAGGAGGTCTGCCAGCTCAGATCGACCTTGCTCGTCGCGGCGTTCCAGGAGAACTCGGCTCGGTTCGGGTTCTTGGTGATCGTCAGATAGAACGAGGCGTACGTCTCGATCCCGGTGGGCAGCGGCGCGACCTCGGCGAACGCACCACCAGTAGCCCAGTTGTCGATGCCGCCCGTGGGTATGGACGCCTGGACCTTGCCGGTCGGGTCCCACAGGTGGTTGGCGCGGCCGCACATGACGTTGCCGTTGTCGCCCCAGCCCTTGCCGATCTCGTCGTTCAGGCGGGGCAGCGCTCCGGTGCCCTTCAGCGTGACCAGCAGCTTGCTGGTGCCGACGCTGCCTGCCGCGAAGAACACCTTGTCCGCGGTCACGGACTTGGTGGCCGTGGTGTCCCCGTTGGTGTTGATCTGGTCGATGACGACGGTGTAGCCGCCACCGGCCGCCGGGGCGACCGAGGTGACTTTGTGCAGTGGAGAGATGGTGACCTTGCCGGTGGCCCTGATCTGGGCGATGTAGGTCTTCGGCAGCGACTTCTTACCGTAGTTGTTGCCGTAGAGGATCTCGCCGTCCAGCGCCGATCTGGGGACGGTACCGGCTGCCTCCTGCTTCATGTAGTCCCAGTCGTACACGGTGGGAACGAAGACGAACGGGAAGCCGGAACGCTGGGCTTGTTTACGACCGACCCGGGCGTACTGGTAGCACTCGGCGGTCTCGAACCAGGAGGGGTCGATGGTGTTGACCCCGAGCCCGGCGTTGGCACGCGGGTAGTAGATGCCGTACATGTCGTCGGCGTTCACCGACGGGAGGATGGCGCCGAAGTTCTCGCGCTTGGGAGTGACTGCCATGCCGCCATTGACCAACGAACCGCCTCCGACACCGCGCCCCTGATAGACCGTGATGCCGCCGAATTCCTCGGCGTCCAGGATCCCGGTGTAGCGGGAGATGTCCTTGTCGATGGGGAAGCCGAAGAAGTTGCTGAGGGGCTGTTTGGTTTTGGTGCGGAGCCAGTAGGACCGGTTGTCCGGCTGGGTCGTGTTGGCGAAGATCTTGCCGTCCGGGCCGGGCGTGTCCCAGGCCATGCCCATCTCGATCATGTGTACGTCGACGCCGGCCTGGGCGAGACGCAGGGCGGCGACGGAGCCCCCGTATCCGGTGCCGATCACCAGGGCCGGGACATGGGTCCCGGAGTCGATCGGAGCGGCAGTGGAGACAGCTTTCGCCTGAGCCGAGGCGGCGTGGCCGATGAGAGCCATGGCTCCCAGAACGGAACTTGTTCCTGCGATGAACCTTCGACGCGAGACACTCTTGGATCCAGCATCATGCATGGTGGTGTCACTCATGTGGCGTCCTTCACTCTCGACAGAGTGGAACAGGTTCTACTGTCGATTGCGCGCAAAGTCACTACGTACTTATAGGTAACTTCTGCCTGATCGCGGACTCCGGGCAGCACGGTCCGGCACAACTGACGCCCGCGGGTTGCCCGAGGACTCGCGACCTCTTGATGTCCTGAGCTCGGCTATGACCGCCGCACCCGTGCCGTCAGCCTGCTGCCGAGCCGTCTGCCGAAGCCACCCGGCCGGTTCCACGCCCGGAACGCCTCCGCCGTGCGGCTGCTGCCCGTACGCTCGGCCGCCTCCTCCACGGCTGCCACCTCGACGGCGGACAGTCCGCGCACCACAGGCCGCAGCACCTCCTCCAGCAGCGCCGCCCGCGTCTCGCTCCAGGCGCGGCCCGCATGCGGGTGTGAGCTCCAGACGGTGAAGCAGTCGGCCGCATAAGCAGGTTCGGAACGCAGCCGGGCGAGGACGGTGTCATGGCGGGCGGCCCTGCCGTAGGCCGCGATGAGGTCCGCGTCGTCGCTGTGGACGAACGCGTACAGCTCCGCCTCGGGCCGGTCCGGAGCGAGCAGCCTGCCGGCCAGTGCGCCGAACGCCTGGTCGCGCACGCCCGGCTCCACCGGGCCGGCCCCGGCGCACAGCTTCCGGGCCCGTTCCGCCCAGCCGGGCTCCGCCGCCCCCGACCGCAGGTCCCGCGCGAACTCCAGGAGCAGCAGAGCGCCGCGCACCCGCGCGTCGATCTCCTGCGGGAAGCCGCGCAAGAGGTCATGGGCGAGTTCGGGGGCCTCCTCGTCGTCGGCGGGGGCGCCGAGCGCCGCCGCGACGAGAGCGGACCACGTACCGGCCGTACGGTGCGCGTCGGAGGTGGTCCCGCCCAGCAGCAGCCGCGCCTCGCCCGCCGTGGGTGTGTCCTCGCCCCAGACCAGCCCCACCGCCGTGCGCAGCACCAGTGGTTCGGTGAAGGGTGACATTCCACCGGCGCGGAGCACCGTGTGCAGCACCTTCATCCGGTCGCCGCCGCCCGCCCTGGCGTCCGGTGCCGCCGCGCACATCCGCAGATGCGGCAGCGCCTGCGTCCCGGTGAACGGCAGGGCGACACCGGTCAGCAGCCGCTCCGTTCCCGCCGGATCGTGCGGGGTGATCCGGTCCAGCTCGCCCAGCAGCGCGGTACGGACATCGAACTGTTCGTCCAGCAGGTCGAGCAGCACCGGCCCGCAGCCGGCTGCCCCTTCGCCCAGCAGGGACCGGGACATCCGGTGTACGACACCGGGGAGCAGGTCCGCGCAGTCCACGTCGAGCAGCCGCGCGATCCGCAGCAGCTGTACGGTGCGCGCCACACTGCGGCCGGGCGCGGTGGGCATGATGGGCGCACCGGTGGCGAGTTCGGTACGGAGGTCGTCGCCCAGGGCCGCGACGAGTGCGGCGGAGGCGCGCTCCCCGGCCGGTTCGGCGAAGGCCGAGCGCGCGGGGGGTTCGAGTGTGACGTCGCCTCCGCGCACCGCCTCCGTCACCAGCAGAGCGGCGAGCGATGCGGTCGTGGCGGCGGGCGAACGCCCATCAAGGGCGGTCAACAGCCGTGCCACACTGGAGAGTTCGGTGCTCGTGCGGTCGACGCCGGGGGCGGTCAGCGCGTCGGTCAGCAGCCGCGTCCGCTCCTCGTCCAGCGCGTACGGCCGCTCGGCGGCCCAGTCGGCGGCCGCGGCGCGTTCGACGGGGCCGAGGGCGACACCCGCGCAGAGTGCCGTGACGGCGAGCGGTCCGGCGGCGAAAGGCTCTCCGGGCAGTTCGGCCGCCGCCCGGAACAGCTCCGGGGACCGACTCCGCCAGATCCGGGCGCAGGTCTCGGCCCAGGCGTCGTCCACCGGCCCCGTCGGGCGCGGCCCGGCGCAGTTGTGTACCCGGAACTCGTGCCCGTCGTCGGAGCGGTTCGGTTCCGGTGCGTCCTGCGGCAGCACTCCGACGACCTGGTGCGGAGACCGCGCCGGACGGCGCGTGTAGGTCGTGAAGGTCAGCCGCCGCGCGTTCTCCGGCGGGAGCACGGCCCCGGCCAGGGCGATCCACCGGGCCACATCGGCGCTCTGCCGCTCCACGAGAACCACGCGCGCCGACGACGGTTCCTCGTTCACCCGGCGCAGGTCGGCGAAGACGGCCGCCAGCCAGGGGCTTCGGGAGACCGCGAAGTCGTTCAGCGCCTCCGGACCGAAGACGGCGGAGGCGGGCAGGGAGGCCATTCGGCCGGGCGTGCCGCCGTCCGGTGTGGTGGAGGCCCAGTTCGGCGACCGCCAGGCCGTGATCGCCGGCACGTCGCCCGGCAGCCCGGTGCCGGCCGGCAGATGCACCGCGTGCGCGTGGAAACGGCCGGCGCCGGGGCCGCCCAGCGCCACCGTACGACTCAGCAGATGGCTGCCGTCGGACAGCGCACTGAAGCTGAACGCCTCGGGGAACGACCGGAGTTCATCGGTCGTGGGGTGGTACGGGGCCCCGGCCGGCGGCTCGTAGCCGAGAAGCTGCTCGGCCTCGGCCAGCATCGGCGTGGGTATACCGGCGCTGACCGCCGTGAACCGTGCGCCGCCCCCGTCGTCCCCCGCAGAGGCAGAGGTGTAGTGCAACTGCGCGAGGCTCATGCGTCGGCCCTCTTCGTCCTTGCCGCGAACGTCCCCGTACCGTCAGCACGCCCGCTCCGTCGGCCGTCGAGGGCAGGCCGTCCGGGCGCAGCGACGACCCCGGCGGGGAGCGGTCCGCAATCGCGGGAGCGACGCTATCAAGGCGCGCCGCCCCCGCATGCAGCGTGCCGGAAGGTCGCCCGGGCATCTGCCGGGGCGTTCAGTCCAACGGGACAGTAGGCAGGGCCCGTACGCCCGGCGCGGTCGGAGTTTTGACGTTCAGTCGGCCCTTGTGGGCCACCCAGGGCGCCGAGAGGTGAAACCACACCCATCATGACAGCTCAGCGGCCCTTTTTCGTAGGACCGACCGCACAGCTCAGGAGCCTTGTCCCGCCCTGTTTCCGGCTCTCAGAATCACCGTCATGAATCATTCCGAGAACGTCGATCAGGACGCGGTGCTGCGGGCACGGACGATGCTGCTCGGATCCGGTGGGCTGAGCGTCGAGCAAGAGATCGACGCGTACCGGGTGCTGGCCGAGGTGAGCCCGCTGACCTACATGCCGAAGCTGTCCAAGGCACTGGTCTCGTTCGGTTACGCGCCGGAGTTCCGGGACTGCCCGGACATACAACTGGCCCTGCACGCCGAGGCGGTGGCTGCCGCCCGGCGGATCGGCGCGGAGGAGCCCAAGAGGACGGAATTGCTCATCGACGCCCTGACCGCCTACCAGCGTTTTCTCTATACCGCGGGCCGGCGGGCGGAGGGCTTCGCGATCTGTGAGGAGATGGCCGAGGCCGGGCGGCAGGGGTTCGAGCGGGGGCAGGTGCCGAGCCCCGTGTACGGGCACGGGCGGCTGGCCGCCGTACTGGCCGAGGAGGGGCGTCACCGGGAGGCTGCGGAGATCTGCGGGAGGATCGTCCGGGCCGCACGCTCGGAAGAGCCGTCCGGTGTCTCCTTCTGGACCGCGGTCGAGTGGGCGGCCGAACTGGACGCCGCCGGACTTCACGACGCGGCCCTGGACGCCTTCGCAGACATGGTGGACGCCTGCCGCGGAGAACTCGATGCCGGGAGCACGTCGCCGGCCATCCTGACGTGGGAACTGGTCCGCCATTCCCAGATGCTGGATGCGGCCGGGCGCAGGGCAGGGGCCGGAGCGGCCAGGAAAGAGGCTCTCGGCCTTCTTGCCGAGCTGGGGGAGACAGGGGAGCGCAAGAGCTGGAGCAACATCCTCTCCTGGTGGACCATGCTGCTCGGCCTGTCGGGCCGGGCGGAGGAGCCGGCGGCGTCGGCCCGAACACCCGCGCCGCCGTTCGGTTCCACCCTCTGGTCGAGCGACACCAGGCAGGCGTACTTCGAGGGCCTCCCCGCCCTCGAAGAGGAGACCGCCCGCCTGACCGAGGCGGCCGCGGTCGACCCCCGCCGCCATCTCCCGGGGCTGATCGCCACCCACCGCAGGATGACCATCCGTTCGGCGCTCCACCGGGAGAACCGCACCCATCGCATCCTGAAGCCGCTCCGGCCGGTCTTCGACGAGGGTGTGGCACTCGCCCGCCGCCTGGACGACCTGGGCGCGCAGGAGGGCCGGGCCCTGCTGGCCAGGGCTCTGACCGACCGTTCCATGTTCCTCCTCGCCGCCAAGCAGTACGGCGAGGCCCACGACGACTTCCTCGTGGTCACGACCCTGCTGGACTGACAGGAACAGAACGACGGACGGGCCACAGAGGCGTGCGGGCGCGCTCAGTCCAACGGGACGGTGCGCAGCGCCCGTACGCCCGGCGCGGTCGGGGTTCCGCAACACGCCACCAGTGCCTGGGGCAGGAACGACATCGGCCAACTCGGCGACGACCCCGTCATCAACCGCACCACCCCGGTCCCGATCGGTGTCCTCCAGGGCGCCACGGACATCGCGAGCGGAGTGGACTACACCGTCGCAGCCCGCGACGACGGCTCGGTGATCGCCTGGGGTGCCAACGCCAACGCCAACGTGCAGCTCAGGCTTGTCCCGTAATGATCTCCGACGTGTCCGGAGCGTGGTCTGCTGCTGGGGCCGAACGCCCGGTCAGGCTTCGTGGACGCGGGCGTGCAGATGCATGTCGTGCCAGCCGTCGGCGTGGAGCAGTGCTTGACGCCGTACGCCTTCCAGGGCAAAGCATGTCTTTTCGGCGATGCGGCAGGATGCGATGTTTGCCGTTGAGTGGCCGAGTTCGAGTCGGTGGAAGCCGGCCACTTCCAGTGCCCAGCTTGACACCCGGGCCACTGCGCGGGAGCAGATGCCCTTGCCTCGGGACTCAGGAGCGGTCCAGTAGGAGATCTCTGCTTGGCCTCCGACCAGGATGATGGACTGGAGGGAGACCCGTCCGAGAACCCTGTCGCCGCTGGCATCGGCCACGGCCCAATGGCAGGCGGACTCGCTCTCCCAGCCACGTCGCCACTGTTGGATCCACTCTTGAGCTTCGTCTTCGGAGCCCGCCTTGCGCAGGTGCCAGAGCTGGATCGCCCGGTCCTGGAACACTCGCGCGACGGCGGCTGCGTCCGAAGGCAGCCATGGCCGCAGCAGCAAGTCGTCGTCGATCGACAGCGTCGGCTGGGGAGAGGCATTGAGGCTGCCAGGAGACATGACAGGAGTGACCAGAGAAGGCATGGTCGACATCATGGCAAGTCCGCCTCCGGGCCCGCGAACAATCGTCAAGACGCGTGGATCAGCAATCTCAGGGGGTGCTCCGGCGGTAGGTCCACATCTCGGCCATCCGACCGTCGAGAAGCCGGATCAGCCAGATGAGAGGGCTGTCGATGGTACCGGGGCGACTTTCGTGGCCGACGCCGCCGATGACGGACAGCAAATCGTCGGTACCAAGGATCGTCTCGATGTGGAAGCGGAGTCCTGGCCGTTCTGCATGGATATGTGTGACAGCGCGTTGAACGTCGGCGGGCCCGGTCACCTCAGGGTGCGCGTGATCAGCCCAGTCCGGACTCAGCACTTCCGGAGCGATCGAGGTGTCACCCGTGTTCCACATGTGGAAGTACCGCTGCACAACGTAATGGGTGGGGTCCGTGTGCGCGTCCATCGTGTTCTCCTTTGCTCCGGCGGGTGGCACCCTGCGAGATGAACCGTAAGATCGCGCAGCTCGCGTGTCTGCCCGTTCGGTCAAGACGCCGTTCTCGAATCAGACGTCGAGGCAGATCAGCGGCACCAGATGGGCTCCCGTGATCGCGCCCCAGCGGACCTGCGCAGACTCGACGAGCTTGAAGACCTTCGCCAGAACCACGGCCACGCTGCCGACCCACAGTGTCCGAGTGAGCGGCATCCACAAGTCACTGGTATTGATCAAGCTGCCCGCCGCGGACCGACTCCCCCCAGTCGCTCCGAAATGACTTCCCGGGAACTGCCACAGCCGGACGACTATCCGACGAGGTTGAGGTTGTGCAGGCGGGCGACGCCAAGCGTGGCGTGATGAACGCCGTCGCCCTTGAGTCGACAGTCGCGGAGGATCTTCCAGGTCTTCATGCGGGCGAAGACGTGCTCGACGCGGGCGCGAACCCGCTTGTGGGACTTGTTGTGGGCCTGCTTCCAGCTGGGCAACTCCTCGCCCTTGCGGCGCCGGTGGGGCATCACGAGCCCGGTGCCCGGATAGCCGCCGTCCGCGATGGCCATGGTCGTGCCGACGGCGGCCTTCGCGCCGGACTCCTCCCATGCCTTGCAGTCGTTGCGGTTGCCGGGCAGGGGCCGGCCGACCGCCACGACGAGGTGGGTGTCGGCGTCGATGACGACCAGGTGGTTGGTGGAGTACCGGTAGTGCTTCGACTGCGCGGCGACGGTGTGCTCGCGAGTGGGCACCAGGGTGCCGTCCACGATGAGCACGGTGTCCTTGCCGAACCGTTTACGGGGCTGGAGCGCGAGCATTGGCCCGAGGTGGTCGGTGATCCGCTCGGCTGCGGACTTTGAGACTCCGAAGGGCGGTGCGATCTGCCGCATTGTCAAGTTTGTGCGCCAGTAGGCCGTGACCAGCAGCGCCCGGTCTTCCAGCGGAAGGCTCCACGGGGGGCCCTTGCGAACCGCGTCCGCGCCCTCACGCCGCAGCACGGTCACCAGCTTGCCGAACTGCGCGGGCTCAGCCCGGTGAACGGGGCTGTCCAGGAGGGCTCCGACGCCGTGAGTGCACCAGCCGCGCCGAGATCATTTCACCGTAACCAGTAGCTATGGGGCAGCCAGGGGTGCGGGCTCAGTTCGCTGTTGCCGTTCGAACCCCCAGGGCGACCAGCACTGCTCCCGCCAGACGACTCGTGCCACGTCGGAATCGAGGCGTGTCGATCGCCGCGTGCGCAGCGGCGACCACAGACGTCCAGATCAGCAGCCACACCAGCACCATGGCCACATGGACAATCGCAAGCGTCGCGATCTGTGGCGCGATCGGGCGGCTCGACGTGAGGAACTGCGGTACCAGGGTGAGATAGACCGACGCGGCCTTCGGGTTGAGGACGTTGGAACACAGCCCCTGGCCAAAGCCTCCGAGCCGAGCCCATGGCAAGCGCCATCGCCTCCGTGTCGTTGGTTCGACGCCTCGGCGCGTCGACCGCCACGTGGTCACGCCCAACCAGATGAGATAGATGCCGCCCACGAGCTTCACCACTGCCAACGCCTGAGCCGACGACATGACGAGGGCCGACAAGCCAATCGCGGCAAACGTTGCGTGCACCAAGAGCCCGCACGCTGAGCCAAACGCGGCACGCACACCGTCAAACCGCGATCCCGCGATCACCTGTTGCGTGACCAGCGTGAAGCTCGTGCCGGGAATCAATGTGAGGGGTGTGACTGCGACCACGAAGCCAAGTACCTGATGCCACTGCACGCAACGAGCCTACGCAACGAGCGTGCTCCAAGTCACCGATTCCCCGCCCTGCTCGGAGCAGGCCAGATCGGGACCAACCATGCCCCACATCGACTCGGAGATCATTTACGGGACAGCCCTTCGGCGACGGCACCGTCAATCCCACCTGAAAGCTGGTGACCGTCCTTCCAGCGGGCAGTGCCATCCTGCGCATTGCGACGACGGGGCTGGGCAAGTCCGGCTTCGCGTACTGATCCGAGCCGGTGGTTACGTCCTTGCCAACCCCCGCCCCCGCCCCCGCCCGGCGCGCGACGCGCGGCAAGGACCCTGTCCAGTGCTCCCCCATCACTCCAATGACCTACGCACCCCGGGCTGTGCCAGTCGTTGGTGGTCTTCGGATTGACCAATCCCCCGTGGGCACGGCTCTCCGGGCTCAAGGGTTGCTCTGCGTACAGGAGTTACACGGATGAATCTCAAGACGCTCCCCGCGGTCGCCGCCGTTCTGGCGCTGGCCGGTCTCACCGGTGCGTCCACGGCCGACGCGGTGCCCGGCACGGTCTCCGGCGACGGTGGCAACCGCATCGGCGTCCTGAAGGACAACGGCGATGCCTACGTGAAGGCGGGCAGCCTCGGCGCGACGTGGGTCAAGGGAGCCGGGAGGTCAAGCAGGTGGCCCTGTCCGGCAACCGTATCGGTGTTCTCACGGGTGACGGCGTCGCCTGGGTGAAGG
>NZ_FMDF01000203.1 GCF_900091955.1 Streptomyces sp. Ncost-T10-10d
AACGGACCCCATTCAAGACACGGCCTGCTCATCAGTCAGAAAATCCACCGGCACGAGGGGACCGTAGCCAGCACCGCTACCCGCCAGACGATCTTTCCGCGAACCCGAACGGAGCCGTCGACCGGCGTGCTAACCGACGTGATCATTCTCAGCGCCAACGGCTGTACCGATGTTCCTACCGACGCCAATTGCATCGAATGCGAGTACGCGACACCCGTCCTGGAGGCGGGCCCGGGACCGCGCGGAAACGCCCCCATCAGGGACGTTGGCCGCGGAAGCACGGTAGCGGTTACGGAACTGAGTGTCCGCGGGCCTCACTCCATCAAGCGATTGAACTGCGAAGACGCTCCCGAGTCGCATCTGCTGCGAAATTCTCGCGTCAGATGCGATAGACGGAGAGTGATGGCGGATGGGTGGGGACGGCCTCGTTCCAGGGTCTGCTCGGCTGCACCTGATCGACGGTCTGCCGCTGCTGCGGCCGGACGAGCAAGTCTTCGAGGCGATGATCAAGGGTTGGCGCAACCAACAGCTCGCGCGCAATCTCTCGCCGGGATACGTCAACGACCAGGAGCGCACGGTCCGCCCCTTCACCCGGCACGCCGACGCGATGCCGTGGCAGTGGACGCCACAGCACGTGGACGAATGGTCGGCCGATCTTCGGGCCGTGCACGGCTGCGTCCGTTCCACTCTGCGCAACTACCAGGGTTCCGTGCGCCAGTTCTGCGACTTTCTGACTAACCCCGCCTATGGCTGGAGCGACGAGTGCCTACGGCACTTCGGGACCCATCCCGTCCAGGTGGTCTACGACTGGAACGCCGCGACACACGCCGACGAAGCCGAGGGCGAGCCGGAACGCCGGGCCTTCACCAGGCCCGAGCTGGAAGCGTTCTTCGACCACGCCGACGAGGAAGTCCTGCGCGTCCGCGGCAAGGGCCGCAAGGGCTGGTTGCCCGCCTTCCGGGACGCCGCCTTGTTCAAGACCGCGTACGCCTACGGCCTGCGCCGCAACGAGACCCGGATGTTGGATCTCACCGACTTCGGCCGCAACCCGGAGGGCCGGGAGTTCGGCGAGTACGGCACCCTGCTCGTCCGCTACGGCAAGGCCAAGAAGGGCTCGCCGCCTAAGCGCCGCAGCGTGCTGACCGTCTGGCACTGGACACCCGGCACGATTGAGGAATGGATCAGCGAGGTGCGTCCCGGGTTGCGGCACTCAACCAGCCGGGCCCTCTGGCCATCCGAGCGAGGCCCGCGAATCGGACTCCAGCGGTTGGACTCCCGCTTCGCCGCCTACAGGGACGCCGTCGGCCTGGACCCCGCGCTGGAGTTCCACTCGCTGCGCAGGTCCTACATCACCCACCTGATCGAGGATGGCCACGACCCGCTGTTCGTCCAACAGCAGGTCGGCCACGACCACGCCTCCACCACCGCGATCTACACCTGCGTCTCCTCCGACTTCCGAACCCGCTCTCTGCGACGCGTCCTGGACGCCACCATCGAGGCCGCTCTGCGGCCGGGAAGGACTTCCTGAACTACCTGCTGGAGATGGACCGGCCCAACGACAAGACAGCCACCCGCCTGGTCACCGAGGCTGGAGGAACCTGGAGCCGATACGCCCCCGGCGACCACACACGGTGATTGCGCCTGAACTCGGTTCGCCGCTCCACATGCTCGCGAGATCAGTCGTCTGGCGGAAACTCGTGGTCCAGAAGCTGTAGTACCTCCTGCTGCCGCCGATGAAATCCGGGCAGCAGGGGCTGCACGAGGGCGTGGATCAATCCGTGACGGGCAGGCACTCGGCGAGCAGGTCGACGACGTCGCGCCAGGCTCGCTGTGCGTGCCGTGGGTGGTAGCCGACGCCGGGACGCACGGTGTGGTCGACCGGCGGGTGGTGGAAGGCGTGCAGGGCTCCGCCGTAGACCGCGAGGCGCCAGTCGACGCCTGCGGCCTGCATCTCAGCGGTGAACGCGTTCCGTTGCGCGGGCGGCATGATCGGGTCTTCCGACCCGACCCCGGCCCACACGGGGCAGCGAATGCGCGCCGCCTCGCCCGGTCGGCCCGTGGTCAGTGCGTTGACTGTCCCAATCGCGCGCAGGTCGACGCCATCGCGACCGAGTTCCAGTGCGACCGCGCCCCCGGTGCCGTAGCCGATGGCGGCGGTCCGGTCGGGGTCGGCCCGTGGTTCGGCACGCAACACGTCGAGTGCAGCGTGACCGATTCCTCGCATCCGGTCGGGGTCGGCGAGCAGCGGCATGCAACGGGCCAACATTTCCTCTGGGTCTTCCAAATAGCGTCCGCCGTGGAGGTCGAAGGCCAGCGCCACGTACCCCAGCTCGGCCAGAGCCTCGGCCCGGCGGCGCTCGACATCGCTGAGCCCTATCCCCTCGGGTCCGATCAGGACTGCGGGCCGGCGCTCGGCACCGGCCGGGAGCGCGAGGTATCCGATCATCGTCAGGTTGTCGGCCGGGTATTCGACCGTACGGGTTGTGATCGTCGTCATGCGACTGGACGGTAATGGCCGTTGCGCCCGCTCGGGATGGTGTTCACCGATGGCAGACAGCAGTCTGTCCCGACTACATCACCCGGACGCGTCGACCGCCTGTCGGCAAACGATCGAATGAAGACAGGCGCGGCGGACGTCCAATGAACCCAGGCTTTCCGGGGCCCGACAGCGGCGCCGATCCGATCAGATCCGATGGCAGATGATGACAGGGTTTGCTGACAGCTAGGGTCGAATGCGACCACCACAACGGGGAGCGGCATGGCCAACCTGGTCTACAAGCGGGTGTCGACCGACCAGCAGTCAACCAACCGTCAGAACCTCGTCCTTCACGAGGCCGGGATCGAGGACTCGGTCGTCTTCGAGGAGGAACCCGGCACCTCCAGCCGCCTCCACCCGCTGGAACGGCCGAAGTTCGGCGAGCTGCTGACGTACGCGCGGCCGGGCGACACGGTGCACATCTCCGAGATGTTCCGCCTGGTGCGCGGCACCGGGCACATCCTCGACGTGCTCGACATCCTCCACCGCGACCAGGTCGCCCTGCGCATCCACGACGGGGCGTTCTCCGCGATGGACCTCACCGCCCGCCACCCGCGCACCGGAGAACTGCTGTCCACGGTGAAGTTCATGGTGCAGACCCTCGCCGCCGCCGGCGAACTCCAGCGCGACCTCCAGCGCGAACTCACCTACGACGGGCTGCGGGCCGCAGAGGCCAAGGGCAACAAGGGCGGGCGCCGCCCCGCCGTCCCGGCCGACAAGACCGACGCCGTGCGCACCGCGTACCTGGAAGGCCGCTCCATCGCCGCCCTGTCCCGCGAACAGGCAGTCAGCCGCGGCGCCGTCCGCACGGCCGTCGCCGACCTCCTGCCCGAGCGCACCGCCGCCGGCCGCGAGGACACCCCGGCTCCGGAGCTGCCGGTCCTCCTCGACATGCCGCGCAAGGTCGCCGATTTCCTCCGCACGGCCGACCTGGAGCCCGCAGAGCGCGCCGCGCTCGACCAGGGTGCGACCGTACGGCGCGGCCAGGGCTACACCCTGCGCTTCAGCGCCATCCCGGCGGTACGCCGCCAGCTTCTTGACCGCTGCCAGCCGCTCGACAACGCCGCGGCGATCCCGGCACAGCGCAAGGCCCGCCGCGAGTACGCGAACCGCGTCAGCAACCTCGGGCAGTAACCGAGATCATCCCATGGCCCCTTTTGGGCTCACCTCGGCGATACCCCTATCCAGTCGAAGCACATGTGCCAGGTGGCTGTTCGTCGGCCTGCGGAGGAGCCAGGCGACCTGACTCTTGCGGAGCGTAGGGAAAACCCCCTGCCGAGGCGGGTGTTGGTCCCAATGCGTCGAGTGCGCCGGGAACGACAGAGTCCAGCCATGAACATTTCTCGGCTCCGTAGAAGCACAGTCAAGTCCGGTGTGCTCACCTTGGTGTGCGCCGTAGCCGCACTGGCGGCGACAGGGTGCGGCGCCCCTCAGAGCTCCTCCCCGTCTGCAGCCCTGGCCGATCAGCAGCAGCCCTCAGCACGCGGTGCGGTGGTCTCGTCGACCCCTGTGGTGGACCTGAACGCCAAGGAGGTCGCTGACCGCCTGGCGAAGACGGGTATCGATACGGCACAGATCCGCTACGGCGTACGGGCCCATCGGATCGTGTATCGCACCGTCGACATCACAGGCAGACCCACTACGGCCAGCGAGCTGGTCGCGATGCCGAGGAACGACGAACGCGACCTTCAGGTCGTGTCCTGGCTGCACGGCACCGAGGTGTACCGAGGCGAGGTGGCCTCGGTGAACGACGAGTCCACCGACCGGGCCACGGCGTTGCTGTTCGCCTCGACCGGCCGCGCGGTGTCCGCCCCGGACTACCTCGGCCTGGGCAAGGGCCCCGGATTCCATCCGTACGGGAACCCGGAGGCAACCGTCAGCGCCTCGGTGGATGCATTACGGGCAGCTCGTGCGTTCGCCCGCCGGGACGGCCACGACCTGGACCAGCGCGTCCTCATCAGCGGGTTCTCCCAGGGCGGACCCGCCACAATGATGGTCGGGCGAGCCCTGCAACAGAACATCGATCCGTACTTCCGCCCGGGCGCTCTCGCCCCGATTGCCGGCCCGTTCAATCTGAGCCGTTTCGAGGCTGCCGCGGCGGACGACAAGGTCGCCCGGTCATCGCTCTACCTGGCCTATTTCGCGACCGCGTGGCACCGGATGTACGGCCTGTACGACACGCCGGGCCAGGCGTTCCGCGCCCCGTACGACAAGACGGTGGAGTCACTGTTCGACGGCGACCACGAGGCGTCGGAGATTGCGGCCGCGCTGCCGACGACCTCGAAGGAACTGTTCACCGAAGAGTTCCTCCAGAAGGTGCGCACCCCCACGGGAGAGCTGCGACAGAAACTGAAGGCTCTGGACACCACCTGCGACTGGCGGCCCGAAGTCGCTGTACACCTCTTTCACGCCAGGGGCGACAAGGACGTCGCCTTTGCGAACTCCCTGCATTGCCAACGCCAGCTGACCGCCAACAACTCCGACCAACAGCTCACTGACATCGGCGATTTCGACCACTCCACGACGGTCCTCAAGGCCTTGCCCCAGGTGGTGCGCCAGTTCGACGCGGCCCGCTGAGTGCCCACAAACGGCCACGCCGCTGCTGGACCAGCATCGGCTTCACCGGAGAGCGCAGCAGCTGTCAGCCGGGGAAGGGGGTGGGCTTCGGGGCCCCGGGTCCGCCTGTGCGGGCGCTGCCCGGGCCGCGCGGCCGACGCAAGGGCGCGCATGGTCCAGCACAGCGAAGCCCACCTGGCCTGGTCACTCATCACCCTCTTTTCCCGCCGCCCGGGGCAAGAGCAGCTCTCAGGGCGTCCGCCAGTAGGCGGTGTCCGCTCGCCCCGCTACCCTCGACCGCTTCACCGCCCTGGAGACAGTCCTTGGGCCACTGCCCGAGCATCCGTGCCTCACCCTGGATGCCGGCTACGACTACCAGATCGCTCACGACGACCTGGCCGACAGGAAGATCACCGCCCGGATCGCCGAGCGCGGGGCGAAGCCCCGATCCAGACCGGCGGACGCTGGGTGGTAGAGCGCACGAACTCCTGGATGAACAACTTCGGCAAGCTCCGCCGCTGCACCGAACGGCGAAAGGATGCCGTCGAGTTCTTCATCGCCATGGCCAGCGCCATCATCACCATCCGCTGCCTGATCCGACGCGCCTGGACCCTCTACCGCTGGGACACCTGCCCTCGAAGCCCTCGCATCCGCTGACCTACTGGCGAACGCCCTTATCGGGCATGTTTCGTCAACGGGATCTACCGTGTCAAATTGCAGCAAACGCTTCACCGGCACCTAATCTGATCTGCGATCACACTGAGTGATTCGCGGCTTGGCGTCGGTGCCATGGATGTGGTCGCCGCAAGCCCGCCCACTGTTCCCTAACCGGAGGTGCCGGTGATCAGGCGCGAGAGAAAGCAGATTGGGCCACACCGCGGTCCGGGGCCCAAGAGCCGTGAGCGGTGCCTGTGGCCCTGGGCAGCGTGGCTGCGGGTCTGCATGGCGGGACTGGCAGTACTGGCAGGGCTGGCCTTGCCGGCTGTCGCCCCGTCCCCGGCCTGGGCCGTCACGAACGGCAACGCCTACGTCGCCAACTACACCGCCAGCTCGGTGACGGTGATCGACACCACCACCAACACCCCCATTACCACCATCGGTGTCGGAGCCAACCCCAATTCCATCGCCGTCACCCCGGACAACGCACACGTCTACGTCTCCAACCGCGGCAGCAACACGGTGTCAGTGATCGACACCACCACCAACAGCGTCAGCACCACTATCACCGGCTTCACCGGAAGCCTGCAGGGAATCGCGATCGCACCGGACGGTCTCCATGCCTACGTGATCACCTTTTCAGGCCTCGTGTACGTGATCGATACGACCACCAACGCGATCGTGGGCAGCCCCATCACCCTCGCCGGCGGCGCGGACCCCCGGTTCCTGGCGATCACTCCGGACAGCAAGTTCGTCTACGTCACCGAGCTGGGGCTCGGCCAGGTTCAGGTGATCGACACCACCAGCAACTCCATCACCACCACTATCACCGGCTTCACCCAGCCGACCGGTATCGCGATCACTCCGGACGGCCTGGACGCCTACGTCGCCGACTTCGGCACCAACACAGTGAGTGTGATCGATACGACCACGAACACCATCGTGGGCAGCCCCATCGCCGTCGGCCTCGCCCCGTACGGGCTGGCGATCACCCCAGACGGCACGCAGGTCTACGCCAGCAACGTCAACGACGGTACGGTGACGGCGATCGATACCAGCACCAACACCCCCACCGCCACCATCACCATTGGCGCCGGGTCCAGCAACTACAAGCTGGCGGTCACCCCGGACAGCACGCGCGTCTACGTCACGGACTTCACCACCAGCTCGGTGTCGGTGATCGATACCACCACCAACACCGTCAGCACCACCATCACAGGCATCACCAACCCGTTCGGAGACGCCATCGCGGCGAATGCGTCAGCGTCCCTGTCCATCGGCAAGAGCCACACCGGGCACTTCACGCAGGGACAGCGCGGCACCTACACCATCACCGTCGGCAACACCGGGCCCGGCCCGACCAACGGAAGCACCGTCACCGTCCACGACACACTGCCGACAGGACTCACCGCCACCCGCCTCACCGGCACCGGATGGAACTGCACCCGGTCCACCCTGACCTGCACCCGCAGCGACGTCCTGGCCGCCGGGAACAGCTACCCGCCCATCACACTCAGGGTGCACGTCTCCTGTACCGCCCCCTCCCAGCGCACCAACACCGTCACAGCCACCGGAGGCGGCGACAACACCACCCACACCGCCA
Organism: Streptomyces sp. Ncost-T10-10d; assembly: GCF_900091955.1. Classification (GTDB taxonomy): domain Bacteria; phylum Actinomycetota; class Actinomycetes; order Streptomycetales; family Streptomycetaceae; genus Streptomyces. The sequence goes on from NZ_FMDF01000203.1 coordinate 7,353, forward strand.
CCGATCCCACCACCGTTAGGCGCAGTGAACGCTGCCACCGGCACGAACACGACCGTTGGTGACGACACGACACCAGCCAGGCAGCCGACGCCCGACCCAAGAGGGCGGCTGACTCTCGATGAGGATTCGAGCGCCGACACTGCAGCACAGCATCGGCCATGGCATCCCTTGAGTCCTGGCTGGATGCTTCTCGGCGGCTCACCCGACCTGCTGATCTCGGTTCGTTCCTGAGACGGTAGGACGGCCGGTTCACCACCGGTGATCAGTTCTTCACCCCAGCACCCTGTACCCCGGATCAGCGTTCTGGCCCGGGGTACAGCCGTGTCATCACCAGGACTATCGGGAAGCGGCACGGGCCGCATGAGGCCCCTCTGGGCGGCCTCTTGCGCCCAGGAGCGCTGAACCGCGCCATGATGAAGGGCGTAAGACCGGCCGGCAAATGAGGGGCGGCGTCGCGGGGCTGGGCACGCGCATCTGCCGCGTTGTCGTCAATCACCATGGCTCCTTCCCCAAGCTCTCGTCTGCGCTCGAGCAGGGGAGACCCCATCTGTCTCAATCCTCCGCCTTGCAGCTGCACGCACCCAGCCCCGCTCCTTCTCCCACCCCCCATGTGCCGGTCGGTCTAAGTACCTGAGCCATGAAGGAAGTTCATCACGGTGCAGCCCCGAGTCGACAGACGACCAAGCGGAGAGTGCCTCCGAAACTTTGTCAGGAACGATCCTAGGTGCGCGGCCCTCCAAGCCGTCGCCGTGGCCGTACCTCTCATCGTGCGACCGTTTCGTGCGAATCAAACAGTTGTGGGATGGAGGGCCCTTCCCTTCTGCCAGGTGGCACAGGACAGCCATCTCATTCAATGGGTGGCCAGCCCCCTGATGCGCGTTCCAGTCGGCTGGCGGCCCGGCCCGCGTGCCGAGCTCACTGAAGTGATGGCGTAAGCGTCGGCTCGCGCTCGAAGAGGCGCGGGGCTCACCCCCGCAAACCCGATGGAGGTAGGGCTGGGGGTCCAGCATGGGTTTCGCTGCCGGGGCCCGGGGTGAGCATGGCTCAGAGTCTGTGGTCGATCTTCTTTTCCCGCATCAGTTTCTCCAGCTCTGTGTCCGACAGCGGGTGCAGAGTGTTCAGAAGGTGGCGTAGCCCGGGTTCCTCGAGGGTCTGGCTGGTGACCTCGGCCTCCGCGTTCCGGTGACGGCGGGTGAGGGTGACGGCGCGGCCGCCGCCGGGGATATCGCGGACCGTGCGCATCTCGCCGTGCGCGTCTACCGTGCAGGTCACGCCCTTCTCCACGAGCTCGGGGCATCGGGGTGTCGGCGTGAGCGGCGAGCGCACTGTGAGGCCCACGTACGCGAACCCGTCTTCGCGGACGGTGCGGTATTCGACGCTGAAGTAGGCGGGGCCGGCCTCGGCATGGGACACCCGCATGCCGGGCGGCGCAGCGCCCAGGTACAGCAGCTCCGGATGCTCCCGGTATCGCGCGACCTCCGCCTCGTGCTGGCGCTGCTGCGACTGCGCCGGGCCGACGAAGCCCCCGTAGGCCACCCCGGCCGCCAGCGCGGCCACCGCCCCCAGCCGCACCCACCGGCTCGGCACGAAGAACGCCGCGGCCACGGCATATGGCGCCCCCGTCAGCGCGATCCTGGTACTGGCGCTCCCCAGGTCGACGTCCCCACCGTAGGCGGCCAGACCTGCAAAGACGCCGAGCGTGCCGAGGACGAAGACCAGTACCGCCCAGCCGAGCCGCTGCGGCACGGAGCCGCACAGCGGCACCACGGTCCGCGCAGGTATGCCCGCCGTGGCCAGCAGGCCCACCGTCAGCGGCACACCCAACGCGAAGAGCGGCGCCGTCGCACCGGTCCCACCAGCCCAGGCCGTCACCAGTAGCCCGAAGCCGAGCGCCGGCACCGCGGCCGTCATCGTCGCCCAGACCAGGAAGAGATGCAGGGCCGTCAACACCCGTCCGCTACTCGTCATATTGCGGATCCTGTCAGCCGGCGTCCTGACGCACGTGAGTTCTCGTACTCAGCCCAGAACCCCGGTGCCAAGGGTCGGGCGGCGGGGTTCCACGGGCGTAGGACGGCTGTCGCAGCCAGGCCATGAGTGCATATTCGGCGAGTGTGAGTGTGATCAGGGGGACTTGGCCTTCGCGCGGATCCGGGCGCCGGTGGTGATGAAGGACGACCCCGCCGGGGTGCGGCAGGTGTTCGCCGCCGTCGACCACCCTCGCCGACGACCCGCGGCCCTACGGCGTGTTCGTCTACCGCGTGATGTACGAGATCAGCGACGAGCAGATCCGCATCAGCATGTCTGGGGTGGTCCGGGCTCCTGGTGGTTGATCACGAGGGGCCGAGATCGAAAATTTCCGGAGTGCCCGATTCCCCCATGGTCGGGCTCGGGTACTCCGCCCCTTCGGGATCAACATCATGTTGACAACAAGGTGTTGATGCGCTGAGGTGGTGTGGTGCCCCTCAGT
>NZ_FMDF01000201.1 GCF_900091955.1 Streptomyces sp. Ncost-T10-10d
TCTGAGTCACATGTGCGTCGTCCCGCTCGCCCAAGATCCATGTCCCCGGGGACCACCCTCGCCTGTGACACGCCGGAGCCGTGGCAAGGGACGGCTCAGCGCGACGGCGCGGCGCGTGTGCGGCCCTCGGTCAGATCGCAGTCCAGGAGCCTTCGGGTCTCGCTCGTCCGACCGCGCAGTATGCCGACGAGAAGCTCGACGGCCCGGTTCCCACCTCCTGCCGGGGGATGCGAAAGCCCGCGCAACACCGCGGTCACACCGTGCTCCAGCAGCCGGTCCGTGCTGTCCTGCTCACACTCCGCGTGCGCGGCGGGCGTGACCGAGGAGGGCGAGCGCCGACGGTGGAACGGCAGTCCTACCAGTAATGCCGTCGACCTCCCACCGCATGCCCGACGGCGCCCAGGATCCAGAGAACGATGCCGATCACGACGAGCACCACACCGATCGTCCACAGGATCGAGATACCTGCCACCAGGCCGATGACCAGCAGAATGACACCGAGGATGATCATGATGACCTCCGATCTCGCATCGCCTACCAGTATGCGCCTGCCGCCTTCGCAGGGTGATACGGAGCGTGCGAGGACATCGCCTCCGGCCGCGGAGGCACCGCGCGAATGCCCCAAGGCGCGAACGTGGAGCACGACGGGGAGTGCAGGCACCTTCCGCGCACCCACTGTTTCGATCACGTGCGCGAGGCGCTGGAGGACAGCGGCGACACCGCCGCAGCCGGGGAAGCACTGGACTCGATACTGAGAACCGGGAACGGTGCCGACGGACCGGAAGCCTCCGGGACGTCGTCACCGAATGGATCCGCCGCACTCGCGGCTGACCGGCGTGGCCCGGTGCAGGACTCACCTCGGATGGGTCGCTGGAGACCTGCATGCGGAACTCCGGTGGCAGCTGGATCGACAAGTCCGTCAGCGACGACAGCGACGGGTGGTCGCTCGGTGGTTCCGCCCGTAGGGGTGACTTCCTGCGCATGTCGCGGCGGGAGCCCGAAAGGACGCGACCCAGGCTGGTACCAGCAGGGAATGCCCAGGCCATCGCATCCGCAGCCCGACAACACGGACCCCGGCGTGCCGTCCGAAGGACGAAGGCACCGGATCCGCACGGCGTCACGTCAGGCGCTGCGCGGCATCACCCGCCCTGCGAACCGGACCCCGGGCGCACAACATGTGCCCGCCGGCCCGCGGTACGGGCCACGCGTGAACCCCACGCTGCAGACGGCCGCTGCCTACGCCTGGCGAATCCTCGTCGTGGGAGCCCTCGTGTACGCGGTCTTCTCAGCGCTGGGACGGTTCCACGAGGTGGCGGTAGCCGTCTTCCTCGGCCTGGTCGGCACCGCGATGTTGCGCCCGGTGGCCGATCTCCTGGCGCGTGTGATGCCGCGGCCGCTCGCCGTCGCTGTGGCGCTTGTCGGCAGCATCGTCCTCGTCGTCGGCGTTCTGACCCTCATCGGCGAGGTGGTCGCCGCAGAACGCGTCGGGCTGGAGCGGGAGTTCGGCAATGGCCTGGTCAGGATCGAACGCTGGCTGGAGGGCCCACCGTTCCGGCTGAACCCCAAGGCGCTCGACGACATGCAGTCCCGGATCGGACAGTTCCTGTCCAGCCATCGCTCCACCCTCATCAGCACGGCCCTCAGTGGCGTGGGCCGACTGGTGGAGGTGGTGACCGTGTTCGCTCTCGCATTGTTCTGCTCGGTCTTCTTCATTCACTCGGGCGACCGGCAATGGGACTGGTTCTGCGACCAGCTTCCGAGGACGGCCCGGGCCCGGGTCACGATCGCGGGCCGTGCGGCGTGGCGTACGTTCACCGGATACACACACGGCATCGTCCTGGTGGCGGCGACCAACGCGGTACTCGTCGGACTGGCCCTGTTCGCACTCGGAGTGCCGCTGGCCCTTCCCCTGGCGCTGCTGGAGTTCTTCGCCGCCTTCATTCCGTTGATCGGCTCACCGGTCGCCCTCGCAGTCGCCGCCGTGGTGGCTCTGGCGGCGAATGGCCCCATCGTGGCGGCCGTCGTCATCGCGCTGATCGTGGTCATCGGCCAGATCGAGGGCCACCTTCTGCACCCGATCGTGATGAGCTGGGCCGTCCGCCTGCACCCGGTGGTGGTCGCACTCGCGGTGATCGGCGGCGCCATCGCGGCGGGGGTGCTGGGCGCGGTGGTGGCGGTACCGCTCGTGTCCGTCGTCTGGTCGGCCCATCAGGCCCTGCGCCAGGCACGCGAATCCGCGCAAGCGAAGGAGTGAAGGATGCACGGGGCGGAAGCGAGACAGAAACCCTGCACCGGAATCCCGGCCGGCCTGCCACGGGCACAGGCCGGAGGCCGAACTGCCGGTGCAGGTTCCTTCGTACCGCTGTTGCTGCCGCCCCCGGCGATCTCGGCCGCCTGGTCCGAGGCAGGCTCGCCCCGGCCCACCGGGTCCTGCCTCGAATCAGGCACAGCCACTGCGCGTCAACGCGGCGTCGTGTGCTGCCTCCTCACCTCCAGGCCCTTCGGCGCCTCGATGTGCGCCGTGCCGTCGGCGTCGACGGAGATGTCCAGCCGCCCGCCCGCGACATCGAGCCCCTCGACCTTCAGCGGCCGGTAAGCCTCCGCGAACCCGGGCGCGACCGTGAGCGTGCCGCCGGGGACATCGGCGGAGAGCCCCAGCACCGACTGGAGGACCATGACGGACGAGGCCGCCGCCCAGGCCTGCGGGCGGCAGGATGCCGGATAGGGGGAGGGCCGGGTATCGGTCGCCGCTCCATGACCGGCGAACAATTCGGGAAGCCGCGCGTCGAAGGCCGCCGATGCGGTCAGCAGCCCCTCGGACAGGGACGCGGCCGCTTCCGGGAAGCCGGCCCTGACCAGGCCGTGCACCGCGATAGCGGTGTCGTGCGGCCAGATGGAACCGATGTGATAGCCGTACGGGTTGTAGACAACGGAGTCGCTGCTCAGCGTGCGTAGACCATGGCCCGAGTCGAGGTCGGGCGCGCTGAGCCTGGCGGCCAGCAGGGCGCTCTCCTCGTGGTTGAGCAGGCCCGTGCCCAGCAGGTGGCCGAAGCCCGAGGTGACCGAGTCAACCGGCTTCTTCTCCCGGTCGAGCGCAACAGCCGGGTACGGCCCCTGCTCGTCCTCCACCCAGAAGTGGCTACGGAAACGGTCCCGCAGCCGCTCGGCCCACTCCTCCCACTGGTCGGCGCCGGGGCGGCCGAAGGCCCGCAGCAGGTCCGCACCGCCCCGAGCCGCCTCGTACGCGTACGCCTGGACCTCGCAGAGCGCGATCGGGGAAGCGGCGAAGCGTCCGTCGCGATACCGGATGGAGTCGCCCGAGTCCTTCCAGCCCTGGTTGGCCAGTCCCCGTCCGGTGTGGTCGATGTACTTCAGGAAGCCTTCCCCGTCCGCGTCGCCGTGGTCACGCATCCAGGCGAGGGCGGACTCCGCGTGCGGCAGGAGTTGCTCGACCTGCTCGGGCGCGAGGCCCCAACGCCAGGAGTCGTGCAGCAGGGTGATCCAGAGCGGGGTGGCGTCGACCGTGCCGTAGTAGCAGGGCGGCAGGGCGAAGTTCTCGTTGAAGTTCTGGGTGGAACGGCGCACTTCGTGCAGGATCTTGCCGGGCTGTTCCTCGGTGTCCTGATCGGACTTCGTGCCCTGCCGACGGGCGAGTGTGCGCAGCGTACCTGCGGCGAGATCGGTGCCCAGCGGCAGCAGCATGCGGGCCGCCCACAGGGAATCGCGGCCGAAGAGGGTGAGGAACCACGGGGCTCCGGCGGCCAGGAACTGGTCGGTGGGCTTCTCCGGGTCGGTCAGCCGCAGCCGGTCGAGGTCGGCGGCCGACTGGCTCAGCCAGTGGTCGAAGCGCCGGTCGGCGCTGCGCAGGACCGGCGTGCGCCAGGGCAGGCTGTCGGCAGGTGGTGCGGGGAACTGGTCGCCGTCCTCATGCGCCGCGTCGCAGTGCAGTTCAGCGGTCCATGACGAGCCGGGAGCGAGTTCGATGTCGTACGCCAGTGTTCCGGCGGCCGGGTCGACGGCGGCGGGCCGCGGGTAGCCGGTGATCCGTACCGCGAAGGTGTCCCTGGACCAACCGAGTCCACCCTCCGTGGCGTTGGCAAGGACCGGACTCTGAGCGTGTCCGGACTTGACGCGCTCGATCGGGGCGAGGTCGGTACCGGCGGTGACGATCAGCCGGACACGGACCTGCTGTCGCCCGGCGTTGGCGACTTCGATGGTCTCCTCCAGGCGCCCGGGGGTGATGCGGCGGCGCCTGTGCAGGGTGACGGCCGGGTCCGGTGTCTCCTCGCCCAGGCCGCGCAGCACACCGCGAAAGGCCGCCCGGTCCGCACCTTCGACGCCTCCTCGGACAGGGGCGATCGCGACTCCGTCCGCCGCGACGGTCAACCGGGCAAGGGCTCTGCTGTCGCCGTGGTAGAAGCCGTCCGCGGCGCCGTCGATCTGTCCGTCGGCCTGCGAGATCGCGAAGCTCGGGGCGTACAGCGTCACACAGGCGTCATGCAGGAACGGCTGGAGGCCTTCGGCCGACGGGCCGACCCCCGGATCGGAGTTATTCATGTCGTGGGTCTTGACAGTTGTGTCCAACAGAGCAGAACCTCTCAGGCATTGGAGCGTTCCAAGAACCCTAACGACGACTTCAGCGCGTTGACAACGGTTTTGGAACGCTCCAATAAACTCGTCCATTCGTACGACCGGTTTCGGAGACACTGATGCCCCGCCCCCCCAACACCCCCGCATCCAAGGCCGGTTCAGTCACCCTGGCCACGGTCGCGCAGCGGGCCGGAGTGTCTCCGCAAACGGTGTCGAACGCGCTCAATTCGCCCGAACTGCTGCGTCCGGAGACTCTGGAGCGAGTCCGTCGCACCATCGACGAGCTGGGCTATCGCCCGCACCGAGCGGCTCAGACCCTGCGCACCCGCTCCAGCAAACTCATCGGCTACGGCATTCGTCCTACCGCCCCCGGCACCTCGGCCCCGGTCATGGACCGGTTTCTGCACGCCCTGTCCCAGACCGCCGACGAGGCCGGTTACCGGATCCTGCTCTTCGCCTCGCCTCCCGGCAGCGCCGGCCTCGACGGGTACGAGGAACTCCTCGACCTGCACAGCGTGGACGGCTTCGTGCTGAGCGGCACGGACCGGGGCGACCAGCGCCAGGCCTGGCTGAACAAGCGTGGCGTGCCGTTCGTGGGCTTCGGCCGGATGTGGTCCGGCCGGCAGATCGGGGACTGGGTGGATGTCGACGGCGCCTCGGGCACGGATGCCGCGGTCGAGCATCTGGTGGGTCTGGGACATCGCAGGATCGCGTTCCTCGGCTGGCCGCGTGGCTCCGGGGTCGGCGACGACCGCGCCATGGGCTGGCAGCGCGCCATGCAACGGCACCACCTTTCGATACGCAACAGACGGGCACGAAGCGTCGATGACATCGCCTCCGCGCAGGCCGCCGTCGGACCGCTGCTCGACGCGGGTGCGACGGCCGTGATCACCGCAAGCGACGTGCTCGCTCTGGGGTGCTATCACGCCCTGCGCGAGCGACGAGCCGTGCCGGGCGCGGATGTCGCCGTCGTCGGCTTCGACGACTCCCCAACGGCGGCGCTCCTGTCCCCCGGACTGTCCACCGTCGCCCAGCCGCTGGAGGCCGTCGGCCGCGAATGCGTCCGGCTGCTGCTGGCCCGGATGTCGCAAGCCGGCGCCCCACCCGAGCGCGTCCTGCTCGAACCGTCCCTCGTCGTACGTGACAGCACATCCGCGTCGGGCGACTGAACCACCCTCGTGCCCATCCGCGGGCCACTGATCCACAGCGTGCCCTTTCCGGGCAGCTGAGCCGCAAGCCCTATCCCCCTGGAGGAATTCATGGGAACCCGTACGGCCGTCGCCGCCTTCGCCACCTGCGCGGCGCTCCTGGCCGCCACCGGCTGCTCATCCAACTTCGGCAGCGACAAGGAGCCGGAGCAGGACAAGGCCGGCAAGCAGAAACTGACGGTGCTGATCGCCACCTCGGGGGACGCCGAGACCCAGGCGGTCAAGAGTGCCGCCGCCGCGTACGCGAACGGGCAACTCGGTCACGGTCGAGGTTGCCAAGGACATGAACCAGCAGCTTGCCCAGTCCTTCGCCGGGCACAAGCCGCCGGACGTCTTCTACGTCAACTCCGACCAGTTCGCGAACTACGCGAAGGGCGGCTCGCTGTACCCGTACGGGGACCGGATATCCGACGCCGCCGACTTCTCCGAGCAGCTGCGCACCTCGTTCTCGTACGACGGGAAGCTGGTGTGCCTGCCGAAGGACGCCTCCACCCTCGGTCTGGCCATCAACACCGATCTGTGGAAGAAGGCCGGGCTGACGGAGAAGGACTATCCCAAGAGCTGGGAGGAGCTGCGGACCGTCGCGGACAAGCTCACCGGCAACGGCGTCACCGGCCTGGTCACCAGCGACGAGTTCCAGCGGCTCGGCGTCTTCATGAAGCAGGCGGGCGGCTGGCTCACCGACCCGGACCAGCAGAAAATGACCGCCGACACCGCCGAGAACGCCAAGGGGCTCGACTTCGTCCAGTCCCTGCTCAAGTCCGGCTCGATGAAGTTCGCCAAGCAGGTGGACACCAGCTGGGGCGGTGAGGCGCTCGGCAAGGGCAAGGCCGCAATGACCATCGAGGGCAACTGGCTCGAAGGCGGCATGAAGCTCGACTACCCCGATGTGAAGTACGCCATCGCGCCGCTGCCCGAGGGGCCGGCCGGCAAGGGCACCCTCGCCTTCAGCAACTGCTGGGGCGTCGCCGCCGACAGCGCGCACCGCGACGCGGGCGTCGACCTCGTGAAGTACTTGACATCCGCCAAGCAGCAGCTCGCCTTCGCCGACGCGTTCGGTGTCATGCCGTCGCGGACGAGCGCGCTCAAGACCTACGCCGAGAAGCAGCCGGCCGCCAAGGCCTGGGTGGACGGCAGCGCCTACGCACAGGGCCCGGTGACGATCGCCGGCTTCGACAAGGTCCTGAGCCAGTTCAACACCGATCTGCAGTCGCTGCGCACCGCCGACCCGAAGAAGATCCTCGCCGACCTTCAGCGCAATGGCGAACAGGCGATCGCGAAGGGCAACTGAGCCCCCATGCCCATCCGCACGATCCGCGCGAGCGGTACCCCTCGAACGTCCGGCTCGCCCGGCGCACCTGACAGCGCCACCGGCGGGACCGGCACGACCGCGAAGGCTCGCGCCCGGCGCGCGGGCCTTCGCGGGGAGGGCACCTGGGGCTGGCTGTTCGTCAGCCCCATGGTGCTCGTCCTCGGCCTGTTCATGGTGCTTCCCATCCTGATGGCCCTGTGGGTGAGCCTGCTGCACTGGGACGGACAGTCCAACCCGTTTTCCGGTCAGGCCGATTTCGTCGGCCTGGACAACTACCGGTCGCTGCTCACGCAGGACGGGCTCGACCGCACGCTCTTCGCGACGTCCCTGCGCAACAACGCCTACTACGTACTGCTGACCGTCCCCCTGCAGACCGCGCTGGCACTGGGTCTGGCTCTGATCGTCAACCAGAAACTGCTTCGGGGACGCGGCGCTCTCCGTACGACGTTCTTCTTCCCGTCGGTCACCAGCTCCATCGCCGTCTCGACGGTCTTCCTCTTTCTCTTCCAGGGCAGTGGAGCCGTCAACTCCATGCTGTCCTGGATCGGGATCAAGGGACCGAACTGGTTCGCGGACCCGCGCGGGGTGCTCTCCCTGATCCTGGGCGGTCTGGGAATCGTCGATCCCGAACGGCCCACCGGAATGCTGGCGGATCACTCCACCATGGGGCTGTCGTGGTTCGAGTGGCTCTCGGGTCCCTCGGTCGCGATGTGCACGCTCATCCTGCTCGCCGTGTGGACCACCTCGGGCACGTTCATGCTGATCTTCCTCGCGGCGCTGCAGAACATCCCGCGGGAGCTGGAGGAGTCGGCCGCCATGGAAGGGGTCAACCGCCGTCAAATGCTGTGGCATGTGACGCTGCCGGCGCTGCGTCCCGTGCTGTTCCTGGTCCTGACCCTGGGGCTGATCTCCACCTGGCAGGTCTTCGACCAGGTCTATGTGATGGGCCAGGGCGCTCCGGGCAATACGACGCTCACGCCCGCCTTCCTGTCGTACTCCGCGGGCTTCGACAACGCGGACTTCGGGCAGGGCTCGGCGATCGCGTTCATCCTGCTCGCCCTGATCCTCATCCTGACCGCGTTCCAGCGCTGGGCGCTGCGGGAGCGTGGCGCACGCACCGGGAGGAACCGATGACCGTCACCGGTACGGCCGTACGCGGCCGGGCTCGGCCATCCCCTCGCCGTCGCGCCCCGCACGACCGGGGCCGCCCCGTCCTGAGCCGTTTCCGCCTGCCGTGGCGGTTGGTGGGGTATGCCGCGGTGCTGGGGCTGGGTCTGCTGTATCTGCTGCCGTTCGTCCTCCAGCTGGTGACCGGTTTCAAGACGGATCCGGACGCCGCCGCGCATCCGCTGGGCCTGCTGCCCACCACTCCCACCACGGCGGCGTACCAGAGGCTGTTCGGGTTGAGCCAGGCCGCGGACGGGGTGCCCTTCCTGCGCTGGCTGGGCAACTCGGCGCTGGTGGCGGTGGTGGTGACCGTGGGCCGGGTGCTGTTCGACTCCATGGCGGGATACGCGCTGGCGCGGCTGCACTTTCGGGGCCGCACCGCACTGTTCGGCTTCGTGCTCGCGGTGATGGCGGTGCCCGGAGTGGCCCTGCTCATCCCGAAGTTCCTGGTACTCAACACCTTCGGGCTCTTCGACACGTACACCGGCATGATCCTGCCGTTGCTGGTGGACGCGGCGGGCATCTTCATCATGAAGCAGTTCTTCGAATCGGTACCGCGCGAGGTCGAGGAGGCCGCACGGGTCGACGGGGCGGGTGTGTTCCGGATCTTCTGGTCCGTCGTCCTGCCGATGGCCAGACCGGCGTTGATCACCCTCACGATCCTGTCGTTCCAGGGCTCGTGGAACGAGTTCACGCACTTCCTCGTCAGCACGCAGTCCGGCCAGTACGAGACGCTCACCACGGGCCTGGCCCGCTTCGTCTCGGGCGGACTCGGCGGCGGAACGCAGTACCCGCTGAAGCTGGCGGCGGCGCTGCTCTCCACCATCCCGGTGGCCGCGCTGTTCTTCTGCTTCCAGCGCTACTTCGTGAGCGGCGCGAACGCGGGAGCGGTCAAGGAGTGAGCTCCGGCGCCGTCGGGAACCGACGGCGCCGGAACCCGACGCACCCACTGGACCGGGCCACGCTGTCCTGAACGTGATGTCCTGATCGCCTAGACTCGGTGGATGGCGAAGTATTTCGACGTGCACCCCGAAAATCCTCAAGCGCGCACCATCCGCTCCGTGGCCGACAGCATCCGGGCCGGCGCGCTCGTCGCCTACCCGACGGACTCCTGTTACGCATTGGGATGCCAACTGGGCAGTCGTGACGGCATCAGCCGGATCCGGTCGATCCGGAACCTCGACGACCGTCACCATTTCACCCTTGTGTGCCAGAACTTCGCGCAGCTCGGTCAGTTCGTGCACATCGACAACGATGTGTTCCGTGCGATCAAGGCAGCGACACCCGGCAGTTACACCTTCATCCTCCCCGCGACGAAGGAGGTGCCACGTCAGCTGCTGCACCCCAAGAAGAAGACGGTCGGAGTCCGGATTCCCGACCATGTCGTCGCTCAGGCGCTGCTCGCCGACCTCGGTGAGCCGCTGCTGTCCAGCACCTTGCTCCTGCCCGACGAGGACGAGCCGCTGACACAGGGCTGGGAGATCAAGGAACGGCTCGACCACGTGGTGGACGCCGTGGTCGACTCGGGCGACTGCGGCACCGAACCGACCACGGTCATCGACTTCTCCGGCGGCGAGCTCGAGATCGTACGCCGAGGAGCGGGCGACACCGCACGGTTCGAGTAGCCGCGCCGCGGGCATCACGGTGCCTGCCGGGCGGCCTCCGTGCGGTGACTCACGTACGGGGTGCCTGCGGCACGGTCGCGAGGGCGGGGTTGCGGCAGCGCGGCGCGCAGTGCTCCGTGGCGGCCCGGGACGCTCACGTGGTGCGAGGCGACCGGACCGGACGCTCCCAGAGCCCGCCCAGGTGCGCATGGAGGACGTCCTGCGCCTCTCCCGGGGTGAGATGGCCGATGAGGACGTGCGCGGTGAGGCCGTCCGCGAGGGCGAGGAGGGTGCGAGCCTCGCGTTGCGGATCGAGGGGAACGGCATGGTCGGCGCCCTCGCCGACTTCCGAGATGAGGCGGGCGAACGCCTCTTGCAGGGCTGAGTAGTTCGCCTTCAACGTCCTCGCGAGGGCCTCGCTGACAGCCGCCTGCGCAACGAAGGCGAGCCAGACCCTGGCCTCGGCGCGGTGTTCTTCCTGCAGCAGTGAGATCTCGGTCGCCGCATGCCCGAGGGCGGTGGCGCCGGACTGGGCCGGGCACCTGACGAGGCGGGCCTGTACGCGCTCACTGATCCGCTCGCCGATGTGCCCGAGCGCGAACACGAGCATTTCTTCCTTGGTACGGAAGCATCGCTGAACGGCGCCCATCGACACCTGCGCACACGCGGCGACGTCTCGAAGGGTCACGCCCTCCAGCCCGCGTTCGTCGGCGAGTCGGCAGACCGCCTCAGCGATCCGGCGACGTCGGTCCGCGTGATCCACCTGCTTGGGCATACCCGGTCGCCTCCCTGGTTCCACGGTGCTCCGTTCCGCAGCTCACTTTATCCGATGCGCTCGTATCGGTTGGGGGGCTACAGTTCCGATGCAAGTGCATCGGAACATGGACGGGAAAGGAAACGAGCACATGCAGGATGCCCTGTGGAAGATGCCGGCCACCGCGCAGGCGGAGGCGGTGCGCCGCGGAGATGTCTCGGCTGTCGAACTGATCGACAGCCACCTGGAGCGCATCGCCGAGGTCAACCCGCAGATGAACGCGGTCACACAGCTCCTGGCGGAGCGCGCACGCGCCGCCGCAGGGCAGACAGACCGCCGGCGGGCCGCCGGTGAAGCACTGGGGCCGCTGGCGGGCGTGCCGTTCACGGTGAAGGAGAGCACCGCCGTCGAAGGCGTACCGACCACGTTCGGCACGGAGCGCTTCCGCGATCTGGTGGCGTCGGCCGACGCGCCCCGGTGGCCCGGCTGCGCGCAGCCGGGGCCATCCCCCATCGGGCACAGCAACATACCCACCCTGATCCTGGCGGGGATGCACACGCGAAGCGAGCTCTTCGGCGACACGGTCAACCCATGGGACCCCGGCCGGACCCCGGGTGGCACCAGCGGAGGCGACGGGGTGGCCGTCGCCACGGGCATGGCAGCGCTCGGGCTCGGCAACGACTCCGGTGGATCGGTGCGCATCCCGGCCCAGTTCTGCGGCGTGGCCGGGCTGAAGCCGACAACCGGGCGTTTCCCCGCGGACCACCGCGTCGGCCCCGACGACCCCGGCCCGGCGTCCCAGATGCTGGTCACCGACGGCCCGCTGGCGCGGAGTGTGGGCGACCTCCGGGTGGCGTTCGAGGTGCTGGCCGGGACCGACCCGCGCGACCCGCGGGCCCTACCGGTACCTGCCTACGGTGAACCGCTCCCCGGACCGGTGAAGGTCGCGGTCGTGTCGGACCCGGGTGGGCACGGCGTTCACCCCACGGTTCGCAGGGCCGTCGAGACCGCGGCCGAGGCGCTGCGCGACGCCGGGTACGACGTGCGGGAGGTGGAGGACGTTCCGAGACTGGACGAAGCGCTCGAAGCGTACGGCCGGATCACCGTGACCGAGTTCGCCGCGACCTGGCCGGTGGTGCGGAAACTGCTCGGGGCAGGCGGGGAACGCTACATCGAGATGATGATGGAGCAGACGCCGCCGGCCGGCGCGGACGAGTTCATGAAGCTGATGGGCACCTGGATGAACATCCGCCGCTCATGGGCCGAATTCCTCGACGAATACCCGCTGTTGCTCGGCCCGGTGTTCACCGAGCCACCGGTCGAGCCAGGACTGGAGTCGCGCGACAGGGCCGGACGGGACCGGGTCGGCTCGGCGATGCGTCTGTGCACCGTGACCAGTTTCGTGGGTGTACCCGGCGTGGCCGTACCGACCGGAGTGGTCGACGGACTGCCGTCCGGAGTACAGGTCGTCGGGCGCGCGTTCCGGGAAGACCTGTGTCTGGGCGCGGCGCAGGCGATCGAGGACCGGCTCGGAGTTCTTACACCGGTCGACCCGCGCGCGGAAGTCAGGGCTGATTGAGCCCTTGGGGAGCGCTTGTACCTTCCGCTCTCGGCCGGCTGCGCGCAAGCCCCAGGCAAAAGCCGGGTGAGCGGGCAGCCGGCCGGGGCCGCACCGGGGCGAACCGCACGCTCGGCCCTGAGCGGAGCCGCACCCGCGGACCGGGGCTCGCCGAACAGCAACATCCGCACGCCGGAGGCAGTTCGACCCTCATGGAGGTGTCAACGGAAGAGCGCGGCCCAGCGGGCCTCCTCTTCGCACTGCTCCTGGCCTCGGCACAGCCGCGCGCGGACGGCCAGGGACGCCGTGGTGGTGGTGCCCGCGACCGCCACCAGCGCGGCCGCGGACAGAGGGACCGGCATGAGCAGCAGGAGCATCGTGAGGGCCGCCGATCCCCACCCGGCCAGTACAGCGGCCGCGACCAGCCGGCGGGAGCGCGGCCGGTCCTGGCCCGCACGCAGATCGATGCAGGCGGGCAGGTACCAGACGTTGCCCGACACGCAGAGCACGGCGACGCCGAGCGCCAGAACACCATGGGACATCGGACAGCACTCTCCTCGGGGGCGGGGATTGCGGTGGTGGGCGGGGTCAGGGGTCAGTGCGATGCGGCGGGGTCGAGTGCGGCGATCTCCGGATGGTGCAGATCGAAGGCCGGGGACTCGCTGCGGATACGGGGCAGGGCGGTGAAGTTGTGGCGGGGAGGAGGACAGGAGGTGGCCCATTCCAGGGAACGGCCATAACCCCAGGGGTCGTCGACGGTTGTCTTCTTGCCGTACTGGGCGGTCTTCCAGATGTTGTAGAAGAAGGGGAGGAAAGACAGCCCGAGCAGGAATGAGCCGATGGTGGACAGGGTGTTGAGGGCGGTGAAACCGTCGGCGGCGAGATAGTCCGCGTACCGGCGGGGCATTCCCTCCGCACCGAGCCAGTGCTGCACGAGGAACGTGAGGTGGAAGCCGGCCGTCAGCACCCAGAAGGTGATCTTCCCCAGGCGCTCGTCGAGCATCTTGCCCGTGAACTTCGGCCACCAGAAGTGGAATCCGGCGAACATCGCGTAGACGACCGTACCGAAGAGTGTGTAGTGGAAGTGGGCGACCACGAAGTACGAGTCGGAGACATGGAAGTCCAGTGGCGGTGCGGCCAGGATGACTCCGGTCAGTCCACCGAAGACAAAGGTGGTCAGAAATCCGGTGGCCCACAGCATCGGCGTCTCGAAGGACAGCGATCCCTTCCACATCGTGCCGATCCAGTTGAAGAACTTCACTCCGGTCGGTACGGCGATCAAAAAGGTCATGAAGGCGAAGAAGGGCAGCAGTACACCACCGGTGACATACATGTGGTGGGCCCAGACGGTTACGGACAACCCGGCAATGGCTATCGTCGCGGCAACGAGACCGATATAGCCGAACATCGGCTTCCGGGAGAAGACCGGAATGATCTCGGAGACGATACCGAAGAACGGCAGAGCCAGTACATAGACCTCAGGGTGCCCGAAGAACCAGAACAGGTGTTGCCACAGAAGCGCGCCCCCATTGGCGGCATCGAAAATGTGCGAGCCGAACTTCCGGTCCATCTCCAGCGCGAGAAGTGCTGCGGCAAGGACCGGGAAGACCAGGAGGATGAGTACGGCGGTCAGCAGGACGTTCCAGGTGAAGATCGACATCCGGAACATGGTCATCCCCGGGGCACGCATACAGATGATGGTGGTGATGAAGTTCACCGCTCCGAGAATGGAACCGAATCCGGACAGCGCCACGCCCGTGATCCACATATCGGCGCCGACGCCCGGGGAGTGGGTGGCATCGGAAAGCGGAGCATAGGCGAACCACCCGAAGTCGGCAGCACCTTGAGGGGTGAGAAAACCTGCCGCGGCGATCAGTGAGCCGAAGAGGAACAACCAGTAGGCCAGCATGTTCAGTCGCGGAAATGCCACATCGGGCGCGCCTATCTGAAGGGGCATGAGCCAGTTGGCGAATCCCGTGAACAGCGGCATGGCGAACAGCAGCAGCATCACCGAGCCATGCATCGTGAATGCCTGATTGAACTGCTCGTTGGAGATGATCTGCGTACCCGGACGGGCGAGTTCGGCGCGCATCACCAGCGCCATCGCGCCGCCGACCAGGAAGAAGACGAACGCGGTGACGAGATAGAGCGTGCCGATCTGCTTGTGGTCGGTCGTCGTGAGCCACGAGACGACGATCCGGCCGCGCGAGGAACGGCCCGCCAGATCGGTGCCGGGCTGCGTCGTACCCGCCCGAATGGGCCGCCGTCCGGCCGAGGTGGCCTCGGCGCCGACGGTGATGGCCTGCGCGTCTGCGGGGTCGGCCCCGGGGCCGGGGGCTTGGGGCCATATGCAGGAACGGCCTGCATGCCCTGCGATTCCATTGCGTCCACCGGACCGTGTCCTCCAGCTCTGGCAGTTCTCCGAACACTCCCCGGCCGCACGTGGCGTGTCCGGGGAGTGGTCGGGAAGGTCCGGCGGATCACGAGGGGACGGACCGGACCTTCCCGGCCGCACCATGCTGGCCGCCGCCCGCGACGCTCTCCAGGGGCCGACGGACACCTTCCACGGGGCCGACCGGCCCTACTGCCGTGCAACCGGGCAGCCGACCGGCCCTGCCCGCGCCGGCCTTCGAGACCACACCGCCGGGCCCTCGGCACCTGGGCTGTCGTAGGCTGACCGCCCGTGGACCGGTCCCAGCCCTGCGGTGATCCGGTGAGCAAATACCCGGCATACGGCACACGGCCCCAGAGAACGGCACCCCGATGGCAGAGACAGCACCTCCCGAGCCCGGCTCCCACTTCGAAGTCCCCGCACCCGGCCCCTCCTCCCCCGCGCTCGGCTCGCCCGGCCCCTCCTGCCCCGGTCCGGCCGCATGGCCGCAGCCCAGCCGACCGGACCGGATGCGCAGTCTGCTGGATGCCGTGATGAGTCTGGGACGGGGCCTGGAACTCCCGGAAGTGCTGCGCGGCATCGTGGAGGCAGCGGTGACGCTGACCGACGCGGAGTACGGAGCGCTCGGCATTGTCGGGGAAGGGCAGAAACTCCTGGAGTTCCTGCCGGTGGGCCTGTCGGACCAACTCGCCGCCAGGATCGGGCAGTCACCGTGCGGCCGCGGAATCCTCGGCGAGCTGATCCATCACCCGCAACCGCTGCGGCTCACCGATCTGAGCAGCCACCCGCGCAGTTTCGGTTTTCCGCCTCATCATCCGCCGATGCGCACCTTCCTCGGCGTACCGGTGCGGGTGCGCGACGAGGTGTTCGGCAACCTCTATCTCACCGAGAAGCGGGGCGGCGTGAGCTTCGATGCGGACGACGAGGCGGTGCTGACCACCCTGTCGATCGCCGCCGGCGTCGCCATCGACAACGCCAGGATGTACGAGGAGAGCCGCCGCCGGGAGCGGCGCCTGGAGGCATTGGGCGAGATCACCCGCAGCCTGCTCTCGGGGACGGACACCGACGAGGTGCTGCATCTGATCGCCGAGCGGGCGATGGAAGTGGCGGGGGCCGACCGTGCAGCGATTCTGCTGCCCACGGCGCGGCCCGGTTCCGCGCTCCTCCCAGAGGCTCCGGCGGCACCGGGGGACGAGGAACTCCTCACTGTTGCCGTCGCCCATGGCCGGGACTCCGACCGTGTGACGGGGTTGTCCGTTCCGGCGTCGGGATCGCTGGCCGGGCTCGCCGCCCGTACGGGAACGCCTGTGCACTGCGCCGACGTCCGGACGGATCCCCGGGCCCATCCGTTCGGCGACGGTACCGAGGACGGCCTGGGCCCGATCGTGGCCGTGCCGCTGCAGATCGACACCGGAGCGCTGGGTGCACTGCGCCTGGGGCGGCCGGCGGACCGCCCGCCGTTCGACGACACCGAGGTCGAACTCGTCTCCGGCTTCGCCGACCAGGCGGCCATCGCGCTGGAACTGGCCCGCAGACGGGCCGAGTCCGAGGAACTCGCCGTGATGCACGACCGGGACCGGATCGCCCGCGATCTGCACGATCTGGCGATCCAGCGGCTGTTCGCGACCGGGATGACTCTCCAGAGCACCACCCGCGCCATCGCGGACCGGCCGAAAGCGGCCGAGCGGGTCAGCCGGGCGGTGGATGATCTGGATACCACCATCCGAATCATCCGGTCCACCATCTTCGATCTGCGCACGGCGGACGGTTCGGGCCGCAGCGGGCTGCGACACCGGATAGCGGAGACCGCTCGTACGGCGGCGCATGTCCTCGGCTTCCGGCCCACCGTGCGGATCGATGGGCCGGTGGACACCACCGTCCCGGACGAACTCGCCGAACACGTGGTGGCGGTCGCCGCCGAGGCGGTGTCCAACGCGTCCCGCCATGCCCGTGCGAGTCGTATCGGCATTGTGCTGTCGGCCGACGACGCGGTGACTCTGACCGTCACGGACAACGGCATCGGCATCCCGGACAGCGACACGACCACTCCCGGAACACCGACAGCGGTCGATGACGGAACGGGGGCAGCGATCAACGACGGCGGTCACCCGGCAAGGCGCGGCGGTGGGCTGGCCAACATGCGTACGCGGGCGGAGCTGTGCGGCGGCACACTCGCCATCGAACGGCCGGCGGACGGCGGCACTCGGATCACGTGGTGCGTCCCGCTCCACGACTGACGCCTGAACACCCGTCAGATTCGCCGGACCGGTGTTTGCCCCTGGCGGTCCTTGATCCGGCCGACGAGCATCGCTGCGTGAATCCGGCGGCCGACGCCCAGTTTGGCGAGGATCGAGGAGATGCGGTTCTTGACGGTCTTCTCGGCCAGGAAGAGGCGTTCCGCGATTTCGCGGTTGGTGAGGCCCTCGCCGATGAGGTCCAGGATCTGGCGCTCCCTCGCCGTGAGCCGGTCCAGTTCCGATGCCTCCGACTCCTCGGCAGGGGTCCGCTGGGGGCCCCGCAGCCGCGCCATCACACGAGCGGTCGTCCGTGGGTCGAGCATTGAGGTGCCGGACGCGACCGTGCGTACGGCGGCGATCAGATCGGCTCCGTTGATCTGTTTCAGTACGTAGCCGGCCGCACCCGCCATGATGGCGTCGAACAGTGCCTCGTCGTCGTCGAACGACGTCAGCATCAGACATGCCAGTTCGGGCATGAGGGCACGCAGTTCCCGGCATACCTCGATCCCGGCGTGGTCACCGCGGGGGTCGTCTCCGAGCCGTACGTCCAGTACGGCGACTTGTGGCCTGCTGGCCGGTACGCGGGCCAGCGCCTCCCGGGCGTTCGACGCCTCGCCGACGACCTCGATGCCGTCTTCGGCCTCCAGCAGATCGCGTACGCCACGCCGGACGACCTCGTGGTCGTCGAGGATGAAGACGCGTACAGGGGCTGCGGACTGCGGCGGCGTCGTACTCAGCGGGGACTTCGCGAGGTCATTCACACCATGCTCGATCGGTTCGGGGAAGGGGGCTCGGACCAGTATGTGCATGCGTCCGCAAGCCGGTTCGCCGGGGTGTCACAGCATGTCGAACAGGCTCTGAACAGGGCCGAAAGGCCCTGTGTCCGGGGCCGGTCGGCGGGCTGGACGCGGTGCCATACTGACGCCGCCGAGATCGTCCGGGCGCTACGGACGTCTCTCCGTCCCGGCCACCCCACCGTGCAGTTCCAAGGAGTCACCGGTCCATGAACACCCCGAGCGAGGACTACCACGCACTGCTCGCGCGGCATGACGCGATGCGGCTGCGACGACGCATCCTGTCCCCGGCCGAAGCCGGCGCCGAACCGTGGTCCGGCGAGGCGCCGCAGCCGTACGACGGAACGCCCGATCAGCAGCTGATCAGCGAATTCCTGCCGCTGGTGAGCCCGCTGGAGGAGTTGATCGCCGAGCTGTACCGGGTCCTGTTCGAACGGCATCCGTATCTGCGGTCGTTGTTCCCCGAGTCGATGGCGTTCCAGCAGGCCCATCTCGTCGGGACCTTCCGTTATCTGATCGGCAATCTGCACCGTACGGACGAGATGGTCGCCACCTTCGCGCAGTTGGGTCGCGACCATCGCAAGCTCGGTGTGCGCCGCGCGCACTTCGAGGCGTTCGAGGCGGCGCTGATCGATGCGCTGCGCACGCGTGCGGGCGCCCGGTGGACCGGTGCCCTGGAGGACGCCTGGCTGCGGATGCTGCGGCTGGCCGTCTCGGCGATGGTCAGGGGCGCGGACGAGGCGATCGCCGAACCGCCGAGCTGGGAGGCGACGGTGACCTCGCACGAGTTCCGTACTCCGGATCTCGCTGTGCTGAGAGTGCGCCCCCATCAGCCCTACCCCTTCAGCGCCGGGCAGTTCGCATCCCTGGAGTCACCGCTGCTGGAGCAGGCATGGCGTCCCTACTACCTGGCCCGCGCGCCCCATCCCGACGGCGAGTTGGAGTTCCATGTACGTGCCCGGGGTGCCGACGGGGTGAGTGATGCGCTGGTGCGCGGCACGCGGGAGGGCGGCACCGTCCGCCTCAGCGCGCCGCGCGGCGCGCTCGCCCTGCCCGATCACACCCCGTCCGCCGACGTTGTGCTGATCGCTGCCGGTACCGGATGGGCCGCGATGAAGGCGCTGCTCCAGCAGATCGACGCCGAACGCTTCCGTGCGCACCGGGTGCGTCTGCTGCTGGATGGAGGGGTGGGTGGGGGCGTATACGACGCGGCGTACCTGGAGGCGTTCCGGCGCGGACGCCCCTGGCTGACCGTCCTCACGGCCGGTCCCTCCGCAGATCCCGGTCTGCGGGCCCTGGACGGGGTACTGGCGCAGCGTCCCGGGGCCGCCGCCCGGCAGCACGTCTATCTGGCCCTGGCGCCCGAGACATCCACAACGGACTCCGCTCGGATCGTCGCCGCCCGGCTGGCCGCCGCCGGAGTCCCGGACACGCACATCCATCACGACACCAGCGGCTTCGTACGGGTCACAGAAACGTCTGCCAGTACGACCAGAACCGGGTTGCTATCAGCATGACGACGGCCAGGCACCAAGTCACCGGCACCACAAGGGGGAACTCCAGTACCGCCGCGACCAGGGCGCGTGGGGCGGGCAGGACGCCATGGCGCAGATTGTGCACGGTGGTGTGCCAGAACATGAAGATGGTGGCCATCCACACGAGTACGCACCACAGGCAGAGCGCGCCGATGTCGTACAGCGCCTGCGTCATCAGCCACATGCAGAAGCCGACGCCGAACAGGGTGCCCAGGTTCAGTCCCAGCCAGTACCACCGCCGGTAGCGCGCACCTGCGAGCAAGCCCGCGCCGGTCCCCATCACCACTCCGAAGGCGATCAGTCCGATGAGCGGATTGGGGAAGCCGAACACCGACGCCTGTTCGCTGCGCATCACATCCGCGCAGGAGACCACGGGGCTCAGCGAGCAGGCGGGGACGAAGCCGGGATCGGCGAGCAGTTCGAACTTGTCGGTGGTGATCACGAAGGAGCCCAGCAGCCCGAGAGCGGCGGTGATCACCAGCAGCCATGCGAATCCCCGGCGTGCCCCGGCCCGATCCCGTTCGTCGCCCGTCCCCGGAGCACCGTCGTTCGCGCGGTCCTGCGTGGAGCGAACCTCCTGGCCGTCGGCCTCGGGGGCTTCCGCCACCATCTCCGACTCACGCGCCGACGCGCTCATGCCCACCCCCGCTCGGAGCCTTCCGGCCAGACGACCTCCACCTGGATTCCACGCGCCCGCGCGAAGGCAACCAGATGCGCGGTGGCGTCCCGGCCGTCCGACGGCGAACCGTCCCACACGGCAAGC
The DNA here is from genome assembly GCF_900091955.1 of Streptomyces sp. Ncost-T10-10d. Taxonomy (GTDB): domain Bacteria; phylum Actinomycetota; class Actinomycetes; order Streptomycetales; family Streptomycetaceae; genus Streptomyces. The sequence goes on from NZ_FMDF01000201.1 coordinate 19,915, forward strand.
AGGGTCCGGCACGTCTCCACCAGACGTTCATCGGCGCCGACACAGGCATTGCGGTCGGCCGGATCGAAAGCCAGCAGCCGCACGCTCTCGGCCAGGACCAGCAGTTCCCCTGCGGCCCGCCGGTCCCGCTCGGGCAGCACTGCGGGCACCGCGCCCTGGGCCGGCAGCAGTACCGTCAGCTTCCGTCCGGCCTCCCGGGCGGCGCGCCCGAACACGAGCGGTAGCCCCGCCCCGACCCGTACGAGAGCGGCCACTCCCTCTGCCAGGCAGTCCAGCCGCGCTCTCAGTTCAGCCTCCACCAGCGCCATGGTCCTGTTGCTGAGGTCTCTGTGTCCGACGACCGCTATCACCGCGTTCCCCTCCTGTACACATCCGCACCGCCCGCTCCGACCGAACGCTCCACAAGCCACGGGCCGGCGCCCGGAGCCGTAGTTGGGCCGGCCCGTGGCATGCGGTCCACCGCAGTGAACCCATCGAGGCTCCGACGCCGCTAGGGCCGTTCGGCCCTGGGCCGTTCGGCCCTGGCGTGGGGATGGCCGCACGCGATGTACTCGTGCGGCAACTGAGCAGATCAGGAGACGAGGCCGCCCCATGAACCATGCAGGTCATCAGTCGTCCCAGTCGTCCGTGCCCGCGGCCGCACCCGCGCCCTCGGCCCCGGCTCAAGGCCCGGCGGCCGCCGGACCACGCCGCACGGTCGAGTTGACAGGCGCTCAGGCGCTGAGTCTGCTCGGCGGGGTTTCGCTCGGGCGAATCGTCTTCACCCAGCGCGCACTGCCCGCAGTCCGGCCGGTGAACCATCTGCTGGACCTGGGTCAGATCGTCATCCGGACCCATCAGGACTCGGACCTGTTCGCCCAGGCCCGGCACCATGGCGACCGGGGAGTCGTGGTCGCCTACCAGGCGGATGACATCGATCCGCTGACCCATCTGGGGTGGAGCGTCGTCGCGACGGGTTACTGCCGTCCCGTGACCGATCCGGATGCCCTGATGCGCTACCAGCGACTGATCAGGCCCTGGTCGGACCGGGTGATGGACTGTGCGGTCCGCATCCGTCCGCATCTGGTCACCGGGATCCGGCTGACGGTCTGATGCGGCGTCCGGGTGAGGAAGCGGCGTCTTCGTCCGGACGCGGCGGATCACGTTCCCCGGGCCGGGCGCGGCCGGTGCCCGCCCATGCGGGCACCGGCCGCGATTCTCAGTGCTGTGCAGCAGTCGGGGAGGTACCGCGGAGCCCGGCTGCCGCGAGGGCGGCTCCCAGCAGGCAGAGAACGCCGGTCACGGTCACGGCGGTGTGCACACCGTTCATGAACGCCTGGCCGCTGCCCTCCACAACGGCCGCCCGGAGCTGCTCGGTCATGTTCCCGGAGACCGGGGCGACACCCATGGCGACCGCGTCACCGGCCTGCTCCAGGCCGCCCGCCACGGATGCCGGCACCCCCGCGCCGGTCAGCTCGTCGACAAGCGTGGAGTCGACCCGGCTGCTGATCAGCGAGACCAGCACCGACGTGCCCAGCGCGCCGCCGATCTGGAGGGCGGTGCCCTGGAGCCCGCCCGCCACTCCGCCGTCCTTGACGGGGACCTGGCCGACGATGGCGTCGGAGGAGGCCGACAGCACCATGCCGACCCCCAGGCCGAGAGCGATGAACGGCGGCCACATCGTGGCGTAGGACGAGCCGGTGTCCCAGCTCAGCAGGCCGAAGGTTGCGGCGGCTTGGAGCAGCATGCCCAACGGCATCGAGAGCCGGGGCCCGAAGTGGCCGGTGAGCGCCGCCCCCAGCGGGGAGGCCACCAGCGAAGCGAGACTGAGCGGCAGTGTGCGTACGCCGGCCTCGACCGGCGAGAAGCCGCGCACATTCTGGAGGTAGAGCATCACGAAGAAGATCACGCCGAGCATCACGAAGAAGTTGAGGGCGGTGATGATCGTGCCGACGGTCAGCGCCCGGTTGCGGAACAGCCGCATCGGCAGCAGCGGGTGCGCAATCCGGTTCTCGTACCAGCCGAAGCCCACCAGGATGAACACGCCGGCGGAGACGGCGCCCAGGGTGCCGGCCGAGGCCCAGCCCCAGGTCTCACCCTTGACGACGCCGAAGACCACGCACAGCAGGCCGAGGGCCAGCAGCACGACGCCGGGGACGTCGAAGCGGTGATGGCCGGTCGAGTTCCTGCTCCGCGGCAGGACGGCGGCGCCGACCAGGAGCGCGATCACGCCGATGGGGGCGTTGAGGTAGAAGACGGACTCCCAGTTGACGTTCTCGATCAGCAGGCCGCCGACGATGGGGCCGAGCGCTGTGGAGACGGCAGAGACCATGGCCCAGATGCCCACGGCCATGCCGAACTTCCGCGGCGGGAAGACGGCGCGCAGCAGGCCCAGGGTGTTGGGCATCAGAAGCCCGCCGAAGAGTCCCTGCACCGCCCGGAAGACGATGACGCCCTCGATCGAGCCCGACAGGCCGATGGCAATCGAGGCGAGGGTGAACCCGACGACGCCGACCAGGTAGGAGGCGCGCCGTCCGAAGCGGTCGCCGAGCTTGCCGCCCAGGATCAGCGATGCCGCCAGGGCGAGCAGATAGGCGTTGGTGACCCACTGCAGGTCCGCGGTGGACGCTTCGAGGGCGCGCCCGATCTCAGGGTTGGCGATCGCCACGACGGATGCGTCGAGCTGAACCATGAAGAGGCCGAAGGCGACCGCGAGGAGAGTCAGCCACGGGTTGGAGCGCCTGCCCCGGGGCGGCTCCGGCTGCGGTGGGGAGGCAACGGGCAGCGAGGAATGATCCACGGTGGTGGATGGCATGGAAGTGCCTTGTCTGTCGGAAGCGCTACAGGAAACAGGGACGAAACGGAATGCGCCGCGCACACGGCCGCCGGGGCGGTCGGAGCGGTCTGTCTCCGGGCAGGGGAAGGCTCCACGGGCACGGAGACGGCAGTGCTCGCGGTCGGTCGGGCCCCTCGGCGGGGACCGCTGGGTCTACTCGGCTGCGGGCACGGGGTGCAGATGCCGCGTCAGCGACGTCAGCGCGCCCACGACCGAACCGAGTGCGTCCAGCTCACCATCGGTGAGGGACTGCAGCGCGTTCGCAAGGTGCGCGCCTTCGAGACGTCGGACCTCGGCCAGCTCACGCCGAGCCCTTGAGGTCGGATACAGATGGGCGATCCGCTTGTCGCCGGTGTCCTGCCGGCGCTCCAGCAGTCCCTGCTCGGTGAGCTGGGAGACGAGCGCGCTGACGTTGTTCGGCCGCATCAGCAGGGCGTCGGCGGCCTCACGCACGGTGGCGCCCTCCTGCTGCGAAACGAAACGCAGCAGCGCGAGCTGCCCCTCGGGCGGCTTGGGCCGCCCGAAGTCCTGGGCGACCCGGCGGTCCAGGGCCCGGTTCAGCGCGGGCAGGCACGCCGCGAGCGCAGAGGCCACACGGTCGAGGTCCTGGACGGACGCGCGGGAAACGGGCATGATCGAGAGAATAGGTCTGATGACATAGGTATGTCAAAAGATGTTCCTGGGTCGGATCCACCCCGCAGCCGGTCGGAACCGTCCCGTGGACCGCAGGAGTTCTGCGAGGTTTCTGTCGACGACGACCTGAGGGAACGTGACCTGGCTGCCGGCGAAACGGACCCTCGTCCTGCCGTTCGGCGGGCCGACGGAGCGCCTGGACAGCTCCGCCGAGCCCTGATCACACGCCAGGGGCTCGGATGTCGGGCTGCGCTTGACGCCGTGGTCGCGGACGTTCCGACGGGATTCACGGAAGCGGCGGGCAAAGGTACGCAGACTCATCCGTGTGTGGTCGGCGAGCTCGGCCAGGCTCAGAGGCTCGTGAAGGTTCTCCAGCGCCCACTGGCGGGGTGGCGGCCGTGCCCGTTCGAGGAGATGTCGGGCACCGGCTGGTCGATGTACTGCGCCTGCCCACCGTCCCGCCAGGGCGGTACGACACAGATACGAGCGACCCGGTTGGCCACTTCGCTGCCGTGGTCCTTGCGTACGACGTGCAGGCAGACGTCGACACCGGACGCGGCACCCGCGGATGTCAGCACATCGCCGTCGTGCGTGGCACCGGGCACGCGCATCTCGCCAAGGCACCCAGGGCCCACGCCCTCGGTGAGACCGACCGGACCTCGGGAAAGATCGTGCTCGTCGTGACGGAGCCCGCATCAGCGGAGTTGTGATCCCTCCGGCAGGGTCTGCGATGCGGATTCCCGGACGGACAGCCCGGGTCGTGGGGCCAGACCCTGCCGGAGCGGCCCATCTGTTCCGGAATGACAACAAGGAAGTGGGTGCCCGCCGGGTCGGCCACGCCGGAAACAGGTTCTCCTCGTTCCCTGGCCGGCGCCGAAGTTTCCCCGCTCTGCATCCGGCTGCCGCTCTCGGATCAGGGCCGGTCGGTGTCCTCCGGAAGGGTGCCGAGAAGTGCCTGCAGCCGTGCGGTGGTGAGGATGCCCACCGCGAAGCCGTCCTCGTCGACGACGGGCAGGATCGTCAGGGACCGCTCGCGCATGGCGGCCGCAGCCTCCGACGCCGGCATGTCGGGGTGCGCGAACGGGCCGCTGTCGTGTGCGATGTCACGGACCCGGGTGTCCTCGGCGTACCAGGGCTGCGCCGCGTGGACGGTGAGCTGGTCGAGAGTGATGATTCCGGCGCACCGGCCGGTGTCGTCACGGATGAGTACGTACTGGTTGCGGGATCCGCGCAGGACATCGAGTGCCCTGTCGATGCTGATGTGGTCGCTGATTTGCAGGTCCGGCGCGATCATGGCGTCGGCGGCTGTAGGACTCATTCGAGAGGTGATCGTCGGCTCCAGGGGCTTGGCGGTGCGCGGCGTCACGCCCGGCGGGCACGAGAGGGCGCACCTGCTGAGGGCGCGGCGGCGTCGGCCTTGAGCTGGTGCAGAGGTGTACTCATGACCGCCGCCTCCAGGGGATTCGAGATCGGGCGCCGGTACACGCACCCGGCAAGTACGGTCGTCCACGGGGGCGCCGCCGTCCCGGTTGCCGGGTCCGGCCGAGACCGATGGCGGGTACGGCGCGACTGGGCCGGCAGTGCCTCGCCGTCGGTGCCAGCACGGCGAGGCAGATGTGCGCGTCGATCGGGCGTGGGCCGGATGAGGGCGTGGGCCTCTGGAACCGGTGCGTCCCGATCGGGGTTCCCGGACGAGGACGCCGCGGCCCGATTCCGGCGGGCCGGGGTTCTTCGTCACGTCACGCAGGCGGCTCCGTCACTCGCCTTCGAAGTCGTATCCGATCACTCGGAAGCTCGCTCCCACACCGTCGTTGATGAACACGCCTCCGTCGACGCGCTGCGGGAACACGCCTGAAGTGGCACCGTAGGGTCCGACGACGGCAACGGGGCCGCCGTTGTCGCAGGTGGCCCCACTGAAGACCTCGACGGTCCTCCGGCTTTCGTTGAAGATGTTGAAGCTCGTGGCACCGAGGCCGCTGGCCGCGGTGACGCAGCCGCCGGGGTAGGCGGAGTACGTCCGCTCGTTGAAGTGGATCCTGCCCTCGTCGTAGCCCCGCCCACCGCCGTGACCCCTGCCCTCGTCGCCTCTGCCTTCGTTGTTGCCTCTGCCCTCGTCGTTGCCCCTGCCCTCGCCGTTGTCTCTGCCCTCGTCGTTACCCCCGCCTTCGTTGTTGCCTCTGCCCTCGTCGTAGCCCCTGCCCTGGTCACCCTTTCCGGCGTCGCCCTCGCCGTTGGGGGCCGAAGCCGGGGCAGCGGCCTGTCGCACGACCGGGGCTGCCGGGGCTGCCGGGACTGCCGGGGCCGGCCGGGCCGACTCGATGGTGGCGGCCGAGGTGAAGGTGCTGCCGGTGGCTGTCAGGGCCATGGCGCCCGCGAGGGCGGCGGTCACGACGGTGGAACGTGTAACCATGTCACTTCTCCTGTCTCAGAGAGGCCAGCTGCGTAGCCGGCCCGTGACTGAACGTACTTACGCTCCACAAGGCTGTCATTTCGGGCATATCGAACGGCTGACACAGAGCACCGATCGGGATACCACCCGAGCCGGATAGCCCGGAAAGGCTCATTA
>NZ_FMDF01000200.1 GCF_900091955.1 Streptomyces sp. Ncost-T10-10d
AGACGATGCGGTGGCCGACGTTGCCCAGGTCCGGCCGGAGATCCAGCCGGTGACCGAGTCCCGCACATTCAAGCTTGTCGTGCAGTACGGTGACCGGCCCGGCGGCGGACAGCACGACCGGCCAAGTCCTCATGGTCCTGGTGGCGTTGCGGCCTTCTCGGCTCAGGTCCCGTGGTGTGCCAGGACGAGGTGCGGGTCAGGGGCACCCGGCGCCGGAGTCGGGTCGGCATGGACCAATGCTGCGGTCAGCTTCGGTACGGCGTGCAGCAGGGCGTGCTCGGCCTCCACGGCCACCTGGTGGGCCTCACGCACATTCAGCTCGCCGTCGACGACAACCGCGACCTCCGCACGCAGTCGGTGGCCGATCCAGCGCAACCGCAGCTCACCCACCGCCCTTACGCCCGGCACTCGTCCCAGCGCGAGCTCGGCTGCGTCGACCAGGGCGGGATCGACGGCGTCCATCACCCGGCGGAAGACTTCCCGGCAGGCGTCGCGCAGCACCAGCACGATCGCAGCGGTGATGAGCAGACCCACGATCGGGTCTGCCAGCCGCCAGCCGATCGCGGCACCGCCTGCGCCCAACAACACGGCGAGCGAGGTGAATCCGTCGGTTCGGGCGTGCAGTCCGTCGGCGATCAAGGCAGCCGAGCCGATCTCGCGTCCGACGCGGATGCGATAGCGGGCCACCCATTCGTTGCCGACGAAGCCGACGACGGCCGCCGCAGCGACAGCGGGCAGGTGGCTGATCCCCTGCGGGTTCAGCAGCCGGTCGATCGCGGTCCAGGCGGCAAAGAATGCGGAGGCCGTAATGGTCAGCACGATGACGATGCCGGCCAGGTCCTCGGCCCGCCCGTAGCCGTAGGTGAAGCGGCGGTTCGCCGCCCGGCGCCCCAGGACGAAGGCCACGCCCAGTGGCAGTGCGGTCAGTGCGTCGGCCGCGTTGTGCACGGTGTCTCCGAGCAGGGCAACCGAGCCGGACAGGACGACCACCACAGCCTGCGTCACAGCCGTGACACCGAGCACCGCCAGAGAAATCCACAGCGCCCGCATGCCCTGCGCGGAGGACTCCAGGGCGCGGTCGACCTTGTCGGCGGACTCGTGCGAGTGCGGTTTCACCAGGTGGCCGAGCCGATGCCGCCACCGCGCCCGGTGGCCGGTGCCACCGTGCCCATGGGCATGCCCGCTGTCCCTCCCCTGCTCATGGTCGCGAATGTGCCGGTGCTCGTGCGGGTGGTGGGGGTGTCCGGGCTGCTCACTCACGGTCCGGCCTTTCGACGCGGGACGGGGATGTGGACACCACAAGGCGCCCTGACCCATTATGTGCACATGAGCGCACGCATGCACCTATCACCTGCACACAGTACGCACCCGCGAGATCCGGGCGCCGAACAGCTCACCACCGCCGCCGCGGTCCTGGGCCTGCTCGCCGACCGCACCCGGCTCGCACTGGTGCACACCCTCGGCAGAGGTGAAGCGGATGTCACCACGCTGACGGCAGCCTGCGGAGCAGCTCGTCCAGCGGTCAGCCAGCACTTGGCCAAGCTGCGACTGGCGGGGCTCGTGTCCGTACGCAAGGAGGGCCGGCGCATGATTTACGGCCTGCCCAACGGGCACTTGCGACGCGTGGTCGACGAAGTCCTCAACCTCGCCGACCACCACCTCAGCGGTGCCGCCGTGCACGACTGAACCGTATGCGGTGGTCGGTCGTCATGGCGCAGACCGCAGTTCACATGGTTCATCCGACTTGCCTTCCCACAAAGACTTCAAAGGAGCGCCAGGACCACATCAAGGCCGCTTTCCCGAATGAGCGCCGTTTTCCCGACGAGCTGAGCAGACCGTCGTGCCGGAAGGCGCTGCCTCACCGCTGCGGAGCGGGTTCCCCCGCCCGGGCGACCCGGAGAGGCCCGAGTCTCCCGGTGCGTGTCAGGCCGGCGATCGCCGCGGCGCACACCACGCCCACGACGCACAGCATGAGCCAGGGCAGCCGCGGTTGCCCAGTGGAGGCATCCCAGACGGCGCCGGTCGCAAGGTTCCCGACGGTGATCCCGACGCCCGAGATCGTGTTGTACAGGCCGTAGTGGGTGGCGACCAGCCGCTCGCCGGAGAACGCGACGACGGTGTCCATCTCGAACGGGTACACCAGGGCCGTACCGAGGGCGAGCAGGGCGGCCGCGAGGAACAGTGGCGCCAGGGCCACCGTCCGGATCAGCAGTCCCTCGCCCCGGGGCGGCGCGCCCGCGACAAGGAGCGGTGCGAAGGCGCCGCCCATCAGTGTCAAGCCGTACACGACGGACCGGCCCGGAGACCAACGCGCCCGCGCCCAGGCGGTGATGCGCAACTGTCCGGCCGCGGCAACACCCGCCGATACGGCGAAGAGCGCCGTGCTGACGCCGTCCCCGCTCCCCGGGGAGACCCGCTGCGCCTGCAACGGCAGCGCCAGGTAGACCTGGAAGGACAGGACGTACGAACCGATCATTGCTGCGGAGAAGAGCAGGAAGGGGCGGTTGGACACCACAGTGCGCCAGTCGGCGAGCACTCCTTGGCGCCGCTCCTTCGTAGCCGGCGGGCGCCCGCGGTCGGGCAGGACCTTGACCTGTACGAGAGTGAGCCCGAGAAAGAGCAGTGCCGCCACCGCGCACACCAGCCGGAAATTCAGTGCGATCAGGGCAAGACCGATCAAGGGGCCTGCGAACATGCCCACTTGGTAGAAGACGTTGAACAGCGCGAACGCCTCCACCCGCCGCTCCCCCGCTTCCCGTGCGAGCAAGGCCCGCACAGCCGGGTTGAACAACGCCCCCGCGAAGCCCGTCAGCGCCGACGCGGCGATCAGCGCGGGCAGCGAATCGACGAAACCGAGCAGTCCGAATCCGACGGTCCGCAGCACACATCCGGCGCTCATCACGCTCTTGCAGCCGAGCCGGTCCGCGAGCGTGCCGCCGATGAGGAACATGCCTTGTTGGCTGAAGTTCCGCACGCCGAGCACGAGTCCGACCGCCCACGCCGCCATGCCCAGGCCGCCCGAGAGGTGGATCGCAAGGTAGGGCATGAGCATGTAGAACGCCGTGTTGATGGTGAACTGCTGGACCATCAACAGCCGTACGGCACCGTCGAAGGAGCGGAACTGCCGGGCGAGCTCCCTCATCGTGTGACCTCCTCGTCGGCGCGGGGCGCGGTGATGTTCACACAGCGCGTCCAGCGCTCCACGACGCGCTCACCGGGATGGGCGATCTCATCGGGGTCATCGGCGGGCCGACGTGAGAGGAGGTCGTGCGTGCGGCAGTAGTCGTCGTTGTAGACGGTGTCCCAGTAGCGGTGGACTCCGTCGGGGAAGATCGCCGCGATACGGGTACCCGGGGCAAGGGTGCGGGCGAGCCAGCCGGCCACCAGCGCAACCGCGCCGACGCTCCAGCCACCGCTCGCACAGTGGTGCCTCGCCAGCTGTCGGGCCGCCCGGACCGCCTCGTTCGGTGCGACCCAATGGGCCTCGTCGAAGGCGGCGTGGTCGACATTGCGCGGAGAAATGCTGCTGCCCAGGCCCCGCATCAGGCGGACACCGGCGGGCTGGCCGAAAATGGTGGAGCGCACCGAGTCGACGCCGACCAGCCGCACACCCGGCGAGATCGCGCGCAGGGCACGGGCGGTCCCGGCCGAGTGCCCGCCCGTTCCGACGGCGGCCACCAGCACGTCCACCCGGCCGAGCTGTACGGTCAGTTCGAGGGCAAGATTCGCGTACGCCGCCGGGTTGTCCGGGTTGTGGTACTGGTCGGGGCACCAGGAGCCCGGATGCGCGGCGAGCAGGGAGCGGACGCGGTCCCTGCGCGCCTGCTGCCAGCCGCCGGCCGGACTCGGTTCTGCCACCACCTCCACCCGGGCGCCGAGGGCGCGGAGCTGGTGGACCATGAGCGGTTCCATGCCGGGGTCGGTGACCAGAGTGACCGGATGGCCGTAGGTGATGCCCGCGAGCGCGAGACCGAGTCCGAGCGTTCCGCTGGTGGACTCGATGACGGGCGCTTCGGGCCGGAGCTCTCCGCGGGCCCGGGCAGCCGCAACCATGTGAAGGGCGGGGCGGTCCTTGATGCCGCCGGGGTTGGCGCCCTCCAACTTGGCCCAGAAGCCTCGGCCGGCGGGAGTGAAAGGGCTTCCGACCCAGAGGACCGGGGTGTTGCCCACCATGCCGGCGGGGGTGCGGCGGGGCGCACCCGCCGGTTCGGGGAGTTCGTGTGCCGCCACGAAGGCGTGCACGTCGTCGGTGGAAATGCTGCGCATGGCAGCGGTCATGGCAACCTGGTCTTTCCACGGCCGCGAACCGGGTCGGGGCCGTCGCGTGAGAGCGGTACGGGTACGGGCGGCTCGTGCGGACGGTCGCGGGAGCGGCCGGGCGCACCGGGCCGTTTCACGTACGGCTGACGCAGACCAGACGCAGCAGAGAGAATCCTGTGGGGCATGGCGGCCCGCCGGCTGCGAGACCGACGGGACGGCGCCACGACAGACCCGAGAGGCCCGCCTCCATGAGTCCCCACGCTGCCAGGGTGACCAGCAGCGCCGCCAGGACGGGAAGCCCGGAGCGCGTCGGCGCCTCGACCAGGAGCACCGCCGAATCACAGCATCCGCCGGGAGTCGCTGGATGATGCCCGGTCTCGGACACGTCGCGGTCGGAGGTTGCCGCCGTGTCCGACACGGGCCCCATGTCCCGCGCATGGGGGTCGGCTGCGGACAGCGGGCCGCCGAGGAGCGACACATGGTGTCCGTCCTGCGCCTGCACACCACATGTCAGCACGTGGGCCACGGCGGCGATCGCCAGGCTCAGGAGCAGAGTGATGACGAGGCGGCGAACACCCGGCCCCGGGGCAACAACGGACGGCACGCCCCGACCGTATCGCCGAAAAGGAATCGATGCGCATTTATGGGGAGGTAAGGGTGAAATACCTCATTGATCCGGTACAAGCAACGCGAATCTGCTAATGAACCGGGTTCGGGCCCAAGCCCCTCATCGTCCGGCGCTGTCCGCTCTCGCCGCAGGCATGGTCCGGCTGTCTTCGCCGGACCCGACGGGACTTTCCGAATCGACGTCCTGCCCACTTCCCCGCTCTCGGCTGTGGGCATGCCACCCGCGCCATTCCGCAGCGGCGAGCGGCCGGAGAAGGCAACAGCGTGTAAGGGTCGGCGCCTTCGGATGTCGCCTGTCGGATGTGTCCGAGTACGTGGCCGGCTCACGAGGCATCGATGATCCTGACCGGTTGGGTGCGTCCTTCCTTGCGCGGCTCGGCCCATGTGGACAATGCGGTGCGGCATGCGTGGTCAAGGTGCCGCAGTCCCGTCAGGTCGATTTCCAGGCTGCGGTTTCGGGGCAGTGCCTCCAACGCGTCCAGCATCTTCGGCAGTCGCAGAAACGTGGCGCTGCCGATCATGTACACCTTGACCGGCCCATTGCCCTGATCGGACACCTCCAAGCGCAGGTGGGAGGTGTCCCAAGCAGTCTTGGCCACCGCGAACGCCAAGCCGATCAGCACGCCTTCGAACATGTTGACCACGACGATCGAGGCCGCCGTTGCCGCCAGGATCACGGCCTCTCCGCGTTGTTCGCGCCACAGCCCGCACCATTCCCCGACGGGGATCAGCTTGCCGCCCGAGTAGATCAGGACCCCGGCCAGTGAGGCGATCGGCACCACGGAGAGGGCGGACGGCAGGATCGCAGCGAACAGCAGAAGCCAGACGCCGTGCAGTACGCGGGAGGCCTTGGTGTGTGCGCCTGCCTGGACGTTGGCCGCGCTGCGCACGATGACTGCTGTCAACGGCAGGGCGCCGAGCATCCCGCAGACCGTGTTCCCGACGCCCTGGGCAATCAGCTCCTTGTCGTAGTCGGTACGCGGCCCGTCGTGCAGCCGATCCACAGCCGCTGCGCCGAACAGGCTTTCCGCCGAGGCGATCAGGGCGAAGGCGAGCACGGTGCCGACCAGAGTCACCCCGGCCAACTGCCCGAAGGCGTCTGCTGTCGGGGGCTGAACGGCCTGGAACACCCCCTGCACTTCGACCTTCGCCACAGGGGCGTCGGACAGCACCGCCAGTCCGGTGGCCACACCGACCCCGGCCAGCGGAGAGGGTACTCGTCGTACAGCGTGCGGCAGATGCCTCCACACGGTCATCACCGCGATGGTTGTGGCCCCGAGTGCGAGTGCGGCCTGTGCCTCGGAGGAGCCCGCTGCTCCCGTGAACAGTCCCGGTAGGCCGATGATCTTGGCAGGGCCTGTACTCGGTGACGGCGCGTCCGCCATCGCGTAGAGCTGACCGGCGATCAGCACGAGCCCGATCCCGGCGAGCATTCCCTGTACGACGGAGACAGAGACTGCCCGGAACCATCCTCCGATGCGTGCGAGGCCCATGACCAGCTGAAGTACGCCTGCCACCAGGACAATCACCCCCAGCGCGGTGATGCCGTAAGCGCTGACCGCCTCGTGGACCAGCACGGTCAGGCCGGCCGCCGGGCCGCTCACCTGCAGGCTGCTGCCAGGCAGACAGCCGACCACCAGACCGCCGACAATGCCGGTGACCAGGCCGAGTTCAGCCGGAACGCCGGACGCAGTCGCCACTCCGACGCACAGAGGAAGGGCCACGAGGAAGACGACGAAGGACGCCGCCACCTCACGTCCCACCGCTCCGGCGCGCGGTTTGCCGACTGCGGGGTCGTCCCCCCTGCCCCTGGGATGCCGATCGCGGCCGGGTACGCGGGCGTGATCGATGAAGGATCGCATGTCAGGCAGGTGTCCCCAATGCGCCCGGGGCGCGTCTGTGACTTGAGTGAATGCACCCGGGCAGGAGGGGCCGGTGCGGTGTACGCCACCGGGCCCGCTCACCGCCGGGAAGCAGTCAGAGGCGGGGTTCGGGTGAGCCGTCCCCGATGGGGTCGTGGCGGCACAATGTGACACACCAGGGGCGTCGCGTGACCACAACCCGGCGCCACCACCCGGACGGCGCCTTCGTAGGACGTGGCGCCTGTGGCAGCGGACCGGGGCCGTGAGCGGACCCGTCGCCGGGTGGAGATGGGGCGATGTTCACGGGCGGGGCGGGTGAGGTGACTTTCCGGGCGGCCTCGGCGCGTACCAACGCGCCCATGGCCGCAAAGAGGTCTGCGGGCATGACGGAGTGCTCCTGCGCAGTCGATGAGCGTCAACTACTGTGACGGCAGGCCTCTTCCGTGGCGCCCCGCCGACCGGCAGGCACATCGAAGAGGCCGGGTTCGCTCAGCAGCGCAGGGCGCATCCCGAGGAGAACCCGGCAGCGCCCGCGGCCGTGGCAGGAGCGGGCCTTGCAGTTCCGCTGTCGGCCTCTGTATCCCGGCGGACCGCGTGCGACATGACGGAGGAAGCACCCGCGAGTTCGGCGGAGTGCTTCGGCTTGCCGATGGAAGTCGAACCCACTCGCCAGCCATGGCCGCCCCCGTGACCTCCGGAGTCCGGGACGGCGGACCCCACCGCGGGCGGAGCGGCACTGTCGATGTCCCCGGTCACGGTGTGAACGGCGCGGCCTTCCAGGCCGATGTGTGAGGACATCGGCTGCTGCCAGGCCGGGAGTGATACGGCGTGTGCCAGCGTCGCCAGAGTGATCAGCGTGATCGCACAGAGGGCACGGGACAGCAGGCGCATCGTATTGCCGCTGCTGGGCACCATGTGCACACCTCCCGCCGGACTCCGGAGCACCAGAAAACCCCACGAGTGCTTCTGCTGACACTGCAAATGAGCTGTACGGTGTCGAATTCACCCGGACGGCGAATCAGCAGATGGCTGCTGCTGGACAAACCTGTGTTCCGGTGGATGCCCCGTCGGTGACGTGCTCCCCCGACGTCGTCTCGGGGCCGCCGCCCGGTGAGGCCGGGTCAGACGGTGGCTGCGGTGTCGTCGTGTGCGAGGTCCATGCCCAGCTCACGGGAAGCCTCGGCAGTGCGGGATGGCATCGGCGCCGACGACGAACCGCAGCGGGGCCGGATCCGGCCTCACATGTCAACCACGCACCGTGCGGAAGTCGGGCGTGAGGCCGATCAGGCAGCCGCCTGCCACCAGCAGGACCGGCTCGTTCGCGTGCAGGCGGCGAGCCGGCCACGTCGGGACCACCACGGCCACGAGGACCACCGCGGTGACTTCCAGGCCCGGCATTCGGCACCGCCTTCCCGCTGGGGCAGGCACCCCTCTCCCTGATGCCCGTCGGAGCAGAAGCGCAGCCCGGGTCTCACCCGGGCAGACGAGGCACACCACAGGCAGCCCCGGATGGGGCATCTGAGA
>NZ_FMDF01000199.1 GCF_900091955.1 Streptomyces sp. Ncost-T10-10d
CGCTCTTCAACGACGAATCTCCGGCGCAGGCCAGCCGCATGACCTCTGCCCCCCCCGGCTCAACACACCACCGCTAGGGTGTCGGTGATTGACTCCTTGGCAGGGGGTGCCAGGAATTGTCGTCAGTCGAGCGATGGGGAGGGCGGACTGATGTCTGGGACCTGGACGTGGAATGCACGGAGATCCGCAGGGGCGGGCGTGTGTGCGGTGGTGCTGGCGGGAGTGCTGATCGCGCCGGCAGCCACCGCGTCGGACGCGGGACCGGGGGCGGTGGGCCGGATTTCCGAGGCGAAGGGCACGATGGCCGAGAGCCTGTCCCAGGCTGCCGGTCTGGGAAACGGCGAGCGCGTCGAGATCGTCGGCGGCGACGTACGCATCACGGGCGACGGCGGGCCACGCGGCAAGCGGTATGCCATCGCCTCCACGAACGGCACGCTGGCCGTGCGGCCGGCCGCGCTGCCGCAATCGGTGCCGGCCACCAGGGTTGCTCTGCCGAGGGGTACAGGGGCAGGGGCGGAGGCCGGGGTGACGGCGGCGGCCACGTACTCCGTGAAGCTGACCATTACCAACGCCGACGTCGCGAGCAAGAGCTTCTACGTCTGGGACCGCAGGACCTGGGCGGGATACGCCGTCGACAGTGACGCCATCGGCCCGTCTTCGACCGTGAAGCTGCCGCCGGGCGACTACTTCTCGGTGGCGCTGCACAGCGACTGGCAACGGCCGAGCTACGTCCTCACGCGCACCTTCAGGATCGGCACGGCTGCCACCACCGTCACCTTCGACGAGCGGGCCGCCAAGGAGACCGGGATCCGGGTCGACGACACGACGGCTGCCCGCGGCAGTTCCGCCGTGTGGATCTCCGTGCCCGGAGGTGGGCTGGCGGGCTTCGCGGGTTCGGGGGCGGACAAGGTGTACGTCACGCCGTTCTCGCAGCCGGGTGCTGCACTGCGGATCCACGACGTCCTCGCCCGCAAGGGCACCACAGCCGGCACACCCAGCCCGTATCGTTACGACCTCACGCACACGTTCCGGGACACCGTGCCCGCGTCGCCGATTGCGTCGGTGAACCGAGCGGCGCTCGCGAAGACGGTCACGCACGTCCGCGCTCCGGGCACAAGGACCACCGCCCTGCTGCAGACGGTCCCAAACCTCGGCGAGTGGACCGGCGTCTATCTGGGCTCACCCGTGCCGGTGGCCGGCTCGGTCACCGAATACGTCACGCCCGGCATCTCCTACAGCCGGTCACTGAACTACGGGACCGGTGACTACAGTCTCGCGCTGCCCGACCGTTCCTTGGCCGCCGGACCGGCGGCCGCCGAGACAGTCGGCGAGGCACCGCTGCAGCCGACCCGTCGCGTGTGGGGAGGGTCACAGCGACAGGGCGACAAGATCTGGCTGTTCGAGCCGCACGGTGCCAGCGACGCCGCCGGGCATGCCGGCACGGACGGCCGGTCTGTCCTCTCGTACCGCCTGACCCGCGGCGGCGTCACCTACGCCGAGGCCACCGGTATGACGCCGCACCAGCAGCTGACAGCGACCGTGCCTTCCGGAACCGGGACGTACACACTCGACCAGACCACCAGCCACCGCGTGCCGTACCGACGGCTGTCCACGACGGTACGCAACGAGTGGACCTTCTCCTCCGCACGGGGCTCGGCGGCGACCGAACTGCCTCTGATCGATGCCCAGGTGAAGCTCACCGGGCTCGACGCGTCCAACCGTGCCGGCGCCTCCACCCCGGTACAGATCGCCGCCACCGCCACCACCCGCAACTCGGATGCGACGGAGACCGTCACCGGCATCGAATACTCGCTGGACGACGGCGCCACGTGGACAGGCCTGCCGCTCACCGACAACACGGCGACTCTCACGGTCCCGTCCACCGCGTCCTTCATCTCGCTGCGAGTGACCGCCACCGACGACACGGGCGGCAGCGTACGCCGCACCATTGAGCGCGCCTTCGCCGGACCGCGTCCGCAAGGTGACGAGACAGCCGGATCCACCCGCATCTCCAACGTCGCCATCAACGGCGGAAAGGGCGTGGAGCTGACGAACGAGCCACTTCAGGAGTTCAAGGCAAAGTTCACTGCGACCGACCCGTCCGGCATCGCAGGTGGCGACATGTACCTCTACCACGGCTCGTACGACGCCCCGGACGGTGTCCTCTACGGCACCTGGCCCGCGACCTGCACCAAAACCGACGCGACGACGGCCACGTGCGAGGCGCACTTCGCGTACATCGCACCCCGCTGGACACTCGGCCGCAACGCACTCGCGGGCACCTGGAAGCTGGCGTCCTGGGCGGAGTCCGCGGACGGCAGGAGTTACACCGATCTGCACGCCGCCAAGTCGGTCCTCCTGCAACGCGACTCCACTCAGACGGTCAATGCCTCTCCCGAACCCGTGACCAAGGGCAAGACGCTCACCATCACCGGCAAGCTCGCGCGGGCCAACTGGGAGACCGGCAGCTACAACGGGTACACCGCGCAGCCTGTGAAGCTTCAGTTCCGCAAGAAGGGGGCGACGTCGTACACCACGGTGAAAACGGTGACGACGAACAGCACCGGCAACCTGAAGACCACGGTGACCGCATCGGCCGACGGGTACTGGCGCTACACCTTCGCCGGCACCACGACGACCCCGCCGGCCACCGCGGCGGGCGACTACGTGGACGTCCGCTGATCGCACGCCGGTCGGGCGGACCCCGGTGGGGGAGCCTTGTGGCCGGCCGCGGTGGCACCGGCCCCGCAGTGGCACCGTCTCCGCGGCTGACCACTGCCTCGAAGCGCTGACCGAGGAGAGCGGCCACGCCCGTACACGGCCGATGGCCGCACACCGTCCGGTGTGCGGCCATCGATGCTTGCAGACCTGGACGTTCGGGGGCGCGCCGGTCAGGGGAGTTCGCGGTATTCGGTGATGAGGTAGTCGGCCTCGTCGTCGATGGCATTCGCCAGCCAATCGATGTGAATCTCAGTGGGGTGTCCATCTGCGGCAAATACCGCCTCTGCGACATCAGCCTGGCCTGCACGGGCCTTCTGGACATCATTGAGGAGACTGCCAAGCGTCGGGACATCCTGCGGATTCTCCTCGACAGTACGCCGGGCCGGCTCGTCGAGGCCGATCGCCTTGATGACCTTCCCCCTCCCCACGGTGATCCGGTACTTTCCAAGGCCGCCCCGCTCTCCGGACTCGGAGAGAAGCCGGAAAGAATACCGATCCGGTTCGGACCACCGGGCTGCCTTTGCCTTGGCACCGCCTTTGGCGGCAGCCGGTGTGGACCCTGCGTCGCAGCCGACCACGGCGAGGGCAAGCGCAGCGGATGCGGCGAGCAGATACGTGCTGGATTTCGTCACGGCCAGGCCTTTCAGCAGCTCGATTGCCCCTTCGACGGCGGTGCCATTGATTCGGTTCCTGCCCGGGCCTGCGCCAGCGGTGAACCCGCCCGGGCGCGTGATTCTTTGCATTTCAGCTGGCGGAGCGGTTCGGGTCGACTGGGGCGGTGGACGTCTGGTGTGGCAGGTGGGGTGCGTGAAGGCCTTCGATCCTCCGTTTCGGTCTCTTCGCTCCTGTCTGATCCCAACACGCCCCCGGTCACACCTGTTTGCACACTGAGGCGGGACGGCGGGCATCTGTACTACAGAGACATGCCTCGCCGACGGGCCTGACCGGCCTGGTTCGGCTAGGGAAGGGGGCAGGTGAGCGGCAGGACGCGTTCGGTCAGCTGGCCGGTGAGGTCGGTGTCGGTGACGGCGGCTTCAGTCAGCCAGTCCGTTGCGGTCAGCTGGTCGACCAGGTGCTGCAGTTCGCCGGGATCCACCGGGCACAAGGTGGCGAGGGAATCCAGGGCGACGCCCGTTCCGCCGGGGCCGAGCCGTCCCGATGCGCTGGTCTGGGTGGCCAAGGTCAGGGCGAGCAGCCGGGTACCTGCGGTGGTCTTGGCCTTGCGGAGCTTCTTGTCCGAGACGACTTTCTGGGCCCATCCGCTGAGTTTGGGCCGCATCTTCTTGCCGAACGTGAACGGGCCCGTCCCGTCCTCGCGGGCCACGAGGGACGGGACGGTGACCGGGGTGGGGTTCTCGGGGCGGGAGGCAAGCAGGTCGCCGGCGGTGCCGGGGATGCTCAGCCAGCCGCAGTCGGTCATCTTCTCGACCAGGTCTTCCGGATCGGTCAGGCCCAGCGCGGTGACGTCCTGCCCGACGAGGTTGCCGGTGCCGGCGTGCGCGGTGCGCAGGGTCAGCATCACCACCAGCAGCCGCGCCTCCGGCCCGGGCAGCGGGCTGTGGTCGGCCACGTACGCGAGCACGGAGCGTGCGTGCTCCCATTGCGTCGCCGCGGTCAGCAGCCGGGTCACCGCCGGCCCATCGCCGTCCGTACCGCAGCCGGTGCGCTGCTGGTGCTGGAGGCGCGTTGCGATGGCGGCCTGTTCGGCGCGCCGGGCCTCAAGCCTCAGATTGACGTCGCAGGTGACATCGGCCCAGGTGGTGAAGGCGCGTGCCTTGCGTTCCTGGAGGTCGGCGAGGAGCGCCAGGTCGGGTTCGGCGCGCTGCTGGTAGGTGCGGAAGAGCTGACCGAGTTCGACGAGTTCGTCCCGCAGGACGACGGGCCGCAGATCGTGGGGGATGGCCCGCTGCGCGATCCTCCCGTACGGATAGTGGCGCCGGACCGGCGCGGAGCGGGGGGCCGGTACGTCCCGCGGGCGGGCCGTGGGCGGGGGACGGTCGGAGAACTGCGGCGCGCCGGCAGGAGCGGTCGACGGGCGGTCGGCAGTGTCCGGGGTACCGGCCGCCGGGCCAGAAGCGGGCTGAGCGGTGATGACGACCTTCGCGCCGGGCGTGGCGGCCGCGCAGCGTGAGCAGCACTCCAGGGCCTGCCACCAGCGTCCTTCCCGGTCGGTGACCACGGCCCAGACGACCGCCCCGCCGCACCGCCAGGGCTGGGCACGCATCTGCCGGTCGTCGGGACGGAGGTGCGTGCGGCAGCTCTCGGCCCGGCACGCGCAGTACACCTCGGCCCGGGGCCCGGGAGCGGCCCGGAGGTGCGTCTTGAGGTGGGCGACCGCAGCCGCACGGCCGGCGGCTGCGGAGGGCAGACGCTGCTCGGCGCAGGAGGGACGGCTGCACGAGATGCGCACCGCCGCACTGCCACGACCGGCAGCATCCAGACGCACCGTCCACCTGCGCCCCAGCACACGCTCGTTCAGCTCGCTCGCAGTGGCCTCCGTCATCCCGTTCTTCCTCCCATGCCGTGTCCGTTCCCAATACCCGCACCCGTCCTCACCGCGACGGACGGGGCGCGGGGGCGGGCCCACCGTACGCGGGCAGGCAGCCCGATGGACGGTGAACTCGCCCGGTTCACACTCGTCCCGTCGACCTGGCCCGACGGACGGGTGTGAACCGCTGGACGCGCTTGACGCGCTGGTCACCTGAAACGGCCGACGCTCTGCATCAGGTTGCCGCGCCGGAAACGGGTCACGGCCGGGTGCGCAGCAGCTCGGGCACGCGGCTGGCCTGCCCGAGCCAGGCGGCGACGTCCTTGTCCAGGCGCGAGGGCCAGAGCACGGGCCGCGTCATCAAGCCGATCGAGGGTGGGATGGTCACCAAGGCCGATGCCGAGCCGGTGTGTCAGGACGTGAGAGACGATCGCTGCGGCGTCACCCAGGGGCTCTCGACCAGGTGTACGCGCAGATCGGTGTCACTGAACGAGGAAGGAAGGCAGCCGTCCTCTTTGCCGTCGCGGCGTAGCCCCCGGCTCAGCAGTCGGGAGATCCTTCGGCGGCGGGGGGATGCGGTCCGGCTCCGGCCCCACCTTGTGCGGGTGAACGCACGCTCTTGCCCTCGCCACGGGCTGACGTGTGAGAGGACGGGATCGGTGTGAAACTGGGCACGGAAGGGGTGATCCATGTGTCGGACCCACCGCACGCGTCCTTTGGTCCCGACACTGCCGTCGACGAGAATCAGCTGGAAGAGCTGATCATCGAGGCGCAGACCGCCCTGCCCGTCGAACTGCCCGCCTTGGCGAACCGGTGCGCCTCCGTCCTGGGCCTGGACACCGCGTTGATCTACCTCGTCGACCTGCAGCAACAGCTGCTCATCCCACTCGACGAGGGTTTGGAGCCGCTGCCGGTGGACCGCTCGTCGGCCGGCTGGGCGTACCGCACGGTCTCCCCGCGGGTGGCCGAGGCCGACGACGGATTGATCCTCTGGATGCCTCTGGTCGATGGTGCGGAGCGGCTGGGCGTGGTGGCGGTGCGGACCGCCTCGCTCGACAAGGTGCGGATGCGCCGCAGCCGGATGCTGGCCCATCTGTTCGCCATGCTGATCACCTCCAAGCGTGCCTACAGCGACTGGCTCGCCGCCCGCACCCGCACTGCGACCATGCGGTTGCCCGCCGAGATGCTGCGGGCCTTCCTGCCACCCTGCACCATCGGCAGCAGCAGGTGCGTATCGACCGCGGTCCTGGAACCGGCGTACGACATCGCCGGCGACGCCTTCGACCACTCGGTGGTCAAGAACATCCTGCACACCGTGATCCTCGATGCCATGGGTCACGATCTGGCCGCCGGCCTGACCACTTCGGTCGCCATGGCGGCGGCGCGCAACGCCCGCCGGGGCGGTGCCGACCTGGCCGATGTCGTCGGCTCCGTCGACCAGGCGCTCGCCCAGTGGCTGCCCGACCACTTCTGCACCGGCGTGCTGTGTCGACTCGACGCCGAGACCGGGGTGCTGCGCTGGGTCAATTGCGGTCACCCCCCACCGCTGCTGATCCGTGACGAGCGGGTGCTCGCCCTGGCGCTGGACAGCCCCCCACAGCCGCCGATCGGCCTGGCTGGTCCACTCGCCCCGGCAGCCCGGCAAGTCCACGAGGCGACCCTGGAACCGGGCGATTGCGTCCTGCTCTACACCGACGGTGTCGTGGAGGCTCGCGACGCGGACGGTGCGGAGTTCGGCCTTGACCGGTTCACTGACTTCATCATCCGCTCCTCCTCCGCCGGACAGCGCCCGGCCGAGGTGCTGCGGCTGCTCATCCACGCCATCCTCGATTACCAGTGCAACCAACTGCGGGACGACGTGACCATCCTGCTTTTCGAATGGCGTCCGCAGCATTGGTGACGCGGTATTGCGCCGGAGCCTCGCTGTGCTCGTGCTCCGTCTTCGGCCGGGTCCAGGTTCACCCGGGTCTGTGGAACAGGGGGAATTCCTCCCAGGCGTTCTCCCAGAGCCTCACGATCGCCGGATACTTCCTGCCCCAGGCGTCGGCGAACTCTGCGAACCGGTCGAGGGCGGCGAGAACTGTGACGATCCCCGGCAGACCAACCGACCGCATCCCATCACTCACGTGGTGAGCGCCGACGCCACTGCGGACGATGCCACCGTCGTCGATGCAGTTCACGACGGCCTGGCCGACAAGAGCCTCTAGCCCTCGGAGCACCTTCTGGACTCCGGATATTCCTCCGCCGGACTCCTGCTGACCGCGCCGGACGACCGCGGCATCGGCGTGGTCGCGCCGGTCAGGCCGAACAGTATCCTGCAGCAGGTCCATTCCGCCGGGTCCGGCAAGTCGGCCTTCACTGTCAACTGGCATGCCCGGCAGGCCGCTTGCCCGACCGGTGCGGTCAGCCGCCACTGGACCGCCGGAGTCGACAACAACGGCCGGGGCGCGATCAGGATCCGCTTCGCCACCACCACCCGCGCCCTCTGCAAGGTCCGCGATCGGTGCACCCGCTCCACCCAGGACGGCAGACAACCGGCTGTCCGCCCGCGGGATCAGGATGCCCTGCTCGAACGCGCCCGCACCGAGCAGCCAGACGAATGGAGAGGACGCTACGCGGCCCGAGCCGGCATCGAAGGGACCATCCACCAGGCCGTAGCGATCAGCGGCATGCGCCGCACTCGATATCGCGGCCTCCGCCAGACCCGTCTCGCACACGTACTCACAGCCGTAGCTGTCAACCTGATCCGGCTTGACGCCGGGTGGAACGAAACCCCGCTCGCCCGTACCCGGACGTCCCGCCTCGCGGCCCTTGCTCTCGCAGCCTGAGCGAATGGGGCAACAGGTCCCTCGACGAAGTCGAGGATCGCGGTGCGGGCCAGGGCCCGGCGTACTGGTGAGGAGTCAGTATTCCGAGCATGGGCTGTTCCTGAATGCGGCACTGTGCTCGGCCTGCCTGAGTTCGCGGCGGACTCCGGCCGGTCACTCGCCGGACCGACGTATCAAGGTCGTTTCCCGCCGCGCACCTGTACGGTGCCCCGCGTCTGTCTGCACGCCGCGGTGATGTCCCCGGACCGGCGTTGCATCGGCCGGGCAAGAGGCCGATGGCCGAGCCGTGGCGCGGCCGTGGTCATGCGGGCGGCGTGGCGTGTTCGGCTGTGGTGAAGATCCGGTCCAGGTGGTGATGCAGTACGGCGATGGCCGATTCGGGCTTCCGCTGGCCCACGAGGATGCTGGTCCCCATGGTCGCTGTCATGGCGAGCAGGCTGATCGCCTCGGTGCGCGCGTCGACGTCGGAGTCTGCCAGGCCGCTTTCCTGTGCCTGCCGCAGCAGGCCGGTCAGGGCGTTCTCCGCGGCGTCGGGGTTGTCGATGAAGGGCTGGGCGGCCAGGCCCTCGTCGGTCACGGACAGGATGGAGTAGGAGCTGTAGAGGAGGTGGAAGGTGCGGCTCTCCTCGTCGGTCGGGAGGGAGGCCAGCAGCAGGGCCTCGATGGTCGCGCGCGGGCCCGGATCGGGGCCGGCGGCGGCGAGGCGGGCGCCCACGCGGGCGGTGAAGAGGTCGGTGAGGTGCTGGAGCCCGTGGAAGAGCAGGTTCTCCTTGGTCTGGAAGTAGTACTGCACGAGCCGGAGTGACACACCGGCCTCGGCCGCCACGTCGCGCATACCGACCGCGTGCAGTCCGCGCCGCCCGGCGACCCGGATGAGCGCCTCGGCGATCTGGGTCCGGCGTTCCTCGTGGTCCACGCGCTTTGGCATGTGGCCTGTCTCCGCCCGTCGATGGTGGTCAGTGGTCAGGGGTTCCCGGACTTCTTCATGGTACCGCTGTATCACCATTGTGGTACGGTCGTATCACGAAGAACGGATCTGCCCGGAGGTGACCGTGCCCGAGAACACGACCCGAGTACGCCGCGACATCGGCCACTACGTGAGCGACGAACTGCGCGACCGGTACTTCGCCACCTGCGACGTTCTCTACGCGAAGGGGGCGCCCCTGCGCTCCGAGACCGACGTCGAGACGAGCTTCGGCACCACGCACGTCTACCGCTACGGCCCCACGGACCCGGCGGCCGAGTCCCGTACGCCCGTCGTCCTGATCCACGGTTCCGGCGGCTGCTCCGCCCAGTGGTACCCCAACACCCCGGCGCTCAGCACCGAACGCCCCGTCTACGCACTGGACACCCCCGGCGACCCCGGCCGCAGCGTCCATCGTGAGCCCATGTGGCAGCCCGAGCGCGCCGCCCAGTGGATGGACGAGGCCCTCGACGCGCTCGGCCTCGACCGGGTCCACCTCGTCGGCTCTTCCTACGGCGGCTGGCTCGTCATCAACCAGGGGCACCTGCGGCCCGGTCGGCTCGCCTCGGTCACCGCCCTCGACCCCGGCGGCCTGGAGAAAGTAGGCCTCCGTTTCTTCGCATGGATCTTCGCCAGCCTCTTCGCCACCTACGCCCCCAAGGCTCTGCGCCCGCGTCTGGCCTCCTGGCTGGAGCAGCCCGTGATCGTCGTTCCCGAACTCCGCGCGATGATTCATGCGAGTGTGCGCGCCTTCCGGATACGCCGCCCCGCCCCACTGCCACTGACGGACGACGAACTGGGCTCCATCCGGACGCCGTTCTACCTGATCATGGGCAAGCGCAGCCTGCTCGTACACCCCAAGCGCCAGCTGGAACGCGTACCGCGGCTGATCACCGGCGCCCGCGCCGAGATCGTCGCCGCGACCGGCCACGGACCGCAGATCGACCACCCCGAACTGGTCAACGCCCGGATGCTGAGCTTTATGGAGGACATCGACTCCCTCGACCCGGTCAGCGGCCCCGTGGGCGGATAACGGGCCATTGTCAGGGACCACTGCGCCGACGGTCATCGTCTTCGAAGCCCACGCAGCGTTCGAATCCTCGGTGTGCTGTGGTGCCTCCCGAAGCGGTGAAGCAACGGGCCTTGCTGCTGCTACCTGCGCCCACGCGGCATCAAGCACACGATCCCGGAGAAGCCCGACGCCAGGGCCGCCCGTCCGAAGCGAGGTTCCGCGGGCGGGCGGCCCCCGGGCCTCGACAAGGAGAGGTACAAGAAGCGCAACGTCGTTCCAGTGTCCTTGCTGCTGACTTGCGGGCCCCCTTCCCCATGTGGCCGGCTCTCCCGGCCTCGGAGTTCTACGGAGCCTCCGTCCTGCCCGACGGCCATCAGTCGGCGATGGGCCTGCGCTCCACCGGACTGGAGGTCCGGACTGGGACGACCGCGGGCAGTTCCCGCGTTCACCACGGAATCGATCGACGGGTGAGGTGCCCAGCTCTACCCCGGCAGCATCGCCACGCTTACGCCGCAGGCTTTCGACGTGGCCTCCTCATCGGTAGGTAGATCCGGCTTCGGAGTCGGCCGCCGGCCATTGGCGGCCGTGCACTGCATCCGGCCCGCATCCGCCGGGTTGGAGCCGGTGTCGTAATTACGGGGCGTCAAGCACTGATTCCTCGCGTGCACCTTCCCGTCTCACCAGCTGTGCCGTCTCATGACATTGGTTCCTCGCTGTCAGGCTTGGCGGGCGTAGGACGTGAGGCGATCGGCGAGCGCGATGACGAGGTCGCGTAGTTCATCGGGGCGCTCGATGACGAACGGCCGGTCGAGTGAGGCGAGTATCCGAGGCAACCAGTCGAGCTGCTGTGCCCGTAGCTCGACGCGCAGCCAGTGCTCGGCCGCCGGGTCCTGGCCGGCCGCGGGCTCGTGCTCCTCCAGTCTCGCGACGCTGGCGGGGAGGTGCGCGCGGATCTGCTCAACTGTCCCGTGGATCCGCAACGTCACCTCATGCCGGTACTCGGCCGTGGCGAATCCTGACAACACGCGCTGTGCCGGACCGGGACCCACCGGCGCTTCGAATGAGCCGGGCAGGGCCCTCGCGTCTGTGATTCGGTCGAGCCGGAAGGTTCGGTCCTTGCCGACCTGGGCGTCCTTGCCCGTCACGTACCACCGGCCCGCATGGGCGACGATCCCGTACGCGTGCAGTGTGCGTTCGCTGCGCCGTCCGTCGCGGTCGGTGTAGCGGATCGAGACCGGTCGGCGGTGGCGCACCGCATCGGCCATGGTGAGCAGGAGCCCGGCGTCCGGGTGGTCCAACTCGGCGGGCTGATCCGTGAAGGCGAGAGCTTCCAGGAGTGTGTCGAGCCGGCGGGCGATGTGCTTGGGCAGCACCCGCCGGATCTTCGCTGACGCCGTCTCGTTTGCCGTGCGCTCCGTCGTCGTCAGCCCTGCCCGGCGGCCGGCGACCAGGCCGAGCAGCACGGCCAGCGCCTCGTCGTCGCTGAGCATGAGCGGAGGCAAGCGGTACCCGGGAGCCAGCCGGTACCCGCCGTAGCGGCCGCGCACCGACTCCACGGGCACGTCCAGGTCGATCAGCTGGTCCACATACCGCCGCACGGTGCGCCCTTCGACGCCGAGACGGTCGGCGAGCTCGGCCACAGTCCGGGTGCCGCCCGACTGCAGCAGCTCCAGGAGTGTCAGCACGCGGCCGGTGGGTCGTGGCATGTTCGCAGCCTAACGCGAATACAGGACCGATTCTGTCCACTATTTCTCCTAGCCTGCGACGTGCACGCCTCCACACAGCCAAGGAGATTCCCATGGACTTCGTCTCGATCCGCATCATCACCAGCGACGTCGCACGCCTCGTCGAGTTCTACGAGCGAGCTACAGGGATGCAGGCGATACGGGCCACGGAGGACTTCGCCGAACTCAAGACCGCGGGCGCAACCCTCGCGATCGCCAGCCCCCGCACCGTCCGGCTGTTCGCCCCGGGCTCTGCCCGCCCGGCGGACAACCACAGCGTGATCACCGAGTTCCTCGTCGACGACGTGGACCGCGTTCACCAGAACCTGGCCGGCTTCGTCACCGACTTCGTCAACGAGCCCACCACGATGCCCTGGGGCAACCGGTCGCTGTTGTTCCGCGACCCCGACGGCAACCTCGTCAACTTCTTCACCCCCGTCACCCCGGAGGCCATCGAAAAGTTCGCACGCTGACGCCACGCACAGCCGCTCACGCGGGAGCCCCGAGATCCCAGGGCGCCCGGTGAACGCGGCCGCCGAGTCCAGGAGCGCCACCAGTAGGGGACATCGGAACGCACCGCTGACCCCGAGGGACGTCTGCGCCTGTGCCTGCGGGCCGATGTGACGTCCAGGACCACGAGGCCCGGCTCGGTGAAGTGCTGCCCCGAGACCGCCCGGACGGGGGCAGTCGTAGTCGTGCTGTTCTCCGCAGGCCGCGCGGGTACCGCCGGGTTCTTGGACAGAGAAAGTGCGGCCCATGGTCCGTGGCAGGACGACCCGGGCTGCTGCCCCTCATACCGGGGCCCACGCCACCCCGGAGCGTGCGGCCCCGGCGACACCCGGCACAGGGAGCCGACGGTGGTGCCAGACCCGAAGCCCACACCCTTCCCTGGCTGACAGGTGCTGCGCCCTCCGGCGGGGCCGATGCCGGCCCAGCAGCGGCCCGGCCGTGACGCCGCCTGCCGGAAGCAGCTTCCTCGGCATCGTGACCGCGAGCGCCTCTCCCGCATTACCCGGGCCGTCGCGTCAACCACCCGGATGCGGTACGAAGTCCGGTGTGAACGAACAGAATCAGCCCGCGACCGTTCGCGTGTTCATCGCCCTCGCCCCGCCCGACCACGCGAAAGAAGAACTGGCCCGGGCGCTGC
The DNA here is from genome assembly GCF_900091955.1 of Streptomyces sp. Ncost-T10-10d. Lineage (GTDB taxonomy): Bacteria > Actinomycetota > Actinomycetes > Streptomycetales > Streptomycetaceae > Streptomyces. The sequence goes on from NZ_FMDF01000199.1 coordinate 12,885, forward strand.
GCCCCGCCTATGACACACACCCTCACATGCGGTGGAACCGCATCGAGGACTGGCACATCACCCTGGCGTTCCTCGGGGAGCTGCCGGCCGAGACGGTTCCGCTTCTTCGCCCGCCTCTCGCCGGCCTCGCAGCGGACCACCAACCATTCTGTTTGGCACTGCGCGGCAGCGGAAACTTCGACGACCGGGTGCTGTGGAGCGGAATCGACGGAGACCTTGATGAGCTGCACATGCTTGCCGCCGATGTGCGTACCGCGGTCAGGGGCTGCGGTGTCGCATTCGAGGTTCGGCCCCTGCGCCCACATCTGACGTTGGCCCGTGCCCGCCGGGGAGATCGATCCTCGGCAGGAGAGATCGCCGAAGGGTTCGCCGGGTTCACCGGTGGCCGATGGCCTGCCGAACGTCTGCACCTGGTAGGCAGCAACGTCGGCCGTAGCCGTGGACCGATCCACTACCGCGACATCGAGGCCTGGGCCCTCGGCACGGGAACTGCACTGGATCTAGAACGAACGAACCAGGGCCGGCAGACAGGCAGTACTCGACCCGGCGGGCGATGAAGTGGTCGAGCGCGGCCCGTCGTCCGGGTCTGGGGCCCGCCGTTCCATCACCGTGTCCCAGGGCAAGGCCATTGCTCGAGTGTGGCAAGCAGTTTGCGGTGACGTTGGACCCGATATGCATCCGTGGGTGGGGTTGTCCGATCAGGTGCGGCTGGGGGTGGTGACCCGATGGGGACCCCAGAGCTCGTCGCCGAGGTGCTGGAGAAATGCAGCGTTCGCGACAAGAAGTCCGGTGCCCTGCCCGGCCGGGTTCGTGCGCGCGGGTTGTGACGCTGACCGAGTGCAGCACGCACGCGCGGATCGACGCGGCGGTCCGAGTGTTCGGCGGTCGTTGAACCTTTGAGTATGAAGAGCAGTTCAACCACATGGCCGTCTCCCGACCGCCGACGAGCTCCGGCGCGGCGTGCCCGAACTGATGGCAACCGGCATCTGGCTGCGGATGGCGCTCTCCGTCCCCCACGGTGACACGACTCCGTAGCGTCGAAGACACCGACGGACCACCAGCCGGAGAAGCTCTTGACGAGCAGTTGCTGCGCGGCCGGGTCTACGGCCACGACTACGACGACCCCGCAGGGGTGCGCTGGATGCAGACCATGGCGGCGTCGTCGTCCAGGTGCCCGCCCACATGGGCCAGAAGGTCGGCGCGCAGGTGGTGGATCAGGGCCCGGGGGCTGTCGGGTGCCTGGGAGGCTGCACGTTCGGCCAGCGGGTAGAAGACTCTGCCGGAGTCCCGGGCTTCTATCACGCCGTCGGTGTAGAGCAGCAGCAGGTCTGCGGGCTGCAGGGCGAAGGTGTCCACCTGATACTGGGGTGTGGTCAGCTCGCCCAGGCCCAGTGGCGGCGCGGGGCGGGTGGCGTCGAGCGCGATGACCTGTCCGTCGCGTAGTAGCAAGGGGGGCGGGTGCCCGCAGCTGATCATCTCCACCCTCTCACCTGTGTCGGGGATGTCGACGATTGCGGCGGTGATGAAGCACTCCCCTTCCTGCTCCGACTCGGTGGGTTCGACCATGCTCCAGCACACGCTGTTCTCCAAGTAGGCCATGAGGTCGGGCAGGGAGGATTGCCGGTGTGCGGCCGCCCGGAATGCACCCAGCAGCAGCGCGGCATCTCCGATCGCGGTCAGGCCCTTGCCCCTCGCGTCCCCGATGATCAGCCTGGTTCCGGCCGAGGTGCGGGTGGCCGCGTACAGATCGCCGCCGATCTGTGCCTGTTCCTCCGCCGCGAGGTACACCGAGGCCACCCGCAGTGGCCCGATCTGCCGCGGCAGCGGTCTGAGCACCGCTCGCTGCGTGGCCTCCGACACCGTCCGCACCTGCGCCAGCTCACGACCGTACCGATCCCGCAGCCACCGGAACACCGTCACGATCGCCGAGACCACCACCACGGCGACGATCTGCGCACCGATGCTCTCCGTAGTCAGGATGCGGAGCCCTACGCCGACGCCGAACAGGGCCGCCACGGCGATGGCTCCGACCACGGCGGTCAGGAGGGGGCCGGCGAAAGAGGCGGTGAGCGCGGGAGCCACGATCAGCAGGGGGCCCAGCGCCACGTCGGGGCCGGTCGTTGCGTCGACGAGCACGATGCCTGCGATCAGAGCGAGCGGGATCACCAGCAGGGCGTCACTGGCCTGCCAGGAATGCTGGCGGAACGAGAGCCGCCGCCGTATGTCCATATGTCTGAATTGTACCGGCCGGGGTGTCTGTGCACGTCGGTCCCCGGTCCGGCCGGAGCGGTTCTGGCGGTGACTGTCGCAGTTGGTGAGGCCACCCTGGGTATGAGGCCTGCGGCTGGCTCTCGTGCTTCCGCACCTGACCCGGGCAAGCCCCCGACCGACCGGCGGCGCGGGCAAGCCCGAGGCGTGAAGCTTCCCCTTGATCGTGGACACGTGGCGACTGGGACATGAGGTTCCAGAGGAAGTAGCACCAGGCGGGAAGTAAGACCGACCGGCACATGGGGGGTGGGAGAAGGAGCGGGGCTGGGTGCGTGCAGCTGCAAGGCGGAGGATTGAGACAGATGGGGTCTCCCCTGCTCGAGCGCAGCCGAGAGCTTGGGGAAGGAGCCATGGTGATTGACGACAACGCGGCAGATGCGCGTGCCCAGCCCCGCGACGCCGCCCCCCATTTGCCGGTCGGTCTAA
>NZ_FMDF01000094.1 GCF_900091955.1 Streptomyces sp. Ncost-T10-10d
GCATCCGGGGCCGCGTCCGGGGCCGCGTCCGAGACGCCGGACGGAAACCGCCTGGCACGCGACGCCGGCGCACGGTTCGGCGCCTTCCACCGCGGGCGCCGGTCCGCGGGCGGCACCGCCGGGCCGGATGTCCGGCCCGAGTCCGAGCCGCCGGCCGCCCCGTAGCCGCCGACCCCTTTCCCGTACGGCGCCCGGGGCGTCGGCGCCCACTTCCCGCTCGAGTTCCTGAGATTGGAGGAACGGGCCGGTGACCGGTCAATCGGCACCACCGTCCCATCACCCATCATGCAGACCACTGACAAAAGCCTCACCTGGCTCCTCCAGAGCCTCCTGGAGCGCACTCCCGGCACCCGGCACGCTCTGGCCCTGTCCCGGGACGGCCTGAAGCTCTGCTGGACCGAACACCTGACGCTCGACCAGGGCGACCAGCTGGCGGCGATCTGCTCCGGCATGCAGGCCCTGGCCCAAGGAGCGTCCGTGGAGTTCGGCGACGGCACCGGCGGCGTCCGGCAGTCCATGACCGAGTTCCACGGCGGCCTGCTCTTCATCGTGGAGGCCGGCGAGGGAGCCCATCTGGCCGTCCTCGCCGAGGAGGACGCCGACCCCGGCGTGGTGGGCCATCAGATGACGGACTTGGTGGAGCAGATCGGCGAGCACCTGCGCGCCGAGCCCCGAGAGCCCGTTCCGGGAAGTGCCGCGTCGTGATGCGCAAGCCCGTGGACACCGGTGACCCCGACCGGCTCTACACGGTCACGGCTGGCCGGAGCCGCGCCGACGACTCCTTCGACCTGGTCACCCTGATCGTCAGTGAGTGCCGGCCCACGGCGGGCATGCAGTCGGAGCACGCCCGGATCCTGGAGCTGTGCCAACACCCCACGGCTGTCGTCGAGATCGCCGCGGAGCTGAAACTGCCCATCACTGTGGTGCGAATCCTGCTCGGCGACCTGCTCGACATGGGCCGCATCACCGCCCGCCACCCGCGCGCGGCGCAGTCCGTCGCCTCGCTCCCCGACTCCGCCCTTCTCAAGGAGGTGCTCCATGGGCTCCGCAACCTCTGAGCTGCCCTCCCACCGCACGCCACTGGCCGACGCGGCGGAGACCGGCCTGAAGATCGTCATCGTGGGCGGTTTCGGTGTCGGCAAGACGACCCTGGTCCGCTCGGTGAGCGAGATCCGGCCGCTGAACACCGAGGAGGTGATGACGCAGGCCGGCGTCGGCGTCGACGAGACCAGTGCGGTCTCGACGAAGACGACCACGACGGTGGCGTTCGACTTCGGGCGGATCAGCCTCAACGAACGCATGGTGCTGTACCTCTTCGGCGCGCCGGGCCAGGAGCGCTTCTGGTTTCTGTGGGACAGGCTGTTCTCCGGGACGCTGGGTGCCGTGGTGCTCGTGGACACGCGCCGGATGAACGACTCCTGGTACGCGATAGACCGGCTGGAGCACCACAAGACGCCGTTCGCGGTGGCTGTCAATCGGTTCGACGACGACACCCACCGGTACTCCCTGGAGGAGATCCGCCAGGCGCTCGCGCTGCCCGAGCACGTGCCGATGCTCGACTGCGACGCGCGGGTCCGGCAGTCCGGCAAGGACGTGCTGGTCACCCTCGTGGACCACCTGTACGAACGGGCGATGGCCCAGGAGGCGACACCATGACCGACCCCTCTTCCGCGCAACCGGCTCCGCCGGGCTGCCCCGCCCACACCGACGCGGTGCGCCTGGCGGGGCTCGAGTACCAGCAGACGCCGTCGCAGCTGTACCGCGCGATGCGCCGCGAGCACGGCGCGGTCGCGCCGGTGCTGCTCGACGGGGACATCCCGGCCTGGCTGGTGCTCGGCTATTCCGAGGTTACGTACGTGACCAGCCACGACGAGCTGTTCGCGCGGGACTCCCGACGCTGGAACCAGTGGGAGAACATCCCGGCGGACTGGCCGCTGCTGCCGTACGTCGGCTACCAGCCGTCGGTGCTGTTCACCGAGGGCGACGAGCACCGGCGGCGGGCCGGAGTGATCACTCAGGCACTGGAGCGCGTCGATCAGTTCGAGCTGGCGCGCAACTGCCAGCTGATCGCCGACCGGCTCATCGCCGACTTCGCGGGCAGCGGGCAGGCGGAGCTGATGACCGGATACGCGCACGCCGTGCCGATGCGGGCCGTGGTGCAGATATGCGGGATGCCGACCTCGGGTGAGGACACCCAGCAGCTCGTCGAGGACCTGCGGATCTCACTGGACGCGGCGGAGGGCGACGACCCGGTGGCGGCGTACGGGCGCGTGGGCGAGCGGCTGCGGCAGCTGGTGAAGGACAAGCGGGAAAGACCCGGCCCGGACGTCACCTCGCGCATGCTGCTGGATCCAGCGGGACTGACGGACGAGGAGATCGTCCAGGACCTGATCTCGCTGATCGCCGCGGCGCAGCAGCCGACCGCGAACTGGATCTGCAACACACTGCGGCTGCTGCTGACGGACGAACGGTTCGCGGTGAACGTGTCAGGCGGCCGGCTCAGTGTGGGCGAGGCGCTCAACGAGGCGCTGTGGCTGGACACGCCGACGCAGAACTTCATCGGGCGCTGGGCCGTTCGGGACACCCAGCTGGGCGGGCGGCAGATCCGGGCGGGCGACTGCCTGGTGCTGGGACTCGCCGCAGCCAACACCGATCCGCAGATCTGGCCGGACGCGCACGTGGGCGCGGAAAACGCCGCGCACCTGTCGTTCAGCAACGGCGAACACCGCTGCCCCTATCCGGCACCGCTGCTGGCGGACGTGATGGCCCGGACGGCAGTCGAGACGCTGCTGGAGCGGCTGCCCGACCTGGTGCTGTCGGCGGAGCCGGAGACGTTGACCTGGCGTCCGTCGATCTGGATGCGGGGGCTGACCGCGCTGCCGGTGCAGTTCACGCCGGTGGTGCAGTAGGGCGGGCGCCCGGTCGCGCGGGCAGCCCGGCCCACCCGGTTGGTGCGGCAGCGCGGGCACATGAGCCCCTGGGCGGGGCCCATCACCTCGGCGGTGGTGCCGGCAAGACGGTCAGGCGGCCGTCACGGGCGTGAACCGCACCGGCAGGTGCTGCGGTCCGCGGGTGAAGACGCCTTCCTCGACCGGGTCGAAGCCGTCGGCGAGGCGTATGTCGGGCATGGCGTCCAGCAGCTGGCTGACGCCGATCTCGACCTCGGCCTTGGCGAGCAGCGCGCCGACGCAGAAGTGCCGGCCGAGCGCGAAGGCGAGGTGGTCGGCGGCGGCGGAGAAGGCGGTCGTGGTGGTCAAGTCGTCGCGGAAGATGTCGAAGCGGTCGGGGTCGCGGTAGCGGCTCTCGTCGCGGTTGGCGGCGCCTATCAGGCAGGTGACGGTGACGCCGGCGGGTATGGTGCCGCCGCTGAGCTTCACCTCGGTCGCGGACTGCCGCATGATCATGTGGACGGGCGGGGTGTACCGCAGGGTCTCGGCGAAGGCCCGCGGGATCAGGTCGCGGTTCGCGCGGACGGCGGCGAGCTGGTCGGGGTGGAGCAGCAGGTTCGCGAAGATGCTGGCGATCGCCTTGTCGGTGGTCTCGCCGCCGGCTGCGAGCAGCAGGCTGCAGAACGCCTTGATGTCCTCGTCGCTCATCCGCACACCGTCGACCTCGGCGGCGCACAGCGTGGACAGCAGGTCGTCGCCCAGGTTCTCGCGGCGTTCCCGGATGATCGGCAGCATGTACTCGGCGAACTCGACACGGGTCCGCTCGCCCGCCGCGGCCACCTCGGGGTCACACGAGAGGTTGCCGAGGAAGGCGATGACGGACGTGTACCAACGGTGGAAGCGCGCGTGGTCCGCCTTGTCGAGGCCCAGCATGTCGGCGATCACATTGACCGGGAAGCGGGTGGCGTAGTCGTTGACCAGGTCGGCGGAGCCGGAGTTCCGGAAGGCGTCGATCAGTTCGCGCGAGTTGCGCTCGATGACGGGGAGGAACTTCTCCTGGAGGTCGGCGCCGCGGAAGGCGGGAGCGACAAGGGCGCGGCGCACGGCGTGCTCACGGCCGCTGAGCTGGAGGATCGTCTTGCCGTGCACGGGCTCGATCTGCCAGTCGTAGTTGTCGGTGGTGAACTCGCCGTTCTTGTCCTTGAAGACGTGCTCGACGTCCTCGTAGCGCGAGATGATGTAACTCTGCGTGGCCTCGTGCCAGATGAGGGGCGCGGTGTCGCGCATCAGACGGTACGCCGGGTAGGGGTCCGCGGCGAACTCGGGCGAGAGGATGTCGGGCACCTGCTGCGCGGTGGACATGGGGCTCCCTCAAGGTCAGTGACTGGCGTACGACACAAGGTAATTGATCAATGGTCAACCGAGACAGCCCCCACAGCCTCCCCGGTTGCCCCACCAGCAACCGTTGGCTGAAAACCGCCACTTGAAGTTGGCCAAAGCGGCCATGCCGTCGTATCGGCCCATGCCTGCATGCCTGTTTGCCTCCACCTCGGAGGCGGCAGCCTCCGCCGTGGACAGCGGGGCTCAATCGCCAGATGCCGCCCGGCCTTCGCATAACGGCCGCGTCGGCTTCGGCGGGTGCGGTCGGGTGGGTGCGGGACGACTGGTCGGGGTCGATGACCAGCAGCGTGCCCAGACCTCGGTGGCCTCCGATCACTGCTTGGCCGTGCCAGCCCGGAACGTCCGGGCAGACGGCGTTTTCCTGGTCGTGACTCCTCCACCCCGTGAACGGGGTGGCTTCTCGCTATGCCTGGTTGGCGTCGCGACGGACCAGCCCGGCCCGTAGAACGTTGGTTGCTCCAACGACGTCGGCGTGTGCCTGGTGGCCGCATGAGACACAGTGAGCCTTTTCCAACCTCATACCTGTGCTGCTCCTCGGCTGCTGACGACTGCACGCACCAATCTGTAGCGAGGTCATGACCAGCAGATCCGCAGTCGGTCCCGGCGGCCCAGACGCTTTGCCGCATGGTCAGCGGCGCTGACATCCGGGTTAGAAAGGGCTCAGCGCTCCGGCAGCTCCCATGAAGCGAACCAGTGGGGGAACGGTCCGGCGGAGGGCGGGAACGCGAACGGCGAGGTGCGGTCGGTGAGCAGGCGCAGCACGAATTCGCCGGTTCCGCAGTCGAAGCGCTGCCACTCACCGCCCAGGTACTGCACCAGAACCGGCCAGTCGTCGGGATCGGCCGGTCCGGTCAGCCAGTGGAAGGTCAGCTCCTGCTCGGAGGTCCCCCATTGGAGCACGCCGCCAGGCGCGGGGTGGACCGGGTATGGCCGGTACAGGTCGGCGTACCGTTCCATGTCCTGGCCCCAGGAGACCAGATCCATGCCCAGCGCACCCGGCACCAGCAGGTCCAGGTACTCGTCGAAACTGCCCGCGCCGAAGGCGTCGACAATGTCCTTGTAGTCACCGGGCAGCGCGGTGCACAGCGCTGCCTCCGTCGCGGCCCAGTCGACGCCGCACCGATCGGGTTTCGTCCACCCGGTGGCCTCCCGCAGCAACGCCACCCATCCGACACCGGGCGGGCGGGTGAACGCGCGCCGGGCGAGGATCACGACGCGACGCGGGCCATCGGGGGTGGCCATCACGCCGTATCCGAACCAGTGCCCGGCCAGCACCCACCCGCGCAGCTCCAGCAGCCCGCTCTCCCCGCCGATGGGAAGCCCACCCTCCCCGCCCACCGGCGGACCGTCGTGCACCCCTGCCGCCGTACCCCCCACGACCCACGCACGTACGGGCAGACTCGCCCCGTCGATCACGTCCGCAGCGACGCGCTCCAGCGCGGCCAGATCCTCCGCGTCACTGGGCACACAGACATGCCCTGCCCCATGAGTGGGCAGCGGGCAGTGCAATTCGGGCGCGCGCCAGGCGTCGTTCAGACGGGCGCGCAGAGCGGAGGCGTCCATGCGGCCAAGTGAACAGCACGGCACTGACATTGAGCCTCTTCAACCTGCATCAGCAGTACGCTGTTGGGCTGACAACAGGGTGAAGCCCCTGGTAGATAAGTTTTCGACCAAGATCACCAGTCTGCCAGGAACTTACGCGTGCTTGTTTACCCGTCCGGTATCGATCTCTCCAGCCGCACTCTGCAGCACCTATCCGGTCTCCTCGCCGGCCACCGAAGTCGGATCGGCTCCCGGTGGCGGCGCCTGACCTGTGGCCGGCAGGCCGTGCTCGTCCTGGCCCACCTGCGCTGCGGCGACACCTACGCCCGCCTCGCAGCAGGCTTCCGCGTTGGGATCGCGACGGTCCACCGGTACATACGCGAGGCCGTCGACCTCCTGGCCGCTCTCGCGCCCACGCTGGAACAGGCCATGACGACGGTGCGGAAGAAGGCGTACGTGATCCCCGACGGCACCGTGCTGCCAATCGACCGCATCGCCGCCGACAGGCCGTACTACTCGGGGAAGAAGAAGCACCACGGGATGAACGTGCAGGTCCTCACGGATCCAGCCGGCCGTCTGATCTGGGCCTCGGACGTGCTACCCGGAGCCGTGCACGATCTGACCGCGGCCCGGACCCACGGCATTCCCGCCGCTCTCGCCGCTGATGACGTCAAGTGCTGGGCTGACAAGGCGTATCAGGGTGCAGGCCCAGCTGTCCGCGTCCCGTTCCGGGGCAAGAACCTGCGCGGCTGGCGTCGTCGTCACAATCGCGATCACGCCAAGATCCGCAGTCTCGGCGAACGCGCCATGGCCACCCTCAAATGCTGGCGCCTCCTGAGGAAGCTCCGCTGCAGCACTACCCGGATCACCGCCGTCGTCCGTGCCGTCGTCGCACTCGAACTCGCCACCTGATCAAGATGGAAAAGGCTCACTGTCGAACGGCAGACCAGGGCAGTACACGAGCTCAGCCGGATGACGTTCCCGGAGCAGGACGCGTCCAACGTCGCCGTGAAGCCGCCGCTGGTACAAGTACAACCCGAACGGCGCAGACGCCATCGCCGTCGCGACGAAGGCCGCCGACGCCGCCCGGGAGCGCACCGCTGAGTATCTGCTGACGACGCGCCTGGAGCAACTGCGTGAGCAGGCCGCCGCCCGGACCGAGACCGCCGCGCCGTGAACGGACCGGCTGTCCGAGCTGGCCGTGCGCCCGCTGGACGGCGAGGTGGCCGGGCGGTGATCGCATGACCGAGCTGAGCGGGGCCGACCTCGCGCGCCAGGCCCGGGTCGTGGCCCGGGAGGCGGCGAAGAAGAACGGAGCCACCCACAAGGAGAAACCAAAGCGACGCACCGGCAAGGTCGTACGCCGTGACGGCCGCGAGTCGCTCGGACTCGGCAGCGCGATCAGCATGATGATGACCGAGCGCGGCATGGTCGCCCCGGTCGCCGGCGGCAGCGTCCTCGCTCTTCTCTGCACCATGCGGACAGATGATCTACTCGGTGTGCAGCACCGAGGCGATGGTCATCCGGGCCGCCGACCGGGCCGGGACCAGGGCGCCGAGGACTGCGATCGCCACACCCGCCAGGAGCATCGAGGCCAGCTGCGGTGCGTGCCACACGTCCTTCATGTACTCGGGGAAGTCGACCACCCCGACGTTGTCCACGACGATGCGGTGCGCCACGATCCCGAGCGGGATGCCGAGCAGCCCGCCGACCGCGCCCAGCCCGGCGACCGAGGTCACCGTCATCACCACCACCTGCCGGGGGGTCATCCCGATCGACTTGAGCATGCCCAGGTCCCGGCGCCGTTCACGGGTGTTCAGCAGGACGGTGTTGAAGACACCGAGCGATGCGACGAGGGTAAGCAGCACCGTGAACACCGTAGAGAAGGTGACGACGGTGGCGGTGCCGGCGTTCCCCGAGTCCAGCACCGACGCGCGCAGGCCCGGGTCAATTGCCTCGACCGCCTCGGCGTAGGCGCGCGCGTCGGCGCCGGGGGCGAGCCGCACCGTGTACTCGGTGGCGTGGGCGTCCGGCGCGAGTGGGGTGAGGGCCTGCCAAGTGGCCTCCAGGGCCCGGGCGTTGCCCTCAATGAGCTGACCCACGACGGTCGCGGTGATCTTCCTGCCGTTCAGCTCCAGCGTGACTCGGTCACTGATCTTCAGCCCGCGCTGGCTCAGGAACGCCGGCCCGGCCACGATCTCGCCCGCCGTGGCTGGCGCCCGGCCCTTGACGATGGTGTGGTCGTACAAGGAATCGTCGCCGCGGTAGAAGTCGGCGAAGACGGGCTGGGTCTGCCCGGCCATGTTCACCTGGGACAGCGCGCGGGCCCGTACCCCCTCCGCACCCGGCAGAGACCGCAGCCGTTTCTCGATCTGCAGGTCATCGAGCCGGGGCGGGGTCCGGTCGTTGCCCGACCCCCCGGTCGTCACGTGGACCCTGGCGCCTCCGTCCTCCCGCCCGACCTTGCCGTACGCCACCATGGTGCTGGTCAGTCCGGTCGACAGGGTCACTGTGGTGACCCCGAGGACGATGGCCGCCATGGTCAGCAGGGTGCGGCTGGGGCGGGCGAATGGCTGGCCGAGGCCCAGACTGACCGGGCGCGGCAGCCGGGTGGCGCCGAGTATCCGCTGGACGCGCAGCCCGCGCCCGGCCTGCGGCGCGCCGCCCGCGCTGATCGCCCGTGCGGCGGGCAGCCGGTGGGCGCGCAGGGCGGGGACCAGCGCGGCCAGCAGGACGAGGGCGGGCATGCCCACGAGGCAGGCCACGGACACCCACGGGCTGATGTCGCCGACCGAGGCCCGGCCCACGTCGATGCCGGTGAACGCGACCTTCAGGATCGGCCCGGCCAGCGCGTTGCCGGCCAGTGTTCCCAGCACGCAGCCCACCACCGCCGGCACGGAGAGCATCGTCAGGTAGACGGCGACGACCTGGTTCGGGGTGAAGCCCAGGGCCTTGAGCACCCCGATGTGCCGGTATCCCGAGACGACCGCCCCGCTGACCACGTTGCCGACGATCAGGGTGGAGACGAGCAGGCCGAGGATGCCGAAGAGCGTCATGAACGGGAGGTAGGAGTCGGCCAGCGCGGAGAAGGCCTGCTTGAGGGTGAGGTAGGTCTGTGCGCCGGTCAGCGACTCCTTGGGCAGTCCCGTGGTGGCCCGTGCCAGCGAGGCGCTCAGCTGGTCCTCCGTGGAGGAGTCCGTGAAGCGGTACAGCATTTGGGCGGAGGTCGGGTGCAGTGCGGCCATCTGCTCGGGCGAGACCCAGGCGCTCGCCGACTTGCTCATGCTGGTGGCGAATCCGACGACGGTCAGCGTCGCTCCGCCGGGGGTCTCCAGCTTGGTGCCGAGGGGCGCGGTGCCGGGGGAGCCCTGGGGGGGCCAGTTGACGACGATCTCGCCGGGTGCGGTGGCCCAGTGGCCCTCAAGGAGTTCGATCCGGTCTACGGGGCCTGCTGGATCGGCCCGGCCCACCACGGTGAGGGTGCCGCCCGCCATCCAGAGCCAGTCCTTGGGGATGCCGACGACGGCCTGCCCGAACGGTCCGGCTGCGGTTTCCACCCCGGGCTGCCGGGCGGTCCGCGCCAACTGCTCCTGCGAGACCTTCGTGGTGTCGAAGGTCGCCACCGTATGGGCACCGCGCTGTGCGGCGTAGGCCTTGTCGAAGGGGCCCGAGGCGGCGCTCAGCAGCGCCAGCGCGAGCAGGACGGTCGTGGTGGAGCAGAGCACGACGAGCCCGATGACGAAGGTCTGGAGCCGGCGGCGCTTCACGGCCGCGCGCGAGGCTCTCCATACGGCGCTCACGCGGTCGCCTCCAGCGTGCTCTCGCGGGCGACCCGGCCGTCGGCGACTTCGATCAGCCGGCTGGCGCAGCGGGTGGCCAGCTGCGGGTCGTGGGTGACGATCAACAGGGTCTGGCCGATCTGGTTGAGGTCGATCAGCAGATCCATCACCTGTTCGCCCGACCGGCTGTCGAGGGCGCCGGTAGGCTCGTCGGCAAGCAGCAGTGCCGGGCGGTTCATCAACGCCCGTGCGACGGCGACCCGTTGGCGCTCGCCGCCGCTGAGCGTCGCCGGATAGTTGTTCCGGCGCTCGGCGACACCGAGTTCGTCCAGGAGCTCCAGGGCACGGTGGCGCGCCTGCCGGGCCGGGGTGCCGGTCAGCTGCGCGGCCAGCGCCACATTGTCCAGCACGGGCAGATCGTCGATGAGGTTGAAGAACTGGAAGATCATGCCGACGTTCCGCCGCCGGAACAGCGCCAAGCCGGTCTCGTTCAGTTTCCCGAGGTCATGACCATGCACCTCGACTGTGCCCGAGGTCGGCCGGTCCAGGCCGGCCACCATGTTGAGCAAGGTGGACTTGCCGCAGCCGGAGGGGCCCATCACGGCAACCGCGTCCCCCGCCCTGATCTCCAGCGACAGGCCGTCCAGGGCCTTCGCGTCGCCGTACTCCTTGTGCACGCCGTCCAGCCGCACCACCACTTGCCGGGCACCGTCGTGATCAGTTGTCATGGCTCGAACCTAGGACGGAGTCCGCGGACGGGGCGTCGCCCCCGGGATGTATCCGTCCGGGCAGGTCATCCCAGGGATGTATGGAGCTGCATCCGGGGGCTGATGTGGGGCGCGTCATGCAGCTGCGAAGATGATCCGGTGTGGGGATCCGGGACGATCTGGCTGGTCATCGCCCTGGCGGCGGCAGTTGGCGCCGCCGGGTGTCTATGCGTGGCGGTGGTCCGGGCGCGGCGGCTGTACCAGGCGGCCATCGAGGAGCGCGGCTGGCTGCTGGAGCGGGAGCGCGAGAGCGCGACGCGGACCGCGGTCGACGCCGAGCGGGCCAGGATCGCCACCGAGCTCCACGACATCGTCAGCCACAACGTGAGCCTCATGGTGGTCCAGGCCGGGGCCGCCCGCGAGGTGCTGGCAACGATGCCGGACGAGGCTGCGGCTGCCTTGAGCGCCGTCGAGACCGCCGGGCGGAACACGATGACCGAGCTGCGACACCTGCTCGGCCTGCTGGCACCCGCGCAGAACGGCGAGGACGAGCCCTACGGTGTGGACCTGTCACCGCAGCCGAGCTTGAGCCGACTCAGCCCGCTGATCGACCGGATCGCCTTTGCCGGCCTGCCCGTGGAGATGCGGATCTCGGGTGAGCCGCGCCCGCTGCCGACCGGGATCGATGTCACCGCCTACCGGATCATCCAGGAGGCCCTGACCAATGCCCTCAAACACGGGGACGGGGCGAAAGCCGAGGTGATGGTGCGATACGCGGACCACTACCTGCGAGTCGAGGTGCTGAACAGCGGACCGAGCATCCTGTCGGACAGCCGACCCGCGCGGAGAGAGCCGGTCCCGGGCCAGGCGGACGGAACGGGACGCGGGCTGCTCGGCCTGCGGGAGCGGGTCGCCCTCTACGGCGGCGACCTGGACGCCCGCCGCCGCCTCGGCGGCGGCTACCGCGTCCGCGCCCGGATCCCGCTGGACCGGCCATGACGACGCACACCGAATCCGCCCCTCGCGTCGTGATCGCCGACGACCAGGAGCTGGTCCGCACCGGCTTCCGCCTGATCCTGACCGCCCGCGGCATCGACGTGGTGGGCGAAGCCGGCGACGGAGCCGAGGCCGTGGCCACTGTGCGGAGGCTGCGGCCCGACGTCGTACTGATGGACATCCGGATGCCCGCCATGGACGGCCTGGAAGCCGCCCGCCGCATACTCGCGCAGGCCCCGGACTGCCGGGTGATCATGCTGACCACCTTCGACCTCGACCACTACGTCTACGCCGCCCTCGCCGCCGGAGCCAGCGGATTCCTGCTCAAGGACGTCACCCCGGCCCATCTGGCCGCCGCCGTACGCCTGGTCGATACCGGTGACGCCCTACTCGCACCCTCGATCACCCGCCGCCTGGTGGAGCGCTTCGCCCCCAGCGCCCCCAGAACCGGTTCGGGCCTCGCAACCCCGGCCGTCCACCGAGACCTGGCCGCACTGACGCCGCGCGAGCGCGAGGTGCTGACGCTCATGGGCCGGGGTCTTTCCAATACGGAACTGGCACAGAAACTGACGCTCAGCGAGGCGACAGTGAAGACCCACGTGGCCCGGATCTTCGCCAAACTGACCCTGCGCGACCGGGCCCAGGCCGTCGTCCTCGCCTACGAGACAGGCCTCGTCTCACCGGGCGAGTCCGCTGACACCGCCAACCCCTGCTGATGGCCGGCAATTTCGGAGCCAGGCATGCTCGACGCCGGCCCTCCTGTACCAGATGTGAAAAAACCAGTTCAGCCTGGCGCTGATCACTCTGGTGTGACCTGAGGCTTCTGGTGAGGGACTACGGGAAGGCCGAGGGAGACCGGGCCGCTTCGCGCGATACGGCGGGCCTGCTCGCGCTTGCCCCGTAGGAAGGTGAGCGTGAGGTCGCGCCCTTCGATCTCGCCTCGCCAGTCTTCCTGGACAGCCCGTTGGCGGCGTGCAATCAGGTCTTCCTCCAGTTCGTCGAGGCGGGGGGCCATCTTCGGGTTGATGCTCAACATGGGGCAGCGGATGCAGGCGTGCTCATGAGCGCACGGAGTGTCGTAAGGAGGGGTTCCGGTTCCCGGCGGAGGTCATCTCCCACGCGGTGTGGCTGTACCACCGCTTCCCGCTCTCCTTCCGCGAAGTCGAGGGGCTGCTTCTGGCCCGCGGGATCACCGTCTCCCATGAGGCGATCCGCCGGTGGTGCGACCGGTTCGGCCCCCGGTACGCGGCTGCCCTGCGCCGCCGCCGGCCTCAGGCCGGCGACAAGTGGCACCTGGACGAGGTGTTCCTGAAGATCAACGGGGTGCGGCACTACCCGTGGCGGGCCGTGGACCAGGACGGCACTGTCCTCGACACCCTGCTGCAGTCCAAGCGGGACGCGAAGGCCGCAAAGCGGTTCATGGCCAAGCTGATGAAAAAGCAGCGGAGGACACCCAGGGTGCTGGTCACCGACAAGCTCCGCTCCTACGGCGTCGCCCACAGAGAGTTGATGTCCTCGGTCGATCACCGTTCCCACAAGAGCCTCAACAACCGTGCGGAGAACTCCCATCAGCCGACGAGGCAGCGCGAACGCGCGATGAAGGGCTTCCGCGCAGTCGGCAGAACCCAGAGGTTCCTGTCCGCGTTCAGTCAGATCTCACCGCACTTCCGG
Organism: Streptomyces sp. Ncost-T10-10d; assembly: GCF_900091955.1. GTDB lineage: Bacteria > Actinomycetota > Actinomycetes > Streptomycetales > Streptomycetaceae > Streptomyces. Next base: position 12,985 of record NZ_FMDF01000094.1, read on the forward strand.
CCTCGCCGCCACCGGATGACCGCCACCGCCCTCAGCCAGATCTCGCCCCACTTCCGACCCCGCCGACATCTGATGGCCGCGTCCGAGTACCGCGCCGAGATGACCACCTGCTTCACCGTCTGGAACCAGGTCACCGGCACCGCCGACCTGCCCGCGGCAGCCTGACCATCAGGCCTCCACCCGGCCCCACCACGCCCTCAACACCCCCGCCCCGAACAAGTTGACAACGCCCTCGTGCGGGTGCGGCTATACCGGCCAACGAGCCAATGGTTCGTTTGTGGAGTAGTGGTCGGGGCAGAGGTGAACCAGCGACTGGGCGATACCCGGTTCCCATGCTGTACTCAGCTTTGAGGCGATCGGAGAGTGAGTGACCAGATGATCGAGCGTTCCCACCGCTCGGTGGCAGCGAGCCCGCCGTCCTGTGCCGATCCCGTCTTCGCCGAGGCGATGGATGCACGCCTGTGGAGGTGAGCGCGTGAGTTCTGAGGGGTTTCAGCACGTCAAAGTCGGTGACATCGATATTGCCTACGTTGAGTCCGGCCAGGGTGAGCCGCTGGTTCTGTTGCATGGCGGGGAGAGCCATAAGGGGCAGTTTGATGCCTTCCGCCCCCTGTTAGGCGCTGGAATCCTGGCCATCAGCTTCGACCAGCGTGACACCGGCGACACACTCAACGGGCCCGAGCCGTACGACATCGTTCGGCAAGCTGCTGACTGCGCCGACTTCCTTGCCGCGCTGGGATTTGAGCGCGCGCATGTTATGGGAGTATCGTACGGCGGAGCGATCGCCATGCACCTGGCGATCCACTACCCCCAGCGGGTCGCGTCTCTCATACTGTCAGGCGCCACCCCGAGCTGGACCATGACCGAGAGCCTTGGTGACCGCATCGTCGCCATGAGGCCGGACACGCGGGCGCAGTTCGTGCTGGACCTGCTCCTCACACCCGAGGGGCAGGCGAACGACCCGCAGCTCGTCGCCGACACCGAGCGCGCCCTGCGGGGGCGTTCCGTAGACGCCGACGCACGCCGCATGACAGCGATTCAGAACCACGACTGCACTGCCCGGCTGCATGAAATCACGGCTCCTACTCTCGTGCTGCATGGCGCGGAGGACCCCATCGTCCGCGCTCAGGTCGCCGAACTCATGGCATCGGAGATCCCTGGCGCACGTCTGGTGATCCTGCCGCGTACTCGGCACGGCATCACCTTCGAGGCCCGTGAGCAGGCCGCACGCCTGGCGCGCGACTTCGTGCTGAGCCATGCCGTGGGTACAGTCAGCACCGGAAACGGAGGCTGACAGAAGCGGTCACTGCGCGGTCGGACGTCGTTGCGCTTGGCGGAAGCCGAGTTGGCGCTGTATCGGCCTAGCGCGGCCTCCCGACGTGCCTCACGGAGCACGGACCACTCGGCTAAGGGGCGGATGACCCGGCGGCGGGCCGCCCGCAGGTGAGCCCCCAACCGTCACGGTTGTCGCCGAAGCGCGCACACGCCGTCCCTGGGCGGCACGCGAGCGGCTGACCGAGAAAGTGCCCCGCCCGCGACCGATCGGCGTCAGTCGCGGGCGGGAGATCAGGGCCTGCGCTGCGGGTATGTTTGCGGCTGGGCCGAGACGGGCAGGGCGCATGGACGCTTGTGCACGTAGATCGTGATGCCGGGGCCCGACGCTCCGGGCACGTCGTACGGCTTCAACTCCTCGCGGGTCACGGGCTGGTGGCAGCGGTCGCACATCATCGGCGGGCCCCCCTCCACGCACGGGTGAGGCGGACCGCGGTCGGGCAGGCCGCGCACCCGTAGGTGTGGCGCACCAGGACTCGGTACGCATCGTCGCCGCGCGGGTGGCTGGGTGGCACCGCGAGGGACGCGACGAAGGCCAGCGCCCCGCACGCCCTGGCGGTGACGGACACGATCGACGCGTCCCGCCAGTCACCACCCCTGCCCACGAAGCCGGTCGCCCGCCGCACCACCCGCCCCGCCCCTCAGCGGGGTCCTGCCGGTCCGCCCGCGAGGGCCGCTTCACGCCGTAACGGCGCTGGTGGTCGGCGACGAACTGGAAGCGGTTCAGGAGCCGTCAGTAATTTACTGACGGATCCTCACCAGCGCGTCTCCCCGGCGAAATACTTCGCCGCTTTGCGCAGGATCTCGCGTTCCTCCTCCAGCTCGCGAACCTTCTTCCGCAAGGCTGCGTTCTCAGCCCCCAGCGGGGCCGGCGGCTGGGACGGTTCCTGAGCTCGGCGTCCCCGGGGGCGGCTTGCTCCGGCCGCCCGAACCCAGTTCCGCAGGGTCTCCGGGTTGATCCCCAGATCGGCGGCGACCGACCTGATCGTCGCTTCGGGCCGCGACTCGTACAGCGCGACCGCGTCCGCCTTGAACTGCGGCGGGTAGTTCTTCATGACCACGAGATGTCCGTTCTCAGATCCTCAGGATCCAGTGTCTCGTGTGTCCAACATCAGGGGTCAAGGCCCGAACGAGGTTGGCCCTCAGGCTGGGACATGATGCCGTTCCCCAAGCCGGATTCCGTTCAAGTGATCGCCTGAAGACCCAACCATTTTCGCCGGTTCGCATTCATTGATCCAGAAATCATCTCATTTGGGTCGGTCAGTAGCCTGAACCAGTGACGATGGTGGAGCACATGGTGCCGGACGAGTTATGGGAGCTCTTCCAGCGGGTTGTGCTACCTGCTCCGACGCGGCCGCAGAGCGTCGGCCGACGGTGGCATGGCGACTGTGAGACGCGGGAGAGAACCGGCCCCGGATTCCGGGGCCCATCCGGCACTCAGTCGCTGGGAGAGCCGGGGGGTTCCGGCTCGGTGTGAAGGTGCTGGGTCAGTTCGTCGCCGGCCTCCGCGGAGAGGGGACCGGTGACATCGATTCCGAGGTGTCTGGCGAGATCTGCGGCATAGAGGTCGGCGGCGGTCTCGCGGAGGAGGGAGTCCGTGTCGACGCATGAGCGCACCCGGTGCCAGGAGGTGGCAGCGATGGCAGCGCCGAGCAAAGCAGCGGGCCACCACCAGAACGCGAGCAGCGAGTAGAGCACGGCCCAGCCGCCCAGTGCACAGGCGCGGGACAAGGCCTGCCGAGCCTCCGTGATCTCGAGGCGCGCGGTCTCGGGCATGAACAGCCACAGGTGCGGCCAGACCGTGGGCAGGTGGAGCCGCCGGTCGCGAGCCAGCCGCACGGTCGCCGCGTGGGCTCGGTCTCCGCTCCAGGTCGGCCGGTTCGGCGCCTCCAGGGCGATACGGACACGGGCACGGTACGCGGCGAGGCGCTGTCGGGTGGCTTCCGCCGATGCGCTGCCCTCGTTCTCGGCCAGGTCCCGCAGACGGTGGTAGGCGCCGTGTGCGTCCTCCCATCGCCGCCGCCGAACGCGAATCCGCCATTCGGCGACTTGGTGGAACGGGGCTGGCCAGGACCGCCATGCTGCGGCAAGCGAGATGCGCTCGACCACCGATCCGAGGGCCTGGGCAGCCAATCCGGCTGCGGCAGAGCCCAGCAGCACGCCCGCAACGAGGACCATCTGCTTTCCCGTCTGCGTCGCGGCGGGGGCTCCGGCCCAGGAGCTGATCTGTTCGACGAGCCGCTCGACGTCCAGGGCTCGCCGGTGGCCGAGGGTGCGGGCCGCCGCGGCGGTACCCAGGTAGAGGGCACCAGGCAGCACGAGGAGGGTGGCCCAGCGCTCGGCCAGTTTCTTGCCCAGTTCGGTCAACACGTTGCCCACCGCTAGAGAGACTTCGGCGACATGCCCGTCCCGGAGATGGAACAGCGGCGGGCGGCGGGCGGCTGCGGCCAGCGGAGACGGGCGGAGCACAGGTTCAGCGGGCAGCGGTAGACCAGCTCCAGCGGCCCTCCGTCGGCGCCAGGAAGTTCCAGGCCCCGGGTTCCATGCTGCAGGACGCCCAGCACGTCCCCGGCTTGGACCAGCGCGGCGTCGAGCTCTTGCAGGGGCGTGCGGATGTCCTGATGAGCCACGACCGCGGCCAGCAGGCGCTCCACCGCGCTGTCGTCGCCGTACGCCTCCACACAGGTCTCGCGGATGTCGTCCAGGTCCTGGCAGACACGAGCCAGACCGTCCGCTTCCTGCCGGGTCACGTCCATACCCGCCCCCCTCGAATACAGCAGCACTACCCAATATCTTCAAGTACCTTTCCATAGAAGCAAGTTGGTGCGCAGCCATCTTCTTGGATGCGGGAGGGCGCATGACGAGAGCGGACGAGAACCGGGCGGCGGTGGAGTCCCGCCTGAACCGTGCCCGAGCCGAGCAGAACCTATCCCTGGTGCTGGAGCCGGAGGCCCTCTCGGAGGCGCTCGGGCTGACCGCCGCCCTCCATGACAGTGACGACGTGTTGGGACACTTCGCGCTGGGTTGGCTGTACTGGCTTCGCAGCTCGCTGCTCCCCGAGCCCCAGAGCCGCCATGAGCGGGCTGCAGCCGTCCAGGCGTTCGTAGCCTGCTTCCTCGCAGGTCTTGACGGCATTCCCGAACCCCTGATGCCGACGGTCGCGGAGCATGCGGTTCCCGCCGCCGAGCGGCTGCTGGAGCAAGCCGCGGGCCACGGCTCTCCCCAGGCAACACAGGCCTCAGTGGAACTGTGGCAGCGCATCCTGGAGTCCGCCCCGACCGACAGTTCCGACCGCGCCCGTTACCGGGCGGAGCTGAACACGGCACTGGGCCTCGACTACGAACTGTCCGGCTCCAGGGACAAGTTCGACGAGACCGTCCAGATCATGCGCGGGCAGTCCGCTGCCGAGATGCTCAGCAGACTGGAGACCCTGCCGCCCGGACCGGAGCGAAGTAGCCTCCTGGCCGAGCTCCGCCACATGTTCCTGGCAATGTACGAGCAGTCGGGCGATCAGAACCATCTGGAGGTCGCCGTGGAACTCGCACAGGCCGCCCTGCGGACGAGCGACGAGAGCGCACCCGGCCATGCCGACCATCTCGCGGGCGTCGGCAGCGCCCTCTGGGCGCGCTACCAGCGCTGGCGGGATCCGGCAGACCTGGACCACGCGATCGACCTCATCCGACGGGCCTCGCGCCTGGGAACCGAGGAGGGCTACGCAAGGGCGTCGCTCCTCAGCAACCTCGGCACGCTCCTGCGCGCACGCTACGAGCTGCGGGGAGTCCCCGACGACCTCGACGCGAGCATCGCACGCCAGCTCGATGCCCTCGTCGCTCTCCCCGACGGGCACCTGTTCCGCGGCGGCTTCCTGCACAACCTCGCTATGGCGTACGCGATCCGATCCCGCCGTAGCGGCCACTCGGCGGACCTGGACCTGGCCCTGCAGTACGGACGGCAGGCCCTCGCGTTCCCGCTGCCGACGGGCCTCAGACCCGAGGTCCTCTCCGCACAGGCCACATCCCTGACGACCCACTTCAAACGAACCGGTGACGCCGCGAGCCTGGATGAAGCCATCGGCTTCGGATGGGAGGCAGTGGCCGACACCCGGATCGGCACGCCCGCTCGGGCAACCGCCCACACCACCCTCGGGATCGCTCTTCTGCTCCGGTTCGAACATCTGGGCACATCAACCGATCTCGACACTGCCCTCGGCATCCTCCGTGAGGCTGCGGGTGCCACGCCGGACCCACGCCTGCGGACCGATGTCCTCACCTCCCTCGGTAACGGCCTTATGCTCCGGTTCCGGCGACGGGGAAACCCCGAGGACCTGGACGAGGCGATCTTTGCGGCGGGCACGGCACTCGCGGACGCGCTCCACGACCCCCGGCTGGGGATGTTCCTCCTCAACTACGGAAACGCACTGCTGCAGCGCTATCTGATATCCCGCGATCGGGCCGACCTGGCCAACGCCACCAATGCCCTGCAGGGCGCAAACGCCCTCGGCTCGAACACTTCCGGCCAGCAAGCCCGCATCCTGGGAACACTCTGCGACGCCCTGACACTGCAGTACGACCTTGAACACCGACGCCGAGTACGGAACGAGGCCATCCGAGCAGGCACCAAGGCCGTAAGGCTCACTCCGGGGGACGACCCCGACCGCGCCCGCCGCCTGTTGGGCCTAGGCCAAGCCCTGGTACGGCACGGCTCGACCGGTCGCGTCTCCGCGATCGAGGCGTTCGCGGAAGCGGCTGATGCGGCCTCGTCACCGCCGTCCGACCGCATCCTCGGCGCGCAGAACGCGGCCGTGCTGCTCGGTTCCGACAGGTCCGGCCGCGCCGCCGATCTTCTGGAGGCGGCTGTGCGCCTGCTGCCGCAGGTGTCGCCTCGCCGACTCGACCGTACCGACCAGCAATACGCGCTGGGCCAGTTCGCCGGTCTGGGCGCCGACGCCGCTGCCAGCGCGTTGAAGGATCCCCGCATCGCCCGGAAGGAGAGCGGGGTGCGAGCGGCCCGGCTGCTGGAGGCCGGCCGGGGCGTGCTCCTCAGCCACGCGCTGGAAGTTCGCAGCGACCTCACCGCCCTGAGGGAGGTACGGCCCGATCTCGCCGAAACGTTCGTACAGCTCCGCGACCGACTCGACGCTCTCGACCAGCACGTGACCGGGAACGGGGACGGCCCTGTTCCACAGGTCACCGGAGCCGCACAGACCAGGCGCAACCAGGCGGACTCCGAGTTCACGGAGACCCTGGCCCGGATCAGGGCGCTCGACGGGTTCGCGTCCTTCTGCCGACTTCCCTCGGCGCAGGAACTGATCGCGGAATCCGCCCAGGGCCCCCTGGTGGTACTGAACGTCACAGAGACCCGTGGAGACGCGCTGCTGCTGACGCCCTCAGGTGTGACCGTGGTCGAGCTGCCCATGGTCTCCCGGAGCCAGGTCGCCGACCAGGTCGCTGCCTGCTACGAAGCCCTGCGTGCTGCGAGCGACCCGCGCCAAGGCTCCCGGAAGCGGCGAGCGGCGCAGCGGGAGATGCACGGCGTGCTGGAGTGGATCTGGGACGCCGTCGCCGAACCCGTACTCCAGACCCTCGGCCTGCGCTCCGCCACCGACTACGGGAAGGGCTGGCCTAGGCTGTGGTGGATTCCGGGCGGGCTGATGAGCTTGCTCCCGCTCCATGCTGCCGGACACCATCACGATCCGGCAGGTGATCCCCTGCGCCGCACGGTCATGGACCGGGTCGTGTCCTCCTACAGCCCCACCGTGCGGGCTCTGCGCCATGCCCGTCGGGCCGCCGGACCGTCGGCCCCCGTGCCCCTCCGGCCGTTGCTCGTGGCCGCCCCTGAGCCTCCCGGGTCCGGAGCCCGGCTTCCCCACGTTCTGGAAGAGGTCGCCAAGGTCCGAGCTCTGCTGCCCGACGCGCGCCTGCTGGTCTCAAACGGCCCCTCCGGGGCAGGAGCAGCGCCGCTCGACCGCCCTGTCAAGACCAACGTCCTCGCCCATCTGCCGCACAGCTCCATTGTGCACTTCGCCTGCCACGGCACCACGGACACCACCGACCCCTCGCAGAGCCGACTCCTGCTCGACGACCACAGCGTCGACGCTCTCACCGTCGCGAGCCTGGCCCGGATGGACCTGGACAACGCCCGGCTCGTCTACCTCTCGGCGTGCAGCACCGCCCTGTCCGCCCGCACGGACCTGCTCGACGAGACGGTCCACCTCGCATCGGCCTGCCAACTCGCGGGGTTCCGCCACGTTGTCGGCACTCTCTGGGAGATCAGTGATGCCCACGCCCCGGATATGGCCGAACGCTTCTACAGCCACCTGCGGCACAACGGGGTCCTGGACGCCGACCGGGCCGCGACGGCCCTGCACTCAGCCGTCCGGGAGACCAGAGACCAATTCCCCTTGGCACCCACTCTCTGGGCGGCCCATCTGCACGTGGGCGCCTGACAGCACTCCTGACGACTACACCTACCACCAAGCCATCACCGCCGCGGCGCCCTCGACACCGAGCGCTGCCGCGCCTCCCGCAACACGGCCGAGACCGAGCCCACCGCAGTACCGTCCTGACGGATGTCGCATCGACCACAGAACGGGAACCCGGATGCGCGGCCCCTGCGAGACGGCGTAGGAGACTCCGGAGCCCCAACGGATCCCAGGGCCAGGGCGGACAGCTCCTGACCGCCGTCGGCACGGGGTCGACCACCGCCTGGAGCGAGGAGCCCCCGTTCTGAAGATCTACCTGGCGCAACCCGAAGGCCGGTCGGCCCGCCGAGTTGACCGCGTCACAAGGGGGCCAGCCCCTGAGCGGGCTGTTGTTGGGCGGTGTGACGGGCTTCGAGGTAGGGGTCCAGTCGGTTGCCGCTCGGCGTCGCCACTGCTCGGCGGTGACAGCGTGGAGTCCGAGCAGTGGTGTGAGGACGGCCGGCGGCAGGTCCTCGGCGAGCTGAACCAGTGCGGTGGTGCGGGCTGGCCGGACGGGGATGTGGTGGGCGGCCAGGCGCCGGCCCAGGCTGAGGTTCCCCCGCTGTGCGGGAGGTGCTGATCCGCCTGTGCAGTGACCTCGAAGCAGCGGTTGTCGGCCCGCCGCCAGGGCGAGAGCGCCCAGGAACTCGCCCAGCACCTGAACCTCAGTTCAGAGCGCCTCCGCAGGAAGCTCACCTACGACATCATCGACCGTCGGCTCGCAGAACGAGTCCGCCCCGTAGCCGCGCTTCCCACAACGCACGGGGCCGCGGATGCCTCACCCGCCGGCCGGGACCTCCGCTCCTCACGACAGCGCCTGGCCGCCGCGCTGTCGTTCATCCAACGTCGCAGCGGCCTCACCCAGAACCATCTCGCCACACAACTCGATGTCTCCTCCTCCTACATCTCACGCCTGCTCTCCGGCGAGCGCCCAGCCTCCTGGAGCCATGTCAAGCAGCTCACCGAGCAGTGCGCCGTGTCACCCACCATCCTCCGCCCTCTGTGGGAGACCGCCATGGGCTGCGTCGCTCCCACCTCCCTCCAGCTGGACAACGCCGTCGCCTACTTCCGCACCTATCTCCGGGCACTTCACCTGTCCTGCGCCGACCCGGGAGGCGAGACTTTGCGCGACTCCAGTGGCGGACTCCTGACCCTCCCGGACATCAAGCGCGCCTTCGACGGCCCCGGCGTACCGGAGTGGACCGTGGTCCGGCCCCTCTCGCTCGCGCTGATGAGCCGTCCCACCGGCATCCGTCCCCTGTGGCGGGCCGCATACGCGACCAACGAGGCGAAGGAGTCGTCGGCCTCCGCGGAAGCCTTCGGCTGATCCTCAACCCGCACCGGAAGGAAAGACCATGAAGGGTTCCCGCGCGGCTGCTTCCGTTGTCGTGCTGTCCGCCGCGTTCCGTGCCTTCTACGACCTGCGCCACGCCAGCTATCTCGCCTACACGGCAGCCCGTCTACCCGCAGACGAGGTCCCGGTGGCCGTGTCCCACACCTTTGGCCTCGTCGCTGCCAACTGGACCACCGCTGTGGCCAGACCTAGCCCAGCGGCCTACGCGTGGAATCTTCATACCTCTTACGTCGTCGGCCGCACGGGCACCCGTACCAACCAGAAAGGCGATGTTGCCCTCATGCACGACGACCTCCACCTCCCCGTTGATCGCATCGCTACCCTGACCGGCAAAGAGACTGCGACCGTCACGGCCCTCCTGAGCGCCGCCCACCGCTGACCAACTCGGAGCGAACCCCGCACAGATCGACCAGTTCGGCTTCCAGCCGCGGCGGGGCGAGCGGGGAGCGCCCGTGATGTCCGAGGCGGGGATTCGAGGCTCCATCGCGCTCGCACCCGCCGTGCGCGGCATCACCATCGCGGCTCTCGCCACCGCCCTGCCCGTCCGCCGCGCCCGGCGCCGCCGGCCGAGCCAACTGCCGCTACAACTGGGACCGCAACCAGACCATGGCCAAGGGCATGGTCGGCTCGAAGGTGAAACAGATCCAGTGGCTGCTGAACAACAACTACGACTACACGCTCACCGTCGACGGCAACTTCGGGGGCAGCACCGACACCGCCGTACGTGCCGTCCAACGCTGTAGCGGCCTCAAGGCCGACGGCCAGGTCGGGCCCCAGACCTGGAAATACCTCGACACCCCCATGGCCGGCTGCGGGCACTGAAGCCCGCGGGGAGTTAGCGGCGGAGTGCCGAACCGACCGCGTCAGGACGATGCGGTCGCCGACAGGGGTTCGGGGATCGCGGCCCACGCCTTCACCTCTTCCCGGCCCGAGGGCCGCCTGCGGCCGCTGCGCGACCCGGCTGCCGTGGACGACGAAGCTGGCGGCGGGTAGTTCCGGGTCGACCCGCCGCCAGCCACGTGGTGCTCAGTCCCAGGCGCAAGCGTCGGTCCGCAGGCTCATGCAGCCGAGGCCCTGACGCCCCCCTTGCCCCAGTAGTCCGGGGTCTTCGTCTTCTTCTGAGACTGGTTGTGCTGCTCGGTACGCGTCGTGGTCGTGGTGGTGGTCTTCTTCTGGGCCCTGAGCTTGTGGGTGCGTTCGGTGACGCAGGTGTCGTATCCGCCGCATTCGGTGCGGGCCTGCTGGTAGAGCGGGTCCGCGTTGGACCTGTGCGCCTTCTTCGTCGACTGGGCGATCGCCTTCGCGTTCTGCTTGCGCAGCTTGTGGGTGCGTTCGGTGACGCAGGTGTCGTATCCGCCGCATTCGGTGCGGGCCTGCTGGTAGAGCGGGTCCGCGTTGGACCTTGAGGTTCCCCCGAGATGCGGGGATGGGTGACAGAGGGG